>JBBRMD010000001.1:0-235075 GCA_038231015.1 Candidatus Obscuribacterales bacterium
TTGCCTACAAATAGCTTATTCTTCATCTAATCTCCAGCGATGTCTACAGCAGTACTGTTTGGTGCATTGGGCTGTCGGTTTGTGCCACCTTGTGGGGAGTATGGCATATATTTTGACTGGTCGTCAGTCGGAAAATATCGTCGGCTGCGACTCTGTTCCCTTGGCAAGCCGATTGCAGTGTCAGAATCATCCTGTAAACTTGAATTGTCAGATTTGAATGTCTATTTGGATATGTCCATTTTGATATGTCAATTTGAATAATCTCATTAGGAGGAATCACGATGGCCAAAAAAGTAGATGCCGATGCGCCACCCGCTTTGATAATTGAATTCAAGACCACTTCAGGCGAAATCTGGGGCACCATCAAAGCTGACGGTAAAGAATTCAAGACCGGTTCTACCGGATTCTACGCCAACGGCAAGATCAAAAATCCTAAGAATGGTTCGGCATATCAAGTCGGCACAAACATCATCTTGATCGGTAGTAAAGAATCAGAACCATAAACATAAACCTTCTTTTTAGGGTTTGTTGGTACTGTTCCTAAGCTTGGTGACAGCCCTATCGAAGCCACTGGCAAAGCGTTGTTTGTCTTTGTCAGTGTATTGTTTAGGGCCACCGGTTATATCTCCGCTGTCTCGCAGGTCTGTCATCAAGGCCCTCACTGAAACCCTCTCACCAATGTTTTCTTCGGTGAAGGGGTTGCCGCGAGGGTCGATTACTACTATTTCTTTGGGAACTAGTAAGGCCGCCAACAGGATATCTTGAGTAATTACTAAATCGTCTTTAGTTGCTTGGTCGACTATATATTGATCGGCTACGTCAGCGCCTTTGGCCACTTGGACGAAGCTAAGATGAGGCGAAAGTGGTAAGGTAATCACCTTATTCGCTACGAAAATTGTGCAAATCGCCAGCTTGTGAGCGGCCTTAATCACAACGTCTTTGACGGGCACAGGGCAGGCGTCTGCATCGACCCAAATTTTCATTCGTCTATTACCATCTAAAGACAATATCACAAGCGTCACAAATAGCTATGAAGCCTGGGCAGCTGCGGCATAGCAAGTATAATGAGAAACTATGCCAGTTGCTATAAGTTGCCAGTCTATAACCAAATCATTTAGTGCTCGTCCGCTATTTCGCGATATTTCGATCACCATCGATGACCGCGAACGGGTAGGCTTGATCGGCCCTAATGGCTCAGGCAAGTCGACCTTGCTCAAAATCATGGCCGGTATTTACGAGCCGGATGACGGAGCCATAACTACTCGCAAGTTTCTCAACATTGCTTATTTAGCTCAAGACAATCCATATCCGGCTGACGCTATTTTGCGTGACGTGGTGGCGGCTTCGCTTGATGGCAAATCTATTGACGAGACTGAACGTATTAACCGGGCTGAATATACGCTTAGCACTGTTGGTTTCGAAGACCTTGGTGCCACTGTCTCGTCACTATCTGGTGGCTGGTGCAAGCGCTTAGCCCTGGCTGCTCAGCTTGTTAAAGAACCAGATTTTCTATTGCTAGACGAACCGACTAACCATCTCGATTTAGAGGGGGTTCTTTGGCTTGAAGACTTGTTGAAGTCGGCACCATTCGCTTTCATTTTGGTGAGTCACGATCGTAACTTCCTTGAGAATGTCACCAACAGAACAGTTGAGTTGAATGCTGCTTACAAAGATGGTTACTTGAGCTGTAAGGGGCCTTACAGTGAGTATCTCGTTGCCCGTGCTGAATATCTTTCGGCCCAATCAAATGAGCAACAAGCATTAGCAAGTAAAATGCGTCGTGAAGTTGCCTGGTTACAGCGTGGTGCTCGCGCTCGCCAAACCAAGTCTCAAGGCCGCATTCGTGAGGCAGGCAAATTATTCGATGAGTTTGCTGAAGTAAAAGCTCGCAACAATATGAACAGTTCGGTCAACATCGACTTTAGTTCATCTGGTCGACGCACCAAAGAGTTGTTGGTGGCTAAAGACGTTGTTAAGTCGATGGGTGGTCGCGAATTGTTCGCGGGGCTAGACCTGGTTCTAACACCTAAGCAGAAGCTTGGTTTGGTTGGTACTAATGGCAGTGGCAAGACAACTTTATTGCGCATTCTTGCCGGACAGATTCAACCAGATAGTGGTACCGTCAAACGCGCCGATCAGCTTAAAGTTGTTTGGTTCGATCAAAACCGCGATCAGCTCAATAAAGAAATTACCCTTAAAGAAGCTCTTTGCCCGAGCGGTGATTCGGTGGTCTATCGGGACCGCCAAATTCATGTAATGAGTTGGTCTAAGCGCTTTCTCTTCCGCCCTGATCAATTGCCTATGCCGGTCAGTTATCTCTCTGGTGGCGAGCAAGCGCGCATTTTAATCGCTCGTTTGATGTTGCAAGAAGCTGATATTTTGATTTTAGACGAACCTACAAATGACCTCGACATCGCTTCTCTTGAAGTGTTAGAAGAGAGTCTGCAAGATTTCCCTGGAGCGGTAGTGCTAGTGACGCACGACCGTTATATGATCGATACGATTTCAACTACCATTCTTGCTTTAGACGGTGATGGCGGTGTCGAATTTTATGCTGATTACTCGCAGTGGGAGTCAAATAGATTCACTAAGAGCGGCACCAAGAATAAGTCTGTGGGCAAATCAGACAAAGCTGAAAAAATCGAAAAGTCTGGTAGCAAAATTGGAAGTTCGACTAGCGGTGGTTCTAGCAGTGGTGGCTCTAGTAAGAAGAACCTCAAGCCCCTTTCTAATAATGAACGCAAAGAACTAGACTCTATCGGTTCGAAAGTTGAAGAGGCTGAGACTGCTCTTCAAGCTGTTAGAACATTGATGGAAGACCCCAAGATTGCAGCTAATCATGTCAAATTGGCCGAAATGATGGCTGATTTTCACAAGGCTGAAGCTGGCGTTACCAAGGTGTTTGCTCGCTGGGAAGACCTCGAAGCTAGACGCTCAGCTAACGAAGCTTAACAATACTGGGCTTTTGCGGGTTTTTTAAAAGATCTGAAACATTCTAGTTGACCGACCGTCTACTAATAAGTCGGCTAAATAGGATGTTCTAGCTTTTCTGCGAAATTATCCTTTGCCACCCAGCAGCTTCACGGTATTTTCAACCAATGGACGCCTCTAAACTACCTTTTGCGCACATGGCCCGCTCGTTTTCTAGTCGTAACTACCAGCTCTATTTTTCTGGGCAATTCGTTTCACTAATCGGCACTTGGATGCAGCAACTGGCTCTTAGCTGGCTCACCTACCGCCTCACCTCATCTCCACTTTTACTAGGTGCCGTTGCTTTCGCCAGCACAGCACCAAGCTTCCTCTTAGGGCCGTTTGCCGGCGTGCTCTCTGACAGAGTCAACCGCCATAAACTAATCATTGGCACCCAAGTTGCCGCTATGATTTTGGCTTTCACACTTGCGGGACTAACATTGTTTGGGCACATTCAACTTTGGCAAATTCTTGTTTTGGGCATATTCACAGGCTTGGTTAATGCTGTAGATATGCCGACTCGTCAGGCCTTTGTGACTGACATGGTAGAAGACCGAAAAGATTTGCCGAATGCTATTGCTCTCAACTCTTCGTTGATGAACCTAACTCGTTTAATTGGACCTGCCATCGCTGGTGGTGTCATTGCCACATTGGGCGAGGGCGTCTGTTTCCTTGCCAATGGTATTAGCTATATCGCTGTGATAGCGGCTCTTCTTTGTATGCGTTTCTCGGCCAAGCCGCCTGTGGTGAAAAAAGAAGGTTCGGTCTTTACGCATATGAAAGAAGGTTTTACCTACGCATTCCAATCAGGACCAATCAGGTCTTTGTTGATAGTTTCAGCGATTACCAGCTTAGCTGGCATGCCTCTCAGTACCTTAATGCCAGCCTTGGTTAAGCAAACCTATCATGGTGGAGCTGACGTGCTTGGTTGGCTCATGTCTGCTTCTGCTATTGGCTCTTTAGTGGGTACAGTTCTCTTAGCTGCGCGCACCAGCATGAAAGGAATTGGAAATTGGTTAGTTTGCGCTATGGTGATTTTTTCAGTGAGCTTGATGACTTTTGCATTCACGTCTAATTTCTATGCGGCAGTTTTTCTGTTGGCTTTGATTGGCTTCGGCGTAATGTTTCAGATGTCAGCCACCAACACAATTTTGCAGACTTTAGTAGAAGAAGATAAACGCGGGCGAGTGATGAGCATATACACTATGTGCTTTATGGGCATGATGCCGATTGGCAGTTTGCTTGCCGGCGCATCAGCCACCGCAATCGGTGTGCCAATAACTATCTTTATCAGTGGTTTTGTTTGTCTTATGTTAGCTGCCTGGTTTTTTGGATCGCTGCCAACGCTAAGCATGCAGGCTCGACCAATAATGGCCGCTCGTATGGCTGAGCAAGAGTAAAGGGCCCGATTTTCACCAGGCCCTTTATTCACTCACTTACTAGTTTTTTGTCTAGCTAGTTTTATTTGCTGAGTTGAGGCATGACCACGCCATCGAGCACATGAATGATGCCATTTGAGCAAGGAATATCTGTAGTTCTTACAAGAATGGCATCAGCATAAAGATCGTCGCCCTTCTTGGTCAATTTCAATTCGTGACCTTCTAAAGTCTTGACGGAGGTCATCATGCCTAGTGCTTTAGCGTCAAGTTTTCCTGGAACAATGTGATACTGAAGAACTTGCTTGAGTTTCTTCTTGTTTGCCCAAAGGCTCTTTCTGTCGTCTTCAGGAATAGTCTTAAAGGCTTTGTCGCTAGGCGCAAAAACCGTGAATGGGCCTTTGTTCTTGAGGGTATCATCTAAAGAAAAAGCTTGGTCTAGGCCATCTAAGAAAATATGGAAAGCTGTCACTTCATTGTCATTCAAAGTGTTGATGATGTCTTTGGGTTTGCGCTCAAAACCTTGCTTCATCTTGAATTGCTCTGTTTTAGCGGCGATTAGAAGAGGCTTGGCTGAGTTGTCTGCATTGGCTGGCAGACAAGTAGCCAGCGGCAAAAGGGTTAGCAGTGATGCCAGTGTAAGCGATTGCACATTTTTTAGATTCAGATTGCTCATGAAAACTCCATTTATAGCGAAAATAATTACTACGTAGTCGATTGGCCACAGTGTACATGACCGGTCGAAATGCCTGTGGTTCCACCTGTAAATGTTTTTTAGCCGAATTGAGACAAAATCGGAACTTTAGCCCTGGGGGTGGCGTCACCCTAACTGCAGAGCTGAACTCAGCCCTAGCGATATCGCAAAAATATTTCGATTTGCCCTAACAAAGACGCTGGCGACGGCGGGAGAGTCCTATGACAAGCTTTTCTAAAAAGGTAATACAAAACCTCAGTGTAGTCCTCATCTCGATTTTCCCTACAGTCGGGCCGGCATTTGCTCAGACGACTGTTTTGAGCGGCAAAGTGCATTCGTCTGCCATGCCGCAGTTGGTCAGGCAGGTGCCTCGATATGATCAAGTACGTGTGCGAGTGCCAACTACCACTACTACAGTTGTTCAGAGGCCTTATCAGACCGGTGTGGTGCAGAGTAAAACCGTAGTTGTGGAAAAGCCCGTATACAGAGAAGTTTATGTGCGCGACAACCGCACTTATTTTCAGCGGCATCCAAAGGTGAAAGCGGTCTCGATTGGTGCTGGTGTTGGTGCTGGCGCTGGAGCTCTCACTGGTCTGGTATCAGGTAGAGGAGTAGTTCGCGGAGCGGCCATTGGCGCTGGAAGCGGTGCTGGTATTGGCCTGGTAAGAAGTAGTAACACAATGAAAAGACACCCTATCATTAGTGACACAGCTACCGGAACTATCGCCGGTTTGGGCATTGGCGCTGCCTCAAGTCGCGGAAGCCGAAGAGCATTGCAGGGGGCTGGTGTTGGTGCGGCTGTAGGTTTAGGCGTTGGTCTCTTCAAGCATCTGCGCTAATTGCTCATCTAAGCCGAATAATCCTGCAACAAATTTCTGGAGATTGAACATGTTGAAAATAGTTTCGCCGCTGAAGAGCAAGTACGCGCCATTTGTCTGCAAGATTGCCCTAGCATCGCTCAGCGTTGTTACCCTAGCAGGATGTTCAATGAGCAGCCCGAGCGATTTGCGGACTCAAGCTGAAGAGCAAATTAAGAACAACAATTTTGCCGAAGCGGAGAAATTATTGAAAAAGGCTCAAGCAGATCAAGAGCAATCAAAAGGTTCGGGCGCGGGAGCGGGAGTAGATGATATTCAGTTGGCTCCCACTCTTGTTGCCCTCGGCAATCTCTATAGCAGTCAAGGAAAATACGCTGAGGCATCTTCATTATTTGATCGGGCTACTGATATACAACAGAAGGCGATGGCTCCTCAATTGGTAGCTCTGAGTGCTAGCCTCAATGGCAAGGGCTTGGCCCTCATGGGGCAAGGTAAATATCAGTCTGCTGAGCAAATATTACAGCAGGCCTTGGCAGTGCGCGAGGATAATTTGCCAGTGGGCAGTCTTGCCATCGCCGAGAGTGAAAACAGTTTGGCGCAACTATATTTTCAGACCGCACACTATCCGCAAGCAGAGGCCCTCTACAAAGAATCTATAAGTAGCTATGAGAAATTGAAAGGGGCGGAAAGTGTCGAAGCTGCCAATGTGCGCAACAACTTAGCTAGTTTGTACTATTCGCAAGGAAAATTTCAGCAAGCAGAGCCCATATTTAAGTGGTCTGTTTCTGTATTTGAGCGCACCTCAGGTAAGGAAAGCATCAATGTGGCCAACGCTTGCAATAACTTGGCAGAGCTATTGCGGTCGCAAAATCGCTATGCCGAAGCTGAGCCTCTCTACGTGCGCTCATTGGCTATTTACGAAAAGGTTGCCGGAAAGGATAGCCTATCTGTCGCCACTGCCTGTAATAATTTAGCCATCCTCTATCGGGCCCAAGGGCGATTCACTGATGCTGAGCCTCTCTATAAGAGAGCTATAGCAATTTATGATGGCAGCACCGCTGTTTCTAATCAACAGTTCGCCAACGTACTTGATAATTATGCTGAGCTGCTGCAGTCCACTAACCGAGTAGAAGAAGCCAAAGCCCTAAGATCTCGTGCCAGCGCTAAAATTGCTCAAAGCTAGAGGCTAAGCTGCGAAAGCAGTTTGCCTACATGAGCTGGCGCTTATTTTAATAAGTGTACAAGAGTCCTGAAATTCACGCATAGTTCGCTTGATTCCAGTAAGCTATTGATGGAAGCCGCATGTCAAGCGCTCCGCCTACTAATTTTGGAATTCCGTAAAATAGCTGATGCGCTGGCGATACATAGACAATCAATCAGAGACAGAATTGCTTTATCGAAGGCGTGTTCTTGATCAAATTGAAATCTGGTGGCAGCAATTTTCTAAGCGCTCTAAAGAGTTTGAATCGCACATTAGAGGTCGCAGACCGTTGCCAATTGAAGAGCTGGCAAATTGGGTTGATGACGGTCTAACTAAAATCAATGAGAACTTGCTTTGGGAATTATGGCCCGGAGACAATGATGTTTGTCTCTTTATCATAACGCCAGAACTAGACCATTTTAAGCGACCTTTAGTCAAAACGATAATTGAGATGGCACCACAAATCGAGGGGTGGACTTTCTTGCCCGTTCGTCCGGCTCTTACTGTAGATGTATTAGAAAGTATTTTCGAATCGCGTACTGGCCTAAGTATTCCTGAGACTAAAGTGGCTTGCGTGCGCTCTAGTCGCAATGTTGTTGACGTCACTTTCTTTTCTGATTCGTTTAGTGGCGCCAATGACCGAGATGACATCGAAACTGCTTATTGCCTTTGTGAGTACTTGTTGGGTGAAGATACACTGAACAAGTGGATTGGCAATATTTCAACTGAAGTCATAAATACAAACGCTAGCCGCATCGTCAATTTGTTTGGCCGCGACAAGCAGCTCGATATTTCGCACACAAAATCACTCTCAGAATTTGCTCAAGCAGTAGATAAAGTCGTGCTTGAGATTAAGGTTCAGATAGATGATGAACCGCTGCGTTTACAGAATTTGGTCAGCCCCGCACTTGTTTCATTCAAAGATGAAGAGTTACAGCCAATGCGGCGCACCTTCGTTTCTTCTAAACGCAATATTATCGAATCGATAGTTCTTAATGGCATTTTTTATTCTGAGCGTTTTACTAAGCACGGAGAGAAGTTTTGCTATTTGAAAATAGCTGAGCCCGAGCAACTCACTTCTTTTGAGGCTTTCGCTGCCTTGCGCACTGCCATTGATGAACAGCTGCGCCTTGATGAATGTGGCTGTGTATTTGGTTGGGGAGCCAGCCCGAAAGTTGAAGGACGCGCTATATCTAGAGCCTCTAATGATAGTTCGGCTACTAACAGCCAGTCGCCGTCTGATTCTGCTTATATCTACATTGATCTGGCCCTAGAGAAAATTGACGAAGCAATTGTCGCTTTGCGTTTAGTGGCCCAGCGAGAAAAATTATCTGAGAATTCTTGGTTATTATTCTTTGATACGGAGCTAGAGCAAGAGTGGGTTGGATTGCTGCCTGAAACAGGAGCGCCATAGATGAATAGTTGTGATTATCTTGAATAGACATAGTGACAAACCACTGCTAATTCTCGATCTCGATGAAACATTGATTCGCGGTGCCACTGCTGCTCTCGATCGAGCGCCCGAAATGGTGCTGGCTCACTATTTCGTTTATTTCAGACCGCATGTTCGTGAATTTTTAGCAGAGTGCAATGAGAAGTTTACTCTGGCCATTTGGTCATCTGCCACTCTCGCTTACATTGCACCAATTGCTAGGGCTGTCTGGAAAGGACTGCCTGAGCCACTTTTTGTTTGGGATAGAAATTACTGCACTGTACGCTATGACTTTCACAATAGACAAGAATACTACATTAAAGACTTGCGCAAAGTGGTGGCTAAAGGTATTGATTTAGGCCAGATATTGATGGTTGATGATGAGATTCGCAAAGTCTCTTTTCAATATGCTAATGCCATTTGTGTGAAACAGTACCTAGGTGATTTGGCAGATCGCGAGTTGCTCGATCTAGCCCAGTACCTGGAGACCATTAGACAAGCTCCTGATTTTCGTAAAGTCGATAAATCAGCTTGGAGGCAGAATTATAGTGGCTAGCCCTAGAATCGACGAGATACTCGAACGTCATAATCTGGCTGAATTTAAGGCTTTGTTCGAGGCTTCTTTGCCTTCGTTGCGTCTCACTTTTAAGCAAGATAAAGAGGAGCACCGTCTCTCACGTGCTGGTGGTAGACCGCTGTTGCCTATCGGCTATGTTTGGCCTCGAAGCAGAGCCAAAGTAGCACTTGCTTTTCTTTGCCAAATAGATTTGTCTGATAGTCAGTTTAAAGGCCATCCTCATCTGCCAAAGCGCGGTCTGCTCTCATTCTTCTATGATGCTTTTGAGGGCCCTTGGGGCAATAATGTTGACGATCATTTTGGTTGGCGTGTTGATTATTTTGAAGATATTGCCTTGCTTAAGCACACTGATTTTCCGGCTGATATACCTGACAGTTCGATCTTTGCACCATGTGCGGTATCAATCAAAGAAGAGCTTTCTTACAATGCTGTTACTGTTGAGATGGCGGCAGTTAGTGAGGCTGGCTACGAGGCTTTCGATAGCTATCTAGCTGCCGCCAGCGAAATCTACGGCAGTCCTGTTGTGCACCGAATGTTTGGGTATGCCCAAGATATAGCGGGAGATTTTCGTCTCGATTGCGAAATAGCCAGTCACGCCCTTGAATTGGGAGATGATTTTGACTTTTGTAGTAGCGAGGGTGAGAAGCTAGCCTTAGAGTCAGAGAAATGGGTGCTTCTATTGCAACTAGATAGCGATGCAATGGCTCAAATGATGTGGGTGGACCAAGGGCGGCTCTATTTTGCCATTCGCCAAGAAGACTTGGCGGCGGGTCGTTTTAACAAAGTCTGGCTAATTTGCGAAACTCAGTAGCTGTAAGCTTTAGCGCACCGTGAGCACCGGCAAAAGCTCCTTAATTTGCCCCATTCGCTTGGCAACGGTTTGAGTAAGCCTGGATAGCGGTGTAGAATCAATGTTGCGGAGGAAGCAATGAGTCTTGGTTTGTACTTAAAAGGTCAATATGCGCCTGAGCGCAAAGAGCTAGAACAAGCTCTCGTTTTTGACCGCCAGAAGTTAGAAGAGCTAGAAACTTGGCTCACCAATGTCGCCTTTGACGAGCTTGAGTGGAGCCAATGGACTGAAGATGACGAGGGTAACCCTTGTTTGATGGTGTTGCTTCATCCTGGTGCTGAGCCGATAATGCTGTCGCCCTGCGAAGATGGGTCGCTCTTGGTAGCGGCTGCAACCTCCTCAGCTGGACCGGGCTATCACATTTTTGTATGCGATTTAGTACGCAAGCTCTCTCAGGTGCACGGCATAGAATGGGTGGCTGACGACGAAATCGAGTACTTTGATGAAACTGGTTATTTTGAGACTGGTGACAAGGTTCGCCTCTACAGTGAATTCGAATCTTGGATTGGTGCTCTCACAAAACGAGTGAAAGAGCTATCGAAAGATGGTGCTAAGTTTCATTTGGCCATGCCTTTCGACGGTCATCAGTTTGATGTGCCGGAGCCAATTTTGACTCAGCTGGGGCCGCGTTCTCTGGATTGGCTTGAGACCGTTTCTGCTGAGCCTATGAGTGGAAGAGATATTTTTCCATGGTGGGAAGACGGCCACGGCGCTGAGTATCACCTTGGTCGTGCTCTTTGCTACATGTGGAACACTGTTCGTTGGCGCGAGCCGCTGACCGAAAAAGAAGCCGAGCTTTTAGAGCGCATCATGGAGCATCTTGATAGCGCTTATAGCCTAGATCCTGATTTGAAATATCCATGGAAAGAATGGTCTCAAGTAATTCAGTTTTTAGGATGCGACTATGAGTTAGAAGAGCAAATTGAAACCATGGCTGAAAAGGCACGGGCTGCCAGGCTTGTGGGTTATCGCCGTCAGGGTGTCCGCAAGAATTTAGGCGGCGGTTGGTCAGTTGCGGTGCCTGGTAATTTCGTTGAAGAGCTAGAAGAAGGTCAAACATTTTTAGCTTTTGATGAGACTAGAAATGTGCGAGTCACTTGCATGTCAGCTAGTGACAGTGCGGGCACCAGTTTAGATGCTTTGGACATTTTGCAGAAAATTAAAGTGTTAGATGATCCACTTAAGTATGAACACGGGCCCGTGCATGGTCGGGCGTTTTTTGAGCGAGTCTCTGAAGAAGACAGTGCTTTTTGGATGCTTCGCGGGGTTTCAGCAGCTCATGGTACTTTCTCGCAGATCACAATTTGTTTTGAAACAGAGGCCGAGCAACTTTGGGCTATCGAGACATGGAAGTCTTTAGATCATAGGTCGACAAAAGGCGGTCAAAGCAGTGGCAAAATTGGCAGCCCGCCAGATGATCAATTGTAGCTATGAGTAAGCGCAATAGTACAAAGCGGCGCTTACGCCGCCGCACACTTCAGGCAATGGTGGCTGGCAGTGGGCCTGAGAATGTCATTTTTGATCCGGAGGCACCGCAGTCTCAGGTTAGTTTCATTGCCTACGATGGCAATAAAGTTATTGAAGAAGAGGTCTGCGACCTCGCTACAATCGAAGCCAATCTCGGCAAGTGGCCGGTTCTTTGGGTTAATGTAGAAGGGCTTGGTAGTGCTGAGATCATTAAACGGCTGGGTGAAATTTTCAATATTCACCCTTTGGCGATGGAAGACATTATTCACTTACATCAAAGAGCCAAGTTCGAACAGTACGATGAAAACTTTTTCTTAGTGGCGCATATGATTGAAGGCAAGGGTGGAGATGCTGACCATATGCTTGCCCAAGAGTCTGTAGCGACAGAACAGATTAGTATGTACGTCGGCAGCAACTTTGTTGTAACCTTCCAAGAAGGTCCAGTTGATGCCACTAAGCCTGTTTTGGAACGCTTGCGCAAAGGTCGCGGTTTGTTGCGTAGTCGAGGCAGTGACTATCTTACCTATGCCATCATAGACAGTATCATCGATGCTTACTATCCAGTTCTCGAAGTCTTTGGTGAACGCCTTGAAGTGATTGAAGATCGCATTTTAGAAGACCCCTCTAAGCGTCTTGTCTCTCAAGTTCATGTCTCTAAACGTGAGCTATTGGCTCTGCGTCGGGCTCTCTTTCCTCTGCGTGAGGCGCTGGGATCTATCTTGCGTACTAGCCCTATCAATTTTATGCCTGATACTTTATTGCACTTGCGTGATTGCTATGATCACGTCATTCAGATTACTGATTTGATTGAGACCTACCGCGAGCTCTGTTCAGACTTAATGGATGTTTATCTCTCAAGCATTTCCAATCGCCTCAATGAGGTTATGAAGTTGCTCACTGTAATCACAACTATCTGTGCACCGCCAACGCTTATTGCTGGCGTCTATGGCATGAATTTCCACCCCGATTCGCCCCACAATATGCCCGAACTAAGTTGGACCTATGGCTACTATTATGCATTGGCCTTAATGGCTATTTCTTCAACAGTTATGCTGATTTTGCTCTTCCGTTCCGATCGATTTTTCGCTGGTGCGAAAAGCAAAGAGTAAAGATTGAAGAGTTAGAAGTTAGAAGTTATAAGTTAGAAGCTAGAAGCTATAAGTTATAAGTTCGGAGTCTAGAGTTAAGAAGAGCCCTAGGTTTGAGTAGCTTTTGCTACCGCACCCTTTGTACTAGTTTTGGTGATTGAAGCGGCAATTTCAGGTTTTGGGTTTTCTTTTCCGGTAGCTATTGCTCGACGCTCTGATTCGGTAATCATTGCTTCGACAAAGCCGACAAATAGTGGATGCGCATTGTCTGGACGGCTTTTCAATTCAGGATGGAACTGGCAAGCAATAAAGAATGGATGCTCAGGAAGTTCAATCATTTCAACTAGACGTTGGTCTGGTGAAAGTCCAGAGAAAATTAGACCGTGCTTGCTTAGCGCTTCTCTGAGGTCGTTGTTCACTTCGTAACGGTGTCTGTGACGTTCAGAAATTTCAGTGCCGCCGTATACCTTTGCCGCAAGGCTTCCTTCAGCCAGTACGCAAGGATAGCGACCAAGGCGCATGGTGCCGCCCTTGTGAGTGACATTATGCTGGTCTGGCATCAAGTCGATTACAGGGAATGGAGACTTAGCATCAAACTCAGTTGAATGGGCCTTGGCCATGTTTGCTACGTTGCGAGCGAATTCAATTACGGCTATTTGCATACCGAGGCAGAGACCTAGGTATGGAATTTTTTGAGTGCGAGCAAATTCGGCAGCCATGATTTTGCCTTCAATACCGCGATCACCAAATCCACCCGGAACCAAGATGCCGTCAACGTCTGTCAAATACTCTTTTGCTCCGTGTTTTTCAACATCTTCAGAAAGAACCCATTTGATATTGACCTGGCAGCCATGTCTAGCGCCAGCATGTTTTAGTGATTCGACTACCGATATATAAGCATCCGAAAGCATTACATACTTGCCGACAATGGCAACTGTCACTTGCCTAGAAGGCCGTTTAACTCGCTCAACTAGTTCTTTCCATGCGTGAAGGTCTGGTTCTGTGTTAGGCAGGTGCAAGCGCTCTAGCACACGACCGGCCAGGCCTTCTTGTTCCATGAAGAGGGGCACTTCATAAAGATGCTGTACGTCTTGGCACTGAATAACACAGTCTGCATCAACGTCGGTAAACAGTGAGAGCTTCTCTCTCACAGAAGAAGGCAAGTTCTTCTCTGTGCGGCAGACCAGGATGTCTGGCTGAATACCGCGGCTTCTCAGGGTGTCGACACTGTGTTGCGTTGGTTTGGTCTTCAGTTCATTGGTGGTGCGGAGGTTCGGAATAATAGTGACGTGGATGTAGCAGACATTGTCGCGCCCAATGTCTTTACGCATTTGACGAATTGCTTCTAAGAAGATCAAACTCTCGATGTCACCAACTGTGCCACCAACTTCAACAATCACCACATGAGCTTTTGATTCAGTGGCACCTTTGCGCAAGAAAGTTTTGATTTCGTTGGTGACATGAGGAATCATTTGCACTGTTCCGCCTAGGTAGTCACCGCGGCGTTCTTTTTCTAGGACGTTCTTATAAATGGCTCCAGCCGTAATATTATTCATACGGCTCAGATTGATATTGATGAAGCGTTCATAGTGACCAAGGTCGAGGTCTGTCTCAGCGCCATCTTCAGTAACAAAGACTTCGCCGTGCTGATAGGGGCTCATTGTGCCCGGGTCAACGTTAAGATAAGGGTCAAGTTTGACGATGCTGGTAGAAAGCTGACGGGCGCGCAATAGCCGACCAAGTGAAGCTGCAACGATGCCTTTCCCTAGGGAAGAAACTACCCCACCAGTGACAAACACGAATCGGGTGTTCATATCGTTTCCTCGCTTTCTAATCTATATGTACTTCTTTTTGCCACAGGTAGAGGAGGCGGAACGACTGTATCTCGGCGTTCCTCAGCTCTGTTGATTTTGTTTTTCATTGCTAGCTATTCCCCAATCCTGGGAACTTTGAAGAACGCACCCTCTTTCAGGGGCGCATTTTCCATGAGAACTTCTCGACCGAGAGAGCTTATGACAACATCTTCCCGCATTACATTGAAGACAGGTATAGGATGGGACATTGGTTCGACGCCTGTGGTGTCGACCTCATTGAGCTCGTCAAAGTAGCCGATAATGCGGCCCAGCTGCTCGGTAAAGCGCTGGCTTTCGTCTTCAGTCAGGTTTAGCCTGGCCAATTTCGCAACATGTTGGACGTCTTTGACAGTAATCATCTACTTACTATATTAGTTTGCGGCGCAACTTTCTATGTTAGGCAACATAATCAATCTTCTGGTATTCTCGCAGAAAGAGCGATAGGTGTGAACAGTGAACTTCGAGTTCCTTTTAGAGTTAGTTAGTCTTGTTTTGACCTTGGTATTTATAGTCGCCAACGCCGAGCTCTTTACAAATGGTATTGAATGGCTTGGGCAGCGCCTGGAGCTTAGCGAAGGCGTGGTTGGCAGTGTGTTCGCGGCCGTCGGTACGGCTTTACCAGAAACCTTAATACCAATCGTCGCTTTAATTTTTTTCAGCCGCCAACATGGCGTGGAGGTTGGCATTGGAGCTATTGCTGGAGCTCCGTTCATGCTCAGCACCTTGACTCTCGGGCTCTGTGGCATCGCCTGTTTGGTCTTTACGGCCACTAAGCGCAGGAAAGCCGGATTAGAGATAAAAAAGGCTGTAATCAAAAGAGATTTGAAGTTTTTCATAGTTGCCTACAGTCTGGCTTTGCTCGGCACCTTACTGCCGCCTAATCCAATTTTGCGCTATGTTTTGGCTGCATGTTTGTTGCTTCTTTACCCTTTCTACTTATACATCTGCTTTCGTCATGAGGGCGAAGTCGGTGAGTGTCCCGATACCCTTTACTTTGATCGAGTTTTCAAACTCGGCTCAAAGCGCCTGTTTCTGATCGTTCCCCAAGTGTTAGTTGCATTGGGCGGCATTCTCGGTGGTGCCTATATGTTTGTTGGCTGTATTCAGAATCTATCAGACGATTTCAATATTTCACCTCTAGTGCTTTCGTTGATCGTCACTCCGATAGCCACAGAATTACCTGAAAAGATAAACAGTGTTTTGTGGTTGCGAGCAAATAAAGATACTTTGGCTATCGGCAATGTCACCGGAGCTCTAGTATTTCAGAGCTGTTTTCCTGTAGCCTTTGGTGTTGCCTTCACCAGCTGGAATCTCGATCATGGCACGCTCTTATCTGGTTGTGTAGCTGTTTTCTTCGCCAGTGTCTATCTGGGCCTGCTAACGTTTAGTCGCTTGAGGCCCCAGCATCTTGTTTTTGGTGCTCTCGCCTACGCTGCAACCATCACCACTATTATTCATTGGGCGCCAATACTGCCGCCTAAGCTTCATTAACGAGTTGTCGCTGACGTGAATTACGTGAATTACGTGAATCAGTCGATAACTCGTTAGTGCTCTTTTGTTGGCTCTTTTGTTTCAGCGTCGACTTTGGCTGGCTCAACTTTTACGGGCTCAACTTTAGCTGATTCTGTCTTAGCTGATTCTGCTTTTAGTGCTTCAAGTTTTGTGGTAGTCGCGCGGGCCAATTCAGAATCGTGAGAAGGCAAATTGCTTTTGCTACCGGGCTGAGAACCATCGGCGGGATAGAGGAAATCTAGAATTTCTTTGATCGAAGCAGCTACCGGAATTGCAATGAGCATGCCTAATGCGCCAGCCATCACTTCGCCACAAAGCACAGCAAAGATAATTGCTAATGGATGCAGTTCTACTGCATGACCAATAAAGCGCGGCACAATTACATAGTCTTCAATAAGTCGTGCTACCCAGTAGCCGAGAATAATCTTTATAGCAACTCCGACTCCGAGTTGCGCCACACCAACTATAGTGGCAATACTGATGGCAAAGAAAGGTCCGAGTACTGGAATAATTTCCAAAAATCCGCTTAAGATAGCGATTAGTAGCGCATATTTGATGTGCAACCAGAAGTGCAGAATGCCGTAGGCGACGCAAGACATGAGGGCGATAAGCAGTAGCTGCCCACGCACATACTTGCTGAGCATAATATTCATTTGCGAAGAGAGTTTTATCACCATCTCGTGATTTTTCTTCGGTATAAAGCGGAGGCAGAATAGGCCAACTCTGCGGCTGTCGATAATCAGATATATTGAAGATACAACACAAACAAGCACAGCCAGAAGACTCTTCGACAGGAGCCCGCCGATATGCAGTATTTCTTCTGGGGTTCCCATGTTCTGCTCTAAACTTGCAGTTAGTTCTTGAGCTGTTTTTTCTACGTCAATTTGCCAGTGGAAGCTGTCGGATAGCTGTTGAACTAGGCTGACTACAATTTCATTGCGTTGGGCGGCTAGAGCGGTGAACTGTTCTATTATCGATTGACCAAACCAGCCGCTTGTTCCAATGATCAAACCAATGATCGATAAGTAGATAACTGCAACCGCGAAACCGGGACGACATTTGAAAGTCGTGCTAAACGAACTGACCACCGGTAAAAGCAAATAGGCAATAATTCCACCCACAATAAATGGTGGGAAAACTTCTCTGATGAAGTAGAGAAACCAGAGTAAGAGTAGTACGCCGGTTAACTTGAACATTTTGATTCTTCTTTGCTAGCTTACGGCAACAGGTTTCTTACTTTGATCTTGAGCGAGTGTGCTGAAATCGTGGACATTGGCGCCCACAAGTTTGCCGAGTAACCATGATGGCCGGAAGCGCTCACCTTGCTCTTTATGGTAGGCGTTGATTTCTTGTAAACACCATGCCAGGCCTTTCTCTTTGGCGACGGCCATGAGGCCGACTTTGAAGCCGCAGCCATTTTGCATAGCAACGTCTATGTCGCTGGCATCAACAACTTTCTCTTGAATGCAATAAATTGCTTCGTTTAGCATTGGCAGAATGACACGATGAGCATCAAAGGCACGAGGCGATTTTGCCAAAGTAACTTCTTTGTTCGCCTGAGCAATAAAATCTTTCAACGACGGATTGATTTTCTTTGCTTCTCCTTTAACTGGAGTTTTTTCATGAATATAGAAACCAGCACCAGACTTCTGTCCTAGAGCACCAGCTTTGACCATTTTCTCAAGCAAAGGAGATGGTGCGAAGCGCGGACCATATTGGCTATAGAGGAATGTATTAACATGAGCACAGACGTCAAGACCGGTCATGTCAAATAGAGCAAATGGACCCATCGGCAAGCCGAATTCAACAACCTTAGCGTCAATTTCCTCGACTGTTGCCAAGCCTTCCTGTAATGCATAGAGCGCTTCATTCATATAAGTGAAGAGCACGCGGTTAACGAGGAAGCCAGGGCACTCCTCAACCTTGACCGGAGTCTTCTGCATTTGATGGCAAAGCTCGAGAGCTATTTTCATTGTTTCTTCTGAGGTTTTTACACCAGCAGTGACTTCTACCAGTTTCATAAACTGAGCGGGATTGAAGAAGTGCATGCCAACCACTTTATCTTGTCTCGAAGTGGCTTCTGCAATTTCAGAAATTGATAGTGCCGATGTATTCGTTGCAAGAATCGCTTTTGGTGGGCAAATTTTGTCGAGTGTTTTGAAAATATCCAGCTTGACTGAGATTTCTTCGAAGGCAGCTTCGATTACAAGGTCGACGCTCTTGAAATCATCGTAAGAGGTTGTCCCTTTCACTGCGGCAAAAAGGGTGTCGGCTTCTTCTTGTGTCAGGGTGCCTTTTTTAACTCTTGAGTCGTACATTCTTTTGATGTTTCCAAGCCCTCTTTCGACGGCAGCTTGTTCAACATCTTTCAAAAGGACTTCAATTCCACATTGGCTCAAAACACAGGCAATACCGCTGCCCATTGCTCCTGCACCGATTACTGCTGCTCTCTGCACTCTCATACAAAGCCCTCATTATTATAAAAACACTGGTTGGGGCTATGCTAGCATCTTTAGGTCGCACCAGAAATCCGTAAAGGGTTTAAGAAATCATATAAGGATGCCAAGGTCTATGTTGACAACATTGATGCGGAAGACCTCTTGTACTGTGGATGAGGCCACCATTGCCGAAACCCCGAAGCATTTAGGCTGGGTCATGCTTGCTGCTTTGGGAATTGGTGCCACCATTGGTGCTGGCATCTTTGCAATGCCAGGCATTATTGCCGGTAAAGCCGGACCGGCCGGTATCCTTTCTTTTATGCTAACTGGATTGGTGATCATGCTGATCGCCTTTTGCTACGAGAAATTTTCTATCCGTGTTCCTCACGGTGTTTCGGCATATAGCTATGTTTATCATTCGATCGGTGAACTTGTAGCCTGGATTGTCGCTTTCGGTCTCTTCCTTGAATACAGTTTTGGTGCCTCGGCTGTTTCAATTGCTTGGGGCGAGTATTTGAAGAATGCAGTTGGTTTTTCTCTACCAGCATTTTGGAGCGGACCAACCATTGATGCTCAAGGCGGTTTCCATTTTGGTATCAATGTCATTGCCATAGCCGTTATTGTAGTCGTGAGCGTCGTCCTTATTTTCGGTGGTGTGAAAAAATCAGCTAAGCTCAACTTCGCACTAGTGGTACTGAAGTTGACATTGTTAGTCACTTTTCTCGCTGTTGGCATTCCTCATATCAATCCAGCTAATTGGTTTCCATTCATGCCTCATGGTTTTGAGGGTGTACTTAAAGGTGCAGCCACAGCTGTTTTTCCTTTCGTCGGATTTGACGCCCTCTACACCTTTGCTCGCGAATCGAAATCACTTAAAGACACACGTTGGGCAACTTACTGGTGCGTCGGCATTGTTGCTTTCTTGTATGTCACTGTTATGGCTGTCGCTACAGGCCTAGCCCCTTGCTCCATAAACGGTCATCCAAATGAATTATTTGTCGGTTCTGAAGCGGCAGCGCCATTAGCGAAATTGCTGACGGCTGCTGGTGAGGGCTGGACCGCGAAGTTTATCTCTTTCGGTGCCGTACTCGGCATATTCAATGTTTTGTTAGTGTTCTGCATGGGCGGACCCCGCATCTTCTTGAACATGGCAGAAGATGGCTTGCTTCCTCCGATTTTCAAAAAAATGAATAACGGCAATCCAACCGTTGGTATCATTCTTAATGGCATTGTAGTGGCTGCTATAGCTGGTTTTGTGCCCTTTGGAAAGATTGCCGACATGATGGTGCTTGGTACTCTTGTGGCATTCATATTTGTCTGTATTGGGGCCTTAAAGTTGAAGCTTGTAAATCCGCTAATTGCCATTGCTGGTGGCGTCGGTTGCACCATTCTTGCTTTCAATCTGGAACCCGAAGTTTTGAAGGTCTATTCTGTGACTTTGCCCGTGGGTTTGGTGATCTACTTCTTGTACGGGTTTAAGAACAGCAAATTGCGCAAGGCGAAAGCTGAATAGTCGCTGATTAGTCAGCGCGATATCGGTGTGACTTGGATTCAAATAGTCAGCGCGTTATCGGCGTGACTTGGATCCAAAAGGTCATCGTGATATCGGTGTGACTTGGATCCAAATAGTCAGCGTGATATCGGTGTGACTTGGATCCAAATAGTCAGCGTGATATCGGTGTGACTTGGATTCAAATAGTCAGCGCGATATCGGCGTGACTTGGCTCCAAAAGGTCATCGTGATATCGGTGTGACTTGGATCCAAATAGTCAGCGTGATATCGGTGTGACTTGGATCCAAATAGGCAGCGTGATATCGGCGTGACTTGGATCCAAAAGGTCATCGTGATGTCGGTGTGACTTGGAGCCAAATAGTCAGCGCGATATCGGTAGGGCTTGGATCCAATTGGTCAGCGCGATATCGGTAGGGCTTGGATCCAATTGGTCAGCGCGATATCGATGTGACTTGGATCCAAATAGTCAGCGCGATATCGGTGTGACTTGGATCCACATAGCCAGAGCAATTGCACTATTGCCTAAAAACAAAAGTTAGAACGATATCGCTCTAACTTTCCCCATTGAACTAAATTCCACTAGCCGACGTTTATACCTAAAAAGGAGAAACTCAAATGGCTCGAAATTTCACTGACGACGATTTATTCAATGATGCTTGGCTGGCCTTTAACCGAGAAGTGCCTAGTGATCAAGCTGCTGCTGATTTCCTATACGATTCTCTGGTCATCCACAATAAAATAGAATGTGCTTGCAAGCAACCTCAAATCATTCATAAGCCGGGCGAGCGCTTTTATTCTTGCCGCAATTGTAAAAAGGTTTCTTGGGTAACTTCCGGAACTCTATTTGCTGGAGTGGTAAAACTGAGGGCCTGGCTGGCTCTTATTTGGTTGAACGAAAGAGGTATTAGCATCAGCGCAGCGCGCTTCTCTAGGGTTGTTTCAGTTGCTCAGAGTACGGCTCTAAATATTCAGAAAAAATTAGGTATGGTTATTGAATCAAAGCTAGATAATTCATCACCGGGATTGCCTTCACAGCTGCTTTCTGCGGTTGTAACTAAGCGCAGTAAAGAAACTCCGGCTCATGAGCACCCCCGAGCTGAACTCGAAGCGTGTAGCACACCCGGGGCACAGTTTCAAACTCCCGAGCAGTGGCAAAATTATCTTACTTCGGAGGAAGAGGTGAGAGAAGCAATTGCTAATTACAGCAGAAGCCGCGCTGCCAATAGTGCCTTTTCGCTAACAATATCGTCTGTCGTAGCTGTCATCCAGACTGCTATTGCTTATATTCGTACTTATTTTCAAGGAGTAAGTAGAAAGTATTTGCAGCTGTACTTGACTTTATTCTGGTGCCATAGCGACCGCTTACGCTGGACACCAGGAACAATACTTTTAGCTTGTCTTGAGCATCCGCCAATAAGCTATGAGGCAATTATCGCCTATGTCTCACCATCGGCTGTGAAGATTTTTCCAGCGCTCGGGTGAGCCTGATAAATGACTTGAATGGTCGAAGTTCTGTACCTAGGTCTAAAAGACTCGGCTGCCGAGTTCAGAGCCGTCATCGGGCTTCAGAAGTAGCACGCCTCCAGCATTTATGGCGCTGCCTAGCACTAGCACTTCAGAGTTGAAATCACCTACTTGTTTGCCTGGGCAATTCATAACGCAGGCCACTAGGCGCCCAATTAGAGCTTCTATACGGTAGTGTGCCGTAATTTGGGCGCTTGACTGTTTGATGCCTAAATCGCCGAAATCGATCCACAGTTTGTAGGCTGGCTTGCGTGCTTGGCCAAATACTTCTGCCTTGATAATTTTGCCGATACGCATATCAAGTTTAAGGAAGAGATCTAGATCAACTGTATCTTCAACTATATTCAAATTTATTTCGCATCCATCCAGTTTTTACCTATACCAAAATCTACTTTGAGCGGCACTTTTAACGGTTGTTCTAGTGTCATAGCTCTTTCTAATATTACTTTTGTCGCTTCAATTTCGTTGTCTGGAACTTCAAGAACTAGTTCGTCATGCACTTGCATCGTCAGTTTGGCATTGCTGTTAGCGGCCTTCAACTCTTGGTCTAGCTTAATCATAGCTAGTTTAATTAGATCTGCAGCGCTGCCTTGAATCGGAGCGTTGCAAGCCGCACGCTCGTCTGCTTTTTTTACATTGTCATTGCGATCGTGCAGGTGAGTGAAATATCTTCTGCGACCCCAGATTGTACGTGCGTAAGATTTAGTGCGAGCTTCTTCGATGGTGTTTTGCAGGAAACCCTGCACCTTAGGATAGCGAGCAAAGTATTTGTCGATGAAGCCTTGTGCTTCTTTCGTCGATATACCAAGGTCTAGGCCGGTTGAGTAGGCGCCTTGTTGATAAACAAGAGCAAAGTTTATTGTTTTGCCTATGCGCCGAATGTCTGAAGTAACTTCTTCAATTGGAAGTTCATAAATTTCGCCAGCGGTGCGAGCGTGGATGTCTTGATTTTTCTCAAAGGCATCAATCAGTGTTTCGTCTTCGCACATATGAGCTAACAATCGCAGTTCGATTTGTGAGTAGTCTGCTGATATTAGTGAATTACCTGGGGCCGCAATGAAAGCTTTACGAATCCGTCGACCGATTTCTGTGCGAATGGGAATATTCTGTAGGTTTGGATTTGAGCTAGATAGGCGTCCTGTACTAGCTACTGTTTGATTGAAATCTCCATGCAAGCGCCCGTCTTTCTTGGAGATTTGTGCTGGCAAAGCGTCTACGTAGGTAGAACGTAGTTTCGAAATATGGCGGTACTCAAGAAGCTTGCTAATGATTTCGTGTTGATCACGCAGAGACTCTAGAACTGCGGCGTCAGTAGAAAAACCAGTTTTGGTTTTATTCTTCGGCTTCAGGCCGATTTCCTCAAACAAAACCTTTTGCAGCTGCTGAGTTGAGTTGATGTTGAAGCCGTGACCGGCAAGGCCATAAATTTCTGTCTCTAAGCGCGCTAATTCACTTGAGAGTTCGTGTGAGAAGTTTGTTAAATAATCTAGGTCCAGTGCCACTCCCGCTTGCTCCATAGAAGCGAGCACGTGAGCCAGAGGTTGCTCCATTTCGTAGAGTAGAAACTGCTGCTCTGTGTCCAGCAGTGGAGCGTAAAAACGAGCTAGCTCTAGGGTGATGCGGGCATCGTCTGAGGCGTATGCTGCAACTTTATCGAGCGGGGCGAGGTTGATTGTGATTTGTTTGCGACCGCTACCAATTAATTCGTCTATGCGCATCATTTGGTAATTGAGAATACGATCTGACTGGTCTTTTAGACCGTGCTTGCTATCTGGGTTGAGAATGTAGCTGGCCAGCATTGTATCGAATACCAATGGTCCGAATTTGATACCGTCGCCGTAAAGACAGTTCATTTCAAATTTAGCGTTCTGAGCTACTTTTCCGATAGCTTGATCTTCTAGAATTGGTTTGAGCTTTGCGCTTACAAGGTCTGGATCTAGTTGCCCTATTTGAGCAATCTGCAGAGCGTCGACGTGACGAACCGGAATATAAACTGCTTTGAGAGTTGGTTTGCCTTCAACTGCCTGAACTTGTACACGGCCTTGGTGGCAGCTAATTGCTGGATCCCAAGCGATGGCATAGCCGACAATATCAGTTGCGAGGCTGTCGAGGCCAGTAGTTTCCAAATCTACTGAGATTAGGCTCTGGCTTGAAAGCTCAACAATCAACTGATCTAATTGCTCGATAGAAGTAATTATTGTCAGTTCTGGTGCTGGAGCAATTATTGGTGCTCTCGCTTCGCTTGGCACTGCTGGTGGTGCTGCACTTTCGACTGTGTTGCCGAACGAAAGCTTGAGTTGCCCGTGGGGCTGCTCTTCTAGTATCTCTAAGCTTGAGGCGGCATTGGTCGATTCTGCCGCAGCAAGCGGTGCCGCCGACACGGAGGCCAGAGGAAGAGCTGATGCCTTTGGCATTGTCGGCACAGAACCGTCGGGCGAAAAGCGAGCCAAGATCTTTGGAAGCCTTGTCGTTAATTGCCTAAAGTTTAGTCGATCGAAATAGTCTTTGAGAGCTTGCAGCTGTGGCATGTTTAGGCGACAGTGCTCAAAGTCAAATTCTAGTGGAACATCTAAACGAATGGTGGCAAGTCTTTGACTTATGTAGGCAATTTCTTTGCCCTCAATTAGTTTTTTCTTGAGCGAGGCAGACTTAATTTCTTCAATATGCTCGTAGACCCCGTCCAAGGTTTGGTAGGACGAAAGCAGCTGCTGGGCACCCTTTTCACCGATGCCTTTGACCCCAGGGATATTATCTGAGCTATCTCCGCAGAGAGCTTTGAAATCAACAACTTGTTCTGGCCAAATTCCCATACGATCGAATACTTGTTGCCTACCGCAGTTGACGAGGCCGTCTTTGGTGGTGAGGTGAATTTCGATTGATGAATTGTCGCCATCAACTAACTGAAAGGCATCGCGGTCGCCGGTCAAGATGATCACTCTTCGACCTTGAGCAGCCGCTAATTTAGCAACGGTGCCAATGACGTCGTCAGCTTCATAGCCAGCCAATTCCAGAAGCGGAATTTCAAATGTAGAAACTCCTTCTTTAATGACTGGCCACTGCACAG
Source organism: Candidatus Obscuribacterales bacterium (assembly GCA_038231015.1). Classification (GTDB taxonomy): domain Bacteria; phylum Cyanobacteriota; class Vampirovibrionia; order Obscuribacterales; family Obscuribacteraceae. Next base: position 24,378 of record JBBRMD010000001.1, read on the forward strand.
CCAAGTCGTCCGGCATCGCTGTGCGGTTGGCTTTATATTGATCGTATTCAAGATGACGGAAGGTTGGCGCTGAAAGGTCAAAGCAAACAGCTAACATATCTGGCTTTTGTCTTTCGATTTGATCGAAGAGTGAAGAGAAAAAGCCGTGCACAGCCCATGTCGGGCTGCCATCTTTTGCTTTCATTCCTGTTCGCATAAGCGCATAGAAAGAACGGAAGGCAAGAGAGCTTCCATCTACCAAAACTAGTGTCTCTTGTTCAGTCATGACTTCGATTTCTCTACTGAATTTGTCTTACTGTGGAGTGGCTTCTGCTGCCATTGTTCTTGGGCGCGGTGGTCCTTGGATTGGAGCAATCCCGGTGACCAGCACTTTCCCTTCGGACAAACTTGGAGTCTCAATATTCAGCAGGGCTGCGATAGTTGGCGCAATGTCGGCTGGGCTAACAGTTTCAGCGTGCTTGCCGCCCTCAATACCGAAGCCGTGTAATAGCAGTGGTACTTGGCTATCATAAGAATAAGGTGCACCACTAGCAGTGCCTGTGCTTTCTGATGAGAAAACATAGCCTGGTTTTGGCACTACATAACATTCGCCGCTTCTGCCCCAGTAATAGCTCTTGCGTACGCCTTCAGAGTAAGGTCCGTTCGGCAATTGATTAGAGTAGAGCTGGGCTGATGTAATAACTTCAGCAATGCCAGGAATTGAGTGTGCCACTTTAGCGGCTAATGCTTCAACGTCAGGTTGGCGATACTTATTCTTATCAATTGCGCTGAAATTCAAATAGAGATTCGGCGGCTCAAAGGCTTCGATCCAGTCGTCTTGACCGAGCCTGTTGTCGAGGCTGGTATCAAGGAAAGTTTTAAAGGTCTTAGGATCAATTCGACCAGCATCCAATCCACGTTCTTTGAGAAACTCAGGAATTGCTTGAGCGCCTCGATTAGCCGTGAATATCACCAAACAATTATTGAGGCCGACTTTCTGATCTAAATGGCCCAATAGAGTGCCGATTCCTTGGTCCATTCGCAAAACTAAGTCTTGCGATTCTTGTGAATAAGGCCCGAAATTATTTATCAGCTCGCCACCGGCAGAAAGTCCAATCGACAGAAAATCGGTATCAGTGTGTGTTCCAAGACCTTCTTTATCAATAGCATCTTTGGCTAGATCCAAAACCATTTGGTTGGCCATCGGAGTCATTGCTAGAGTAGAGTAAGCTCCTTCACCAGCGGCAGTGCCGCTTATCATATGCGGAAACGCTTTACCGTCTGAAGGTAAGGCTCTCTCGTTGGTGTAGTCGTCTCTGCTCGAAGCACCATATGCAGTTTCTGGCAGTAATCTCTGCCATGGTTTTGCTACATATTTTTCGGCCTGTCTTTGATCGTTGAAAGCTTTGACCCAGCCAGGTAATTCGCGACTGTATTGTGCCGATGAAACGAAGTTACCGGTCTTGCCGTCAAACCAAATGGCCATGTTGGCCAAGCGGCCGCCTAGTAGCAATGCTTGTGAATCTCTTACAGCCAATGAGTAAACTTTGCTGCGACCATTGGTGGCCAGCTTCATCTGATCACCGATGGTGGTGCCTTGCAAGAACTTCGAGCTAGCGCCGCCGCCGTTAGCCCCGGTTAGTGGTGCTGCTTCATCTGAGACGGCAGATATAGCTTTGCTCTTGCGGCGGTCGAACCATTGATCGCCAACTATGCCTGTAGCCCAAGGACTGGCACCGGTGGCAATTGTTGCGTCTCCGCAAGCACCTTGGGTGGTCGCTTGGGGATAGCGACAGTTGGTGTAGTTAGCTCCAGACTCGCTCAGGTAGCGGATTCCACCGCCTGAAAGTTTGTCTTGGAAGCGCATCAAGCTGTTGTAGGACAGTTGGTCGGCTACCATCAAGACGACAAGTTTTGGTTTGGCAGCGAGCCCTTGAGCTAGCGCGGCTGGTTGGTAAGATGCCAGTTGAGGGCCAATAGGCGCTATTTGGGCTGCAAGTAGAATGGCCAATAAGGCTGCTGGTCTGGCCATTTTTAAGGCCTGCTCTAATGCTGACTTCGCTCTTCTTTTTTCTCTTCTCACAGCTGCCACCTGCCGCTCCTTACTTTGCTAATTTTTCTTTGCCAGATTTTTAACGCTCTCGACAAGCTTCAAATCTTGCCTCAAGTTATTTGCGTATAGCCACCTATTTTACCGGCATTGACTACTTTAAGGGTGAAGTTTAAGCCTCAATAGTGGCGACTTTTGTAACGGTCTATCTTGAGATCTTTGTGAAGAAATCCATGCTTGAGTCTAGGTTCAATACAATAGGGGGCAGGCAGCAAGCTAACCCAGAACAATATCCAACTCAGGAGTTATAAATGAGCGACCGTACCAAACTACTGAAAAAAGCTGTATTGACCGGTGTCGGAGCAACATCGAGCGTAGACCGTGTTAAAGATGCTCTCAAAGATGCCATGCAAGACCTTGTCAAAGTGGGTCAGGATTTAATCGACGATCTTGAAGAAAAAGGCAAAGTTAAAACTGACTCTGCAGAATCTTTTCTAAAAGGATTCAAAGACGAAGCTGTCAAGCGTACCGAGGATATCGAGAAGCAGGTTTCTGCCAAGGTATCTAAGACAATGAAGAAAGCAGCCAAAGAATTTGGCTTCGTCACCATGGAACAGTATGAGTCATTACTTGAGCGTTTAGCTTTAGTTGAAGAGCATGCTGGTATTACCCAACCTGAGCATATCTCTGAAGACGAAGCTGGAGAAGGCGCTGAAGATGGCGAAGAACACCAGAACCATGACAATGGTGATGCTTCTGCTGCTAAGAAGAAAAAGAACAAACGCACTGACGCTTAATCGTTCACTACATTAAGTTAGGGCCAATTGGCGGAACAAGTGGCATACGCTGACCAGTCTTTGGATTGGTCAGCGTTGCACCTTTAAGGGCATCTTTCATCTGCTGATCAATTAACACAATCGGCGCACGAAGCTGCCATTCACAGGCAAGTTTAGGGTCAGTCTCTTGCTCAACATGACTAAACCAACCTCGTGTATTGGCTGAGACAGCAAGACCGATACGTACTCCTGATTGCCCTTCTGCTTGATCTTGATAGGCAACGTAATCCCGAGCTAGAGCCGACCAAGTCACCATTTTTTCACTAGTAGTAAGCGCTTTTTGTGCATAGTAGATAAGCTGCTTGTCGCCTACGGGCAAGCCTTTGAAGGGGTATTCTGTTTGATCTAAAGGCAAGATTAGGGCGCGGCTAGAGTCTTCGCTTTTTCGGAAGCTATCGCTAAGACGGTCATCATTAAATAGCAGGCTGGAGTCATAAATAATGATTTCAGGAGTGGCCGCTAAGGGCGGCTCTTCTTCGGCTAATCTCTCTGAAACAGTGTGACCTTCTGCCATAATTTTAGTGCTAGGAAGGCCTACTATCTCTTGCACCTTTCCAAAAATTTTGAGGTTGCTGCTGAACCAGGCAGAATGCGCAGCATTGCCGCTGGCTATTTCACCTTCGCTGAGAGCTACTAGCTGAGGCCTGAATATAAAGCGTTTGCCTAACAAAAAAGCTCCTGGAACATTGTCGAGGCGATTGATGCCGTTGCGGCACACTTGCAGCAGTCTGCTGCTTAGCTCAAACGATTGCTGTGCCACTGAAATGCCGTTTAGTTTGGCAGTGTGGGCTAGGTTGAGAGCTGTTGATATGCGCTTCTGTTCTGCTTGTTCGTATCCGAGGCTAGTTTCAAAGGCATCGATTTCAGATTTCAAAAATTTGTCTTTATTAGGATCGCTTTCTTGACGCATGCGGTCTTTTAGTGAGGCAAGATCGGCTTCTAAAAGTACTGTGCGATTGCGAGATTGACGCAGAGTCTTAAAGGCGTTGATTTCAGATAGTTGTGCCGTGGCAATTGTTTCTTGGGCACTAAGATTGGTGCCATATATTTCTGTCAGTAAATCAATGATTATTTGGCGATCAAAACTATTTCTACCAGCGGTAATTGCATTGCCCTTGCTGTCTACAATTAGCGGAATAGCAGATGGAGGGTAATTGAGTGGAGCAGCCGCAAAAGCGGCTGCTAGAGCCTTCTGGCCAACTTCTTGTGCTGCAGTTTGGTGCAAGAAGGCAATAATGCGGGCTTCACTATCAGAGGCTAAGCAACTGTTAGTAGGTGTTTGCCAAATTAGATTGTCTTGCTCTAGATCTTGGCCAACACTGCTTACTCTGTCGCCCTTTGCTTGTATCCGCATCGCTTGCTTTGGCTCGACCCAACCCTTCTCAATTGCAGCTGCCAATATGCGCGGTACTATGGGCTTATTGAGCTGCCTGAGCCAATGGTAGAAAGTTACTCCTAATGCCTCCCGGCAATCCATGCTACCAAGAGTCGGTGCTACTGGTGGTGCTAATTTTCCTCCACCTGGAAGAGTTCCGTTAGCTACTTGTTGCCACTCGCCTGATCCTGCAAACAATTTGCTATTAAACAAGTCGGCTAGTGAGTTGAAAAATGCTGGTCTTCCTTGAGGGAAAGTCAAAGCCAAGCAGGTCGACTCTTTCGATTTGTTTTTCGCAGCGCTTACTTGTTCATTTTTAAGACGCAGTGAGCGGTTTATCTCTCCACAAATTACGCAAATCTGATTGCGCTTTTTTACCTTAGACTTTCCCTCGTATTCTGCTGTGATTAAAAAGGCTGTTGGCAATGCTTCAAGGCATGGCTTAAAGTATTTGTTTGCAGCAACAGTTGCGCTGGTAGATTGTTGATGGAGGAATATGGGCGTAGAAAGAGGCACCGCTACCGGTGTCATTACTTTTAGCTTTCCAGCTCGCACGTAGGTCGCCTGTATCTCATCTTGACGGCATTCAATATCGCTATCAAAGCATGTCTCTGTATTGCTGGCGACTGCTCCAAGTTCTATCGACATGCTGCTTAAATGAGTGCCAGGCAGCGCGCTGCGAACTAAAATTCTTTGCACTTGTTTATAGGTCTGGCCCTCTTTCGCAATGTCGGCAATTAGTTTGGCTCTCAACTCTTCCTGCCGTTTTCTCAAAACAGTCAGATCAGCTTGTGCTTGTTCTTGCATAGCCGACAGGTTATATTGCCTGCTAGTCCAAATTGCTTGGCGGACCAAAGAATAGACTGTATTTAAACTACGAATCTTGCTGTTATTTTCGGCGGGCAGGTCTCGGATACCAATTTTGCCAAATGCGGGATCAAAGACACTGGTGTTCGTTAGATTTTCGCAGGCTTTTTCAGCTGCTTGTTCAAGAGGGTCAGAAGCGACACTACCGATGTTAAACCAGGCAAGAGTTACAACATAGACGCTGATTAGTACGCTAGCCGCGAAGGTAGATAGCCAGAGTGAGCCGACTGAGTTCCAATTGTTAGTGTTTGCCATTTTCGCTAGTTGCTGATAACTGGATTAATCCTATCATTTTTGTTCTAAGAACATTCTGTTACTCTAGTACCATGCCCGGTGTGGTTATTCACTTGAAATCGAAAAAGCTACTTCTTATAGTCTCTTGCCTCCTTCTCTACCCTGGGACGTGGCAGGTCTATTGCTTAGGTCTAGAAGGAAGCGCGTCCAAAGCAGTAGAACCGACCGCTGGCCAACTTTCTTTGGCCAATTCACTTAAAGTAATTGATTCGCTCATTGCTGATGGAGCTCTTCTGGCAGCGCGGTCAAAAATAGAATTTTTGCTTGCTAGATATCCTGAAGATAGCGCTGTGGCTCTGCGCGCGGCCCGCCTTTATCAGAAAATGGGCCTTTCTGCCTTTGCCATCATGCAGTATGAAAAAGTTCGTCTATCGCAGAGCCAGCTTTTGGAGCCTCTGGTTGCCCTGTCTAAACTGCACCTAGAAAATCTCTCAACCGAGCTGGCTGTTCAGCTTGCTCGTCAGGCTGTACAGATTTATCCATCATCAAGAGATGCTCGCCTAGCATTAGTTTCGGCTTTACTTGCTGAGCAGTCGGTCAAGCAGGCTAGAGTTCAGGCCGACGCACTTGGTCGCAACTTCCCTAATGACCCTGATGTCGAGCATGCCCTTGCCAGTGTTGCCCAAGCTTTTGGCGAAAACAACAAGGCTCTTTCGCTGCTCACTGCGGCTGTTGAAGCGAGACCAAGCGAGCAAACCTGGCAACTTGAATTAGTTGATCTCTACATAACCAATCACGACTTCGAAAGAGCCCGGGCTGTTCTTGCTGCTATTGCTATAAGAGATCCTCAGTCTTTAGAAGCGTTAGAGCGTTTAGCTCACCTCAACGAGTTTTACTTGCACGACTACATTAGTGCGCGCGACAATTACCGCAAGATTCGCAGTATTTTGCCTGATAGTGCATCGGCTCAAGCCGGCCTAGATCGTTGCTTGGTAAAGCAGGGAGACTTGGCGCTCAATTTGCGCAATTTTATTCGCCGCCTTTTTAACTTGCCACTAAGCCCGCTTAAAGATGAAGAGGGCGTAAGCGAGATGCTTACGCCCGATACTTCATACGGTGCTCAATAAAGCTGTCGATCTATTGACCGATTGCTTTAGAGAGAACGCGTTTTGGTCCGTGAATTGGATCTTCAATGACGACAGTCTTGTCGCGGGTTGGGCCGACAGAAACGATCGCAACTGGGCAATCTAGCTCTTCAGCGATGAAGTCTAGATAGCGTTTTGCTTCAGCAGGCAATTCTTCGAAGCTCGTGATTTTGTAAGTCGGTTTTTTCCAGCCTGGGAAAATCTTGTAGACCGGCTCCATGCGCTTGAATTGCGAACCGATCGATGGCAGCTCTTTGTGAATGGTGCCATCTTTTTTGTCTTTGTAAGCAACACAGATTTTGATTTCGTCGAACTCGTCCATTACGTCTAGCTTGGTGATTGCTAGGCAATCTAGGCCATTGACGCGAACGGCATAACGACCGATAACAGTGTCGAACCAACCGCAGCGGCGTGGGCGACCGGTGGTGACGCCAACTTCAGCCCAAGGCTTGCCTGTTTGACGAAGCATTTCGCCTTCAGCACCGTCTTGTTCAGTAGGGAATGGACCTTCGCCGACCCGTGTCATGAAGGCTTTGGAAATACCAATAACGCGGTCGATAATTGTCGGGCCAATACCAGCACCGATACAAGCACCACCAGCGGTTGGGCTGGAGCTGGTGACGAAAGGATAGCTGCCGTGGTCGAGGTCAAGCATGGTGCCTTGAGCGCCTTCGAAAAGAATGTTCTTCTTGTTGTTGACGGCCTCGAAGATCAATTGCGATGTATCGCAGACATATTTGCGCATTTGTTCGCCGTAAGAAGCGTACTCTTCAAGAATTTCATCAGTGTTAAATGGCGGATGATTATACATGCGCTCTAGCAGTAAGTTCTTGCGTGGAACCATCCACTCTAATTTCTCTTTGAGAACTTCGCGGTCAAGCAAATCTTCCATACGAATGCCTGAGCGAGCGCATTTGTCGGCGTAGGTTGGGCCGATGCCGCGCTTAGTTGTACCAATTTTGTTGTCACCACGGCTCTCTTCTTCAGCAGCATCGAGGGCTAAGTGGTAGGGCATGGTGACGTGAGCTGAAGCTGAAACTTTTAAGAGCGAATCATCTAGGCCACGGTCTGTTAGTGACTTTACTTCTTTGATGAATGCTTTGGGGTCAATAACCATACCTGGTCCAAGCACGCAGATTTTGCCTGGATATAGAATTCCTGACGGAATCAGGTGGAATTTGTAGGTTTCTTTTCCTACCACTACAGTGTGACCAGCGTTGGCCCCACCCTGGTAGCGCACAACGATGTCAGCATTGTTGGCCAAAAGGTCTGTTACTTTTGCCTTACCTTCATCTCCGAACTGTGCTCCGACGACAACTACGTTAGCCAAGGGTTACTCTCCAGAAAGCCGAGTGAAATGGTCAGCAAAGAATTGCTTTGCGCGCCTTACTCTTGAATAATCCTTAATAAAAGGAATCTTCGCCAATGGCTTTCGCAAAAGGGCACAGGGACCTGATCTCAGTAGTCAGCACTTTCCCGCGCACGTTTTTTTGACCGGAGATAGTGTATTCGACTCGCCAAGAGCTGTCAATTTATTCGGGGCCAATACACGTTAATATTACTTAGATGGAAAACCTCTTCTCTGCTGATTTGACCAAAAGACAAGCCGTAGCGACCAGACTGCTTGCTAACGGCATTGAGCAAAGCCGCCTCGCGCATGCCTTGCTTTTGACTGGGCGAGCCCACCTCGATAAGTGGTTTATAGCGCGGCAATTGGCCGCCTATCTCAATTGCACGAAAGAGGACAAACTCGCGAGTGGTGCTTGTATGGTGCAATGGCAGGCCAGCTGCGTTAATGAAGAGGGCGCAGCTATTGCCGAGTTTGATCAAGCCGTCCTCAAAGATCTCACTGCGGCATGTCAGAACTGTCGTTGGCTCTTCCAGGACGAACATCCTAAGGCCTGGTTGGTGCTCTCAGCTGAAGCTGGTAAGAGCGGCAAGATTCCGGTTGAAGCGGCCCGCAACCTCTCAGAAGAGCTTGCTAGAACCTCTAACTATGTACGAGTAGTCATTATCGAAGAGGCCAATGAAGCTTCTTTTCATCGCCCAGCTGCCAACGCTCTTTTAAAGACAATCGAAGAGCCTAAGTCGCCATCGCTTTTTCTCCTCTTTAGTCAAACCGCCGATGACGTGCTAACTACCATCGTCAGCCGCTGTCAGGTGGTTCCGCTGAACAATCGCATAGAAGAAAATGTCGGGCCGATAGCTCAGCTAACTGGCCGCCGAGAAAACCCAAGCCATAATTCCAAAAGCAAAAATGCTGTACTTGGCGCTGAACTGGCAGAAAAGTTAGGTTCTTATGCCTTTGTGCAGAAACTAAAGGCCAGTAGTAAAGATGCCCTAGCTTTGTCAGCAGCCTTGCAACAACTGATCGACGACGATTATGAGCCGGATGCCATCATTGATTGTTTAATAGCCTTTGAGTTGAAAGCCATTGGAGCAGCTAAACTCACTGGTTTGCCTGCCAGTTCGTATCTCGCAAAATTGCTAAAATTGAGCGAGGATGCCAAGCGGCAAATTGATCAATATGTCTCAAAGAAGGGTGTTTGTGAATCTTTTGTTTTAACTTGGCTCGATTTGAGGCAGAATTTTAATAGAAGCTAGGGCAAATTGTTAAAGACCATAGGAAGTTCGAGGCTTATGTTTAAGAAGAAGAGTGATGCAGTCAAAGCGGGCAAAGGCCAAGCGCCAAAGGCGACTGATGGCAGTGCGGCTGATAATACTGTGCCTGCCGAGCCCAGCGCCCCGGCAATTTCTGAGAACAGTATGCCTCCCGATAGCATGCTCTCTCAAACACCTGAAGCAAGTCGCTCTCAGAATAATTTGAAAGCCTCGTTCTCTAGCATGCCAGCAGCTGGTTCTGAAGCCGAACAGGCCGCTAAGCTAGCTAGCGGCACGCGTAGTAGCAAAGTCAGTATTTTTTCTGTAATCTTGCCGATTGTAGTCGCCAGCCTTTGCTGCGGCGCCTTTGTGAAGACTGGCAAAGTGGCAAAAGATAGAACCGGCATTTATGGCCTGACTATCGAACAAATAGATCTTGAAGTTAAAGATCGTTCTATCGCTGCTGAAGCCGTTATTGCAGAAATCAATAAACTTGAACCGATGAAGCTACTTTCACATGGTGAAGTTGGCCCGGCCGTTGAGTCTGCGAAGGCCTTAGTGGCGAAGAAGCCTAATGACGTTAGAGCCTTAATGTGCGCTGGCATGGTTTTAGTCGAAGGTGGCAATAAAGCTGAGAAAGAGTTGGGTATTGGCTATTGCAACAAGGCCTTTGAGGCCGCCAAATACAGTGCCTATATCCGCCTGCTGTACGGCAGACAATTGGCCATCATGCACCGCGATGACGATGCTATCGCGGTTTACGAGAAGATTATTGAACTTTTCCCTTCTACTTGGTCTACTCCTCATAAAGAACTTGCGAATCTCTATATGCGCACAAATAGCTCAGCTAAGGCTGTAACGGAGCTTACCGCTTTGCTTAAGTCTGATAACTCAGACCCGGGTGTGCAGCGCGAATTGGGCTTAGCACTTGCTCAAGACGGCAAACAACAAGAAGGATTTGAAGAGTTTCAAAAGGGCTTTACCCGTGAGAAAGATTTGCTCGGCTATCCCTATGCTGTTAAAGACATTGTTGAATCTCACGCTGGTATCGTATCTAGTGCCTTAAAAGACACTGAGAAACGCTATCAGAAAAATCCACAAGATTTGAAAACTCTTTTGACACTTGCTCGTCTGTACATTGCCAGCAATCGTTTTAAAGATGCACGTGACATTGCTAATCAGGCAATTAAGTTGAGAGAAGTTGATCCTGAAGTGCATGAAGTGATGTCTGAAATTATGTGCAACCAGAATCAGTCGCAATCAGGTTACGATGAGTTCAGAGCAGCTGCCTCATACATTCACATGAAACAGTAGATTTGTTTTTATTTGCGACTGTTTAGAGCAGTCTCTTTTTCAAGCTTCGCTAACTGTTCGTATAACTCTTTTTCTTTTTCGCTGATTTCGGTTGGAATAGCGATTTTTGTGCGCACTAGTTGGTCACCACGGGTGCTGGCACCGAGGGTTGGTAATCCCTTACCTTTTAAGCGCAGCAGCCTGCCGTTTTGACTACCGGCGGGAACGCGGATTTTTACAGCGCCCTCGATAGTTGTAACCACGGCCTCTGAGCCAATTACGGCTTGCGCTGGAGTAATTTCTAGTTCGCAAATTAGGTTGTCGCCATCAATTGTGTAATAGCTATGTGGTTTAGCTTTTACACGCAAGTAAAGATCGCCTTTTTGGCTGCCACCAGCCATAGTGGCACCTTCACCGGCTACTCTAACCTTTTTGCCTGGTCTAACACCAGCGGGAATTTTTACTTCAATAGTTTTTGGTTTGCCACCAGGGGTGCTCACTTGTAGAGTACGTCTAGCTCCTTGAGCCAATTCTTCTACAGTCAATTCAATTTCTGCTTCTTGATCGAGGTTACGGCGTCTGCCAGCACCAGGCTGTTGCTGATTCTGCTGCTGCCTGACCGGTCCGCCGCCAGGTGCGCCGCCAGCAGCACCACCAAAGGTCTGGCCGAAGAGGCTGTCAAAGAAATCAGAGAAAGCGCTATTACCGCGCAAGTCGCCAAAATTGCCAAAGTCAAAACTAAAGCTGCCGTCATTAGCACCAGACGGTTGGGGTGGTGGCCTAAAGTTATCTCCAGCCTTCCAGTCAGCACCAAGCATGTCATAGCGCTTACGCTTTTCTGGGTCTTTCAAGACCTCATAAGCTTCAATCAACTCTTTGAATTTCTCTTCAGCAGTTGGATCGTTTTTATTGGCGTCCGGGTGTGTTTTTCTGGCCAGCTTGCGATAGGCTGCCTTGATATCGGCGTCACTGGCCTTACGGTCTACGCCTAGAACTTCGTAATAGTCTTTGTACTTGACCAACTTATAGATGTCTCAATGCTTTAGAAATAACCTGCTAGGCAACTATTATAGCCATTGAAGGCAATGGTGATGGCGTTGAGGCCAATAAACTAAATTGCTTTAGCAGAAGCCACATAGATATTGCCTCTGAATGCTCAACGGCCCGATGAGCGGCGGTACTGACCGGAGTCGGCACCCCAATCATAGGAATACCACCAACAAACGGCACGGCACCTAGACTCATGAAGGGGCCGATATTGAAACTTGTTTTGATTGTGTACTCATAGATTTTATTGGAGGGATCATAGGCCGCTGTCATCTTGACGTTTGGGCCATACTCAACAACTGTCTTGGTGTTGATGTCGGTCTCGGTGATGAACACATTCACTCCGCAGCCGTTATAACCCCCGATCGGAACCATCTTGGCAAAGCGTCCCATTCCTGATGTAGTAATCGATGTGGCCCGACTCTGCACCTTCGCCAAAGCATCCGGATAAGAACTGGCATTGGCAGCATCTACAGCGCATTGGGTGCCAAGGAGGCCAACATTGGCAAAGCCCATGGCAAAAGTGAGAAGGTTGATTAAGGGCAAGGCAATGATGAAAAGGAAGACAAAAAGTGCCGGTATGAACTCGGCAAGTCCTGAACCGTACTTCGACCTATTAGTAATTCTGTTTCTTGTTCTTTGTGGCATTTTCAACTCCCGTCATACTATGCATATTACCCTAGGTGCAATTGTTTTAAGCCACCCAAGGGCCGTCAGTGGAGCTTTGTTGGCAATTGAATGAGATTAGGTTTGGCCTAGTTGGGAATAACAGAAGAGGAGCCATGGCGGTTTCGCGTGTGCGTTATTTTGTGAAGAGAGAAGGTCTAGCTATATGACTATGACTTCGGCACGGCCGAGAAAGAGCCATGCCCAATCGATAATCGAGCTGTGCTGCGGCATTATGGTCTTGGTACCGATTGTCTTGGTCTTGTTTGATTTGACGGTTATTGTTTTGGCCGTGCAGCTGAATGATTCAACATGCCGAGAAGCAGCTAGAGTCGGCTCTCTTGGCAGCCCGGATGCCACCGCGTGTCAGAACCGGGTTCTGGCAGTAATCAATCGCGCTAACAAGAGTGGCAGTTCCATGCTCAGTAATTTCAAACTAGTTAGTTGTGCTAATTCAGTGACTGCGGCTGACTTGGCAAAGCTTTCTACATATGGCGGGCCGGTCAATGGCACCGTTTCTGTGATTACGGAGGTCGATGTCAGGCCGTTCGTCGTGCACCTAATTTATGCTGGTGGGCCGGCCTTGAAGTTCAAATCTGCTCAGTCTTATCCGTTCACTTTTGTCGTGCCAAATACGGCTAACTAGAGTGCTCCTCAGAAAATTAGGCTAACAAAAAGAGCACCGCTAAGCGATGCTCTTTTTTTTGTCTTCAGTTAATCGCTTAGGCTTTGAGAGCTGGAGCTTTAGCTAGGTCTTGCAAGGCGCTGATGTCCATTCTTACGCTTGGGCCCATTGTGGTGCTCAGGTAAACAGATCTCATGTAAGCGCCTTTGACTGATGGCGGTTTGATTTTTTGAATCTGATCAACCACAGCAGCTAAGTTTTGCAACAAGCGGCTGTCATCAAACGAAAGTTTGCCGATTGCCATTTGGACAACGCCGCCGTCTTTCTCAGCGCGGAAGGAAACCTTACCTGCTTTGAGATCTTTGACAGTTTTGCCAACGTCAAAAGTAACAGTGCCGTCCTTGGGGTTAGGCATCAAGCCTTTTGGTCCAAGGATTTTACCCATTTTCGAAAGCATGGCCATTGCATCTGGAGTAGCAACGAGCTTATCGAAATCAAGGAAGCCTTCGCCGATTTGGGCAACTAGCTCATCAGAACCAACTACATCAGCACCAGCGTCTTTGGCTTCTTGAACCTTTTCGCCTTTGGCTACAACTGCTACGCGAACCGTTTTACCGGTACCGCCTGGTAGTTGAACTGTGCTTCTGATTTGTTGATCGTTGAGCTTAGGATTGACACCCAGTCTGAAGTGCACTTCGACTGTTTGGTCGAACTTGACTGAATTTTCGGCTTTCAACAATTTGAGAGCTTGCTCTGCTGTGTGCATGGCATTGTTCTCGGTGTAGAAGGCGCCTAGTTTTTCCTGTCTTTTTGTTTGCGTAGCCATTTTCGGAAATTCCCTTGAAATGATCTATATGAATGATTGATGCCTGTTCTAGATGAGTACTTAGTCGATTACTAAGATGCCCATGTTTCTAGCGGTACCGATAATCATGGCTTCAGCAGCCTCGATAGTGACGGCATTAAGGTCAGGCATTTTGATCTTGGCGATCTCGGTGACTTTAGCCTTAGTCAAGCTACCAACTTTAGTTTTGTTGGGAGCTGCGGAGCCTTTCTCCACATTAGCGGCCTTCTTAATTAGTTCGGCAGAAGGTGGGGTCTTCAGGATGAAAGTGAAGGAACGGTCTTCGTAGACTGAGATTTCTACTGGGATAATCGTGCCAGCTTTATCTTGAGTCTTAGCGTTGTATTCTTTGCAAAATTGCATGATGTTGACGCCGTGTTGACCCAAAGCTGGACCAATAGGCGGAGCAGGATTGGCTTTCCCTGCGGTAATTTGCAACTTGATTTTTCCAACAACCTTTTTCACTTTTCTCGGTCCTATGTCTGTCTAATTAAGATGAGCTATTTAAGATGAGTACTGCAATCTTCTCGGGCCGGCTTCTTGGGAAGACGATCGATAGAAATGCGCGAAATATCGATCATATGGTAGATGGGAGACTTAGTCCACCACATTTACACTTTTATAACCTGGTTGAACTCTAGTTCAACTGGAGTGGCACGACCGAAGATGATGACCGAAGCCTTGATGCGCTCTCTTTCGAGGTTCACCTCTGTGACCTCTCCTGTAAAGTCTGCAAACGGTCCGCCAGTGATGCGTACGTAGTCGCCGACCTTAACATCGATAGCCGCAGGTTTCTTGCCTTTGAGGCCAGTCATCGCCATTTGGCGTCTGAGAATTTTACGCATTTCAGCGTCTTGAACTGGGGTTGGTTTCTTTCCAGCGCCCACATATTTCGTTACACCTGGAGCTTCACGAACGACTCTCCAAGAGTCATCATCAAGAATCATTTCGACAAAAACGTAGCCGGGATATTCCCGTTCACGTTTCTCAATACGCTTGCCATCTTTGACCTTGGTCACCATTTTCTCAGGCACGATCACGCCGAAGATGCGGTCTTGAGCGCCCATAGTGACGATGCGCTTTTCGATGTGCTCCTTCACTTTATTTTCGTGACCAGAAGCTGTTTGCACTGCGAACCAGCGTCGTTGTCCGTCTGTCTTTATGAAAGCCATGTAGCCATCCCTTTTCTTAAGCTCTTACCTTATCTTAGGTATTAGCCCCGGCCTAGGCCGGCTCCGTGCAAGCGAGCCCAGTGCTCAATAGGTCCAAAGATAACGTTACCCAGCACCCAGTCGATGCCAAGAACAACTAAAGTTATTGCTGTGACGAGGAATAACACACTCCAGGTCTCGCGTACGACTTGTTTGTTGTCGGGCCACGTAATCTTGCGATGCTCGATGGCGACTTCTTTAAGGAATTGAGCAACACCCACTATAGGAGAGTGTTTCTTCTCTTCTTGCTTCTCAGATTTAGTCGTGGACACGGATTGCTCCTTATCTTTGAGCACTTGGCCCGCTGAGCTGTCCTGTTCCTTATTAGCCATCTGTATCAAGCCATCCGCTATATCTAAGAGCCTATTTCTTCTGAAGTAGGTTTAGATTTATATTGAATTCGCGCCCTGAAGGAGTCGAACCCTCAACAAAGGTTTTGGAGACCCACGTTATACCATTTAACTAAGGGCGCGTATCGCGGCCGCCGAAGCGGCCCCTCTGTAATTTGCACTGATGTTGTCGACAAGAAAACGAGAAAAAAGGCGTGCCTTTATTTCTTAGTTTCTTTGTGTTCAACGTGCTTGCGACAGAACTTGCAATATTTTTCCAAGTTCAGTCTTTCCGGATCATTTTTCTTGTTTTTCATGGTTGTGTAGTTGCGTCTTTTGCAAGTTCCACAGGCCAATGTGATGATGATGCGGTCGTCTTTCTTCGCCATGACAATAACTCCAAACACCTGTCTTGCCGTCAAAAACAAGACAGAAAAAAGAAGCCTCCTCGGAGGCGTCAAGGAGAGTATATCCAAGAGTTCGAAAAACTGTCAATAAAGCTAAAATAAAGGCGATGACAAAAAGTAGCGATGCGAAAAGCGATGACAGATTCTTAATATGGCCTTCCGCCAAGGGGCTTGGGCAGTGCCTTCTTGCCTTGCTTGCCATGGTGAGTATTTTGTCACTTTCAGCGTGCACGAAGGCTAGGAGCCGCTTTGAGCCTGGTGTACTAAGGGTAAATCTTGGCACTGAACCACCTGGGCTCGACTGGCACACGGCCACTGACTCGACATCTTTTGATGTAGTTTCAAACCTCATGGTTGGCCTGACGCAATACACCAATGACCTTACCTGTGCGCCGTCTTGCGCTAAAAGTTGGGAAGTTCTTGACGATGGCAAGCGCTATCTCTTCCATTTAAGAGATGATTTGAAGTGGACCGACGGAAAGCCCGTCACAGCTTATGATTTCGAGTATGCCTGGAAGCGCTTACTCAATCCGGCCACTGCTGCTCAATACGCATTCTTTCTTTACGATGTCGTAAATGCGCGCGATTACAACACAGGCAAAATAAAGAATGCCGATCTGCTTGGCATCAAGGCGCTAGATTCTCATACATTTGAAGTACGACTTTCCAAACCAGCGGCGTACTTTATATATCTCACTGCTTTTTGCGTTAGCTTCCCGATGCGCAAAGATGTAGTTGAACGCTTTGGTGATCGTTGGACCGAGCCGGAGAACTTTGTCACTAACGGCCCGTTCAAGCTCACCCGTTGGCAGCACGAATACAAAATGGAACTCAGTGCCAACCCTCTGTATTTTGATGGCCCACCGAAAGTAAAGCTAGTCAAGATGTTTATGGTGCCCGAAGCTTCTACCGCCTTCGCTTTGTATGAAAATGATGAGCTAGACTTCATCGATAACCGTAGCTTTGCTACACCTGACGTTGAACGTTTTCGCCATTCACCTGAATATAAAAACTTTCCCTTGTTGCGAGCAAACTATCTGGCCTTCAATGTCAGTAAAAAACCATTTACTGATCCACTTGTGCGAAAGGCAGTGGCTATGGCTATCGACCGCTCTATTTTTCCGCGCATTTTGCGGCGTGGCGAAAGACCAGCCACGAGTTGGATACCACCGGCGCTACCAGGTTATTCGCCCGATTCTGGCTTGAAATTTGACCCTGTCCAAGCTCGCGCTCTTTTAGCCCAAGCTGGCTACCCTGGCGGTAAAGGATTTCCTAAGGCTGAATTGCTCTATCCGAATCGCGACGATGTGCGCTTAACCGTGGAAGCAACTCAAGACGAGTTGAAGCGCAATCTTGGCATCGAAATAGAGTTGGTTAACCAAGAGTGGAAAGTCTATTTGGCTACTGTCCGCAAAGATGCACCACCAATGTTTCGCAATTCTTGGGGCGCCGATTATCCAGACCCCGAGACATTTATGAACCTCTTCACCAAATACTGCGGTAACAATGACACTAAGTGGTGGAGCCCTAAATACGATCAGTTAATTCAAGATGCCGAAGGTGAGCAAGACACTAAAAAGCGAGCAGATCTCTATCGTCAAGCTGATTTTATGCTCTGTCGCGAAGCCGTCCCGATTGTGCCAACGTTTTTGGCAACCCAAAATATTATGGTTAAACCATGGGTCAAAGGCATTGCCATAAACCCGCTTGATTTGCAGTTCTTTAGATCTGTTGAAGTAGGTGCCAAGTGATAGCCTTAATTCTAAAGAGAATTCTTCTGGCCATACCGGTGCTACTGGTGGTGGCATCACTGACTTTTGTGCTTGTGCGAATTGTACCTGGTGGTCCTTTTGATGCCGACAAGAATTTGCCACCAGAAATTATCGCCAACCTCAATGCTAAGTATCATCTCGATAAGCCTGTGCCAGAGCAATACTTCCTTTATTTAGGCCGCTTAGCTCAGGGCGATTTAGGTGTTTCTTACAAATATGTCAACCGCACGGTCAATGATATTTTGTCTGATGCTTTTCCGGTTTCGCTGCAATTAGGCACAATTAGCCTTCTGTTGGCGGTGCTAATTGGCGTGCCCCTAGGAGCGCTTGCTGCAGTTTGCCGCGGCCGCAAAGAAGATGTAATTGCCATGTTCTTGTCGACATTGGGAATTTCCGTTCCTGGCTTCGTCATTGGTGCCACACTAATTTTTGTTTTTGCAATTGAGCTGAGGGTTTTACCTGTCGGTCTCTGGGAATCACCGTGGCATGTGGTGCTACCGGCGGTGACCCTGGCGTTTTCTCCTGCTGCATATCTCGCTCGTTTGACTAGAGCATCGGTTCTTGAGATTGTTGAAAAAGATTGGGTGCGTACGGCCCGCTCGAAAGGGCTCTCTCAATGGTCCACTGTGACCAAGCACATATTGCGCAATTCGCTCATTCCTGTTGTGACAGTGCTTGGTCCACTTACAGCCATTGTCATAACTGGCTCGTTTGTAGTCGAATATATTTACGCCATCCCGGGTATGGGGAGATTCTTCATCACCGCAGTAATGAACCGTGACTATGACCTTATTCTCGGCACAACCCTTGTTTTTGCCGTTCTACTGATTATCGCTAATACATTTGTAGACGTGGCCTATCAAATTTTAGACCCGCGTATGCGCATAGAAGATTAAGAGAGAAGTTTAAATGCAAACTTTAGATGGCGCCAAGCCTATAGTTGTAAAGCCACTCGATCAAAGCGTGGTAGCGCGCTTGAAGCGTATTCCTACTGCTTATTTTGCATTCTGGGTAATTGCTTCTATTTGTTTTGTCGCTCTGCTTTCATGGATGGGTTTTAGTCTTTGCAATTATTCTTTCGACCAAACTTCCACTGATTTTCTCGCCGGTCCAAGCAGTCAGCACTTGATGGGCACCGATGAATTAGGGCGCGATTTGCTCTCGCGGATTGTTTATGGCGCTAGGCTTTCGATAGCTATTGGTTTAACTACTGCTGCTGTTGCTTTCGTAATAGGCACCACTTACGGTGCAGTCTCTGGCTATTTCGGTGGCAAAATAGATACCTTGATGATGCGGGGCGTTGATATCGCATATTCGCTGCCAGACTTGCTCGTTATGATTTTAATTGGGGTGCTGCTTGGTCGTGGCACTATGGGTATTTTAATAGCGCTTGGTCTAGTCAGTTGGATGGGCACGGCTCGCTTAGTGCGAGCACAGTTCTTGCAATTAAAAAATGAAGAGTTTATTGAAGCGGCTCGAGCTCAGGGGCAATCTGGTTTGAATATTATCTTCAAACATCTGCTGCCCAATGCTATTGGTCCAATTATTGTCGCCCTCACCTTTACCGTGCCCTCTGCCATTCTCTCCGAATCGACTTTGAGCTTTATCGGATTGGGCCTATCCCCGCCCGCTTGTAGTTGGGGTACACTGGCTTCCGATGGCTGGCGCTCACTGCGAGCCCATCCACATTTGATTTTCTTCCCGTCGCTCTTTATCTTCATGACCGTTCTATCTTTCAATTTTTTAGGTGACGGTCTGCGTGATGCCCTAGATCCGCGAACCAGGCTGGGCAAAACATCGCGTTGAGGTTAGTGAAAACGTGACTGATTCAAGCAAATCTTTGCCGAGGCTGATTTTGATTGCTGCCATGGTCAATCTGGGTCTGCTTTGTTGCCTTGTTTTTTGTGCATTGCAAGTCGAGCACGAATTGGCTGAACAAGTAAAGGCGCGAGAAATAGTCGTGGCCTGTGACATATTGTCAAAGTCACTCTATGAAGCCGGTGTTGCCATTGGTGGCTATAGCATTACTAGGTCAGAAATGTTTGCTCATCGTTTTGCCGAGATTAGCAAGCAAGTAACGACCAGTCTTGGCGAGCTGAAAGAACTGGTCGGTACCAACCAAGCGAAGCAAACGGTTTTTGAGCGTATAGAGTCTAACGCCCGTGACCAATTGAAAATTTTGACTGAGACTAAAGCTTCGATTGATTCTAAAGCCGCTGATGTCGGACAGTTTCGTGCTCGCCATATGTACAAAAATGTTCGCAGCAGCCTCGATGACCTCAAGCAGCAGATTCGCTTTTTAATTGCTGGGCCATCGCCAGACGGCCAGGCTGCGTCACCAGGGTTTTCGGCTCAGATTTCCACAAAAATAATCTTGGTTATCGGACTGCTTTTCAATGCAATCATGGCTTTTGTTGCCGTGAATAGGCTGAGATTCTGATAAATCTGTTTCTACTGGCTTAGAAGCGGGTAAGAAAATTGATGGGTGTTGCCATTAATAGATAATCTGTTTCTGTCGGTCGTAGTTTCTCCAGCGGTTGTTCCAATGCCTTTCTCATCTATAGTCTTTCTAGCCGTAAGTATTTGCCTCGCATCTTTTTGCGGGTTTTTCACCTGTGCGCCAGCTTGGGCCGACGAAAAGGGTTGGGTCTTGACCCAGAAATCTGAAAAATTCGGCGACCAGTACATTTACATAAGTCCAAATGGGCTTAAATTGGTCAGCCCGACAAGGGGCATTAACATTGTGACCTGCGGCCCTGAATGGAACGTTGCTCTGTACAACGATAAAACCAGAATGTACTACAGCACTAATTTTGACAAATGGATGGCCGAACTTGACCGCAAAACAGCTGGTTCTGGCCAAGATATGTCTAACCGTAATTGGAATAAAGCCGGCTCGTCCAGAGTGGCAGGTTTGCAGGCTACTCAGTACACCATGAGTGGCGGTGGCCCAGCGGGAGCCAAACGAGCTTCTATTCGCCATGCTGACTGCTGGATTTCAGACGAAATTTCTGTGCCAGGGCGCATTTCTAAAATGTTGGCCAAGGCTTACGGTCTTCCAGATACCCATATGTTTCCTTTGAAAGTTAGCTATGTGAACACCTCTGGCGGTCTCAGCTCAATGCTCGATACCTACCGTAGTCAACCTTGTCCTATTCCGGCTAATTATTTTGGCTTGCCTCAAGGTTATAAGCGCGGCGACAGCGAAGCTGACGTCATGATTGATGACGAGACAAAACAGATTCTCAACGATTTAGCTTCTGACCAGCCCGGCAGCAGTCGGTCTTCTTCATCGTCATCAAATTATCAGCCTGCTTACCAGCAACCGCAGCAAAGACCTGCCGCCGTCGCCCCGACTTATGTTCCTCCTGTGTCTACGGGGAACAACCCGACTACTACTCATTCATCTCCAGTGGCGCCAGTGGCTGCTCCAGCTACAGCCGGTGCACCGGCTAGCATCGACTTTGGTAACGGCTATAGCCTTGACCGTGAGAAATTGCGAAAAATCAAAGAAGCTCTCCTCAATCCGAACAAGACTCCCTAGTAGGTTTTGAAAATGCTCAATCTTCAACTTAAGATTTCGCAGAAGGGTTTTATCCTAGTATTAGTGCCGCTCGCTTGTCAGATGGTATTTTTGATTGGTTTAGCCGTGCTGTTGCAGCAGTCAGAAGTCGAAGTACAGCGCCAGATACGCTCAAAAGCGATAATTTCTAGAGCTAACGCTCTTTCTAAGTTGTTCTACGATGCTGGGGTGGCCATGGGCGGCTACAGCATCACCAAGAGCCCTTTGTTCGCCGATCGTTATGACAAAATTGTGCGGCAGATTCCTCTCGATATGGACGAATTGAAAGAAGAAGTTGGTGACAATCCTAAACAGCAAGTTATTGTCGCCCAGTTAGAGACCATAACTGCCAAAGGTGTCAAACTTCTCGGAGAAGCTAAGGCCGAAATTGATAATCCTCAATCTAATAGCTCACTTTGATAGGAACAGTTAATGCGACTCAATCTTCAACTTAAGATTTCGCATAAGGGATTTATTCTCGTTCTAGTTCCGCTCGTCTTTGAACTTGTGTTTTTGATTGTCTTGTCTGTGTTATTGCAGCAAGCTGAAGTAGAAGTGCAAAGACAAGTTAGATCTAAGGCCATCATTTCGCAGGCTAATGCTCTATCTAAGTTGTTCTACGATGCCGGTGTAGCCATGGGTGGTTACAGTATTACCAAGAGCCCATTGTTCTCTGACAGATACGACAAGATTGTGCGGCAGATACCTCTCGATTTGCAAGAATTGAAAGGACTCGTGGGTGATAACGACAAGCAGCAACTTATTTTGGGTCGCCTGCAGACGATTACATCTGACGGTCTAAAAATTCTCGGTGAAGCGAAAGCGGCCATTGATGATAACCGCGTAGATGTGGCGCAATTTAGAGCCAGGCACATGTACAAGCAGATTCGCCAATTGGCCGATCAACTACAAGACGAATTGAAAGGCCTAACAGAAGATGAGCGAAAAATTGAAAGTGAGAGCCCGGAACAGCAGAACCGCTCTCGAGCGGCCGTCAAAATGTTCCTCGTCTTCGGTGTTGTACTCAACATCGGTGTAGCCTTTTTACTCTTGTACTATTTCTTGCGTAGCATTTCAACTCGTCTAAGCACCGTCACCGACAACTCGTTTAGATTGGCCCGCGGTCAAAAATTGCGGCCGCCACTCAGTGGCAACGATGAAATTGCCCAACTAGACGATGCTTTTCGCAGTATGGCTGAAGCCTTAGCGGAAGCCAGTCGCAAAGAAAGAGCGGTAATTGAAAATGCTGCCGATGTAATTTGTTCTATTGATATGGACGGTAAATTCGTAGCCGTAAACCCAGCTTCGTATGAGAGTTGGGGCTTCTATCCTGACGAATTGATGGGGCGGCGCTTCATTGAAGTAATTATGCCTGAAGATGTGCCTGATACCATTCGCGCTGTGCGCTCTGTGCGTGGTGCCACCAGCAAGGTCAACTTTGAAAACCGCGTGAAGAAGCGCGATGGCAGTATGGTTAACGTCTTGTGGTCGGCAGACTGGTCAGAGAAAGATAGAGCCTTGTTCTGTGTTGCCCACGACATCACGCAACGTAAATTGGTTGAAGAAGCGATTAAAGCCAACGAAGCTCGCATTCGAAACATCATCAATAATATGATGGTAGGTCTAATTATTATCACTCGCGATGGCTTGATTGAGTCTATTAACCCGCGCACAGAGTCAATGTTCTCCACTCGTAGCCATGAAATGCTTGGCCGCCACATGATGTCACTCTTTGCTGATGCTCGTCACTTCTCAGTCAGTGATCCTAATGACCGCCAATCGTTTATGGAAACATTGTTCACTAAGGCCCTTAACCGCATTGGCGAATTTGACTGTCTATCCGCTAATGGCGAAGATTTCCCGGTTGAAATTTCATTGACAGAATTCGTTTCACCAGATGGTGCTGTCAGGTTTATGGCTAACGTTCTGGACGTTTCTGAGCGTAAAGAAGTAGAGCGCATGAAGAAAGAATTCGTTTCGACCGTTTCGCACGAACTGCGTACACCGCTCACTTCTATTCGGGGTTCGTTGACACTCTTAGCTGTAGGAGCCATGGGGGCTTTGCCTGAACAAGCTAAGAAAGTAGTGAATATTGCTGAACGCAACACCATTCGTCTAATTGGTCTGATTAACGACATTCTTGACGTAGAAAAGCTCGAAGCCGGCAAGCTCGATATGGAGCTTATTGATGTCGCTGTTGCTTCTATATTTGAGCGTTCTGAACAGGCGGTCAACACCTTTGCCGCTAACAACGGAGTGCTGCTCGATATGAAGCCTAGCGCTGAGGTTGTTCATGCCGACGGTGATAGATTGGTGCAGGTTCTAGTCAACTTGATCTCCAACGCCGTCAAGTTCTCACCTAAGGGGGCGGCAGTCACCGTTAGCTCCGCTGAGATTCCTGGTGGCTTTATCGAAGTGCACGTCACCGATAGAGGCCGTGGTATTCCAGAGAGCTTTAAAAATAGATTGTTCCAGAGATTCCAACAAGTTGAAGCCTCCGACGCGAAGAAAAAGGGTGGTACAGGTTTGGGTCTGGCCATTTGTAAAGGTATCGTTGAGCAACATGGAGGAACCATCGGGGTTGAATCAGAAGAGGGCAAAGGTTCGACATTCTGGTTCCGCATTCCAAAGGCCCAAAACCACCCAAAGGCACCGGTGCAGGTGCTTGAGCCTGCACCAGTAGGCTAGCCGGCCGTCTTTTTGTTACTGTTTGAAATTTAGTACTTGGAGATCATTCTTACTATGAAAGTGCTCATTATTGATGACGAAGAAGACTTTCGCACAGTCGCTAGTTCTTGCCTCGGTTTACTTGGCGGCGACACCGTGACAGAAGCTTGTTCTGGCAAAGAAGGTATCGAAATGGCGCGCACCGATGTGCCTGATGTAATTTTGCTCGATCTTTGTATGGACGATATGGATGGCACCAAAACTTTGGCCAGCTTGCGAGAAATTCCTGAGACTGCCACAGTGCCAGTTATTTTCTGCACGACCAAAGGCATGTTTCCTGAGTTTGAGGAAATGAAGAAGCTTGGCGCTCTGGCTGTTATTACCAAGCCTTTTGACCCACTTAAGCTTTCCGACCAGATCAAAGAAATTCTCAAAACAGCGGTAGCGAAAGAAAATAGGTGAAGTAAAGCGATAGTGGGTATTAAGAGTCTAATGGCAAGCGTTTATAGTTGGTTAGTTGGCATTATTGAGAAGAAAACTTAGGAGAGACAATGAGAGTTCTCATCATTGACGATGAAGAAGATACCCGTTCGATTGCGAGTATGAGCCTGACAATACTTGGTGGTTTAGAAGTGATTGAGGCCGAGAATGGCCAAGATGGCGTGAATAAGGCAGCGGCTGAACAGCCCGATGTGATTTTGCTCGACATGATGATGCCAATTATGGATGGCCCAAGCACTCTTGAGGCCCTGCGCAGCAACGATCGTACTCGCAATATTCCAGTGATTTTTCTCACTGCCAAGGCCATGACTTCTGAAATTGAAAAGCTTAAGCGTATGGGTGCTCGGGGCATTCTTACCAAACCGTTTGACCCAACTGTGCTGGCAACACAGATGAAAGCAATACTCGATACAACATCATAAGGTCAGCAGAACAGAGTTGAGGGTTAGATAAAGGCATGGCTTCCTGGCAGGAAACCTTTTCAGAACTTAAAAGTCAGTATGTGCAGCGCTCAACCGATAGGCTTGCGCAAATCATTGAGCTTTTTACTAAGCTTATGTCTGAACCTGCCAACAAAGATTTAGCCCACCAACTGAGTCGGCACTACCACTGGTTAGCCGGTTCTGGCAGCATGTATGGGTTTCAGCGTGTATCGGCTCTCGGTGTAGAGGGTGAGAAGCTTTGTGAGGTTATTACAAAACAGAGTGGACCGGCGTCTAAAGGCGATTTAGAGCGCATGCAAGCGCTTTTACAAGAACTCTCAACCCAGTTTACCGGTGGCGATGAGGCACCAGAGACTACCAATCTCGGCAAGGTTCGAACAGTAGCGACTGCTGGCCGTCAAGAAGTTTTAGTTATTGATGATGATCAAAAAGACGTCGAAACACTGAAGAAAATGGTCGAAGAAAATGACTTCAATTTTCGCAGTGCACGATCATTTGCTGGCACTCTAAGCGAGTTAGAGAAGCGCATGCCTGAAGGCATGATATTAGAAATTCCATTGCCCGATGGTGATGCTTATGAGCTAGTGGAGCGCATTCGAGCAATGCCTGGTGGCGACGAAATGGCAATTATTATTGTCTCGAAGCAGACCGGATTTTTAGACAAAGTAAGAGCAATTCACTGTGGTGCCGATGCTCACTTTGAAAAGCCAATTGATACCAAGTCGATGTTTAGACGGTTGCGTTATTTGCTTGATAAACGCTATCAAGAAACACCTCGTATTCTCTCCGTTGAAGATGACCCCGACCAAGCTGCCTTTATTCGGGCCTTTTTAGAATCGGCTGGCTATCAGGTTCGCACTTGTACAGATCCAAAAAACTTTGAGTCATATATGTCGGCTTTTCAGCCCGATCTGGTTTTGCTTGATGTGATGCTGCCGGGCATGACCGGCTATGAACTTTCGCGCTATGTGCGTCAAGATGAGCGCCACGCCACCTTACCAATTCTCTTTTTGACCACTCAAGGGCAAATTGATGCCCGCATTGAAAGCGCTCGGGCAGGTGGTGATGACCACTTGGTCAAACCTGTTCCACCAGCTCTTTTGCTCAGTTCTGTTTCATCGCGCTTAGAGCGCGCTCGTTTTCTCAAAACCTTGCTGCACCGCGATGGTTTAACAAGTCTTCTCAATCACACCACCTTCATGGAGCAGGCTCAAGCGGTCATTGCCCAGCGCAAGAGGCATGCTGGGTTTACTGTTTTGATATTGCTCGATATTGATTATTTCCGCTCTATCAATGAGCGTCACGGCTACCCTGGTGGTGACAAAGTACTTGTGTCGCTTTCGATGCTGCTTCGCCGACGCTTGAGGCAGTCAGATATTATCGGACGCTATGCTGGTGATGAATTTGCCATTATTGCTGAGGGTCTCGATGAAAACGAAGCCCAATTGCTTTCTTCTCGCCTGGTGGCTGATTTTGCCGCCATTCAACATTCTACTCTCTCTCATGCCGGATTTTACGCCACCTGCTCATCTGGTATAGCCATTCTTGATGCTAAGACCATGACTGTTGAGACGTGGGTTAAATCGGCTTTTCGCGCTTTGCAAGAGGCTAAAGCAGCCGGCCGCAACTGTGCGGTTACTTTCCGTGAAGAGATGAATTCGGTATCTAAGTAGATCCAGCAAAGTAAAGCCAAGAGGCTATTATTAGCATTTGCTCTTGGGGCAAGTTTGCTTTTTGTTGGAAATATGGAAAGAAACGTAGAAAAGCGATCGGTAACAATTCTTGGAGCGGGCTCTTGGGGCCTTACTTTGGCTCATTTATGGTGCCACAGTGGTCGTCCGGTCACCGTCTATTGCCGCAATCAGGCTGGCGCTTTGAAACTCTCAACCACTCGCCTGATGGAAAAACCTCGCGCCCATCACATTCGTAGCGAGGTTGTAATTACCAGCTCGCTGGCCGAAGCTTTGGCCAATACTGACCTCGTCGTTTTTGCCTGTAACTCGCAGTCTATGCGCGATTTAGCTACTGCCAGCGCTCAAGTAATATTGGCTTCTGGCAGTTCCAATCGCCCAGTATTGGTTAGTGCCACCAAAGGTTTAGAGTTGGGCACGCAACTGCGCATGAGTGAGGTCTTGAGCGCAGTTGTGCCTGGTTGTGGTGTAGCCTCTCTCTCTGGCCCTAATTTAGCCGACGAAGTATTGAGCGGTTTGCCCACTGCTTCGGTGGTGGCTTCAGCCGATTTTGCTTTGGCTCGCTCTTTGCAGAGTCAGCTCTCTGCTCCTAAATTTCGCGTATACGCCAGCGACGACCCTGTTGGTATTGAACTTGGCGGCACTCTCAAAAATGTCATTGCCATAGCCGCCGGCGCCTGTGACGGCTTGTCTCTGGGTGTAAATGCCAAGGCCTCGCTTCTGACTAGGGGTTTAGCCGAGATCACTCGACTGGCCGTGCGCCTCGGAGCCAAGCCTCAGACAATGGCCGGTTTGGCAGGAATGGGAGATCTCTTTGCTACGTGTTCGGGTCCACTTTCGCGAAATTATCGAGTGGGTTTTGAGCTGGCGCGTGGCAAGGCCCTTAGCCTAATCCTCGAAGAACTAGGCTCTGTGGCAGAAGGGGTTCCCGCGGCTGAAGCGGTTTGTGAACTTTCTAAAAGACTAGGTTTGGAGCTGCCCATAGCAGAGCAAGTAGAGTCCACACTTAAGGGAAATTCGACGCCTGCTGGCGCTATCATGGCGCTTTTAAGTCGACCTCTTGCCAGTGAATAAGTTAGACGAATTTGTGGCTAGATACTAATTAGCAGTAGCTGTATTTGAAGTTGGAAGTAATGAGGGAATAGCGGTGCCGAAGCGAGTTTTAATGCTGTCCTGGGAATATCCACCCCGTGTAATCGGTGGATTAGCCCGAGTGGTCTGGGCCCTCTCACGAGAACTTGTCAAGACGGGCTGCGAAGTGCATGTGGTGACAGCTGACCATCCCGGCCAGGCTGAGCACGAAATTGCTGACGGTGTTCATATTCACCGTGTCAAAACTCAAACTGATACCACTCCTGACTTTCTCAGTTGGGTCAATCGCCTTAATTTCGGCATGCTGCAGTATGCCATTCAAATTCATAGACAAACCCCTTTCGATATTATTCACGCACACGACTGGATGGTCGCTGATGCTGCTTGGGTAATGAAGAGTGGCTTCGGTATTCCCTTTGTTGCCACTATGCATGCTACCGAAGCTGGTCGTATGCATGGCATTCATAATGATATGCAGTCTTACATTCACCAGATGGAATGGCGTTTGACTTTCGAAGCTTGGGAAGTAATCGTCAACTCTAACTCGATGGTCGCTGAGTTGCAGCGATCATTCAAAATGCCATCAGACAAGATTGTCATCATTCCTAATGGCACCGATCCCGACGTCTTTGATTTTGAGTTCGACAATCATGCGATGCGCAGCAAGTATGCTCGCGACCAAGAACAAATTATTCTTTATGTTGGCCGCATGGTGCGTGAAAAAGGTGTACAGGTTCTGCTCGACGCCGCTCCCCGTGTGCTTTCTGAAAGACCAGGTACGCAATTCTTGATGGTTGGCACCGGCTACTATCTCGAAGATCTTAAGCGTCAAGCTTGGCAAAGCGGAGTCGGTGAAAACTGTCATTTCTTAGGCTATGTCGGTGATGCTGAATTGCTCGACCTTTATAAATGTGCCGATGTCGTTTGTATTCCTAGTTTGTACGAGCCTTTCGGCATTGTTGCCTTAGAAGGAATGGCCGCCCAAGTGCCGGTCGTCACTTCTGATGTGGGCGGTTTGAAAGACTTCGTCGAAAATATGGAAACCGGTGTCACCACTTATGCTGGCGATGCTTCGTCATTAGCATGGGGCTTGTTGCAGGTATTGCGTAATCCTGAACTTGCTCAGCGTCTGCGCGAAACTGGTTATGACAAAGTCAAACATATCTACAACTGGAAAGTGATTGCCAGCCGTACTTATGAGGTCTATCAGAAAGTCTTGAATGAGGCCAATATGCAAAAGGCCAATGCCGAAATGCCCAGCCCAGCAAAAGAAGCTCCGGCTGCTGCTCCTTTAGAGAAGACTACTGCGGCTGCCAAAACAACAAAAGCAAAGCGTTGATTAGATAAGTACGGTTTATTCTTTCCAATAGTTCTAAGGTTTAGGAGGTTGTATGAAAGCGGTAATCATGGCTGGTGGCTCCGGAACAAGACTAAGGCCATTGACCTGTAATTTACCTAAACCGATGGTGCCAGTCGGCAACAAACCAATGGCTGAGCACGTAGTCAATCTGCTTAAGAAGCACGATTTTGGCGATATCATCTTTGCCCTGCACTATCTGCCAGACGCCATACGCGATCACTTTGCCGATGGTTCAGATTTTGGTGCCAACATCAGCTACTCAATTGAAGAGGGCAAACCGCTTGGAACTGCCGGTTGCGTCAAGATGGTGCAAGACCATCTCGACTCTACCTTTGTCGTTATTTCAGGCGATAGTCTCACCGACATTGACCTTTCTGCTGCTCTGAAATTTCACAAAGAAAAGAAATCAAAAGCGACATTGATTCTTAAGCGCGTAGAAAATCCACTCGATTATGGTGTGGTGATTTGTGACAACGATCAACGCATTCAACGCTTTGTCGAAAAGCCTGGTGCTAGCGAAATTTTCTCTGACACAGTCAACACTGGCACCTATATTCTTGAGCCAGAAGTTTTGCTCTACATCGTCATGGGTCGCGAGCAAGATTTCTCCAACGACCTTTTCCCTCTGTTGCTTTTGCGCAACGAGCCAATGTATGGCTATGTAGCAGATGGCTACTGGTGCGACATTGGCAACTTGGCGGTTTACCGTCAAGCTCATAAAGATGTTCTCGATGGTCTTGTTGATATCGAAATTGATTTGCCGCAGATTCAACCCGGTATCTGGGTCGGTCAAGGTACTCAGATTGATTCGTCTGTTAAGCTCGAAGCGCCAGTGATGATTGGTAAAAATTGTCGCATTGGTCGCGAGACAGAGATTTCTCCACACACCACTCTTGGTGACAATGTTGTAGTGCAAGAGAAAGCCACACTCAAGCAGCCAGTGGTCTGGTCTAACGTTTATGTCGGTGCCAAAGCTGCTCTGCGCGCCTGTGTTGTTTGCAATAATGCGACAATTCATAGCTCTGCATCGCTGCTTGAAGGGGCGATTATCGGTGACAATTCGTCGATTGGCCAAGAAGCTTCTGTTAACCCTGATGTGCGTATTTGGCCAGATAAAAACGTCGACTCTGGCGCTAAGGTTCTCAGCTCACTAATCTGGGGAACAAGGGCACCACGCACCTTATTTGGTGCACATGGTGTTCGTGGTTTGGCCAATGTTGAAATTACACCTGAGTTTGCTGTTAACTTGGCTGCCGCTTACGGCGCCACTCTCAAGGGTGGACCAGTGCTAGTCAGTCGCGATTACTGGAAAGTAAGTCAGATGATCAGTCGTACGATCGTCTCAGGATTAGTTTCAGTTGGCATCGAAGTGCAAAACTTAGAATCGATGTCTCTGCCGATTTCGCGGCACTATGTGAAAACACAGCGGGCTGCCGGTCTGGTTCACGTAAGAGTTTCGCAACGTGAAATTGAAAAAATCACAATTGAGTTTTTTGACTCGCAAGGTGTGGCCATCACTAAATCGATGGAACGCAAAATTGAATCAACCTTCTTTAAAGAAGACTTCCCTCGTTGCTCTCCAGCTGATGTGGGCTCAATATCGTTCCCGAGTCGTGTGCGCGAATATTATGTTGATGAGTTTCTCAACCACGTCAAAGGTCAAGTCTTCGAAGAAGACAAAGTGCCATTCTGTATCGTTCCTGGCACTAATTACACCCGCGTCACCAAGACTGGCAATCTCGCCACCCATGCTCCTAAGGCTGTTATAGACTATGCCATGGCTGAGACCGGTGTGCTCCTACCTGACCTACTTGGTCAGCTCGGTATCGAGACTGTGGTGCTCAATTCGTCTATTCGCAATACTCCTCCGAAGCAAGAAGAGCGCATCACAATGCGCAAGCAATTAGCCGATGTCGTTAAAGCGTTAAACGCCGATCTCGGTGTACAGATTGGCCGTAACGGCGAACAGATGACCTTGGTCGATGAGACCGGTCAGGTTATTCGTGGTGAACTCTTGTTGGCCACAGTGGCTGATATTATTCTGCGCGATAAGCCCGGCCGTTCTATTGTTGTACCTGTTAATTCAAGTTCAATAGTTGAGCGCATTGCCTCGCGCTACAACTGCAAAGTGGTGCGCTGCAAAGCTTCTGAGACTGAAATTGGCAGCACTACAGCGCGTCTCGAAGAGGCTGTCGTCGGTGGCAGTGCCAACGGCTGCTTCATTTTCCCTGAGTTCCAAAATGGCTACGACGCTATGTTTGCTGTTGGCCAAGTACTTGAGCACCTGACCTATCAAGGGCGAACTTTGCATCAAGCGGTCACTGATTTGCCGCCGCTATATTATCAAGTCGATTCGGTGCATTGCCCTTGGGAGCGTAAAGGTCGAGTGATGCGACTGCTTGTAGAAAAGCATCATGATCGCCCTATGGAGCTTTTGGATGGTGTCAAAATTCAGACTAGGCCTGATCACTGGGTCTTGATTTTGCCAGATGCCGTCGAGCCGCTTGTGCATGTTTATGCAGATGGTGCCGATTTGCAGCAGACTTCTTCTGACCTGAACGAGTACACTCAGATGGTGAGATATTTGCAGCGCGCTTGAGGTAGATAAGATCGAGCTAGGAATGATAATTAATCAAATCTAGACTTATTTACTCTGTTTGCGCCTGTAGATTTGGTTGTGAAGAGATTTAATTCAGCTAAAACTGGGCATACCAGACTAGGCTGGCATGGAGGCCTTGTTTGTTATGTTCGGAAAAAACGATGGTAGACCGCCGAATAAGTCGGGCAAGGAACGCAAGTTTCTAGACGGCAATCCGGGTAATCCAGCGCAACAATCTCAAGCTGCGCCTGGTCGAGCTGTAGACCGGTCTATGTTTGCCAATGGTGCTATCTCGCCACAACCGGGTGCCGGTGCTGATTGGTCAGTGGCTGTCTCAGAACAGATATTGGTCTATCACGAGTCTGAACCGGTCGCCCAAGGGCATGACTGGATGTCTCAGCTCAAGCAAGAGTCTTTGCAGTTTCTCGCTGATCAGCGTGGCTGCCACCTTCAAGAAGTTTATCGCGAGTCGATTTACAAGTCTGGCATCGCCATTTTGGTCGACAAAATTTACGGACTACTGCAGCGCTACATGTACGAGTTCAACCAAGTGGCCAATGGCACTGAACTGCACGTCACCGGTTCTATCTCGGGTGATGTCACCGAAGTGACCCGCTACAACCGTTTTCGCGAAGCTGAAGAAACCAAGACTTATTTCCGCTGTCGCTTCTCAACCAAGCTCTGTTCTTTGGTAGTGCGCGGTTGTGATGATGTGGTCGAAGCTTTCATCGTCCCTACAAGTAAAGTGATGGCTCTAAGTCGCACCGAGAATGATTATCCGCCACTGGCTACTATTCAGGTAAGAATTACCGAACAAGGCATGATGTGGCGTATGCAAGACAGCAATCCACCGGTTGAGACTTTAGACCAGCTTTGTATGTGGCTTTTCTCATCGATGGTGCAAGAAACTAAAAATTATGCTCGTTTGAACGGAGACGAGGCAGCTGGTTAAGTTGATAGGCCTAATGCGCGGAGAAGACCACCAGGTCTTCTCTTTTTCATTGAAAGAAGCAACGAAACGCTTCTCAAGGCGAGAAAAATGACACCATCTTCGGTATTATTTTGAAGCTTTTAGCTAAGGGTGTTTTAATAGTTGTAGATTAAATAGTCTGCGAAGTGGTAAGAACTTGATATGTGGATGGTTTTCAATTTTCATGGATAATCTTGAAATCTAGGAGCTAATTTTCTATGGTCGCTATCAATCCCGAGATGTTGCGGGAGCTTCTCGACGAGTTCACCGAGAAAGAAGAAGTAACTCGCGAAGAGATGAATGCTATCAATCAGCAAATTGCTGAGTTAGAGAAGCGCATCGAATCGAGCAAAGTAAAGCTAGCTGGTCTCAACAAAGACCGCGACAAAATCGACCTCATGAGAGAGCGCTACTTATCAGGCAATTGGAAACTCCAACTTAGTAATATGGCTGAAAGCGCGTCGGTTGTCGAAGCACCGGCCACTTCAAGTGCAGCTCCCACTGCAGCGCTTGCGACTACTTCAGCACCAGCTCCTGCACCTGCTGCCAAAGCTGTTGAAGCTGCTCCTGCTCCGTCTCATGCAGAAGGAAGAGCGGCTAGACGAGCAGCTCGTGAAGCATCACAAGCAGCAGCAACACCACCAAGTGAGCCAGCGAAAGCTCCTGAGCCTGTAGCCGAAGTTGCCGCAAAAGCTCCTGCGCCAACTCCAGTAGTTGAACCTGCACCAGTTGTGTCTGCGCCAGTTATTTCGGCACCTGTAGTTTCTGAACCGATTGTTTCCGAACCAGTCGTTGAAATTGTCCCTGAGCCAGAGCCTATCCCTGAACCAGCGCCGGAGCCAGAACCGCTTCCTGAACCAGTTATTGCAGTGCCTGAACCAGAAGTTATCATAGCCGCCGAAGTAGTATCTGCTCCGCCAGCAATTTCTGCGGTGTTCGAGCCAACCTTTAGCTCTGTAGCACAGTTTGAAGCAGCTCAAGCCGAATCATCTATAGAGCATGCTCCACCAGATGACCCGATCATGAGTTCCTTTAGCTCTGCTCCTTCTAATGCTCCTGATGTCAATTCCGCCTTAGCTTATGGCTCACAGAGCCAAGAAGCTCCAGCTGTAGAACCAGAAAATTCTGGTTTCTCATGGAGTTCTACAGCGATTAGCGCTGTACCAGTAGAAGCTGCTGCGCCAGCTCCTGAATCTGCTGGCATGCCCAATCCGTGGGGAGGCGCTCCAGCTGCCCCGCAACCTGAATTAGAACAACGCCAAAGCGCTGCTGACATCTGGGGGCACCCGGCTGCAACTCAAGCTGCCGCAGCACCACAGCCCGTTGAAGCGGCCTGGGGTGATTTCGCTGAGACTCAACCGCAAGCTGCTCAACCTAGCCCTCCTGCGCCACCGGCTCAGACCGAAGGCGGTTGGGGTCAAGCCGCTGGTGGTTCGCCTTGGGGCAATCCAGCCTCACAACCACAAGCCGCACCCGTAGATATCCCGCCAGCTGGCGGCGGCTGGGGCCAACCCACTGCCAGTCGGCAGGGCATGCCAGCTATGCAGGCTCCTACTAGTTTCCCTTTGTCTACTCCGACGGCACCTCCTGACGCTGAACCTGCAGCTTCACCCGGTGATGCTTGGGGCCGCAGTGCGCAGGCGTCGGCTGGTTGGGCTACTCAGGGCAGTCCTTGGGGCGACCCTGCAGCTCAGCAATCTGCTCCTGCTGGTGCAAATCCTTTTTCTCAACCGGCTCAACAAGCCGCTCAGCTACCCGGTACCCCGATGATGGCCCCACAAGAGCCACCGGCGGCCGATGAAGCTCGCTCAAGTTTGGCCCGCGCCGCTGATGGCGCCTTGATTAGTCCTGTTAAAGGTCGCAGACGCGGCGCTGGCACACCAGCTGCTTTCGACTGGGGCTCACCTGATAGCTCTTCCTCTGGTGGCGGAGATCCAAACCAGGCTGGCGGATCGGACGATTCTGGCGACAATAAAAAAATAGACGATGTCTTAAAAGGTCTATTTAAGTAGAAGATTTGGTCGAAATGATAAGACAGCCGTCATACAGTTCGTAAAGCTGTTTGTTAACATATGCTGCGTTGAAAGCGTTCTCACTCAGAGCGCTGTCTTGCTCGTTGCCAATATTCTCTGGGAGAGTCTGAGTTGAAACAAGTTTGTTCCATGATGGCCGGCGTTGTGATCGAAATTTTGGTCAAGCCAGGCGACCAAGTTAGCGATGGCACTGATGTAGCTATTCTCGAGTCAATGAAGATGCAGTTGCCTGTGGCTTCTAGCGAATCTGGAAAAGTTGAAGAAATCAAAGTCTCTAGTGGAGACTTTGTCAATGAAGGCGATTTGATAGTTACTCTTAGCTAGATTTTATTGGAAGTTATGTTTGAGTCATTGCCAACCAATGTTCATGTGTTTGAGGTCGGCCCGCGCGATGGGTTGCAGAATGAGTCTGCGCTGATTGCTACAGCCGACAAAATCAAGCTGATTGAATCTTTGGCTGTCACTGGCTTGAAAGACATTGAGATCACTTCGTTTGTTTCGCCGAAGTGGATTCCGCAGCTGGCTGATGGGCCAGAGTTGGCCAAAGAACTTTCAACCAATTCGCTGTTGATTGCTCAGGCTGGTCTACGTACTTCTGCTTTAGTGCCCAACTTGAAGGGCTACCAAGCCGCTTGTGATGCCAATCTTAGGCAGATCAACTTATTCATGTCAGCGTCGCAGTCGCACAGTAAAAAGAACATCAATAAAACCATAGAAGAAGCACTGGCCACCATGGTCGAAGTGGCAGCTGCTGCCAAGGCCGACAAGAAGAGAGTGCGCTGTTATGTTTCTACAGTTTTTGCTTGCCCATACGATGGTGCGGTGGCGCCAAGTGTTGTGGCCGAAATTGTAGAAAAGCTTCTTGCTGCCGGCATCGATGAGATCTCGCTAGGCGACACCATTGGTGCGGCCACTCCCAAACAAGTTTTTGATTTGGTGACCATGCTCGATAAAGAGCGAAAAATTCCTCTTTCTCAGCTAGCCTTGCACTTCCACGATACTCGTGGGACGGCTCTGGCTAACGTTGTTGCTGGCTTAGAGAGTGGTATCACAATATTTGATAGCAGTTTAGGTGGCTTAGGTGGATGCCCCTATGCTCCTGGTGCTTCTGGCAATCTAGCTAGTGAAGACCTCGTCTACATGCTGCATGGCCTCGGCATCAATACCGGTATTGATTTAGAAAAATTGGTAGATGCTGGCGCTTTGGCGCAGAAACTTTTAGGCAAGAAATTGCCTGGGCGATACCTCATGGCTAGACTTGCTGAGCGTGAGAAAGCCGTCAAAGCTTTGGCTTAGGAGAAGGGATGGTTGTTATGACTGAAACCGAAACCGAACAGATTCTCACTGTCGAGAAACAGGCATCAGTTGCTTGGCTCAAGCTCAATCGTCCTAAAGTGATGAATTGCCTCAACCGTGATTTGCTCAAAGCTTTGCTAGCGGCCTGCGAAGATCTCAAAGAAGATCGCAATATTAGAGTTGTCGCCATTATCGGTTCTGGTGTCAAATCATTCTGTGCTGGTGCTGATTTGGCCGAGCGCAAAGGTATGACTCAAGGTGATACTCTCGATTATCTAGCCCTTATACAAAAAACAATGCGCGCTATTGAAACCTTGCCTCAAGTTGTTATCGCTGCAATCAATGGCTCTGCTTGGGGCGGTGGCTTTGAGTTAGCTCTTGCTTGCGACCTGAGGGTGATGGTTGAGTCAGCTCAACTGCGCTTGACTGAAGTTAAGCTTGGTATCATCCCTGGTGCTGGTGGCACACAGCGCCTTCCTCGTTTGATTGGTAAATCGAAAGCCAAAGAATTGATTTTGACCGCCGCTCCAGTGACAGCTCAATTAGGTTTGCAACTAGGTTTGATTCACCGGGTTGTGCCAGCAGAAGCCGGAGCTGAACTGCTAGACGGTTACCATCAGGCTTTAATTAACACTGTAAATGAATGGGCCAGTGAGATTGCTACAGCTGCACCTCTTTCGCTTAGACAGGCAAAAATAGCTATTGATCAAGGTTACGACCGCGATTTAGAGGCTGGTTTAGCTCTTGAAACTAGAGCTTACTTAGAGTTACTCAACACTAAAGATAGATTAGAAGGGCTTGCCGCTTTTGCCGAAAAGCGCAGCCCGATTTACCGCGGAGAATAGAGATTTTAAGGTGAGCGACGACAGACCGAGCCGATTCTCGAAACAGGCACAAGCACTAGAAGCTATCTGGAAGAAAAACAGTTTAGGATATGACAAGATGACTGGTCCGCTAAAGCAAAATCTGATCATCGAGACGCCCACCCGCGAAACTCTGCCATTGCCGGTCACCTGCTTAATTCTTTGCGGTGGTAAGTCTAAGCGCATGGGGCGGCCTAAAGCTTTCTTGCCCTATGGCGGCACAACCATGATTAGTCACATTTTGAGTGTTGTCCAAGACCTCTTTGCCGAGACTTTTTTAATTGCAAATGAGCCTGAGACTTTTGAAGACTTTGAAGTTGATGTAGTCAAAGACATACTTCCCTACCGCGGGCCGCTTGGTGGCATCTTATCGGGCTTGCTCGTAGCGCAATACCCCCATGCTTTTGTGATTGCCTGCGACATGCCTTTGGTTGAGCCAACGTTGATTCGCCAATTAGTGGGCCAGCGGCATGAGCACGATGTTGTGGTTGCCTCACATGAAGACGGTATTGAACCGCTCTTAGGTGTCTACTCTAAGAATTGCATCAAGCCTCTCGAAGAATCGCTATTTAACGGTGATTTGTCACTAAAAGACTTTCTCTCTGGTCTTAATTCAGCTACTTTTGAAATTGCTGGGGACAATGAAGAAGGCTTGCCCGCTTACTTTAACGTCAATACGCCGCAAGACTACAGCCGCTTAGTCACTGGTGGGGCAATCCACCACCTCAACGTCAACAAGCGTCAGCTCTAATAGCAGTAAGATGGGCTAATTCTGGGTAGTAAATTACTAGTACCTGGAGCCAAGCGTTATTTCTGCCAATTCATCGCCGCCAATAAATAAGCTGGCTCAAATGTGGCTAGTATTCAAAGAAGTCTATCTGAAGGATCTCAAACATTCTTTTCGTGACAAAGACGTCTTTATCTATACTTTCGTCGTTCCCGCTTTGCTTTACCCAAGCTTGCTCGTGGGCTCGGCTGAATTGGTCATGTTTAAAGCCGATTCTGAAAGTGCCAAGTCGATTACCTATGCTGTTAGTGGTCCTACTGATAAAGGGTTAGAGCAAATCGATGCCATTTTGCAAAAGCGCAAACACTTCAAAAAAGTAGAAACTAAAGAAGCCGACAAAGACCTGGCAGACGGCAAAGTCGATGCTGTACTTGTTCGCAAAGATAACTTTATCGAATTGCGGGTCAATCAATTGCTCAAAGTGGCAACTTTGGCTTCGACCATCAATGACAATGTCAGTGCTGCCTATTTGCAAGAATTGACAGAGGCTTTTGCCAGCAAAGGTTTTGCCAAAGAAAATTCGCAAGGCTTTGCCATTGTTTCGCAGAACATTACAGCTAGTGGCAATACCCAAAAAGTGGCAGGTTCTTTAGTTGGCAAAAGTCGACTTAACAAGCTAGAAAATCTTTCTCCGACGCTCTGCCTTTTAATTTTCAGTTTGTTGATGCTTGGCCTTGGCGCAGCCTATCCGTCTATTGCAGTAACAGCTGAAGAATTTGAGCGCAATACCATAGAGACATCTTGTCTGTTACCCGTCTCTCGCTCAATGATCATGCTCGGAAAAGTAATCGCTGTTTCTACTTTTGCCGCTGTATCTGGCTTGGTAAATTTTGTCAGTATGTATGCTGTAGCAGCCTTGGTGTTGTCGCAAGCTAAGTTGTTTCCACGGTTCACTGGTGAGCATCTTGCCTTCAATTTGCACTGGTCCCAAGCAATTGGTTTGGTAGCTTGTTACCTATTGCTTGCCCTTCTAATTTCAGCGCTAATGATTTTTGCCACCAGCTTCTGCCGCACAGTGCGCTCCGCTCAGCAGTGGACGACTTTTCCATTGCTAATAATTTTGCTTTTGCCACCATGCGCACTCTTTCCCAATCTAGAGCTTAATTACCGCACCATGTGGCTGCCTATTTTAAATTGTACTTTGATGCTGAAGGCAATCTTTAGTGGCGTACCGTTCAATTACACATTTGTTGTGGTTACCTACGTAAGCTTGGCAGTCAGTTTTGCCGCACTATCATTGGCTCGCATCTTCCTCTTTGAACAGGTAGATCCAGGCGCAGCCTTTGGTCGAGCTGTGGATGGCCTAGCGCACAAAATCAAAAAGAAGGAAACTCGGGCATGAAATTGCAAGTTGAGAATTTATGCAAGCGATTTTATGAACCTGCTCGTGGTGAGTTTTATGCTTGCAATGATATTTCATTTGAAGTTGGCCAAGGCGAAATATTTGGTCTGCTAGGACCAAATGGTGCTGGCAAAACCACAACCTTGCGTGTAATTTCAACGATTCTAAAAGCCACTTCAGGTAGTGCTCATTTGGGCGATATTGATATCTTTAAAGACCCTGATGCTGCCCGGCGTGCCATGGGCTTTTTGTCTTCTTCAACAGGCCTCTACGAGCGTCTGACACCCCGCGAAATACTAACTTATTTTGGTCGACTGAGCGGTGTTGCCGAGCCCGCCTTAAAAGAGAAAATTGAGAGTTTATTTCAAGCTCTCGATTTTAAGCAGTTCGCTGATGCCCGCTGTGGCAAGCTTTCTCAAGGTACCAAGCAAAAAGTCTCTATTGCCAGGGCCATTATTCATGACCCTAGTTTGATGATTTTTGATGAACCTTCTACTGGTCTAGATGTTTTGGCGACCCAGTCTATGCATGAATTTATCAAGCAGGCTAAGAGCGAAGGAAAGTGCATAGTTTTCAGTACACATATCATGTCAGAAGCCGAGAAGCTTTGTGATCGGATTGGTGTCATTAATGATGGCAAAATTTTAGCGCAAGGCACCCTCTCACAATTGCGAGAGTTGACTGGTGAGACGTACTTAGAAGAAGTGTTCATGGCCTTGGTGCGCAAATATGAACTGGTTAAATAAGTCATTTGATTTTGCTCAAATCAAGCTTGTCTTCGTCAAAGAGATGCTTGAAGGTATTCGCGACTATCGCTCGCTTTTGCCAATGATTGTCTTTAGTATTTTTATCGGACCTCTTTTTACTATTGGAGTGCCTATTATCGCTGCTGGTCAAGTGCAGCATGAGTTGAACGAACGCTTTGTGGTAGCTTTTAGCTCGCCACCAGGACCTGTTTCTAAATATCTTAAAGGCCACCGAGAATTTCGCGTGGTAGAGCTGGGTGAGCTGTCAAAAGAGCAAGCATTGGCAGCGAAGCAGGTCGACGCTGTAATTTCTGTGCCAGATGATTTTGCCAGTCTACTGGGTGTAAATAAGGGTGCTACTGCGCCGATCGCGACACTGACTATTTTTTACGATGGCAAATTCGCTAGAGCGTCGAGCTGTGCTGCCCGTCTTCGCGCGGTGCTCGATTATTACAAAGAGTATGTGGTAACTGAGCGGCTCAAACTTGCGAATATAGGTCTAAGTCGGCCAGAGACTGTTTATCCGTTTGTGGTTACTCCAGTTAATAAGATGTTCTCGGCCAGTCCCTTTGTGCAAAGCATGCTAGTTCTAATTCTCGTTTTTCAGGCCTTTATGGGCGTGATTTACCCCTCTCTCGATGCCATTACCGGAGAAAGAGAGCGCGGCACTTTAGAGGCCTTATTGTCGACACCAGTAAGGCGCAGCCATTTATTTATTGGCAAGCTAGCTGCTATCACTGTAAGTTCGTTTGCCGTAGTGATGTCAACACTGGCTGGCTTTTATCTCTCTCAGTTTTTTCAGATCAAATACTTTTCTTTCTTGCCAGCTACTCTTGCCAGTCAGCTCAATTCTCCATTAGCAGTTGGGTTGCCTCTGCCTTGTGTCTTGCTGGTCGCCTTGATGATGCTGCCCCTTTGCCTGTCTATGGCGGCTTCGGCGATGGCCCTGGCTACCTTTGCTAGAACTGTTCAACAAGCACAAGCTTATATGTTGCCCCTTATGCTCATTACGACAATTCCTCTGTCGGTCATGGCACTCGGAGAGGTACACCTTGATGGCCCCTGTGCCTTTGTGCCCTTTCTCAATTCGATTGTGGCTATGGATGATGCTCTTTCTGGTCGCATAGCGCCTGGCTATATGTTTATTGCCGCCTTTGTTTCAGTGGCCTTTGCCGTCACTCTGTGCACCGTTGTCGCCCCAGTGGTTGACCGTGAAGACATTTTGTTTGGTATTGAAGAAGCACCGGCAAGGCGTTTTGCCGAGCAGCATTTCGGTCGAGAGCTATTTTTCTTGTGCAGCACTATTTTTCTTTTGATGTTCTATTTGTCGCAGATATTAGTGCTCAAGCATCATTTACTCGGAATGGCTTTGACTCAGCTTTTGGTAATTTTATTGCCAGGCCTTTTTCTTTCTCTGTTCTGGCTTAAGTTGCCCCCTCTTGCTGTCTTGCGGCTAGCCATGCCTAAGGGTGGCATTTTGACTTTGCTTGGCTCTCTAATGCTGGCACCACTTTCGGTATTACTAGCTGGCTTACTGGCTACACTCTTTACCAAGCTTGTACCAGGCAGTGCTGCTTTGAGTAAGCTCATGGAAGAATACATGGGCTTAAACAGTCATCCGCTTTGGTTGCTTCTAATTGTTCTTGGCCTCATGCCGGCAGTGTGTGAAGAGTTACTCTTTCGTGGTGTGATTCTCTCACTGATGCCCAAGCGTTTCTCAACCTGGCGCAAAGTTTTGACGGTTGGTGGCATGTTCGGTGCTTTTCACATGAGTCTTTTGCGTTTTCTTCCAACCGGATTATTGGGCTGTGTTCTTACTTTCCTAGCTATCCGCACAGCTTCAGTCTTCCCCTGTATGTTGTTGCACGCTGGGCACAATATGCTCTCGGTCTTCATCGCTGTTCAAATGAAAGAGAAGATTGGTGCAAGCGAGATGGTAGTTGGTTTGCTTACTGGTTTAGTTGGTCTAGCGATTATAATTTTCGCTGTGCGCTCGGCTGAGGCGAAAGAAAAAATCTCTTGAAAAGAAAAGTCTCACTCTATGTGCTGTTCGCCTTGTTTACTTTTGCCGGTATCATGCACTTTGTTAATCCTGCTCTCTTCATGCGGGCTATGCCATCGTATCTGCCATATCCTTTAGAGCTTATTTACATAAGTGGTGTCTTTGAAATATTGGGTGGTGTTGGTTTGCTTGCGCCCTCTCCGAAATTGCGAGAAGCAGCTGGTATAGGTCTGATTGCCTTGCTTGTCGCTGTTTTTCCGGCCAATATTAATATGGCCTTAAACTCGCAGTTGTTTAAGGAAATTCCACCTCTAGTCTTATACGGTCGCTTGCCCTTGCAGTTACTCTTCATTCTTTGGGTGCGTTGGGCATCTAAAAATTAGGGCAAAGTCATTTCTTCTAACTCAGTATAGGCCACACCAACATAGCTGTCGGCACTGCCGTAGTAAACTCTATAGCCTTTCTTGAACGGTACTATGCCTTCAACGAAAACGACATTTGGCACTTGGTGCACTGTGTTCGAGGCATTTTTCTTTTCCCAAGCTAACTCTGGTTCAAATATTGCTTTGCTACTGCGGGCCAATAGTTTTGTCGGGTCACTTTTGGAAAACAGTGCCCAACCGGTGCGGTAAGTAAGGCTATCGTCGCCGCCGTTATAGAGCAGGAGAATACCATCTTTTGTGATTATTGGATGAGGCCCTGGTTCTACCACACGCGAGTCGAATTGCCCTGCGCGATGCGGGAGAATTGGCCGACCAAGAGCATCTTTCCACTTTATACCGTCATCAGATTGAGCAATTCCCATCTGATCGGGGGCCATTTTACTTGCACCATCAGTAGTGGCTCTGGCGTCGGCCATATAGTACATCCAGTATTTGTTATTTATTTTTAGAGGTTTGGCCTTACTGTCGACCACGATAGCACCAGATTTCGTCCAGTGGATATTCCAGCAGTCTTTGTTCTCAGTATTGCTGGTAGCTGGCATCAGCACTGCTACGCGCTGCCAGTGGTGCAAATCACCTGCTGCTGACCGATAACTCACAAGTTGTGCGGCATCAGTATCTTTGTTGTAAGCCGTAGCTGTGGCTAACCAGCTTGGAGAGCCGAAATCGCGCGTTAAACGTGCATCTTCAATGCCGTCTTTGGCATCTTCATCTTGTTCTGCGCTCGGTGCGATCACTGGTTTCACGTCAGCGGCAAAGTCTATACCGTTGCTGCTTATTGCATAGCCAATGCGCGAAACACCCTTTTCGTCTTGG
The DNA here is from genome assembly GCA_038231015.1 of Candidatus Obscuribacterales bacterium. Lineage (GTDB taxonomy): Bacteria > Cyanobacteriota > Vampirovibrionia > Obscuribacterales > Obscuribacteraceae. The sequence goes on from JBBRMD010000001.1 coordinate 66,872, forward strand.
CCGCGATAGAGCAAGACTGTCTGGCCATTCGCTAGTAGAGTAGCGGCTGGATTAAAAGCACCGGCACTGTCAAATTTGCCTGCCCTCGGCCCTAGAATTGGTTTGTCAGACAGTCGCACAAACTTTGAGAAAACTAGTACTTTGCTTGGTTGCTCGGCCAGGGCTAGAGTGCACTGGCTTGCAGTGAAAGAGATAACGGCAAGCAGTAAAAGCGATTTAGATTTCAAAATGTCCTTTAGACGTCAGTGATCTGAGGCTCAGGCTCAGGATGAAGGGCAAGATCTTCTTTAAGTTGATAGTATTCTTGCACTTTTTCGTCTGCGGCACTGAGATCTCCGCTTTCATTGAATTTATTGCCGACTGCCTGCATATTGGCGGCCATCTCTTTGCCTACTTCGGTAGTTATGCCTTGCACTGTGCGGTCAAACTCTTTCATAGCAGGGCCGCGTTCTGGCGGCTCGCGGTAAAGCAAATTGGTCATGACCGGGCCACTACCATCTGGCTGTGGTTTGATCGACTCTTGGAAGTCTTTCAGTTGCTCGCCGTACTTTTTGCGGTCTGCTTCAAGCGCATCGAGTTTAGCCTTGGGCATATCGCGCTCAGCTTGATCGAGCATGTCAGAGAGTTTGTTGACTCCGGGCTTGAGCACATTGTCATTAACGCTCTTGTCAAAACTATCCATTAATTCAAAGGCTTTGCTAAATTCTGCTTCGCGCTCTTCGCCGACTATTTCTTTTAGGTCGTAAGGCACTGGCCCGGGCGGTGGCACCCCGGGAGCCGGTAGTTCGTCAGTTTCTGCTGTTTCTGGTTTACCATCACTTGCAGCGCCGTCCATTTTGACTGTCGTAAGCCTTGTGCCGGCAGTGTCTAGATAGCGGTTTTGTCCGTTAATGCTGTACTGGCCAAGCATTTCAGATTCAGCTAGCCTGGCTGCGTCTTTTTCTTGGTCGGTTTGCTCTTTAGCTTCGGGCTTTCCGTCTGTTTTGTCGTCTAGTTTACCGTCTAGTTTACCTTCTGCTTTACCCTCAGGCTTACTGCCTGTGGAGCCGTCAGTAAGGGCGTCTGGCGTTTTTTTAGGGGCGAGGCCATCGATAGTAAGTGGGGGAAGAGTGGATGATTCGAGGGAGCCCTGTGCTTGAGTTCTCACTAAGTTGTCGCCAGGATTGGCACCCAACGACGACATGCCGTGCAATTCGCGGTGCAGACCATCTTCGCCGCCGCCGTCTTTGCTGCGGTTGTCTGCTGCATTAAATTTGCTGATAGGCGCGTCTAATGCCACATCACTTCTATCGGTCATTCCTTGGCCTCAATTGCTTTTCATATTCTTCCCAAATTCGCAAATTTTCAACATTTATTTGCCCCTAATTGAGGCTGGTTTTGAGGCATAATTCATTTGCTAAACCCAATGATTGCAAAGGAGCAAGCAATGTCTAACCATTTCACTGGTCTGAGCCTCGGGCCACCTCTAGGAGACCAGCGACTTGACCTCTGTGACCTCTACGCCTTCCAGTCGCCCAACGACCCGAACCGCACAGTTCTAATACTCAACGCCAATCCCTCGGCCGATGCCTTGCATCCTGATGCCATCTATCGATTAGCAATCGACAACAATGGCGATTTGTTGAACGACATCGCTTTCAGCTATGTTTTTTCTGAACCCAAGGATGGCAAGCAGACCGTAGATGTCTATGTTGCCAAAGGGGCTGAGGCTCAATCGGTTGAAGCGGTAGGTACAAAGATTATTTCCAATGCTGAAGTATCGTTTGGCGCCAAGCCCAACATAGTTAAATCGGGCAACTACACATTTTTTGCTGGCAGTCGCAGCGATGCTTTCTTTTTTGACTATGACGGTATCAAGAATCTCTTTGATACTTCTGGCGGCAGAAACTTTACGGCACCACATTTAGGCGGCGAATCTCCTTGGACGGGGGTTGACTCTAACACCCAAGCAAATGTCCTTTCAATTGCCATCGAACTGCCCACCAGTGAGTTAGATCCAAAGCCTGAAATTCGTATTTGGGGCCGTTGTAGTGTGCGACGTGATGGCCAGCTTCTGCATGTAGATAGAGCGGGGCATCCATCGGTTTCTAGCTTCTTCAATACCGATGAAACCAAAGAAGAATACAATGCCAGCGAACCAGTCAACGATTACAAACGCTGGCTAGAGTTGTTTGTGCACCTTCTAGGGCACACCGGAGACTATTCACGCGAAGAAGCAATTGCCGCCATTGATGAAAGTCGCATTCTGCCTGATATGCTCAATTTTGACCCTTCTAAGCCTGCTGGTTATCCCAATGGTCGTACTTTCTTAGATGATGTCATCAACGCTCGTCTCTCGTTCCTTTCGAAGGGCGACATTCCACCCGATGGGCTCTCCCCTCATACCGATACCTTGAGCGAGTTTCCTTATTTGGGCACGCCGCACAGCAAATAACTTGGAGCAAAAATGCCGACCACTGTTGAAACTGAAAAACGATTAGCTGGCGAAAAGGCCGCCGAATTTGTTGAGAACGGCATGATTGTTGGTCTTGGCACAGGTTCAACAGTGGCCTTTGTGCTTCAGGCTTTAGCACGCCGTGTGCAGGATGGTCTCAGAATTCAGGGCATCCCAACTTCAGAGGCAACGGCCAAACTGGCTGGGGAGTTGGGAATTGCCTTGACTAATTTTGAGCATACGACTAGTTGTGATTTGGTAATTGATGGCGCTGATGAAGTTGATACTAATCTCAATTTGATCAAAGGCGGTGGTGGCGCTCTGTTGCACGAAAAAATAGTGGCCTCATCAGCGCGCCAATTGATCATCATTGTTGATTCTCATAAGCTTGTTGAAAAGCTGGGCAAGTTTCATTTGCCCATAGAGGTAATTAGGTTCGCCGCACCCTTGGTGCATCGCAAGGTCGCCGATATTGGTGGTCAGGCAAAGTTGCGCACTCTTTCAAATGGCGAACCTTTCATAACTGATGAAGGCAATTACATTCTTGATTGTGATTTTGGTTTGATTGATAATCCGTCGAAATTAGCTGCCCAGCTCGAATCAATTCCGGGAATCGTCGAGCACGGTTTGTTTGTTAACTATGCCAATAAAGTGATTGTTGGCCGCGGAGAGACAACCGAGATTCTGTTTAATGGCTCTGTAGGCTAGTTGTTACTAGATTTGTGGGAACCTTTGAGGCTTCCTTCAGTCTCCCGGTTTAAGACTTTAACTGGAGAGTGAAGATGAAAGCCGATAAAGTTCGCTATGCGGTCGTGGGCCTTGGTCATATTGCGCAGGTAGCAGTTTTACCTGCATTTGCCCATGCCAGAGAGAACTCAGAGCTGACTGCATTCATAAGCAGTGATCCAGATAAACTAAAAGAGCTTTCAGCGCGCTATGGTGTCACCAATCTTTTCTCTTATGATCAATACGAAACGGCTTTGCGCAGCAACACTTTCGATGCAGTTTATTTAGCGCTGCCTAACGACCTACACAAAGATTTTGCCATTGCTGCAGCCAAGGCCGGTATTCATGTGCTGTGCGAAAAGCCAATGGCTATTTCGAAAGACGATTGCAAACAGATGATTGCTGCGGCAACTTTAAACAAGATCAAACTAATGATTGCCTATCGTCTTCATTTCGAGCGCACCAATATGAAAACAGTAGAAGCGCTTGAACTAGGCAAGATTGGCATACCAAAACTATTTAATTCGTCATTCACTTTGCAGGTGCGCGAAGACAATATACGCACGAAGAAAGAGCATGGTGGTGGGCCGTTATTCGACATCGGTATTTATTGCATTAACGCTGCCCGCTATGTCTTTCAAGAAGAGCCGATTGAAGTGATGGCCATGTCGGTAAGTGGAACTGATTTCCGCTTTAGCGAAATTGATGAGTCAGTTTCTGTAATGATGAAATTTCCCAATGATCGCCTTGCCTCATTTGTTTGTAGCTTTGGCTGTCAGCAGGTTTCGCACTATGAAGTAGTTGGCACCAAAGGCAGCATTCGCGTTGATCCGGCTTATGAATATGCCGACGAAACTGGCTTCGAATTGAAAGAAGGAAAGAAAGAACACACTTTAGTCACCGGAAAACGCGATCAATTTGCCCCTGAACTAATTCACTTTAGTGGCTGTGTCCTGGACGGTGAGGAGCCCCGGCCATCAGGGTTTGAAGGCCTAGCCGATATTCGCATTATTGAAGCAATTCAAGAGTCAATTGCAACTGGTGCTGCTGTGTCGCTTGGTCTTTGTAATCCGCCAACTAGCAAACCCACTGCAGAGCTGATTAACGAAAAGCCGGGTGTTAAAACACCTGAGCTAGTCAATGCGCAATCAGGTTCTAAAGATTGAATAGACTTTCTGGGTTAAAGTTGCAACTTGGCCTATTCTAGTCACTTATCTCATTGCTTCTGGCGACTGGTAGCCGAATGCTTTAGCTTTCGCCATGTCATTTTTAGATTGGAAGATTTTGCCTATACTTTTATTTACTAAGCTACGCTCAAAGTATGCTTCTCCGTAGCTTGGCACTTGCTTTATCGCTTCGTTTAGATCTTGTAAAGCAAGTTTGTAATTGCCTAGCTTAGCGTAAGCAATGCCGCGACTTAAGTGCGGATGTGTGCGTGTGGGGTTTAATTTCAAAGATTGGGTGCAATCTGCAATAGCCTTCTCGTATTGGTGGTCACTTGCTAGAGCAGAGCCTCTGGCGCAGAAAGTAACAGCATTTTTGGGATCATGTTTGATTGCTTCAGTGAAGTTTGCAATGGCTTTTTTGTATTCTTTATGACTGCGGTAGCACATGGCACGCCCATAGTAGATGTCCGAATCTTGTGGTGCTAAAACAGCTGCTTTGTCGTAATCTTCCAGGGCCTCTTTAACGGAACCCAATTGTTCTTTTGCCCATGCTTGAGTGGCATAGGCTTTTGAGTATTTTGGATCGAGTAAAATGGCTTTTTGTGTGTCTCTTAGTGCCTTTTCTGGTTCACTTTCATGACAATAGTTATGGGCTCTCTCAACGTATGAAAAGGAGTCATTTGATTCAAGGCTTATGGCAGACGAGAAATCGTCAATAGCCATTTTATATCTGTCCAATTGATGCTGAGAAAGTCCACGTCTAGCAAAAGCAGAAGCTAAATTAGGTGCCAATTTTATGGCTTGGTTATAGTCTTTCACAGCTTCGGCATAGTTACCTTGAAAGTAGTAACATAGGCCCCTTTCATTAAACACTAGTGGATGTTGCGGGTTATGCTTGATGTATAAATTGAGTTCGGAAATAGCAAGTGTAAATTGGTTTGATGCCGCATATGTTCCACCACACAAAAAATGGAGATATGCACAATTAGGCGAAATGTTTATGGCTTTACTAAGGCAGTAAACAGAATCTCTATATTGGTGCAAATTATAGTAAGCGCCAGCAGCGTTGAGCAAACTGCTTACTTCATTGCCTTTTTTGCTTAAAGCTAGCACTTGTTTGCTTTCTTCATCTGCTTCTTCTCTTCTCTCTATGATACTAAGTAAACCGGCATGCTCAAGAAGTAGATCTGGTTCTGTCGGTACGGTGGTTGTAAGCTCAAAAAATTTATGAGCATCTTGCTTGGCAAGTTGATTTAAGCCCAGCCAAGCATAGACACGGCTGCGCCTAGAATAAGCATCTGGACAACTGCTGTCACAGTTTATGGCTTCCGTGAAATCGCTAAAGGCTTGTTTGTAATTTCCTATTCTGGCATAGGCATATCCTCTTCTTGCCAGGCAAATTGCGTCATTGGGTTTATCGATTAGACCTGTGTTGTAGCTTTCAATGGCTTTTTGCCATTCTCCAGAATTTGCTTGCTGTCGTGCTAATTGTGCTGCTGGTATCGCCTCTGCTGCCTTGGCGCTACTGACAAAAGTTGCGAGAAGAAAGAAGCAAACGATAATTTTTCTTTTGTGCATTTTTACCTGCCTAGGTCATCTGTTTTCTAGCAAGATGAAATGCCTGAAAAGACTCAAGTAAAGAGGTGGCTGAATCTAGTAATTCAAAAGCCTGTATAGAGTCAGGCACCAGAGCGTCGTGATTCATGAAAACTAAGAATTGACTGATAGAATGCCGGCACCCAAGGATCGCAATAGGTAGCCTCTAGAAACGAGTCCTCTCCTCGAACAGACACAATATTGCCTTCACTGACAGTGAAAATATATTCGACCTCTGCCCCTTTATCTAAGAAGCGTGCTGTATAAGTCGGGCACCCACTCTCATCGGGATCGCCTACCATAAGCATCAATGGTTGCATCGTTAACACCTTAGTATCGCCTCCACTTTATCTACGAAAGACCGCCACATAATCCCACACTCGAATAAACTCTGCTCTCGTCATCTCATATCTCATCCCAGCATCTGGATCTCGTACCATGATTAGACCAGATTTGTCTAAACCATCGATGATAACCGTTCCCCGCCAGGCAGAGCCAAGCACATCTGCCAACTTTTCTGTAGGTGCAGGGTAACCGAGCTTAGACATCAACTCAGCTTGACTAAAGCGCCCTTCAGATAGCATCTCGCCACAAGCAGAGACGCACGACATCTTGTCTATCTGTTTAACAACGTCTGCCGAGATGCGCTCATTCAGTGCTGACCATTCACCACCAGCTCCAGCCTTTGTCGCCTCCCCTGCGAGCATTTCATTGCTTTCCGTCCGCAGTGCAGAACCTTGCACTTGTGGTAAGTCTAAGGCTTCTAGTTCAGATGCTTCTATTTTCGCAGCGCCTGCTGCCGAGTCAGTTTCTGGATTGAACATGTAGAACATGACCTGTCCAATAAAACGTCCTTTGTCGCGAGCTGGCATTGCACTGTATTCTTCATTGGCATTTTGAATTTCTTGTCCAAGCCCTAAGAGCACTTTGTGGATAAGTCTCGGGTCACTCGCCATAGCGTCAAAGGCGCCACTGATGGCCTTTGCCAGAGGTTCGTTAAGGGCGTTCGGTTGAGCAAGGTAATTAGCCACGCTCCCGTCAGTAAGGGCTTTCCATGTGTAACGGACTTGGGCCTTCTAATGGTTTTTGCGGTACTATTTTGTGGTCTGGCTTTGAGAGAGAAAAATGCGTTCAATCAATCTTTATCTTCTGCTCGCGACATTGCCATTTGCAGTCTTGTCTGCTCGCGCTCAGATGCCTCCCCCTGGACCGCCGCCAGCGATTCCTCCCGAGTTATTGAATCAATCAATTGAAGTCGATCAGTCAGTGGCAAAAACGGCTGCTGCCAGTGCACGAGTGTCGCCCCAGAAAAAGGCCCTTATTCTCGAATACATGCAACTGTCGGGCAAGAGCGTCAATTCTGAGCCTCAGTTTGGCCAGCTTATGGATTTGCTGCGAACCCAGTTGCCCTCTATGACTAAGCAAATCTCTGTAAGCACGCCGGAATTGGCTTCTGCTATGGTTGCACGAATAGCTCCAGGTGCTCCTGAGTTGCCTCATCTTACGGACATCGAGAAGAAGGAAATTACTGAGAAAGCCCAAGAGAGTGTTGCGAGAATGGTTCAGCGCTCTGGTGAGCTGATGCAAAAGAACAAAGAACTGCCGCAGATTGCGGAAGACACCTTTGTCAGCGTTTACGACAAATATTTTAGCGAGCAAGATTTAAAAGACCTCATCGCTTTCTATCACACTCCAATTGGTGAGAAGCTTCGGCTGCGCCAGCCTGCCATCGAAAAGGAGATTATGACTCTGACCATCACCGGGTCTAGTGCACCAATTGGCAAGGTGATGCAACAGGTGCAGCAAGAGGAAGCGTTATTTGCACCAGATAAAGTTCCGCCAAGAAAATAGACGACGATGTGACCAGAATCTATGATTCAAATTCGGGTTTGTAGGTATCTTCAGTCATGCCAAATGTCCACGCCACAGCTTCTCTTGCTGTTTTCATATGTGGTGGCACACGCAAGAGATAACGGCGTCGTTTGCCGTTCGGCTCTGGAGTTGCATTGACCACCTCAACAACAAAAATAGAATGCCAGGGCCTGCCGCCTAGATCTTTGCAATATAGTATTCCATATTTGTCTTCGTGCAATTTCTCCAGTCGCGAGTTCTTTAGATAGCGTTCCCATCCGTACATATCAATCATTACGCGGCGCAGTTCTACGTTGTTTTGTTTGTCAATAAACGCTGGGCAAATAGAATGTCTTTTTTCGATAACCCAATCTGGTACGAGACAACCATGCCAGGCAAAGTACTTGTCGCTATCGCTGAAGCTTAGGGCAGGCCCGACTGAGTTGTGAAAACGCCCGTTGTCATCGAGTTCAACAGAGTTTGGGTACTGGCAGATAAAGGCGAAGTTTTCAAATAGCTGGTATGCGGCAGCACCGTCTAGAACTTGCAGCCAGTTAGTGAGTTCGGCTTTTGTACTATCGGTTTCTCTAGTATCTATGCTGAGCTTCAGTTGCAGAGTTGATTGGGCAAATTCGTAAGCTGCTATCCAATAGAAGTCCCAGGCACCCCAGTTATCGAAGTAATCAGTTTTGTTCTGAATTGAGTTTCCATCGCTAGGTTCTTCAGTGTCGTTCAGATGCTTTTGAATCGTGCTTAGGGTAGTTTCAATCGATCCGTACTTCCCTGAGCGAAAATAGTAATTGGCGACAAAGAAATCTTTGATTGTCTGCAAATGGTTGTGCACAGTCTTTCGTAAAAATGACTCAATTTGAATTCTGCTTTGGCTGTTGAATTTGTTGTCAAAGCTGTTGCTTAAAGCCGGTGAGAGATTGCGCATGAGATGGTTCGTTAATTTTGCGTGGATGCTTTGCCCGAAACTGCTCGGGCAAGTGGCCACAAAATTGATTTGCTGCTCGAAGGCTAAGAGTAGCTCCTTGTAAGCTTCTTCGTTGTGGTGCTTTTTGGTAGCCTTGCGTAGGGCCGCCATAGCGTCACCTTCAGGCTTGCGACTTTGCTGAGTAATTAGAATGCGGAGAAGTTGAATCATTAACCTCATTTGCTGTGGGCTGCGGCACCAGACCATGGTGGGAGCATCTAGACCGATGTTCTTGTAAATGTTGGCTACTGCCGCTTCTACTTCTTTCCGCGGCCTGCTGGCGCCCCTGGTGAGGCTTTGCTTTAGTGCTGCTGCATAGTCGCCAAGCTGAACTGTATTGATGCACTCAGTCTCTAACAATGCGTGGTCCCTCAGGCAGATATTCCCTCTGACGTCTCACTCGATAAAGGCCCGGCAGTAGTTTGAGCGGAGCATGCTCATCATGTTGTAACTCAGTTTGTTTTAAGACCTCTAAATAGAGCATACCTTGTGCTTCAAAGGCGCGGGCATCGCTGCTGGCTATGTAGTGAGTGTGCCCAGTGGTTTCACTGAGGGCCAAGATGATTCTCTCGCTAGGCTCCTTCTCAATTGCGCTAGCAGGTAGCTGTTCGACTGCTTCGATAAGCACGTCACCCTGCCTGTAATGCTTGCCCATAAGCCACCTCGCGAAGAGAGGGAAATTGTGCGCTTGGCACCGGCGAAAATCAATAGGGCTTTCCCTATAAGCTGAATTCAATTTCTGAGATAATAGAGTCATGGATGAGCAAACTTCGGAAAAAACTGATGAATTTTCCAGATTTCTAGATGCCCCGCCGATTTGGTTCGCCTTATTTGTGTGGATGTATCCGATCTTCTACTCCATCTTCTGCATAGTGATTGGTTCAGCGTTCGGGAAATTTGGCGATCCCGGCTACATTTTTCTTTTCATATTCTTCGCATCTCTAATGTTTCTTTTTTCAGCGAGTAAGTGGTTTCGACATAGAGTGGCTTTCATGGCCCCGTTTTGGCTTTTCTTGTTGGTTGCGGCCACGAGTACGACTCAAGGGGCTATTACCTCTGCCGTTAGTCGTGCCTTTAGTGATGTGACTTCGCAGCTTGAGGCTGCGGAGGAATTACGCGCAGTCGAACTCGATCGAGAGCAAAGTTCCTCAGAAACTTCACAGAGAAAGTTAGGTACGAGCAAATCTGAGGCTCGCTAAATTCATTGAGAGCTAAATACGCCGAAGTCGCAATTGCTAAATTGAGCGTTGTCTGGCGGCCTTTGCTCTTTCAGAACAGCAATATAGCGAGCTAGTCTTTCTCCTTCAGGCAGTGCTTTGATGTCATTCAATTGTGTCTGTAGAGCTGCTGCTTGGCTTTCTAAGTGGCGCTTCTCTAAATTACTTACTTGGGTCTGACCTAAAACCCTAAATATTCTGTGCTCTCTTCTTTGTATTTGGCGCTTCTCTAAAACTTTGTCCCATGCCTGACTAACCAGTGCTGGTACCATCTCTTTTTTGTTCTCTAAATAGTACAGCTGACTTTGATTACTGAGAACTCTAAGAACGTGCTTTGTCTCTCTCTCAGAGTTGCTTTCTGAGCTAGGAAGTCGGCTGCCTCTGGTATCGGGGCCATTGTCTATAAAGCGTAGGTGCATTTCTAGTGCTGCATCTAGATTCTTTTCAGCAGCATCGTAGTTTCTTTGCGCAATCTGGGCCAGTGCCAGTTTCTCGTAAGTAAAACTTTCTTTTGAAGTGGTGTGAGAACCGTGCAAGTCGGTTAAAAGGGAGTTGTAGTCTACTTCTGCTATGGCGTAGTTGCCGCCAAGAAAAGCTTTGTCTGCCGTAGATAGTTCTTCTGTTTGTCTATTTGTTGTCTGCATCTGTGCGATCAAGGCAAAGGCTAGAACAATAAAGGCGACAAAAAAGAAAAAGACAAAGACCGCTGACGGGGGGCCGTTCTGCGTTTTGTTTTCGTAGCTGACATTGACCTTGTCACCAAAAGAAATGTTATTCTTCTTCATGGGCTTCTTACTGCATTTTTAGTTGCTCTAGCAGCCCATCAACATGGGGCTTTGCTGCTTTTAAGTGACGCCCTTCGTAGCCCCAGCGTTCAAAGAAATTGAACCAAACAGCATGAGCGTCATGCTTGGTTTTAGGATCGACTTCATAATGGTGAATTGCTGCTAGCACTTCCTCTACTTTAGCGATGAGAGCAGGGTCGTTTAGCTGCTTAGCGATTTCAACACAGCGATTTGTCACATGATCTGATTCAGCCGCCTGCTCGGCTTGACCATTTTCTAGATGATTGACTGAGGCGCTGGCCGACATGATGATGTTTTTCACTAAAAGGTCGTAAGCTACCTCTTGGTGTTGGCGCAAGCCATCTAAGAGCCCCTCGTTGGCCTCTCCAGAGAGTACAACGTTGCTGGTGCCGAGTGCTGCCATGAAACCTCGGGCGGAGACTTCATTACTAAAAAGCTCAGATACTTGTTTTGTGATCTCCTCTTTACTCAGCGTGCCGGCCTCGATTGCCGCAATTAGTCTCATCGCTTCTGAAATTGCGTGTTGGATTGTTTGCATGAGACCTCTCGATTGATTGTTATTTGATTGGGGGCATTAGCTTGCTAAAAGTTTGACCGTCTTCTTCGACAACCACACTTTCATCTTTTATCGCTGTCAATTTAAGGTTTTCAAATGACTGACCTGTTGCTAAGGTAAAGCTCTTGGGCCAATGGTGGCGCCTTCTCAGCAAATTATCTTTGATGCTGAAGATGGCACGATCGCCGACAATGCCAACCAGTTCAATTTTATGATTGATACCGGCATTGTCTGGCGGATTTGGTAATTCGCCTAACTCTAAGCCACTGCCGAGTTGCCCTGGGCGACTTTCGTTGGCTGTGCCGAATGGATTAACCACCCCTGGTGGCGGAGGCGGTACGGAGAGGCCATTGCCGAACAGAGGAGTTTTTGTTGTTGATTTTATTAGGTCTTTATCGCTGATTGATGGCTCAAGCGGCGTAAATGGATCGGCTTTGCCAACGCTCGAGCGTGCTGTAATTCTAGCCGCATCAAGAGTGGTGGCATGTCCGTCGATGGCTACCGGAGTAACGGGTATAGCCGGGCTGGCTATGGCAGTAGAAGTAGAAGTAGTCGTGGTTGTGGTGGTGGTGTGAGTTGGGCTCTGGGAGATCGCTTGTTTGAGGCTCGGCTTCAATACTTGGTCAATTTTGTTAGCCTGCGCCTGCCCTGTGGAGATATTACTCCAGGCATAAGTGGCCGAGATGGCAATCAGTCCAAAGATGACTATTAATACTAGTCGCATGGCGCTTTTCTCATGGCAAATAATAGACGTTCAGGAGAAATGACATTACCGGTTTTACCGATTTTAGTTTTTGTGCTCTTTCACCAGCAGCATTTTTTGATTGAGTATTGTCGCTAGCGGCAATTGCTACCGAGAGATCTTTGAGGGAGATAACTCGCTGATAAGTTTCTAGATGCTTAACGAAAGCAATTAAGTCTTGATATTCGCCACTAACGAAGAGCCGCTTAGTTACTTGTTTGAGACCAAGTGGATTAGGTGCTTCAACGACCTTTCCGTTGGCCATCGGCGCAGGGCTGATGAAGGGTTTGACTTGAGGCAAGATTTTTGATTGACCAGCTGCTTTGCTAGGCTTCATCATCTCTTCTAGGTCATTTGTTTCGCTATTGCCACTAGCTTTCTCGGGCTGTTCTAAAGAGAGAATGTTGACTTTACTCTCGCTGGCCATGCGCTCTAAATCGAGCACTAAGAGGTCGAGGTAGGGGGCCTTGGGCACAGCATTACGCAGCGAGTTGATATCGCCTTCAAGAGAATGTTTGAGATTGTCGAGCCGATCGCGCTCAGCTGATTTAAGTGTTATTTCTAGGCACTCTTTTTTCTTGGCAGCAAGATCGGCGTGCTCTCTTTCTGAGTCTAGATAGGCTGGGTAAGTCATGGCGCAGAGAATGGTGGCACCAAGAGTCAAGGGGCCGAAGGCAAAAAGATTACGCTGGAAAGGAGTCATTGATTCGCCTCCACAGCTTTGGTGCTTATTAGCGAACTCGATTTATAAATTTTATGCATTTTATTCATGGCAGTATTTGGTTTTTCTACAGAACCATTACTGGGAGCGACAATTTGCTCTTGAGCCAGTTTCGACAGTACGCAGAATGACACGCGATCTGGCGCCTTTTCTGGCCGTAAGGCATATTCGATGTTAGCGTCGCTAAGCAGATGTGATGAGCCCAAGTTGATTGACAAATTTGATACTGAGCTGAAGTTTACGGCTGCCCCTTCAAGTTTTAGTTCGTTGTCGTTTAGCGACAGTTGGCTAATTTGCAAACCTTTTGGAGTATTGTCGCGCACCGCTTCTAGATAGGCGCTCCAGTGCTTGCCGCCGCCCACGAGCTTGTCTAGAACCTGTTTGCGTCGCTCTAATACTTCGTTGTCTGCCTTTAATCGCTTGAGGTCAGCCAGTCGGCGGTTGCCATCGGTAATCATGGCGGCAGTTGCTTCTATTTCTTTTTGTGTTTGCGGCAAGTCGTAATTGGCAAAATACATCCAAGCTGCTAGCGACAAGAATAGGACGCTGAAAGAGTAAACAAGAGTTGGCTTGTACCAACCTGGAGCTGGAATCGGTTCATCAAGGATATTCTGGGTGCGCGTGACGTCGAGGGCCAGCGGTATGCGACCATCTTTATTGAGGTCTAAATCAACTGTTATTGATGGGTTCCAACTCGGCTCGATTGAAGAACCAATAAGGGCCGCTAAAATTGGACGCATGCGTTGGCTAACGCGGCTTTCACCAACCAGCATGTCACGCATGGGGTCGCCAAAAACCGTCTTGATGCGTAGTTTACTAGTGAAGTATTCGTCGACATTGGGCATCATGCAGCCGGGGCCCGTCAAGATTACTTGATCGATTTTGACGTCACCAACTTGTGAGCGATAAAACTCAACCGATTTATTTAGTTCATCGCCGATGTCACTAAATATGGTGCGAGCGACTTGGCCAGCTTGGCCTAAGCGCGCATCGGTCGGGGTGATATTAAACACTGGCACATCTGGCAATATTTCCATGGCCTGGTCGAAAGACATATCAAGGCTGCGAGCAATTGCCTCTGTTAAGGCCTCGACTCCCAAAATGATTGAGCGGCCAAAGAGTGGCATAGCGCTGCGCACAATATTGATATCGGTAGCATCTTGGCGAATATTAACCACGAGCGAAAGGTGGCCCGATGAGCCTAAGTAGCCAGCCAGGGCTAAGCCTCTTATTACTGATAAAGAAGATACCTCAACACGGCCGAGCTTTACGCCAGCCACATCGGCCATGCGCCAATATGATTCGACAATTGAGTGTTGAATGGCTGAAAGAATGACGTCAACGCGGCGCACACCATCAGGGTCTGTGCGCTCTGTGGCATTCATCTGGCACCAGTCTAAGTTAGCCTCTGAAATAGGAAAAGGCACATGGTTTGTTGCCTCTTGGGTGACTACATCAGCCAATTCTTCAGGCGGCATGCCTACTGGCACAGGCATCAGTCTGATAACCACAGCTTGAGCCGGCACCGAGACGTTAATGATGGGGGCTTGATTGGTCGGAATTTGCGCTTCTTTGAGCAAATCGTCCACCAGTTGGCCCATGGTCACCGGGTCTGTAATCAGACCCTCACGCATGCAATTGGGTGGCGTAGGTTGGCAGGCAAAGCGCTGCACCTCAATACCAGTCTTGGTTTTATCCAGCTGAATTAGAGTTGTGCTGTCGCTATTTATATCGAGGCCAAGCATGGCCCCTTTTTTCTTGCCGAAAGTAAACATATGAATATTATGCCCCAGGCTTGATAAAGCCCCCATCTTTTGACAGAGAAATTGTAGACATTGCATAGGCGGCACCGACCGCCAAGGCTGGACCGAAGGGGAAGGTTTTGGTCACTTTTACGCCCGAAGTCAATATGCCAAAGGTGCCACCGGCGGTACCCATAGCAGCCGAGAAGATGTAAACCGAGGGGTTGAGGAAGGGGTTTATCTCTGGTCTGAAATAGGCAACTATGCCAGAAACGGCCAAAAGTGGAATAGCTGTCATGATGCCAAAGCCAACGGCCGCTGGCTTGAGAGCTTTAGCCAGTAGTTTTTCGCGCCGCAGTTCATCAAAGAGATAGACCGCTCCCATTAAGGCACCGACCATAAAAGCCACAATTATGGCAATAGCAAGTTTCTCCCAGCCCAGCCAGGCGCCTATTACTGCCGCCATGACGGCGTCGGCACCGCCCATAACCTCTAGGGGCTCCTCTTCTGCTTCTAATTCTTGGTCTTCTTCGATAGCGAAGACTTGATCGAGATACTCGTCTTCAAGATCGTCTCTAGATTTTTCTTTTTCAACTTCTTCTGTTTGAGCTTCTTCAAGAATTTCGGGATGGAGCCACTGATAGAAAATCAGACCGTAGTGAGCTATGAGGTCGAACAAAAGGTAACTAACACCAATACCGATGAGCGAACCAGAAAGGTCATGTCTCAATAACTGACTGAAAGCTATACCGACCACCACCATCGGATAGGTAATTTCATGGGGTATCAGTTTCTCTTTAAAGTCGGTTACCGTGACGGCAATGAGGGTTGAGACAAAGAGCAGCATAAATAATGTTATGGCACTGCGATCGATGTCAGTGTCGCAGGGGACGGTGCCGAAAAAATGCACAACCGTGACAAAAGATGCAGCTGTGAAAAGCTCTACTAAAGGATAGTGCCAGTGTATAGAGGCTTGGCAGTAGCGGCACTTGCCCTTAAGCAAGAAATACGAAATTATCGGAATTAGATCGCTCAAACCCAATTTGTGTTGACACTGCGGGCAGTGTGAGCCAGGTCTCAGTAGTGACTTTTCTGCTAGTGAGCGTACTGCCACCACATTGAGAAAACTACCAACGCACACGCCAATTAGAGCGGCAAGTAGCTCCAGATATGGTGACGGTATGTCGTAGATATTTGGCATTGAGATTAAGGGAGTTCTCTTCTTTCGTTCACTAATGCAGAGAGTACTAAAAGAATGATGACATATGCCAGTATGTATGTGGTCAGGTAGGTTAACAATTCGCCGTGGCCATCCCCAGCAAAATTTCCGTTAGCGCTAAAAGCGCGACCATACATTAGCTCTGAACGCACACGTGTAAGGCTCTGCAGGTCAGGCATAAGCCAATAAAGAGCGCCAAAAAATTGTGATACCAAAGGGTTGGTCGACATCTTTGCCAATTCTTGTAAAGAGGCGCAACTATGACCGACAAGCCAAAAGCAGAGAGTGAAAAGCACGCTCATTATTGGTGTGGAAAAAGTTGAAAAGAAAGAGGCTGAGGCGATGATGAAGAGTAACTCTAAATAGACCAGTGAAAGTGACAAGGCAATCCACGGCAGGTGCGCAAGCGGAAGAGCAGGATCAACAAAACCAACGAGGGCGCCGAGAAAACCACCCATCATCAAGATAATGATCAGAAGACAGCTCGCCAAGCCGAGATATTTTCCTAGAATAAACTGCCATGATTTGACTGGCTTTGAAAAAATCAAATATATGGTGCGACGCTCTAACTCTTTGAAAACTAAATTGGCACCAGAAAATACAGCGATGATGCCACCAATAACGGCAATTGCTGCCAACCCAAGGTCTTCAACTATGCGTATATCTTGGCCCACAGACAGGGTTCCGAGTAAAATTCCAAATAGCGATATTAAACAGGCGAAGACAAAAAAAGCATAGATAATTTTATCTCTGAGCACTTCTCTAAAGGTATTGAGGGCGATGGCACCAATTATTTCCATTATTGATTAGTCTCGCTTTTTGCTTTGTCAGCCTCAATTTTGACATGCTCTAAGAAGAAGTCTTCTAGCGCTTTGAAGTTGCCATCTTTGGCTATTTCACTGACTGGTGCATCTGCCACCATTTTGCCTCGCACAAGCAAGCCTACTCGGTCGCACAATTCGCCAACATCTGGTAGCAAATGCGAATTGAAAAAAATAGTTTTGCCTTCGGCTTTTAGCTCGTGAAGAATGCGACGAACGTCCATGCGACCGAGTGGGTCTAGGCCGCTCATTGGTTCATCTAAAAAGAGAACTTTGGGGTCATTTATGAGAGCCTGAGCTATTCCTAGCCGTTGTAGCATGCCTTTTGAATATTTACCGGTGGGGCGGTCGCAAGCGTTTTCTAGAGATACTTTTTCTACTAAAAGCTTGACGCGTTCTTTGATGACAGAGTCAGGCAAAGAAAATAGCTTGCCCACAAAGGTGAGAAACTCTCGCCCGGTCAGGTGTGAGTAGAAGTAAGGATTCTCAGGCAGGAAGCCAATTTGTGCTAGCTTATCTCGGGCACTGGCTGGGCTACCGAGTACTGCTGCTTGGCCGCTGTCTGGATGCAAGAGCCCGAGCAAAAGTTTCACCGTTGTAGTCTTACCGGCACCATTAGGGCCGATCAAACCATAGGTTTGACCGGCCTCAACGCGTAAGCTAACACTATCAAGCACACGAGTGCGCTTCTTTAGAAAGCTCGAAAGCCTATCTTTGGTTAGGTTTGTGGCCTCGATGACTACTTGAGGCGAAGCTATTTCTAGCTTGGCCATTACCCACCTTTTGGACCGGCCTTCTTGCTCAAAGTGATGATTTTGTTCAACTCAGTAGTGGCCGCTCTTAGTCTTCTAGAGACTTGCATTTGAGAAATGCCAAGGCGACGGGCTACTTCTGTTTGGCTCAAATCTTCGTAGAAGGTCAGTTGGACAACTTCTCTTAGACCATCACGGAGCTGTTTGATCGCTTCGGCCAGCATAAATCTGTCTTCTTTAGCGAGCTGATTGCTCTGATATTTAGCATCGACAAGAGTATCGATCAACGATTGCTCGCTGCCAGCATCGTTAGATAATGCTTGGTCGAGAGAAATCAATGTACGTCTGCGGTCGACTTCGTAGGCTTCGTTTACTCGGCTTACAGGAATCTGCAGATCGTTGGCAATTTCTACATCTGAAGGCTCGCGGCCTAACTTTGCAGTTAATCCTTGGACAAGACGATTGATGCGGAAAGACAATTCTTGCAGTTCGCGAGGAGCACGTATCATCGCCGTTTTGTCGCGAAGATAGTGTCGGATTTCACCAGTAATTAAGTGAGTGGCATAGGTTTGGAATTTAGCGCCAGCGTCTGGCTTAAATTGGTCAACTGCCTTGATTAGACCGATTGATCCAACTTGAATCAAATCTTCGACAGGGTCAGTAGAACGGCGGGCTAGGCCGTAGGCGATGCGCTTAACTAGAGGCAAGGCCGCTTGGATGATCGAGTCGCGTAGAGCTGGGTCACGCGCTTCTGCGTATAAGGCCAACCAATTATGAATTTGGTCAGGCCCTTTGGCTGCACCAGCTTCTCGTTTGGGCTCTAAATCGTTGCTCACCACTATCGATGTCTCAACCATTGCTGTGACTGTAATATTTGAACCTGTATCCATATTTATAATCTTAACCTTACTTTCCGGCAGATTACCATAACCAAGAGAATTGCTAGGAAATAAGACTTCCTATGTTCAGTAAACCTATTTATGGTGGCAAATCTCTAACGAATAAAGAGTGTAAATGCGTAAGAGCTATCATGGATATCTATTAAGTAATTCTAATCTACTTTTAGCCATGGAAATTCCTCGTCCCGCCGCTAATTGACTAAGGTTCGATTCAATTTAGATTGAATTTAGCTTGAGCTGTCAACAGACTGATATTTCAATGTTAGATCGCTTAGAGCAAAATTGCTGGCCGAAAAACTCATTTTGCTAGTTTTTTAGCGCAGTTGGTTGATAACAGTGAAAATTGGCAGATACATGCCCACCACAACAGAGCCGACAATGCCGCCGATGCCGACCACCATGAGTGGTTCTAAGAGCGATGTCAGGGCTTCAACTGAGTTTTCCACTTCCATATCATAAAAGTCAGCCACCTTAGAAAGCATGTCATCAAGGCGACCTGTTTCTTCGCCCACCGCCACCATTTGGGTGACCATTGGCGGAAATATTTTTGACTTGCCCATCGGTTTTGAGATGTTTCCGCCCTGGCGCACATCGTTATAAATCTGCTGCACCGAGTCTGCGACAACAGCGTTGCCTGCCGTGTCTTTAACCACGTCTAGGGCGGTTAGCATGGGCACACCGGCCTGCAGCAAGGTGCCGAAGGTGCGGGCAAAGCGAGCGATTGAAACTCGCCCAATTAAATCACCAAAGAAGGGCACGTTGAGAAAGAAGAAATCAATTTGAAAACGCCCAACTGTAGTCTTGTAATAACGCTTGAGCATATAGACGCCCACGGCACAGGCAGCGATAAAGAGCATCATCCATATTGAGCGCATGTACTGCGAAAGAAGAATGAGAAACTGCGTGTAGGCCGGTAGCTCGCCGCCAATATTTTTGAAGAGGCCTTCAAAGATTGGCAAAATGAAAGTGAGCATGCCCCAGAAAACTGCTACAGCGATGATTAGTACCACAGTGGGATAGACCATCGCTGCGCGTACTTTTTGATTGAGCTTTGACTTGTACTCAAGAAAGTCAGCCAGTCGCTTCAGTACATCAGCGAGAATACCGCCGGTCTCTCCGGCCCTGACCATTGAGACATAGAGTTTATCGAAGATATCGCTGTGTTTTGCCATGGCGTCAGAGAGTGATAGGCCAGACTCGATTGAATGGCGGACATCGTCAAGGGCTTTCTTCAGTTTGCGATTGGGACACTGCTCTACAATAATGGTGAGCGTGCGCAGCATCGCTACACCAGAGCTAATCATGGCGGCAAATTGGCGCGAGAACACCACCATGTCTTTGAGCGAAACACGCTCAAATAGGCCTATGGTTAGAATATCCTTGCTGTTTTGAGTGCTGAAAAAATTAGAGATACTACCGATTACTGTGCGTTCGCGAATTTCTACAACTTCGATGCCGCGCGCTCTTAGCTTCGCTCTGAGCACCGCCGGTGATTCTGCTTGGGCAACAGCTTCTTTGATGGAGCCGTCGCTTTCTCTAATTTTGTACTGATATTCCAATTTTAAAACCTATTTAGAAGCGGCCAAAACTACTGCCACCAAAGCCTTTTTCCATTTTTGCTGGCTCTGGTTTGCTACTTCTTTGATTGCCAATCAATTGCTCTAAATCTTCTGGCCTGCTGGTTTTGCCAATGGCATCGGCAAAGGTTACTTTACCCTGTTTGACGAGTAGTGCCAGGGAAGCTTCTAGCGTTTGCATGCCAAGGGCGCCTCCCATTTGCATACTGGCGTACATTTGTGCAGTTTTAGCCTCACGAATGAGGTTGGCCACCGCTGGGGTATTAATTAGCACTTCTAGGGCGATGATGCGGCCTGAGGTCACAGGTGAGTCGCCAGCAGAGTCGTCCGAGCGCGGAAGCAGCGATTGGCTAATAACGGCTACAAGAGCGTGAGAGAGCATAATGCGAATTTGTTGTTGTTGCTCTGGCGGAAAGACATCGATTATGCGATCGACTGATTGTGGTGCAGAGCTAGTATGAATCGTGCTAAAAACCAAGTGGCCAGTTTCTGCAGCAGTTAGTGCTAAGTGAATGGTATCGAGGTCGCGCATTTCACCGACTAAAATAATGTCTGGATCTTCTCTTAAGCCAGCTCTAAGAGCATTGGCAAAAGACCTAGTATCTGAGCCAACTTCGCGCTGAGAGATAATTGATTTTTTGTTGTGGTGAATAAACTCGATTGGGTCTTCAATAGTGAGAATGTGTTTTGATTCAGTTTCATTAATTGAATTGATCATTGAGGCTAGAGTGGTCGACTTACCTGAACCAGTTGGTCCGGTGACCAGCACCAAACCGCGCGGCTTCTGAATAATATCTTTGCAGATTGGTAGTAGACCAAGTTCATCAATAGAGGGTATTCGCGATAGCACCACTCGTAGTGCTGCCGCATAAGAGCCGCGATCTTTGTAGACATTGACGCGAAAGCGCCCAAGGCCATCAACACCAAAGCCGCAGTCTAGCTCTAAATTAGCCTCAGCATATTTACACTGCTCGTCAGTGAGGCATGAGAAAATCAAGCGTTTGACGTCTTCTGAGGTAAGCTCGGGTAAGCTTGTGCGGATCAGTTTGCCAGCCACGCGAATAATTGGTGGCTCTTTTGCTTTTAAGTGCAAGTCTGATGCTGTGCGGTCGACTACCAGCTGCAGCAACTCCTGCATTTCAATCGCCATCAATTAACTCCTTGTTTATGTGGTCAATCTAGTTTAGGCGCTGGCCGCCGCCTGCGAGTATGATGCCTCTCTGGTTGCTTGGCAGTAGGGGCAGATTTGCCATTCGCCATAAATTTCGGCGTCACAACCCTTACAGCAAAATTCGTGGCCACTCTCTTCTTTAGAGAGGCCGCATTTGGGGCAGCTCGTCCAGCCGTCTAGCTGCATGGTGCCACAGCGTAAGCAAGAGAACTTAAGATCGTGTTGGCAGAATGGACATTTGATAAAGTCGTCCGATATGGGGTTGCGACATTTGCCGCAGAGCGATTCTTCGCCGGTGGTATCAGATAGGGTCACCCGGACAACTTCGTCGGCACTAGTCATGCCTTGCCCCACCAGTCGCACACTATAGTCTTTCAGCGGTATCATTCCTGACTGCTTAGCCGCTAATCTGATCAGCGAGGTGGTGGCACCTTTGCATATTAGGTCGCGAATTTCGTCATTCATTTTCATAACTTCGAAGACACCAATGCGGTTCTTGTAACCGGTTTGGTGACATTCTTCGCAGCCTTTTCCTTTAGCAAAGATTGGCCAACCATCAGCGTCTGTACGGAGGCGATAATATTGAATGGTCGATTCGGCAAGCTTCTCTTGATTTTTGTCTAAGAGGCCGAGGTATTCAAGGGCGCTGCGCTCTGGCGAATACTCTTCTTTACAATGTAAGCAAATGCGACGCAAAAGTCGCTGGGCGATAACGCCGATGGTGGCTGATGATACAAGATAAGGGTCGACTTCCATCTCGGCTAGTCTTGTCATCGCCCCTGGTGCATCGTTGGTGTGCAAAGTCGTGAAAACTAGGTGGCCTGTTAGAGCCGCTTCTACGGCAATTTTCGCCGTTTCTCGGTCACGGGTTTCACCAACTAGTATGATGTCTGGGTCTTGTCTCAAGAAAGATCGTAGAATACGGGCGAAGTCTAGACCTTTTTCTCTGAGTACCTGAACTTGAGTAATGCCTTGCATTTCATATTCAATCGGGTCTTCTGCCGTAAGAATATTTACTTCAGGGGTGTTGCGCTCTGATAGCGCAGAATAGAGACTGGTTGTCTTTCCTGAACCGGTTGGGCCGGTAACGAAAATGATGCCGTAAGGCTTGAGCACCATCTCGCGGATGATTGAAAGGGTTTCTTTTTCGGTGATTAAGTGGTCTAGACCGAAAGTGGTGCCAGTTTTATCTAACTGTCTCATGACCACTTTTTCGCCGTGCTTACTTGGTATCGATGAGACCCGGAAATCAATATCTTTGCCTGAAAAGCGTACTCTGATGCGGCCATCTTGAGGCAGGCGGCGCTCGGCGATATCAAGGTCAGCCATAATTTTGAAGCGCGACACCAAGGCTGCCAGAATGGCCTTGGGTAGCTTGCGGTCGACGAAGAGCACACCATCTAAGCGATAGCGAATCATCACATATTTGTCTTGTGGCTCGATGTGCACATCTGAACACTGACGCTTAATTGCTTTGGCTAAAATTTGATTGGCCAGCTGCACTATTGGTGCATCTTGTGCTTGTTTGGCGAGGTCAAGGTCGTTGATTGCATCGTCATAATCAACTAAAACATCAAGGCTAGAGAGATCTACTTCTGACTCAATAAAGGTCTGATCAGCCTGTTCGTCCCATTCTTCTGTTAATTCATCTTGGCGCCGTGAATAGACAGTTTCCATGAAATGCTGAAAATCGTCTTCTGTACAAACCACTGGTCTGACCGAGACACTCTTGAGGCGATATTTGATGTCATCGAGGGCCAATAAGTTATTGGGGTTGACCATTGCCAGAGTGAGATTTTTGCCGTCTACCGAGAGCGGCACAACCTGGTGTTGGCGCATTACTTTCTCGGGCAATAATTCAAGGGCAGTGTGGTCGGCTTGGGCCTTTGCTAGCGAGATATAGTTGACACCGTATTGAGTCTCTAGAGCTGTCTTAAGGTGCGTTTCGTTGGCGAGGCCAAGGCGCGAGAGAATTAGCGAAATGGGCTCACCGGTCTTCATGCGCTCTTGCTGGACAATCTTGAGCTCGTCGCTGGTAATTAGCCCGTTGTCTACGAGCAGTTCACCAATTTCCTTTTTAATCAGCGCCATATTACTGATACCTTCAAATCTACGCGGGTTACCATCTCTATTATTCCCTAGAGAAATTGATTCATCTGGGTAAGTTAATGATGACATTCTTGAGGTTTGGCCAATAGATTTATCAGACCAAAGGCAAAAGCCAGCTCTAGCGCTGGTTCAAAGCAAGTTGCCACCGAGCTACTCGCATATGGTTTATACCTTGATTGGTTTTGCCTGGCCAGTTTTTGGCGTGGTTTTTTTAGTTTTGCTTTGCTCCACCGAGTGGTTTGCAATTGATGTCGCCCAATTCTTTCTTCTGGCCGTGCTCTTTGCTCTTAGCGTTGGCCACTGTCTGGCGCTGGCTTTAGAAAGCGATCTGGTCACACGGGCTGTTTATTTTTTTAAGGGCGGTCTGCCACTTATTTTTTATCGGCGCTTCGCTCTCGTTTTTGAGCCCAAATCTGACGAATCCGACCAGGCAGCAGCCGCTTATGGTCAACCAGCGCTGCTTATAGGTCGCCGCCGCTTAATGCTCGGAGCGGTCGACGAGCTCTATTTAACTTTTCTCGGTACTTTAGAGGTGCGCTCATTTGCTAGCAGTGGCAAAGTTTCTGCAGGCGCTCATGGTAGTGAGGCCACTAATAAACCCGATGTCTTGTTGCGCATCCCTCTATCGATTTTAGATTTGAAAGAGCAAAAGAGCCTTGTTGAACTTTTTAAAACCCATAATACAGACCTCACGGTCAATGCTCGCTTGGGTGATCGCCTTAAATCGCCGATTGTGAAAGGGCAAAATCTTATTCAGTCGCTCGGAGCGGCTTTGCTAGTATTTGCTCTTTGTGACGTTACTTTTGCCACTTTTACCTGGCTAGACATGCTCAAAGGCTACTATGGTGCTCAGCTTTGTATGCGCCACCCAGCCGAAGCGCAAGCCTTCCAGCCGGGCAGTGACCCGCAGGCTAGGGCCGCTCAGTTATTTGGCCAGGCCGAGCAGCTCAGGCTTCACCCCGCACCTCTTTCTTGGGCCTACCGTGCTCTTTTTGCCAATGCCAATTCGCAGGCACAGCTAGCGGCCATCAAGGCCGAAACACTTTATCGCATGGGTCGTAAGGCAGAGGCTGTGGCTACGTTAGAGGAAATTTTGACGGCTAAGACCAGTGGTTTTAAGGCAAAGCTGCAAATGGTGCGATATTTAGCCGAGGATGGCCAAAATAGCAAGGCTCAAGCGATTCTTGATGAAATTTTGGAGAAGCACAAAGATGTTTTAATGCCGCGGGTGTACAGCGAAGCACTTTTGATCGGCAATGACGAAAAGGCTGTCCCGGTGGTCTATGAAAAGTATTTGCACGAACTTGACGAAGAGGCCTTTGGTTCTGAACCAGCTTGGCCGCCTGGGGGCGAAAAGCCCATTATGGAAATGTGGAAACGCGACGACCTCACTTTCTTGGCCGATCGCCTGCTTTTGCGGAAGAAAAGCAAATAGGTTTTTAGTAAAAATAAAAAGCCATTTATATACATTTTGACTGTTATTGGGCCGAAATTGCCCGCTCCTTGACAAATCTCTAGTACCATTAGAGCTCAGAATAGTTCGATCTTTAGGGTTTGTACTGGTGATTTTGGCAGAGCAAGACATTAGACGTCGCATAATTAGCTCAGCCTGCCTGGCTGCTGTACTTGTGGCCGCAATCGACATGCTGGCCGGAGCCTTGCATCCGCTCGCTTCGATTAACACTGTCAATACCGATAAGGCCGAGCCCTACAATGCTGTTGTCTCGGTGAAGAAGGCTATGCAGGGAGATGTTAAAGCACTTGCTAGCAATTCAAATGTTAGTAGTGCCACTGCTGGCGGTGTGGCGCGGCCGGTTATTCTACTAGGCTCGTCGCTCATGGTGGCACCAGCATTGCAATGCGAAGCTAGTTACACCGGCAAAGAGTTCAAGCGCTTTCATGAGCGGCGCCTGACCAGTTTTGAGAATTATTTAGAGAGCTATCTCTCTAGTCAAAGTGGGTCGATGCGCAGTTATTGCCTCGCTATGGGCGGGCAAATGGCGTCAGATGCACTGCTTGTGACCAAAGAAGTATTGCCTGCCACAGACCCGACCACGGCCGGTACATCAATTGTTTATGGCATTGCGCCGCGAGATTTTCAAGATAATCTCTTCCCTCGCATTGATGCTAGCCCGGTCTTTAAAATTTTTGCTCAACCAGCTGATTTACAAAAGCTTTTTGATTGCGAGCCGACAATGTCTGCTGTTGATCGTACCTCAGCCTGCGGCGAGCGTCTGTCGAGCCTTTACCGCTACCGCACTGATTGGCAAAATTTGTTCACTATCCGGGCAAAACGCACTATTGAAAAGTGTATGCCAGGTGTTGTTTTTGATAAGTACTACGACACTCTTGCATTGAAGCCGCAAAAAAAAGGCTTATTGCCAGGCGAGGCAATTGGCACACCAATGGTGGTGCCTAATAGTGCAGTTGATCATGCTGATTGGCAAGCGACCGAAGAAGAGTATAAGCGGCGCTATAACCCAGTAAAAGTCAGTCGCGCCGAGGCCCAGTTCAAATATTTTGAAGAACTTTTGCAGCTTTGCCAAGATCGCAAGATCAACTTGATGGTAGTAAATATGCCATTGTCGCAAGACAATGCTAAAGCACTGCCTGGGCAGTTCTACAAACAATATCTCAGTCGCGCTGACCACTTATGCAGCCAATATGGCGTAGAGTTTGTTGATCTCAATAAAGGTTCGTGGACAAGCAACGCCAATTTTGTTGACTCGGTTCACCTCAAGCCAGAAAAAAGCAAAGAATTTATGCGGCAACTGGCCAAGTTGACGGCCACTTCTAACCTTTCACTTGCTCTCAAACGCAACACCGGGGCGCTTTAGTCGCCTGCTGCTTGGGCTTGAGTTGTGCTTGTTTGTTCAATATTGGCTAGGCCCCAACGGGCAATTTCTTTGAGAAGCGATGCTGTGCTCATACCTTTTTCGGTGGCCGAGTATGCCATGCGAAAGCGGTGGCTGCTGTATGGTGCCTTACTAATCAGTTCGGCCTTTTCTAGCTTGTGCAGCCGGTCTGTGAGAATATTCGTGGCAATCTTTTCAGGCGATTCCAAGAATTGTTCAAATCTGCTCTTATTAAGCAAAACAATGTCGCGTAAGACTAGCAAGGTCCATTTATCGCCAAGGAGGTCGAGGGTACAGGCTATGGGGCAGTCAGATCTTCTAGTCATCACTTTATCGTACTAGGTTTACCGTTTATATCAAGCTATACTTATCGCAGGTTACCATTCGTCGCATTGACTTGTGACTTGCAATTTACGTGTTAATATGTATTTGTTGTTTGTTTTAGTGGTCTTGTTGGTCGCTTTAATCGTTTTGTAGGTCAACCGTGATCGCCGGGAGTCATTTATGTATAGAAGAGTTGTAGTGAGCGGTATTGGCGCTGTAACACCTTATGGACAGAACGAAAACTTCTTTGAGCATTTAGTTAATGGAAAGTCAGCCATCGGCGCTCTCACTACTATTAAGCCTGAACTCAGGAGCTATTGCCATATTGTCGGCGAAGTAAGAGACTTTGAGGCCAGTGATTTTGTCTCGGCTAAGAATAAAAGCCGCATGGATAGATTTATTCAATTGGCCGTAGCAGCCAGTACTCTTGCTCGTAACGATGCGGGCCTGCCAGACAAATTTGAAAAACCAGAGCGGGTTGGAGTCAGCGTGGGTTCGGCCGCTGGTGGCTTTGATACCATCGAGAGTAATTTCTATCGTATGCTCAAGCGCGGACCCGATAAATGCTCGCCCTTTACTGTGCCAATGATGATCGTCAATATGGCTTCTGGTTGGGTCTCTATATCGCAGGGTGCTGAGGGATATAGCTCATGTGTTAGCACCGCCTGCGCTACCGGTTCATCTTCTATCGGAGATGCCATGCGCACAATTCAGCTTGGCCAGGCCGACATAATGTTTGCCGGAGGGGCCGACGCGCCCATCACTTCCCTCGCCATGGCTGGCTTCGCTTCCTCTCGTGTTTTGTCCGCTCGCAACGATGATGCTGCTGGCGCCTCCCGCCCTTTTGATAGTGAGCGCGATGGTTTTGTCATGTCAGAAGGAGCTTGCGTTCTTATTTTAGAAGAGTTAGAGCATGCCAAAGCTCGTGGTGCTCGTATCTATGCTGAGCTGGTTGGCTTTGGCTGTGTCAGTGATGCCTACGATATTACTTCGCCTCGTGCCGATGGTGATGGAGCCAAAAGAGCGATGTTGCAGGCATTGGCTCAAGCCAACTGGCAGCCTAGCCAAATTGATTACATCAATGCTCATGCTACTTCAACTGTTATTGGTGATCGCTCAGAGGCCAGTGCCATTCGTGCCCTTCTTGGTGAGCACGTTTCTAATGTTCCGGTCAGTGCCACCAAGTCTATGACCGGGCATATGTTAGGAGCCGCCGGAGCCATAGAGGCTGCTATTTGCTGCTTATCAATTGAACAGGGTGTGATTGCACCGACTATCAATTTGCATGATGTAGACCCGCAGTGCCAACTCAATCATGTTGCTAACACAGCCCTTAAAGTGCCAGTTGAGAGAGCCCTGTCAAACAGTTTCGGCTTTGGTACTCACAATACTGCCTTGGCTTTTCAGCGGCTTACTTAATACCATTTAGTCTGGTAGTTGTTTGCGCTTTTCCATCATCAAACTATTGAGCAGGCTGCGCACTTCGCTGTTGGTCGGATCAAGCTCTAAGGCTCTTCCGGCAGCAGCGATTTCACCCTCGAGGTCATTGTGCATCATGGCGTCATGTATCATGATCATCC
Source organism: Candidatus Obscuribacterales bacterium (assembly GCA_038231015.1). Classification (GTDB taxonomy): domain Bacteria; phylum Cyanobacteriota; class Vampirovibrionia; order Obscuribacterales; family Obscuribacteraceae. The sequence continues at coordinate 94,712 of JBBRMD010000001.1, forward strand.
AAGCTTGCAAGAAATTTTCGTTTATTGACAGTGCTCGCCGGGCGCATTGGGCTGCTGTCTCAGTATCTTTTAAGCGCAAGTAGAGAGCAGCCATAGCGGTTTGAGCCCATTCAAATTTTGGATAGCGATTGGCTAAGTCGGTAAACACTGCTAGGGCATCATGGGGATTGTGTGAACGCATCAGCACATCGCCTTGTTTGTACATGTCATTGCAGGCTGGACTGACTGGATACAGCGGCAAATAGCACTTCAGCATAATTCGCGCTTTGGTACCTTCGCCAGTTTTGTCACTCGCGGCCGTGCCACTCATTTTTGAAATTTCTTGATAAAGCTTGCGCGCTTTTTCAATATTGAGATGGCTCATTTCTAGTTCAGCGCTGCGATAGAGCTGGTCATAAGTTCGATTAGCAGCAGGTTTAGCCGCCGCTTTAGCTAATGCGACTTTGGCCTCTGCTGGTGCAACAGTAAAGATGATGCTCGCTACAAGGCTGGCGATTAATACGGCTATTGCCATTGCTTTTGTGATCTTGCACCGATAGCTCTATTACTAGAAGTTGTTTGATTGCCTAGTACGGCAGTAATTTCGCTTCGTTTGGCTAACTCTTGTGCGAGCACTGAAATTAGTGTGCCACCACCCCAACGATTCAGGTGAACGGTATCAAGAAAATCATGACTGCCAAAACGCTTATCGCCAAAGAGGTCTACAAAAGTGCCACCAGAGGCAACTGCTTCTGTCTGTAAGTAGCTCTTAAACTGCGACCAGAATGAAGCAGGCAAAATATCACGGTTGCTCTGTAAGCTCGGCATGCCTACTACCACCACTTTGATATTTTCGTCTTTCAAGAAAGTTAGAAGAGCGTGGAAGTAAGCTTTCTGGCCCGCTAGACAGGGTGGGTTAGGATTTTTATAACGACGCAAATACTCTCTTGTATTGTCGATAAAGAGATATGGTGGTTCGGCCGGCACCCGCCACTGACCTTGGCGAACATCGCCTGCTGAGCCAGATATGGCCTGCAATACTTGGGTGTTAACAGCGCTGCCATTTTTTGTCGTTTTAGTTTGGGGCTCCAAAACGCCCTTTGCTTCTGGGTTTGTAAAAGTCGGAACATTAGCCAAGCTCGGCGGTTCACTACCTTTAAGAATAGTAGTTACTTGTTTCAGTGGTAGCCATTCTTTCAAGCGATAGTCAAGCAAATTGAAAGGGCCAGGGAATGAAACTGGTGCTAAATTGCTGACATTTACATAAGGGCTGAGGAAATAGAATGCATCAGTAGAACTAGCCGATGGCAGAGTATTGTCGAGAAAATCGCGCGGATTAACACCAATAATTACTGCTTTTGGTTTTTGAGCGCCTTTGAAAAGAGTGCGAGCTAAAAGATAATGATCTGATACCATCGCTCCGCCCATGGCCAGGTTGAAGACTTCAGGTTGCTTGCCCGTAAGGTTTTTGAGAGCGTCTCCTAGACGAGTAACTTCTCTTTGATCGGTTGTATCTAAAGCTGCTTTGCGGTGTTCAGCTTCAGCTGAGAAAATAGCAGAACCCATTTGCGAGCTGCCTAAGAGCACCAGATCGGGGCTCTGTTTCTTCGCCAAGAAACTGCGAGTTACCCACCAAATCCAGGGACCTTCCTGACGGGCTTCATAGTTAGCTTGGCGTACCGATTGATTGTCGAGAGTCTTTTCGCCAGTGAGCTTACTGCTCTGGAAAAGGCCATAGAGAGCCAAGTTAACCAGGGCAAATAATGATAGAGCTACGGGGAAAGCTGGTTTACTCATATTAGATTTCAGCACCACGTATCTTTGCCCCAATCTTTGTTGAATTGACGGGAACATATTGCAGCGCTGGATCAACATTTTCACCAAGCTTGCCAAAAGTATTTTTCAATTTCTCTTGCAAGTCGTTGGGTTGAATAATATTTGAGTTGCTTTCGGCGAATTGATCTTGATTGGCAACCTGACGCACTAACTCTTGGCCAGCCATGCGCATAGCTAAGTTGGTGTGAGGAGCATTTTTTAGAGTATCAACTAGACTGTCGAACAATTTTTTTGCACCAAAAGCGTTGAGGTGCACATAGTCGTGATAGTCGCTCTTATCGTAGTGATTAAAGTCGTTTAGATCGTAGGTTGCTACTTTTTGATCAAGGGCAAACTGCTGTAAGCCGAAGACAAATTTGAGGTACGCTTCAGGCTTGAGAACAGCAATATTTTCTTTGGCAATTGGCATATTGACCAAGATTAGCTCGATTTTCTCTTGCTTACAAAGTTGTGCTAATTTGCGCAAGAAATAGAACTGAGTTTTATAAGTGTGTCTATCTGGATGACGATAACGCTCTATATATTCCACAGTATTATCGCGCCACTCAGCTGTTGCTTGCGCGCGTGAAGTGGGCTGCGTGATAATTGCTTGGCTGTGAATTTCACCAGGCTTGTAGAGAGGCATCAGCTTGGTTCGGTCCCAGTATGTATAAGCTCTAGCACCGGGTGGAACAGGAGTGGCTTTGTCGAGTATCGCTTTAATAGTGTCGCCGCCCAGCATCTGAAAATCTACGGCATGGTGCGAGACATAGAGGTTGCGGTTGATCAACCACTCTAGGCGGCCCAGGGGGTCGCGGAAGAGGCCTGAAACACAATCATCGGTGTTGACTAAACGATTGAGAAAGCGAAATGGTTCGGTATCAGTAGGGCTAGCCATACGACTATCGATGAAGTCGCGCGGGGCAATACCATAGATAACAATTTCAGGACGGTGTGCTGTGGTAAGCATACCTTTGAGGGTCAGGTAGGCATCGGATGGCATTTGGCCAGGAGCCGAGAGGTTGTAGGTGTTAAACTTGCCACCAAATGTGGTGGTGAGTTTGTCGTCTAGATAACTCGCTTTGTGATAGTTAGTGAGGTCTAGTAGTTTGTTGAGATGGTTAGCATCGCAACACGATACAGCGCTGACCATAAGCGACGAGCCAAGCAGAGCGACGTTGTGTAGTTCTTTGCTGGCTTTGAGATCGTTAAAAGTCCACCAGGCCCAACCTTGATAAGGAAAACGATAGGGATCGAAATCGATTGGTGTGTAGAAAGACATGCCGAAATTGACGCCAAAGAATAGGGCCAGCGCTACCATAAATGCGCTTAAGCGGCCGCGGCTGCGTCTGTCAGGGAAGGGTAGATTGAAAGGCTTAGTATCACTGTTGACGCGACGATCTTTAAATTCGCTCACTACTTCAACTTTAATTTCTGGCTTGGTTGGTGCTTCTAGAGTCATAGCGGTGCTGACTCCTTCTGCTCAACCATTGCTTCCTGCCTAGTGGTCTGACGGAAGCGATCGAAAGCTTGGTTATCAGCGACATCACTTTTGCTCGGGGCCAGAGCAGCCATACTAGCTTTGTCTTTGGACATGATTTGAGCAATCATGTCAAGTAATTTGGCGCCACCACCAGAGTGCAGGTGCACAGTATCTTGAAAATCAGCAATGTTGAAAGCTTTGGTTTCTTGCATATCGAAGAATGTTGTCGAATCTTGATGCTGCCCAGCTAAATCGCGCAAACGGCTTCTATAGAGATTCCATGATTGGTCTGATAGCAAGCTGCGATTGATGTCGGTAATAGGCATGGCTACTAAGACCACATGCACTTGCCGATCTTTGGCGGTATCGAGAATATCGGCCAGAAATTGCATCTGTCCGTTAAAAGTTTCCATCTTTAGGTTTTTGTAGCGCTTGCGATATTCGCTGATGTTGTCTTCGAACTTTGGTCTGGCCGATTGGCTTTCAGGGCGGAAGAAACATTCGTCGCGGTTAATTTCAAAAGGATGATAATCCGGCAAGAGCAGGCGACGCGTTGCTACAAGTTCGGCTTTGGTCTTATCTGTTTTAGGGGTCGGAGCCACTTGGTTTAGCAAGGCCGTGATAGCGCGGTCGCAGTTTTGGGCCAGTTGGTTCTTCGCGCCATAGGTGTAAAAGGCGCGACCCAATTCATAGTTGAGGCGCTCTTGCCATTGAGGCACAATCAAGTCTACGCGGTTGCTCCAGTCGCCAAAGCGCGATAGATACTGAAAAGGATCTGTCGCTGCTGGGCTAGGCAAAAGGTTGTCCATGAAGTCGCGCGGGCCAACTCCGTACACTAATACTTTTGGCGCTCTCTCGCCTTTGAGCAAAAAGCGAGTAATCAAAGCCGCATCAGAAGGCATTTCACCAGGTAAGGCAAAGTTGTAGCTAGCTATTTTTTGTCCCGAGTATTGCTTAAACTTGTCTTCAAAGTAGACGCTTTTGTGGTGGGCCGAACCATCAATTCGGCGATTGAGGTGATCGGCGTCGGTGCCATCTAACGGCACCAACATTAGCGATGAGCCCATGAAGACTACATCAGGTTTTTTCTGATCAGCCAAGAAGTCTTTGATTGCCCAAGTGGTCCAAGTGTTTACAGGGAAATCTGTCGGTTCTGTCTGACCAAAGGAGACCGCAGCCAGTCCGGTTGAGAGCAGAACAAAGCTAGCCAGAGCTACTAAAAAGCGGCTCTTGGCTTGCCTGATTGGAGTTGTCTTGTTGGTTGCGGATTCCACAGTAACCCTGAACTTCTTAGAACTGGAAGTAGATGAACCGTGGCGAGCTGTCTGGGGAGAAGATTGTCAGCAAGCACATCAATGCCACCATCAAACTAACCTGCACTGCCCATGGTGGGCTCTGGTAGAACTTCTTATCGTTGAGCCAAGTGATGATTGGTTGGGAAATCATCAAGCCCGGCAAGAGTAGAAGTAGTGCTGGGAAGATTATTGGATCGCGAATTTGCAGAATGGCTAGTTGCGAGGCGCTGAAGTGGAGCAGCTCGACAGGAGCGGTGACCAGTTTGTAGATGATCGTGCCAGCGGTTTTCATATCATCAGCGCGGAAGAGCACCCAGCCGATGCAAACAATATGGAAGGTGGCGACAATGGAGAACCAGTGATAGAGCTTGTGGGCAATAGTGCCTGATTCTTTGGAAGCAACTAAGAACTTGTTGACACCAATGGCGTCAAGTAAACGTTGATACTCTTTGTGCAGAATCAATACTCCGCCTTGGAAGGCACCCCAAGCGAGGAAGTGCATCGCTGCACCGTGCCAGAGACCGCCTAAAGCCATGGTGATGAAGAGGTTTCTGTAGTTAAGAATGCGCGAACAACGGGAGCCGCCCAATGGAATGAAGAGATAATCTCTCAACCAAGTCGACAAGCTGATATGCCAACGATTCCAGAAATCGGCTACGTTAGAGGCCATGTACGGCAAGTTGAAGTTAATTGGCACTTTGAAGCCAAACAATAGAGCCGAACCGCGGGCCACATCGGTATAACCAGCGAAGTCGAAGAAGATTTGGAAAGCAAAAGCGTAGGTAATGAGCCAGAGGTCAACCGACGAGAAATTCTCAGGATGAGCAAAACCTGCCTGTACAACTAGAGCAAGGTTGTCTGCTAAGAGAACTTTCTTTGCTAGTCCCATGAGAATCATTTGCATGCCTTCGTCGACATACTCCCATTTGAACTTGAGCTTTTCAGTTAACTGCGGAACGAAATCTTGATAGCGCTTAATTGGACCAGCAATTTGAGTGGGGAAGAATCCAGCAAAAAGAGCAAGTGCCGAGAAGTTTTTGACCAACGGTTTGCCGCGATAGACTTCGACAGCGTAGTGAATGAATTCGAAAACGAAGAACGAGATACCCAAAGGCAGAATGATATGCAGGTGGGGTTCTTTCCAATCGATGCCAGCCAGCGAGAGACCTTGCTTCACCGTGCCAACGGCGAAATAGGCATATTTGAAAACAGCCAAACAAATCAAGTTAACGGCAACGGTAATGCCGAGCCAGCCTTTTGCGGTAAAGATGTGCTTACCGTTTTCAGCTTTGGCGGCCTTCTCTATATAAGGAACCAAAAGGAAGGTGACCAGGGTGAGACCGAAAATCAATAAACCGTATATCGGTCTCCACGAGCAGTAGAAAACATAGCTCGCCACTAAAAGTAGTGGCACTCGCAACCGCTGTGGCAATACCCAGTAAAGCAGAAACACTACGGGCAGAAAGACCAGATACTGCAGACTGTTGAATAACAAGCTAGGTTCTCCTTGCTCAATTGTGTTGCCTAGAAGGCTTCACTCTAATGCGCTTGCCGAAATGATTCAAAAAAGAATTCGCGAAAGCGCCATTATGACGACCATTGATGACGTTATCAATGGCTCGCACTATATGATAAAGGGTAGGTTTCCAGTATGTCTAGCGACTGCCCGTTCTCTTAACCTAAAAGCTTTATAGTATGGTTGTGGCAATCGCTGAAGGTCTAGGCTATTACTCGATCGATAGCGCTTGACTGCCAGGACGGCTATTTATCTCATAAACGAGAAATGTGAGAACTTACTCACCATTCTTGTCTTTGGTAAAGCCTTCAGCAACCAGCTGATACCCACCACCGTATACGGTTTTTATATACTTACGATCGCCTTTTTCAAGACGCGTTCTTAAGTGACGTATGTGCACGCGAATGGTGTCTACGTCATCATCAGGCGAATAGCCCCAAACTTCTTCTAGTAATTTACCAGTTGAGACCGTCTGACCGTGGTGCTGCATCAAGCAATGCAAAATCTCAAACTCAGTAGGAGTGAGCTTTTCGATGCGAGGGCCCACTTTTGCCTGTAGGTTCTCGGGAATTAGTGTGATCTCACCGGCGGTGAGGATTTCTGGCAATGAGGAAGAATGCGGCAAGGTGCCAGCTCTGCGCAAGAGGGCTCGAACACGCACTTGCAACTCAGGAATATCAAAAGGTTTTGCTAAATAGTCATCAGCTCCTGCGTCAAAACCAGCTACTTTATCTTTCGTGGTTGATAGGGCTGTGAGCATCAATACAGGAATAGGGTTGGTTTCACGGTTCTGGCGAAGGCGCTGGCAGACGGTGAAACCATCGAGGTCGGGCATCATGACGTCGAGCACAATCAAGTCAGGGCGATTTTGCGTGGCCATTGCCAAACCCTTGATACCATCTGGTGCTGTGATCACCTGGTGTCCAAGCAACTCTAGATTTATTTTTACTAATTCAGAGATTGAGAGGTCATCTTCGATGACTAGAATTCTTGACAATTTTCTTCTTTCTCTCCGTACTTAAGGTCCCTGATAACACTTGGCTGGCATTCGAATAACTAGATGCCCTAGTCTGACACACCGCCAATTAATTTTACTGGAATTTTTACTGCGCGTCCGCTGCGGATCACTGTCAGTGTAACCACTTGGTTTGGTTTCTTGCTCTCAATGTAAGACATCAGGCCGTCTACCGTGTTTGTAGGCACTCCGTCGGCTTCCAAAATTATATCGGCGACGCTTAAATCAGGTTTTTGCAAAGCCAAGCCACCGCCGATGTCGTAGACCACTATTTTGGCGCCTGATAGCCCGGCTTTGTCTGCTGGGCTGCCTTTTGCAACTTTTAAAACGCGCAGGCCCACTTCGCCAGCCGGGGTCACTTCAACCCCTAATTCTGGTCGCAGAACTCGATGGTAGTCGAGAATCTGCGGAATGACGTTCTTGGCAATATTAATAGGAATGGCAAAGCCAACTCCCGAACTTAGACCGTTGTTGGTATAGATTGCCGTGGTAATACCAACTACTCGCCCGAGGCTATCGAGCAGTGGACCGCCTGAATTGCCAGGGTTGATGGCGGCATCTGTTTGGATAATTCCTTTGATTAGACGGCCTTTAGCTACCGGTATGGTACGACCCAGTGAAGAAACAATGCCAACTGTCATAGAACGATCTAGAGCAAAAGGATTGCCGATGGCGTAGACGTTGCGGCCTACTTCTAATTGCGATGAGTCGCCCAAAGGAATGATCGTCAACTTGAGAGTTTCTGGCGGCTTGATTTTGACTAGAGCTAAGTCTGTCTGCTTATCAACTCCAACCACTACACCGTGATAGCTGCTGCCGTCCCAAAGGGTGACGCGCACATGACCAGAATCTTCAACAACGTGATAGTTAGTCAGTATGCTGCCGTCGGGCGAGATGATCACTCCAGAGCCGCAGCCTTCGGCTGTGTGGTTCACTATGTAATCTTCTGCTGACGCCACTGGGGCGATGTTGACGACGCCGCGGTTCGCTGCCTTATAGACGGCGATGTTAATTGCTTCAGCATTAGAAAGGGTAGCTGGTCTTTGGTCGTTGACGAAAGATTTCTCTTTTGGTTTTTCTTTAACAATCTCTTTTGCCATTACTGTGATTTTTGGCTTGGCGACTGCTTTGGGGCTAAGTGCTTGAGTGGGCGTAGGCGAACCTAATAGAAGCATCGCCAGAAGTAGATGGATAGGCTTTTTAAGTGACGGTCTTTTCTTCAAGGGTTCACACTTTCATTTGTAGGCAATTCTTTTGGCTTGTCACCAAGTTTTGGCTCAGTGCCAGCAATCAATCTTTTGATATTAGAGATGTGACGCAGCCAAACATAGAGGCAGCCAATCACGGCATAAAGAACATAGGCATCGGGGTTTTTCAACCACCACATAAATATGACGTTGACAAAAGCGGCAGATAACGAAGCCAGTGAAACTATGCGGGTGAGAAAAGCAATGGCTAAAAATGTACCGAAAGTGTAGATGCCGAGCAAGGGGCAGAAAGCAATCATAGTGCCCATCCCAGTGGCTGCGCTCTTACCGCCTTTGAAGCCAAGGAAAATTGATTTGCTGTGTCCGACGATGGCAACAGTTGCTACCACTACTGGTATCAAGTGCGGCATGCCAAAAAATGTCCACTCAAGGGCTTGGGCGCCCTTATCTAGCTGAATCGTTGCAAATACGGGCAGGTAACCTTTGAGCACGTCTAGGACCATCACTAGAACGCCTTCTTTCTTACCAACACAGCGCCAGACATTGGTGGCACCGGTAGAGCCAGAGCCCAGTTTAGTTATATCGATGCCTTTAGCTTTGGCAAGCCAATAGCCCGTGGGCATTGAACCCACCACATACGTGACTAGAATCAGAGCCAGGGCTAACATTGATCACGACTCTTTCTTGGCGCGCGTAAATATTCTAATTGGTGCACCATGGAAGCCGAAGGCTTCTCGCAGCTTTCTCTCAAGATAAGATTCATAGTTCTTGGCCATCAATTTGCCATCACTAACAAATAGAAGGAAGGTTGGTGGTGCTACAGACACTTGAGTTGTGTAATAGACCTTCAGTCTCTTGCCCCGCTTTGATGCCGGTGGTGGCACTAAGGCAACACTTTCATTGACAATTTGATTGACCAAGCCTGTGGTAATGCGCTTGTGTGCTTCGGCATAAGCACGGGCTGAGGCTTCCAGAATCTTGGGTACGCGCAGTTTACTGGTAGCGCTGGTGAAGACGACCTCAGCGTAAGACAAAGCTCTCAGCTGCCTTTTTACCTCTTCTGTAAAGTTGGTCATTGAGCGAGATGAGCGGTCTTCGATAAGGTCCCATTTATTAATGACAATCACGGCAGCTTTGCCTGCTTCTTCGATTTTTCCGGCAATTTTTTGATCTTGATCAGAGATTTCGATGCTGGCATCTAAGACGAGAACACAGACGTCTGCTCTATCTATTGCTTTGAGCGAACGCACGACAGAGAAAGCTTCGATACCATAGTCTACTCTCGATTTTCTTCTAATCCCAGCTGTGTCGATTAGAGTAATTTCGCGACCATGCACTTTAATTGGTGTGTCTACGGCATCGCGGGTGGTGCCAGGTACTTCTGAGACAATCGCTCGCTTGGTGCCGCAAAGTACGTTTGTCAGCGATGACTTGCCGACGTTAGGTCGGCCCACTACAGCAATGGCATAAGGAGAGGTGTTAGGGTCTTTTTCTTCTTCGCCCTCCTCTGGATAGACTATTTTGCCAGCGCCTTCAGGAAACTTCTCGACAATGGCATCGAGTAAATCGCCAACGCCACCACTACCCTGCATGGCTGAAAGGCCTAGGGGCTCGCCCAGGCCAAGCTTGTAGAATTCCATGACATTGTTATTGTCTTTCATACTGTCAATTTTATTAACAGCAAGAAGAATTGGCTTCTTCACTTTGCGGATGATGTTTGCTACTTCTTCATCGGCTCCGGTCAGCCCCTGGCGGCCGTCTACGAGAAATACAATAACATCGGCTTGCACCAAAGCTTCTTGTACCTGGTCTAGAACAGCACCAGCCATAACTGCATCGGTGTTGCCATCTTCACCTTGAATGCCGCCGGTATCGACTAAGAGAAATTCGCGGCCATTCCAGTCGCAGTCGCGATAGATGCGATCTCTGGTGACGCCTGGTGAGTCGTCGACGATGGCATATTTTGCCCCGATACAACGATTGAAGAAGGTTGATTTGCCAACGTTTGGACGTCCGACGATTGCTACAACTGGTTTAGACATTCTGTTCTATTTTTTGTCCGTATCTTTATCCGGACCCTGGCGCATGGTGAACGGTTTGCTTTGTGAATCCCTAGTTTGGCTTGGTTGGCCGAACTTTTTACCCAGCTTAGGCGCCTGGGCTTCTATGTACTTGATCAAAGAATCTTTGGCGAGATTGAGGTAAACCGCAGTTTCTGTATCGCCTCCCTGGTCGGGGTGTACGCCTGGTGCAGTGATCTGCGCTTTCCAGGCTTCGATAACTATTTTGACGGTCAACTCATCTGAGCGCACGCCCAACATCATGCAGTGTTTGCGGATGTCGGCTGGGATAGGAGCTACTCGCGGAGTGGGGACGCCTGCCGGTGCAGGGCTGCCAGTTGGTGGAATTGCGCTCTCGCCTGTCGGTGTTGGCGAGCCACTGGTAGCTCCGGGTGCGCTAGGGGACACTGTGGGTGATTTGCCACCAACAAATTTGTTTCTGCCACCATGTCTTAAGGCTTCAAGATCGAGTGCAGCAATTTCTTCTGCGGCACTATGGGCGGTGGCTTTCGCTTCGGCGATGGCTGCTGCTTCAGCTGCAGTCGGTTCGCTCGGCGGCACCGCCGTGCTTGAAGCGTTTGCTGGATCGAGCAGTTGATCGAGTGAATGTTGTTGATGAGGATCGTGATCTTGCGCTTGCTTAATTCTGGTCTTAATTAGGTCGCGTAAATCTTCACCCGAGACTTTTGGCATTGCCGCAGTCTCGCTTTGACTGATGATGTTGGCATTTGGTGCCGCCAAGACAACATCTTCAATTACTTCGATTTTGCTCAATTCATCCATGTCTTCCATGCCTTCAAATATATCGAGCTGGTCAAGATCAAGAATGTCTGGAACTTCGCCGGGTTGGGCCGGTAGAGCATCTAGCTTATCAAAAGTAGCATTTGGTTTTTTTGCTGAGGCAGCTGCTTGCAGGGTATCAAGGCTCGGATAATTTTCGCCTGTAAGCCCACCATCGTATTGGTTGATAAAATCAGGTTCGCCCATATCAGAGGCGCGGGCAATCGGTTTGGTCGGCACAGCGCCGACAATCGGCTCATCTGGCGGATCGAAGGAGATGTCGGGAAGCTTGGCGGCGCCTTTGGCCCGAGTGCTTCTGCCGGTCATGGGAGATTCTTCTACTGCAGCGGCCACTGGCTCAAGTGATTCAGCCTTTGCCTCAACAGGTTTAGCCTTTGGTTCGACTGTTGGAGCTGCTGCCGCCTTACTTTCAACTTGTGGCTCGCTTGTCTCGGCAAGCTCTTCTTCGACATTAGTTAAGGGCTCAAAATAGAGATTTGTATTAGGCCTGCCGGCTACCGTGCTGTATTGATAAACCGTTTCTATTTGCTTCCAGCTTAAGGCTCCGTATACTTCTGAAACCGAAATGGGGGCGCGGTGGTCGCTTACAGCGTTATAGACCTTGTCGTTGTAGCCAGCACTTTCAACTATAGCTAAAGCTGGCTCTGGAATGACCGGAGTTGGCTGCACCGTTTCGGCCGGCTTTATTGGCTCGGGCTGTGCTTCTGTTAGCGTTTCTGCTGCCAAAGGCTGCTCGCTTAGAGAGTTTTGCTTGAGACTTTCGATCGGCAATTCTTCATCAGTAATTGCCCCTACAGAAGCCAGCGGTGCAGAAGTTGCTGCTTCGGGAGTCATGACTTCAATAACTGGATGTTCACCTGTCTTGCTGGCAGGCTTTTGCTGTGTATTAACGCGTTGCTCTGGCGGCAGAAGGGCCTGCTCGCGACCTTCGGTTAAGCCTTTTTGATAGCCTAGTGACCAGGAGTTTTGTAATTGAAGGGCTAACGTTTCAGCTTCTTGCTCAAGCTCAGCAACATTGGCTTCAAGTTCGATGACGCGCTCGGCTAGTTCTGAACCGCGATCGTAGAGATCTTGGTTGATAGTCGTGGCGTTGTCGAGCTCAGCCTCAAGCTCTTTGCATCGTCCGGCAACAACGGCATCATGAGAATAAGTACTGCCATCGCCGCGGGCATCCATAATTTTGTCCATGGCCGCTTTGCTGTTAAAGACGTCTTCGGGCTCTAATTCAGCAGCAGCAGCAACCGAATATGGATTGAGATCCCAGTCTTGGCTGCGCAACGACTCGATAGCCGCATCAATGGCTTGCAGAGATTTTTCTTTGTTTTTCTCGGGTTCCTTGGCCATCTGGTCGCTTTAGTATCTCTTGCTAAAAGTGCTTGTCAAAATTTGGTTCTAATCTTCTGATCTCGAATCTTCTGGTCTCAAATAGGCTGCCGCGCCTTTTGTTAGACTAGTCCCTACATTTTAGCCTGTTAAACAGTCGACTAAAAGGGAGAATCGAGTTTTTATATGCAGCCTTGCGTTTTGCTCAAAATAAGCGGCCGTGTTCAGGGTGTTTATTATCGCCACAGTACGAAGCTAAAGGCTCAAGAATTGAGTCTCTCTGGCTGGGTGAGAAATCTGGCCGATGGTTCAGTTGAGGCCCTAGTGGCTGGTTCTGAGCCAGATATTGAACTCTTGATTGCTTGGTGTAAAGTTGGACCCCCATCAGCCGCTGTTGACAATGTCGAGGTCAAGTGGCTTGAGCAAGGTCATTTGAGCTCAGGGTTACGGCCCGAAGATGAAGTTAATTTCAGTGGGAAGTTTGAGATTCGTTAACGGCTACAAGCAGTTGTCTTTTTGCTACTTACTTTAATTTGGAGGAGGCGCGCCTATTTGTCGGCCGAAACCGCCTGAGCAAAGCCACAACATCAGACCGATACCGACGACCACTAACAGTTTGCTGACTACGTTGAAGTCAAAGTTGTTTTCTTACTCGCTAAGCCTACAAGTTAGCAGCGGCTAACTCGGGGCAAAAAAATGGCAAATAAATGACGCTTAGCCAATGAACCTTGAGCCAGGTCCCTCAAATAATTTGTAGGCTTCTTTAACCATTAGCACTTCGTCACTACCACGAGCGTTCGAGCCGCTTCCGGCAAAGTCGGGAGTGGGTTTAGCTGGCCCGCCGGACTGCCAGGCTCCTTCTTTGCCTTTATCTCGCGGCACCCAAGGTTTTTTCTCCCCTTTAGCATCAGGCTTAGAGGAAGATTTGGTGGACGGTTTTGAGTCGCTCTTTGTCTCAGGTTTCGCTTGAGGCCTAGATTCTGGCTTTGGCTCTGGCCTAGCTTCTGGCCTCAGTTCTGGGGTTGGAAACTCCCTGTTCTGCGGCGGTGCGGGCTGTGAATTTTCGGCTACATAGGGTCTAAAGGGTGCCGGGTCACTTGGCTCATCGGCCGCTCTCAAACTGCTGCCACTTCTACCAGCAGATTCGCTTTCGCGGCCACTGGCCGCTCTTGCTGGTTGAGGGGCACTCACACCAACTTCATCTCCCATCACTTTGACTTTGACGAACATGTCTTTGCCAGTCAGTGTTTTGATGGCAACTTTAATCTGTTCGACTTTGCGTTCCAGCATGCTGACAAAATGTTCTTTGCGCACGCCGATGACAAACTCATCTTCTTTCAATGAGAGGGCAAACCCGTGTTGATTGACGATGCTGAAAGTTGGAATGCTCTTTTGCTGCAGGTAGTCCATCAGATTAGACCAGAATTCGTCAATCGAGCCCGACTTGCCTACTGCGGCCATTTCTCTGCTGGCTTGCGGCGGAGAAACGGGCTCACTATCTTGATTATTGTCGGGATCATCATCGTGCCTATCGTCGTGCCCATCATTGTCATTGCTGTTGGCAAAAACCGTTGCTGGTGACTGCTCTTGGGCTCGCGGCATTTCTACTTGAGGAGCTGGTGCTTGTTGCTGGGGAGCTGGTGGTGGCGAGTATTGCGGGGCCGGCTGAGTCGGAGGAGCAGCACTTGGCCTTGGTGGCGCACTGTTGGTGGTGGCAGATGGCTGTGGGGGACTGGCTGTATTTTGATGAGGTGCGGCTGTGTAATTGCCAGTTGCATAATTACCGCCAGCCATAGCGCTTTCTAGTTGCTGCACGCGCGCCGATAGTTCTTTTACCATCAATATGTCATGGCGATGGCAGAGGCCAAGTAAGCCTACTTCAAGCGTGAGAGCTGGTTGGGTTGAGCGGCGTAAATTTTGCTCTAAGCGATCTAACTGCTCTACCATTTGAGTCAACTCAGCCCCTTCAAAGGCAGGCGCCAACTTAATTACTTTATCAATATAATTTTGCGTACCAGTGATCAATTGATTGATGAGAGGAATGCTGTCTGTTTCTCCAGCTTTACTCTCGGGCGAAGTTACTTTTCCACCGAGGTGTAGAGCTTTAGCCATATTGAGGAAGTGTTTGGATAATTCGAGTGCCACCAAAGATGGTTCTCTGCCTTGGCTCAATAAACTATGCAAGGCGCTTAAAACAGAAGAACCGTCGCGATCACGTATTCCTTCTGAGATTTGCATCAAAACATCTTCATCAATGGCGCCCAGTAAGGTCAGCAGATCGCTAATTGAAACTGGTTTATCTGGTGATGATAATAGACTGGCTTGATCTAGTAAGCCCAAGGCATCACGCAATCCACCACCTGAACGGCGAGCGATTAAGTCTATGGCCTCGTCTAAAATAGATATGTTTTCTAGTTCAGCAATTTTGCGCAAATGCAAAGATAGGTCTTTGTGATTAGCTAAACGAAACATCAAACGCTGGCAGCGACTGATGATTGTTGGCGGAACTTTGTGCTCTTCGGTCGTCGCCAAAATAAAGATGACATTAGGTGGAGGCTCTTCAATCGTTTTGAGTAAAGCGTTGAAGGCTTCTTTGGTGAGCATGTGACATTCATCGATGATGTAAAGCTTGAAGCGTCCACCTTGGGCAACGAGCGGTGCTCGTTCAATAAGAACGCGGGCATCATCAACTGAATTGTTTGAGGCCGCGTCTATCTCCATTACCGCAGGTGAATTGCCAGCCTTGATTTCGATGCACATTGTGCAAGTCATGCAGGGCTCAGCTGTAGGGCCTTTTTCGCAGTTAAGTGATTTGGCTAGAATGCGAGCACTTGAGGTTTTGCCGCAGCCCCTTGGACCGGTAAACAGATAAGCGTGGGCAATGCGATCGTTATCGATAGCATTAGTTAGGGTCTTGACCACCGACTGCTGGCCCACCAAGTCAGCAAGTGACTGGGGCCGGTGTTTTAGATAGAGGGGGAGATAAGACTTCATGATGTTCCGGTAAGAGTCATCATTCTAGCGCTTTATTCAGATTCATAACTTGGCCGACTAAACTATTTTTTTATACTATGCTTTTTTCTAATTGGCTCAAATACTGCGCTTTTTCGCTAGCATCGATAAAGGCAGCATTAATTGAATTGCGACAGAGCTGAATTTCTTCAGCATGGCTTAGGTTCAGAGCGGCCTTAATGGCTGTAAAGTTATCCTCAACATAACCGCCAAAATAGGCCGGATCATCTGAGTTTACTGTGGCATTGAGACCCAATTCGAGCATCTTTTTGATGCTGTGTTGAGCCATTTGTGGGAAGACTTTTAGTTTGACATTAGAGAGTGGGCAAACTGTAAGGGGAATGGCCTGCTCTCTTAGAGTTTCAACCAATTTGCTGTCTTCTAAACTGCGCACTCCGTGGTCAATACGAGAAACCTTCAACAAATTGATAGCTTGCCAAACGTACTCGGGCGGGCCTTCTTCGCCGGCATGGGCCACGGTGACGAAACCTTCGGCCCTAGCTTTATCGAATACTTCCTTAAATTTGACTGGAGGGTTGCCAACTTCGGCCGAATCAAGGCCAACAGCAACAAATTTGTCACCATGAACAAGTGAATGATTGAAAACCTCCATCGCCGACTCGGCGCTGAGATCGCGCAGGAAGCACATGATAAGAGAACTTGAGAGACCGTGCTTTTGTTTCGAATGACGCACAGCTTGATCAAGGCCATTGATCACAACTTCGAAAGGAACGCCACGAGCGATGTGGGCTTGTGGGTCAAAGAAAAGCTCTGCATGAACAACGCCTTGGGCACTGGCTTTAGCAAAATAGGACATCGCTAAGTCATAGAAGTCTTGCTCTACTTTTAAGACATTCATGCCGGCGTAATAGAGATTGAGAAACGACTGCAAGTCTTCAAATTGGTAAGCGCTTCGCAGGGCTTCGACGCTTGGGTAGGGCACGGTAATTTTGTTGCGTTCAGCAATGGCAAAAATTAACTCGGGCTCGAAAGTACCCTCGATATGAACGTGTAATTCAGCTTTTGGCAGCATCTTTAAGTTTTTGGGTCCTCAGTAGATTAGCTGGATATCGCTTTGAATTTACGGCTTACTTTTTGTCTGGGCGATTAGACAATTCTTTCACTTGTTCGAGGGGCACATTCATTTGAATGGCCATACTCTCAATTTGCATTTGCTTGGCGCCCTTTGCGTCTCCGCCTTCTGCCAATACCTCTGCATAAATCATACGCGAAACCACCCGATCTTCCTCAGCCTGCTTGATTGCTCCTTGCAAGCCAGTCACTTTTTCGACTATGGGTTGGGCCTCTTTGATCGCCTGGAAGCTGTCTTTAACGGCCTCGGGTAAGCCTTTAACCAGACCTATTTCTGCTTCTAAGGCCTTGCGCAACTGCGGGCTATTGCTATCACCCATGCTCCATAGGTGGACGACACTCTGCATGTGCTCCTTTTGCTCATCAGGTATAGTATCGGCGACTTTTTGCAGTTTTTCTGATGTTTCAGCGACCTTGTCGGTTTTTGCTTGGTATTCTGGCCTTACCTTCGGTGATTCTTTAGTCCAGGTATCATTTGCAGCGGTCAAATCGTCGTCCGATTGCTTGATTGCTTTATCGAAACCGCCTCTCATTTGCTCGAGAGCCTTAGCTTTGTCGTCGGCTGTAGCGAAGTTCTCGACCAAGCCCTGCATGGCACGAAGATTAGGCGAAAGCTCCTCTGGCTTGGTTTTTCGCAGCATTTCAATAAGGTTGCCACTGGCTTCGTCAGCACTCTCACTGGCCGCGTCCGCTGAGGCCGTGTCTGAACTTGCCACTTTGGTCAGCTTAAGCCCCGCCATCTCGCGACTGTTTAGCTGTTCGTGGAATTTTGGGCTGCTATCTAGCGCCGCTTGCAACTGCTTGGGAGAGTCGCCTGAGTCACCTAAATCACTACTTCTAACCATGCCTCACCCCTCTTGACATTCACCAGGCTAACATGGGAGCAACTTGTTGTCAGCGGGTGAAACTACGAAAAAAACAGCAATGGCCGTTGCAAACAGTGCTGACATTATAAGTAGCGGAAAAGTAGAAGACTGTGAATTTGCGGCGAATTAGGCCCTTTGCGAACAAGCTGGAAGCTCACCTGTGAGACTGGATAGACGTAATTTTTAGCGATTACAGTGGCCGCTGGACGAATACCCGGTTCTTCTAGAATGAAGGCCGGTTCGCCGAACTTACCTTTCATCGATGGTAGCTCATCATTTATAGCGACACCCAAACCTGCCGGCACATAACTTTGGTTGAAAATGCGGAAAGCCTCTGTGCGGCCATTGCGCAGATAGACTTGGAGAATCGGGTTCTGCTGTGGATCTAGCAAAGTCCAAACTTTCCAGCCAGTGATAAACGAGCGGCTGAGATTGCCACGATTTTTAAAGAATTTAGCAGTGTCGGCTTCGGTTGCCCCCAGCGGCAGACCGTTTATTCCATGCACCGTGCTTGGTGGCAGGAATGCGATTTGCAAAGGCGAACCGTCTTGTTGGGCCTCAAGGGTAACTTCGTTGTCTGATACGATTGAGACAGGAGAATTGCTTTGCAACTTAGCGCTCTTAGCGTTTATTTTGTATGACGCTTTATGCTCGCTAAGCTGTTCTAGCGAGTTCGAGGCAGAGCCCTGCTGCCATGATGCATACTCTCTGGTGTTTTCTTTGGCGCTCTCTCTCGGGCTGTCTTTGGGGGCGTCTTTCATATGTTCGCGCACATATTTAAAAAGACCAGGCTGCTCGGTTGGGCGAATGATACCATTGGCGGTTTCTTCAGCTTTGGGTGAAGATTGCCTTCTGCTACTAGCCATCGGCTCTTCAATAATTGTGATGCCGCGCGCTGAGTCTTTAAAATTACTCTGGAACGAAGGCGCTGTTTGCAGGTTGGCTGTCTTACCAAATTCGCGAATGTAGGTTTTGTCAGAAAAGCCCGCTTGGGCTGAATTGGTGCTCGATGGACCAGCGAATGTTTTTACAGATGAGTCGTCTCTATTTCTGCTGCTGTTGATGCTAGAGAGCGCATCTGTTTCGCGATTCCTTTCGCTATCAACGCTTTTTTTCTCAGCTTCCATGGCTTTGCTATCTGATTGCTGGCTCAAGCCAGCCCCTGCATTCGAGCCACCTAATCCGGGCGTGAGCCCGCGGTCATTGCCCTTTTCGTCACGCTTTTCATCACGCTTTTCGTCACGTATAGATCCAGAGCCGTTATAAAATGATTTTTTCGGCGGTGTCATGCCGATGATCACGCCGTTAATTGGTATGAACTTGTCAGATGTAGCCTTTCGCATGACTGGACGCGGACGAATAGCAAGCGCCGGATCTGTATACTGATTGTTGGCTGTGCCAAATTGGCCACTGCGATTTTGAAAACTACTAGCAGCTGCACTAGGTGCCGCTGCTAGTAGTTGCGATTGGCTATCGCGATCGAAAGATGCTTTGTTCTTAACTGCGGCGAGTAAGCGGCTGTCGCTTTTTAGCGCTAGTTGCGGTTCGTTACCGAGCCTGGCAAAGATACCAACCAGCAATTTCACCCCAGCATCGGCGCGAGAAAATTCACCAAATGATAGTTGGCCAGGAGAAGAGGAGTCGGCCATTTTTCCTGATGGCTTTATTGAGCGTACGGTATTGTCTTTGCATTGACCAGGCGCCACCAAAGCTGTCATGCAGATGGCGGCGCAGGCAAGCGAGACTGTCAGAGCTAATCTGACAGTACGAGTATTATTTGTTGCTCGATTGCCTATTGGTATCATCTTAATTACGTAGGTGCGCCTTCTGATAGTTTAGCTTCCCAATCGTCAAGTTCTGATTGATTGATGAGACCGCGTCGATTGGAAAGATATACGGCTCTGCAGCGTTGATTGAATTCTGTTTCATGACCTTCGCTACGACCGGGTATTCCGAGTTTAGCGTAGAGGGATTTTAGTCTTGATTGTACCGCTTTTTCTGTTAGATAAAGCTTGCGGGCAATGGCGTGGTCAGTCATTCCTAGAGCGATACAAATGAGAGCTTCGTATTCGGCCGGAGTCAGAGAGGTGGCTCTGTTTTGAGTGCGTTGAATCACTCTGGCAATACCGGGATGCACCCAGCAATCGCCAGAAAGTACAGCCTTGGCTGCCTCGACCACTTGTTCGTCTGAGGCGCTTTTCAGTACGTAACCGAAGGCTCCATTGGGCGGCACTACTTTCCAAAGCTGACGAACATAGACTTCATCCGAGAAGTTAGAAAGGATGATCACGCCTGTTTCTGGGAGCTGTTTGAGAATTTGTTCTGCCGCTTTTATTCCTGAGAGCTGTGGCATTTTAATGTCGAGAAAGACAAGTTGAGGCTTGTATTTCTGACTGAGTTCGACTGCTTCAAGACCGTCGTGGCCCTCGTAAATTGGTCCAGCGTGAGCGGCTCCCAGGTTTTGCGTGAGCAAATTCTTGAGCCAGATTCTATCGCGTTCTTCATCATCAACAATCAATATACTCATATCAGGTACTATTTTTATCCTCTTTTGAAATTGGAATGAACAAACTTACCTGGGTACCTGTATCTAAACCTTCCGGTTTTTTCCACTCTACTTGGGCGCCAATTAGCTGTGCTCGTTGTCTGATATTGACCAGACCGTGTGCGTCTTTGCGGATACTGCTGAAGTCTATCCCTTTACCGTTATCGGTTATGGTGATATGTAGATTGTCGCCTTCAGCGCCAATCGTAAGTTTAACGAGGTTGGCATGGGCATGCTTTTGTACATTGTTTAAAGACTCTTGGACAATGCGGTAGAGCTGCAAACGAGTAAATTTATTGAAACCATAGTCGTCTTCTGTATCACCGTCGACAAAGTCAACGTGAATTAGTTTCTCTCTTGAAAGGATCGCCAATAAATTCTCAAGGGCTGGCTTGAAGCCCATTGTTTCTAATACAGATGGATGCAAATCGTTGATCACCCGGCGCATTTCTGAAATAGCGCCATCAAGTTTCTCGCGCATTTCAACCGGCACAGTACTTTCGGACATCTCGGGAGCGTGAGCTAAACGATCAGCCATTCTCGCCACAGCTGAGAGAGCTGGTAGAGTTTCGTCGTGCAAATCTTCAGCAATGCGTTGACGCTCTTCTTCAGCGCGTACTTGCATATTTTCTCTAGCTAAAGCTAGTTCTTTGTTGCGCAGACGTAAGTCGGTATCGAGATAAATCAAAGTGCCAAAGATGTAAGTAAGCATTAGCACTGCTAGTAGTGGCAGAACGGGAAACTGTAAATTGAACCATTGGAAGGCAATTTGAGTCATGAGCATAAGCACCATGGCCGTGCAAAGAAAGGCTGCGGTGCGCCTTCCCATTGGCAGCACAGAGGCCACAGTTCCTAGTGCCGCACCGAGCAGAAGCAGTATATGGTGCAATATCGAGCGGGGAAACGACACAATTGCTTCATTGTTATGCAGTGTACTAATTGCTTCTGCTTGAATGAGCACATTAGGCGCTTTAGCCTGTAAGGGAGTGCGAACCGGCGGAGTATTGTCTACTTTTTGGCTAAAGTTAGTGCCGATCATCACTACTTTTCCGGTAAATACACTTGGGTCTATGGCGTCTCGGATTATTTGAGAGATTTTGTAGGTAGGATATTTCGTGCCTGAAAACTTGATGTAAATGGGAAGCTCTTCTTTGGTGAAGGAAGAAATTTGCGCTTTGGTCGGTCCCACGCCAACTCTAGATGACATCAGCGGTGCGAGAACTTCAGGTAAACTTTCAAAAGCTTCGCCAGAGGCTGAAAGGCCGCGGGTATATTCAGCTAAACCTTGGGGCAAGATTTCTAGAGCTGGTGACATTTCACTTGTGCGTTCAGATGGCATGAAAATGTTCGCCGAAATTGGCATGCGACAAACTAAGCCGCTTGATTCTTTAATTAAGTGATCGTAGGCACAAGTTAATACGCTCTTGCGTAGTTCGCTTGAAGGAAAATCATTGGGATTGTCTAAATTGCCAGAGAGAGCGAGCACGATGTTATTGCGATAGAGCTTTAGTGCTTTGACCAGCGATAGATCGGCCTTACCGCTCAAATCGATATCTAACACTATTAGTAATGGGTTACCCGATTCAACTATCGGAATAAGCTTAGCCAAGACTGCTTGAACTGGCTGGGGGCCACCTTCAATTGCCTCGCCCTCAAGATCGAACTGGTCGTCATCATCATATGTAAGGATGGCAATGTCTTGCGCTCGTGTTTCAGAGTCGGCTGCCCCACCTAAATTGGGCGCCACTAGCTTGAGGGTGCGAGCAAGCTCGTAACCTGTTTTATAGCGCCATTCAAGTAGGTTCATTTCCATTGTGTCGAGCACAGGAGACTCCGCTAGTAGGATGGTTGCAAGGCCACCGGCCGCAGCGCCCCATGTCAGGCGCTGAAAGAGCAAGCCATCTCTTTTCAGTGCTGATGGTCCTGGAGCTCTAATTAGGCGAAGCCGCATTGCTTTCCTCGAAACAAAACTAATACTGTTTACTAGATTTGCTTCAAGAGTAGTCTAGCCTGACTAGCTTGGCAAATATCTAGGAAAAAGCCTGGGATTATCCTGTGGCTTGCCCGGCCGATATTTGTTGGGGCAAAAGCTACATTGATGTCAGGCCAGCAACATTCATATTTTAAAAGAGTAAATACGTACTTAGTGGCCTTGCATAGCGAGTAAATCTAATGAGTTTGAAATTTGCAGCTGTTCTCAGCTTGTCGGCCTCCCTGATGCTTGCACCGCAGGCATTTGCGGCTGGCTTCTTAATAGCAGATCCGGCTTTTCATCCTGGTTTAAACCCAGTTGCAGTGCGACCAATTACACCAGGTGGGGTGACGCCAATCGTGCGCCCGGGGTCTAGACCTCTTACTAGACCGGGCACTAGACCGACGGTGAGTCCCGGTGGGGGCCGGATTGTACCAATTTTTGATCCTGGCCCGCCTAACGCTCCCACCATATTAAAAGGAGGAGTTTCTCATGGCCTGCGCATGCAATCTCAAGATATCAAGGTCGATATTACCGATCAGGTGGCTAAGACCTATATCATCCAGACTTTTATCAACGAAACAGATCAGAACTTGGCCGGCACTTATCTCTTTCCCTTGCCCGAAGACACGACTTTTTCGAGCTTTTCGCTTCATATAGATGGCAAGCCAGTAGAAGGGAAGATTCTTGCAGCAGATGAAGCGCGCCAGCAATATGAGGCGATCGTTCGCCAAATGGTTGATCCTGGTCTGCTTGAATACGCAGATTACAAAACAGTGCGCGCGCGCATTTTTCCCATTCCGGCCCACGGCACTAAAAAAGTCGAACTTGAATACACCCAATTATTGAAGGCAGAGAGCGGCTTGATAAAGTATCGCTTTCCTCTTAAAAGCGATAGCGAAGCGGCTGGTAACATCGATGACACTAAAATTACTGTACGTATGAATGGCAAAATCAGTACTGGCAATAATCGCGAGAGTTTAAGGACGATCTGGTCCCCCTCGCACACTGTGGTGGTTGACCGTCTTGAGAATAGCAAAGCTAAAGTCAGTTATTCTGCTAAAGATTCAGTGCCTGACAAAGATTTTCTTCTCTATTACAGTGTTTCCGATAAAGATATGGCTGCCAGTGTTCTAACTCATAAGCTCGAAGGTGAAGATGGCTACTTCCTTCTCACCTTGTCTCCTCCTCTCAAGTCAAATCAGATTGTTGGAAAAGATATTGTTCTTGTGGCTGATACCTCTGGCTCAATGCAGGGCGAGAAAATTGAACAGTGTAAGAAAGCTCTTAAGTATGTCGTTAACTCTTTGACTCCAGCTGATCGCTTTGGTTTGGTAAATTTCAGCACTGATGCTGAATCATTTAGAAGTTCATTAGCTGCTGCTACTCCTGATAACAAAAAAGCCGCTGTAGCCTTTATCGACGACCTTGAAGCACGAGGTGGTACCAATATTGGTGACGCCTTACACACTGGTATTAGTCTGCTAAAAGAGGAAACTTCTCGACCAGCGTATCTGGTGATGATGACAGACGGAGAGCCCACTGTCGGCGAAACCGCTACAGCTAATATCTTGAAATTGGCTGCCAACAAAAAAGATATTCGCTTGTTTGATTTTGGTGTTGGATATGACGTCAACACGCGATTGCTCAACAAGCTGTCTGAATCTCATCACGGTACTTCACAGTATTTAGAGCCTGGTGAAAACCTTGAGACCGCCTTGTCTTCTTTCTATGACAAGATCAAATCACCGGTGCTGTCTGACGTCAGCATTGCCTACAATGGCATCACCGTAAAAGATACCTATCCCAGACAAGTGAAAGACGTCTTTGCTGGTTCGCAAGTTCTGCTGCTGGGCCGCTATAAAGGCTCAGGTCAGGCCAATGTTGTAGTCAGCGGTAAAATAAATGGTGTCGCTAAAGCATTTACATTCCCACTAAGTTTTGAGGCTAGTCAGACTGGGCATAGCTTTTTGCCTAAGCTTTGGGCTATGCGCAGAATTGCCTATTTGACCGAAGTCGCCCAAGAAAATGGCAATACCAAAGAAGTCGTTGACGAGATCGTTGCCTTGTCTAAGAAGCATGGAATAATTTCGGCGTTCACTTCATTCTTAGCCACCGATCCCAATGAAAATCATCGTTTAGCTAGCAATTTTCCAGTTGCCAGTCCAGTGGCTCGTCCAATGGCTGAAAGCACTCGTGGATTCTCGCGCCTGGCTGGTGGTGCCGCTGGTAATATCAGCTTCAAAGCGG
Source organism: Candidatus Obscuribacterales bacterium (assembly GCA_038231015.1). Taxonomy (GTDB): domain Bacteria; phylum Cyanobacteriota; class Vampirovibrionia; order Obscuribacterales; family Obscuribacteraceae. The sequence continues at coordinate 118,944 of JBBRMD010000001.1, forward strand.
GACGATTAAGAGAAACACTTCGGTCAGACGATTCGCTTAGATTCTCACCCAGTTTCGGTTCTATGCATGCTGCTCAAGCGTCACCAGCTGCTTCTTTCGATAAAGATCGCCGCTTAAAGACAGAGCGTGAAAATTTTGAAGAAACTGGTGATTCTCTCAGCGCGAAAATCTCGGCTGCTCCTATTTCTGGCAGGCAGGCTGTCGTGCTTGAAAAGAAAATGGCCGCTATGAAGAGTCTAGCCTTTGATCAAAAAGGTAGTGATGTTGGGGTGAAGACCGTAGAAGATAAGACGTTCTACCTGAAAAATGGCTACTGGACAGATAGTGAATACAAAAACGAAAAAGCTGAAGAAGTGCAGTTTGGCGGAGAGCGCTATTTTGCTCTCACTCGCAGCATCGCTAATATGTCGCGCTATCTGGCTTTAGGTAAAAGGGTGATAGTTGTGATCAAAGGTCATGCATACAAAATCGTCATGCCGCAGAATTCTTGATTTTGTAAGATCTTGGATAAGAGCGGGTTAATCGAGCTTCGAGCAAGCTTGCTTAGATTAGACATAGTTGATTTGAATGTCCATTTATGAATATCTGAAAACCCTTTATTGTTCAGGCTTTGCCTTCTGAAAGGTAAACTCTGGCCCGTTCTTAGCCCTGCCAAAAAGTTCTTCTCAAAAATGGCTGAAAATATTATGCGCTAGTGTTGTAATGGGTTGCTATGATTTACCCAGAACAGCCCATTACACGGGGAATTCGAGGCTACGAGTCTTAAACAAATGTATACGCTAGCGAAGCCGACTACTACTTTCCTTGACGCCCTTGTCACTCCTGCTGAGCTGAAGAAGCTCACAAGTGAAGAACTCAACAGTCTTGCTTGTGAAATCAGGCAGGAGATCATCACTAGTCTGGCAAAGACCGGTGGTCATCTAGCCTCGAACTTAGGCGTAGTTGAAATCACTATCGCCATGCACAAAGTTTTCAATTCTCCTGAAGATCTCTTCCTCTGGGATGTCGGGCACCAAGCATATGTTCACAAGATGCTTACGGGGCGCCGTAATCAGTTCAATACTTTGCGACAGTTTAAAGGCCTCAGTGGGTTTATCAATCCGTTAGAGAGCGAGCACGATGCCTTTGTTGCTGGTCACAGCTCAACTTCTATCTCGTTGGCTGTGGGAATGGCTCTGGCTAAATCGCACCTTCAGCAAAGTGGCAAAGTTGTTGCCGTGATTGGTGACGGTGGACTGACTGGTGGAATGGCGCTTGAAGCTATTAACCATCTTGGTCATATTCAGAAAGATGTGATCATCATTCTCAATGACAATGAAATGTCCATTTCAGAGAATGTTGGCGGCTTGACTAAATATATGAAGCGCATCAAAGAGACGTTCTTCTATAAAGACATCAAGAAGCAGATTGATTTTATTGAAAACAAGCTTGATCAAGCGAAGCTTAATCCGGCGGTTTGGGAACTTATCGAAATGGTGAAGAAGCAGGCCAAAGACCGCTTTGACTCGCCAGGAATTGTTTTTGAAAAACTCGGCATCAATTATTCTGGACCAGTAGATGGTCACGATATCGCTGCAGTGATTGGCGCGCTCAGCAATGCCAAATCAAAATCAACTCCGCAAATTATTCACTTCATTACTCAAAAAGGCAAGGGCTATGCTCCTGCTGAAGCCGATTCAATCAAATATCATGGTGTCCCTGCTTTTGCTCTTGAACCGCCGCTCACTGAGCGCGCGGAGCCAGACGCTAACCTTGGTAAACCAAAAGCAAAAACCTATTCTGATATTTTCACTCAAGCTCTTATTGATGTTGCTGCTATCGAGCCTAACTTGGTGGCAATTACTCCAGCCACAGCAGAAGGCAGTGGCCTAGTTAAATTCGGCAAGGCTTATCCGGATCGTTTCTTTGATGTTGCTATCTGTGAGCAGCATGCTGTCACCATGGCTGGTGGCATGGCTAAGGTTGGTCTTAAGCCAGTGGTCTCGATTTATTCAACCTTCTTGCAGCGCGCTATGGACCAGGTTGTACATGATGTCGCTATTATGAACTTGCCAGTCTTGTTTGGTATTGATCGTGGTGGCTTGGTTGAAGACGGCGAAACTCACCAAGGCGTCTTTGATATCGCCTGGCTTCGCACTGTGCCTAACTTCCGCGTTTGGGCACCGAAAGATGCTCTAGAGCTGCGCAATATGGTTTACACAGCGATTAAGCAGGCCTCTGGCCCTGTTGCAATTCGCTTCCCTCGTGAAAAAGCGATTGACTCTGTGGTTTTGGAAGGCGAAGGTCAACCTTTTGCTGAGATTGATCCAGCTACCTGGGAAGTTGTTGTTGAAGGCAATAAGGGTGCTGGACTCTATGTCCTAGCTTCTGGAGCAATGGTTGAGACTGCCAAGCACGCGCTAATGTCTATGGCCCAATCGGGTATCCAGCCAACTCTTATTAATGCTCGCAGCATCAAGCCTTTGGATGAGAAGCTCCTTGCTTCACTTCTAAGTCAGCCAGATGCCAGGATAGTTACTTTAGAAGAAGCTGTGCTCACCGGTGGTTTTGGCTCTGCGGTGCTTGAATATGGTGCTAAGTTGAGATTCAGTAAGCCAGGCGCCAAGTTGGCTGAAGTAGCTTGTATCGCTCTTCCTGATCATTTCGTGGAGCATGGCGCTCGTGCCATTCTTCTTGATCAAGTTGGCCTTTCGGTTGAGAAAATTACTCAAACAATGAGCGAATTTTTCAGCGCTTAATTGTCGTTCAAAGTGTTGCTAGACCTTTGCTAGATCTCTCTTCGGCTAAATTTCTCTTCGGCCTTCCATGGCTCTTGTAAGAGTAATTTCGTCTGCGTATTCGAGATCGGAACCCATGGGCAAGCCGAAGGCAATACGAGTCACTTTTATAGATAGTGGTTTGAGGAAACTGCTGATGTAGAGAACCGTGGCATCCCCTTCAATAGTGGGATTGATAGCTAGAATTACTTCTTTGGCGCCATCATTGTGGGCCCGATTAATCAGCTCACGAATGCGAAGCTGCTCTGGTCCTCTCCCTTCTAGTGGCGAAATCAGGCCACTGAGAACGTGATAGTAGCCCCTGTATTCACGGGTCTTTTCTAGAGCGATGACGTCGCGGCTGTCAGCCACAACACAGATCGTGCTGCTGTCTCGCTTCTCATTGGTGCAAATTTCACAGGGATCATTGGCTGATAGGTGAAAGCATTTACTACAATGCTTGACCTTCAGTTTTGCGTCGACAAGTACATCTGCAAATTTAGTAACATCTTCGCTGCTCATATTGAGCACGAAAAAAGCCATGCGCTGGGCCGATTTGGGCCCAACGCCTGGAAACTTCTGAAACTCTTCAATCAACCGCGCCAGTGGCGGGGTAAAGTACATTGACTGGACCTGATTAGAAGCCTAGACCTGGTGGAAGGCTGACGCCTTTCATTGAATTGGCCATCTTCTTCTCGCCCATTTCTTGAGCTTTTTTTGTGGCATCGTTAATAGCAGTCAAAATCAAGTCTTCGAGCATGCCCATGTCATTCACATCAACAGCTTCGGCTTGAATTTTGATAGCTTGAAACTGGAAGTTGCCTGCGCAGACCACTTTTACTGCTCCGCCGCCTGCTGAACCTTCGACAGTGGCTTTTGCGAGCTCATCTTGAGCCTTCAAAAGCTCTTGCTGGGCCTTTTGCACAGAACGCATCATTTGATTGATATCGGGTTGCATCGTATTTCTCCGGATTCTACATTGAGGAATTAAGTGAATTATCTCACTGACTTGCTTTAAAAGTACTGACTCTGTCCTGTAACCCCTGCGGTAAATGTTTCTTAAGGCTTCTGTGTGTACCGCTTTGGATCCGCTTTTCACTATCTATACTTAATCCTTATATGGAAACTTCCAATTCATCTGGTTACTGGCGGCTGTCAAGACGTCGGTTTCTAGCTCAGCCTTGTGGCAATTGAGCCAAGCTACGAAATTGGAAGCCTCAGTCACTATTGGAAACCTAGACAATAATCAGTTGGGAGTAGATAGATGCAAGACTTTGAAACTCAAGCGGATGACTCAGAAGCTACCGGTAGCGAAGAAGCTGTTCTGCGCTCTAAGGCTGCTTTTCGCGATTTGCTGAAGCGCTTTATTTTACTCATTTCGTTTGGTCCTGGTGTGCTCGGTTTTCTTTGGATGATTGGACGCATCGTTAGACGCTAGTGAGACAAGTGAAAGAGCTAACTTGGAAATCGTTAGAGAAGTTGAAAGACCCTGTAAAGGCTTTCGCTAATCGCTGCCCTCTTTACTACGAGCGTTATGCTGGTAAAGAGGATGAGTTTGGCTATTCTCTTGAAACTTTTGCCAAGTGGGAGCCACTCTTTCGCTTCCTTTACGAAGAATATTTCCATGTGGAAATTCGCGGTATCGAAAACATTCCGGGTGATGGTCGGGCAATTTTAGTGGGCAATCATTCTGGATTGCTGCCTCTTGATGGTGCAATGATTTCTATGGCTATGTGCAATTTGCATCAAAGCCCAAGACGTATTCGTTATCTCAGCACTGATTGGTTTTTCCATTTGCCAGGTCTTTCTGATTGGGTAAAAGAGACTGGTCAGGTTCGAGCTACAAAAGACAACGCCCGTAAGTTGCTTGATAACGAAGAGCTAGTTGGTATTTATCCTGAGGGCATCCGCGGTGTTGGCAAGCCATTTGCCGAGCGCTATCGGGTACTAGATTTCCATCCTGGTTTTGTTCAATTGGCTATTGCTACCCAAAGTCCGTTGATTCCTGTTGCCACCGTCGGTGGTGACGAGATATTCCCCGAGTTTGTCAACTTGCATAAAGTCGCTCGCTTTTTGCAGATGCCATTCTTCCCTGTGACGCTTGGATTCCCGTGGCTTCCAGCTCCTCTAATGTTTATGCCGCTACCGGTGCGCTGGATGATCAACATTCACAAACCGATTAACTTAGGCTATCCGGCTGAAAAAGCCAACGATCGCAAGCTTGTAATGAAACTCACTCGTGAAGTTCAGTATGAGATTCAACGCGATCTCAATAAGCTACTAAGAGAGCGTCGCTCAACCCTCACCGGTTGGGACGAAGCCGAACTAGATGGTGAAAAACCGTAATTTAGCAACTTTTTTGTTTGTATTTCAGTCGAGGATTTTATTGTGAGCCAGTTTCTATCAAACTACCGCGATTTTCTTAAGCAAGCCACCAAGAGCGATAAGTATCACGGTTTTGACGTGAGAGCCTTAGTGAGAGTGGAGCCGATGCTGAGCTTTCTCTTTCACGATTGGTGGAGAGTAGAATTCAATGGTTTAGAGAAACTGCCCAAAGAGGGTTCAGCTCTTATTGTGGGGAACTCTGGCAGCTTCTTACCTTGGCCAGCAACAATGCTGCTTTATGCTCTGATGTCATCGCGAGTGAATCCACGTCGCGTTCACATCGTCGCCGACATGGACTGGATTAAGGACGAGCGCCTGTTCGCGTCATTTTTAGAATTAGGCTTCGTGCCTTTTTCTTCAGCTAATATGAAACGCTTGTTTGCCAAAGGCGAATTGGTTGCTATCTTCCCTGAAGGCGCAGCTGGCCTGGCTCGCCCCTTCTCTGCTCGGGAGCGGTTGATTGAGTTTGATTGGGTAAAACTTTTGCCAGCGGTAGAAGAAGGAGTTCCAATTTTCCCGATTGCTACTCTCGGTTGTGATGAAGCAATCCCGGTGCTAACGAATTTGGATTCGATAGCTAAGATGCTCAATTTACCTTCCTTCCCAATCACTCCGTTCTTCCCTTGGCTGCCATTCCCGTTTAACTTAGCTTCACTCCCTACTAAGTGGAATATGAGTATCCTCAAGCCACTTTCGTATGAAAAGGCCGAAGATAGAGATCAAATTGAAGAGACATCAATGAAGCAATCTCAGTTTGCTGAGGGCGAGATTCAGGCTGAGTTGAATCGTCTGCTTCGTCAGAGATGGCGCGCTAAATAAAGTAGCTTGAAGCTAGACCGATATTGCTGTGACTTAGCTGCTGCTCATTGGTTAGTCGATTTGATGCAGCTTGGATCCAATCAAGTCAGAGCGATATCGATGTAGCTTGGAGCCGATCAAATCAGAGCGATATCGATGTAGCTTGGCTCCAAATAAGTCAGAGCGATATCGATGTAGCTTGGATCCAAATAAGTCAGAGCGATATCGATGTAGCTTGGATTCAAATAAGTCAGAGCGATATCGATGCAGCTTCGAGCCAAATAAGTCAGAGCGATATCGATGCAGCTTGGATCCAAATAAGTCAGAGCGATATCGATGTAGCTTGGATTCAAATAAGTCAGAGCGATATCGATGCAGCTTGGATCCAAATAAGTCAGCGCGATATCGGTTCAACTTGTTGCCGATTTAGTCAGAGCGATATCGGTCTGACAAATTCTAAAACCGATTGAACTAATTCCCAACTCGCGACGTTTATAAATGTGGGCTTGGAGATTTTTATATGACAATTTATGCTTGCGATACGCTGGTTGACGAAGTGTGGAGAGAATTTCAGGAGAAGGTTAAAGACGATGACGATGCTGCCGACGCCATTTATCAATCTTTGATTGAGTCTGATTCCTCAAGTTGCGGATGCCCGTTCTCGCATATTAATCGTGACAAAGGAGCCCGCTTTTACTCCTGCCACACCTGCAAAAAAGACTTTTGGCTCACCTCTGGCTCTGTTTTATCCGGCGTTGTGCGTCTTCGTGCTTGGTTGGCAGCGATTTTTTTTAAGGACCATGGTGTGGCTATTAGCGCAGCACGATTGTCTCGTCTTGTTGGAGTTGCATCAAGCACGGCCCTGAATATACATAAAAAAATTGCTCTCGTAGTCTGCGAGCAAATGGCTGAAGCTGAAAGTGTTTCAGCTGGATGGTTCAGCCGTGTCATTTTTAAGCGAAGTCGACAGACTCCAGCAGATTGCCATCCACGCTCAGAGCTAGATGAGATTCAAAATAGTCTTTGCGAACCTCAGCTCCACTCTATTAGTAGTGCCGTTGAGGAATATGCCGCGGCCTCAGCCAAGGTAAAACTCGCTGTTTCTCAATTCATCGGACTAATTGGCTATGAGTTTCATGGCATCAGCAAAAAGTGTTTACAGCTTTATCTCGCTTCTTTTTGGTGTACTTTTGACCGTGGCTATTGGACTCCGGGGTCTTTGCTCAGTAGCTGCCTAAGGCATGGCCCTATTAGCTACGAGCAGATTTTAAACTTCGTAACACCAGCCCGGGTGCTCATTATGTTGCCTGTGCCTTAGGCTCCTTACTCGTTACCTTTCCTGTCTAATTTGCCATACTCTTGTATTGTCCAGATTATCTCAGGCAAAGGTTCATGTGTCCTGCAACAAGATCTCGCCTACGGCAAAGCCGGTAATTATGATTGCGTCTACTGGCGCTGGTCAGTATTTCATGCTGAGAACTATAAGCTAGTGGAACTTAATTCAGCCTCTAATCTTAGCTTCCCCTGTATTGTTTTTTACTAAGAAATGAAATCATCTGCTTTCGAGTCACAGCAAAGAGTTAAAACGACAATGTAGAAGCATCACTAACTTAGTGTTCGCTTTGCTGGTATTAGATATGGTGGCGTCTTGTGGTTGGTGGATATGTGATTTACTCATCCATTTTATGTGTTTTTTGTGTTAGTAGTTAGGGCTTTTGGGCAAAGTATTAGTAGTAACTCTAAAAATGGTATCCCGTCCTCAACCCCGCCTGGGCTCAGCCTTGGTGGGGTTTTATTCTTGAAACTTTTGAAAAGAAAAACAGCCTTCAGGCAAGGCTGTTTCGTCTGGATATTCAAGGTGTGTTGACAGTCCTGTTACTTATGCCGTTCTAAGTTGAGAAACCTCTCTCAGAATTCTGAATAGGGTAATCTGAGCGCGGTGAGCGACATATGGATTTTCATCTTCTGCTAAAACTCTTAGCACCGCTATTGGTACTGTATAGCTTTCAGCAATTCGGTGACGAACATCGGGATTTTGATCTCGTGCTAGTTTCCAGATAGTCTTGATTGATGTATTGATGTTTTCACCAACAGCTGCGCGCACTTGGGCGTCTTCATGAGTAGCCAGTCGCGCTAAGGTTGTGCTGTGAGTTCTCGGATTTTCAGCAATACGTTCGAGCAATTGTAGATTCGCATTGCGAGTGAGGTGTTCCAGCACTGGTGGTGGCGTGTTTGGGTTGATGGCGAGCAGCCAACGAATCTTGGCGGCCTCTAAGGCGGCCTGAGTGTTAAGCTGTTTTTCGCCAGTCTTCTTCTTCGTCTTTGTCACGCTTTCTTCCGGTTGATAATCGCTTTCGCGGTTGCACAGTAACACTTTGAGCGCCTCCTTGATCTGCTTATCTGGTTGGTCCCAATGAAAGGAGTACAAGAATGAAAGGTCGTACTGTTCATTAGGCTTGCTCTCACCTTGCTTGACCCTTTTGAATAGATCGGAGAGAGCTGCGCCAGCGGACTGGCTGGTAAGGTTTGGAAGCGATTTTATTCCCTGGACATCAGGGTGCTTTTTCTTCATCCTGATTCAATTCCTGTATTAGCACGGGAGAGGTGCCTATCTCTATTATTCACGCCACGTCAGTCAATGGTTTGGGGGATTCCCTATATATCCGTATAGGTTTGGCTAGGTTTGCCCATATATTCGTTCAAAAAGCGGACCCGGCAGTGCCGAATGTCCGCTTTTTTGTTGATTTTGGGCTAGCTATGGTTAAAAGAGCCTAGCAATTTTTTCGGCTTGTTAATCTGTTGGTATTTTTTCATAGGCTGACTTGAAATGGGAGTCAGTCTGCCTGTCCCAGATATCTACATATACTTTTTTTGGCGCACTAGAATTTTTTTCAATGGCAAACCAGAGCTTCTTTAGCTGCTCTCGGCTGTTTATTGTGCCAAAGGTTTGCAGAGGGTTGCTATCTTCGTCTTTAATATAAACCCAAGCGCGAGATGAATTGAGGTGCTCTGCTAGAGGCTTTAAGTAGGTTGCTGGTTCAAAGAGGCTATTGGGAAAAACTTGATAGTTGTCTACTGAAATTATATAGCGTGTCATTGAATCGCCTTCGATTGTCACTGCTACTGGCTTTGCCAAACTAATCTGGGGAACTAATTTTGCCAAATTATTTTCTGGTGGAGCGAGCGAATCGATTGTAGTTGGCGATTCCGGCGCTGTTGCTTGGTTCTGTGCAATGCGCATTGACTCTGGAGCATCGTTTGTCAAGGCAGTTTGCGCCGAAACGACGTTTATAGCCAGTAAAGTCGCAAAAGCAAAGCCAAGAGCAGCGAGGAAAGTAGAAATTCTTGGTTGTGGTCGCTTGTTCACTTAGGTTTCCTTCTCGTAATCTGGGGTTTGCGGAGCATCTTTATTGGTAAACCCTGCTAGGCAGGAGCCTCGCTTGGTTCTAGTGTGGTTATATAAGGCATAGGCTGAAAGCTGAGTTCAAAGGTTATGTTCATTTCCTGCACAATTATATGTGCACAACAGCGCAAGATTCACGCTTTCAGGGCGCCTTAGGGCTGTGAAATGTTACCGTACACATTTCTTGGGCATTCAATAACTGCTATGGGCATCCCGTTGTAACTTCTCCAATGAGGTCGTGATGTCCCAAAACGATAGTTCGTCATCCCAGTTTGATAAAGACTTGAAAGGACGGCAGTGGATGGCCGTCAATGACCCAGATACCCCGACGCTAGATCTTGAACTAATCGTCAGCACAGGTTGCCGAGGCCTGGTTCGGCGGGCAGCGGAGCATCCGAGGGTTTCTCTTGAGCTCCTCGCTACACTATCCACACACATTGACCCCGAAATTCGAGCAGCTGTTGTTCACAACCATCAAACTTCCGATGATTTACACTGGATACTCGCCAAAGATAGTTGTGATGACGTGCGCTATGCCGTGGCAGAGAGCTATATGGTCAATATGGAAGTTCTCAGTTCATTGCTAGAAGACGTTAACCCATATATTTGCCAGAGGGCTAGGGCTACCCTGAAAAAGCGCAATGTACAGTTCTGCCTAACTCCAGAATTTAGTGAGGGGCCATATTTGGGGAATACAGCCAGTCAGGCCGGGTAGGCGAACAGTAGTCAAGTCTGCTCGCGGACTGAATCGGTTGTCTATAATAGTAGCTGCGAGGCTTGGGGTCTAAGGGTTTGAGCGCAAATTCCTTGGGCATGAAAAGTCTAGCGGGTACCGCAGTATTGGTGAGTGGCTGGAGTTATGGCCGATCCGGAATCTGGTAAACAATCACTTGGGTTTAGCTTTGATTCTTTAGCCGACGAGCTAGAAGGCAAAGAGCCTTCTGGTCCGGTGAAAAATCTAGCCGAGAATTTGTATGACGTAGTTTATGGCAATCATGCAGTAACTTTGCAGCGTGAAGAGCCTTCTGATTTTTCTTTGTATGGTCGCAGGCTCGCTCAAGATGTTCGTGTTGATCTCGGTGATGGCGCTGGAAAAATCCACCACCTTAACGGTGATTTGACGGTTTTTGGGGCGGCTAGTTCATTTACCCAAACTACTGATCAGGGCGGCTTCTTTAGAGTTGGTGCAGCTGAAAGCAGTCAAGTAATTTTCCATTTTCGCTTAGACGGCGAAATAGATATCATTGGGCCAAACTTCGACGACACTTTGCACTTATCCACAACAGATGAAGTCTCCAAGGTGTGGCGAAACAGCACTGGCACTATTGAGATAAAGCTTGATTTGAGTTCTGGAAAAACCCAGGTCACACTTAGTTAGCCAAATACACTTAGTTCACTAAACTGCTACATTTGGCCACTAGTTTCGGCTTGAAAAGACGTGACGGCGCCATCAACCTCGTAAGTGATGCTAATTGGATTGCAACAGACTTCGCAATCTTCTACATAAGACTGGCCACCGCTGGTGAGATCGAGCAGCATTGAGATTTTTTCCCAACAGTATGGACAAGTGAAAAAATACTCTTCAAGCATTGTCGTTTAGGGGTTTAGATGAAGGAAGCACTTTTTGCTAACTGGTGTTCTCAATCTGGTGCAGTCTTTCTCTGTGCAGTCTTCTGGGCCAGACTCAGGACCGAGAGCACGCCAGAGTAGGCGCCGGTGTTTAGTTATTTGATTGCGTGAAGTATCAGCAATTGCACTGGCAGCATCACTTTTCAAGAAAGAGGCTAGTGTTTTTTGTCCACGACTAATGGCAAAGACACCGTCTCCTCTCTTGCCTGAGGCATAAGAGAGATAGAGGTAGGGATTGATTTCTTCTATTTTTTTCTCAAAGGCTTCGAAGTTCGGATTGGCTGATGGCAGGCCGTAATGGTCTCTAAAGCCCGCCAGAAGTGGTTCCAATTCGCTTCTATTCTTCTGCTTGTCGATCACCATGAGGGCATAGTCAGCAGTATCATGAATGGTCGGAAGTTTTGTCAATTCAGGGCTAAGGCAGCCATTCCCGCAGACCATCCAGCCCGGTTTCGAGTCGTACATATAGCAGGCATTGTCGCCATCGTACTGAGTCATTAACAAGCAAAACTCAGAGGGAAGTTCAATTGACTCTACTATATTAATGGCAGCTAGTTCTGGAGAGAATAGCCAATGGTGCTTATTACTGTCTCCTTCTTCCAGATGCAATTCAAATTGCCAATCTTTGAGATTTAGCCAATCGTCAATTGAAGGTAAGGACATGAGGCCTCATGTGAATGTAGTTAAGTCGTGACCAATAGAAGCAATTTTTTTTGCAATATAGCTAACTAAAGTTATATCCAGCCCTAGTGTTCTCGCACTAGGCAGTCGAACAGTATTTAGCCAACACTAGACGGATGTTCTGGCTGATAGCCCTCAGCAATTTCTTTACCGTGGGTAGTAACGTACAGAAGATCTTGGTCGTAGGGAGTTGCACCAAGTAATGTCTGCTCGACGAGCCAGCCTAAGGCTTTATCGACTGCGTGTTTGACGTCTTGGTGAAAATCTTGGTGATAGTGTGATGCCAAATGTTCGGCCACATCTTGTCTTTTGTTATGCGGCTCGTTAGTCAAATGCAATACATGCAAAATGTGATGGCCAAGTGTTTCTGGCTCGAGGGCGATCACTTTTTTTGCATCTGGATAAGATTCTTTGAGCGACTTCTTGAGTGGTTTTTTTTCTGGATCCATGACATGCCTCCTGATTTAGTCTGCTTTAACCATTCTGGTTGGGGTGACACCTAGTAAAGCCAGTTTGCGCTTTAGTTCTGGCATCGCTTGGCGGGCTGCTTCCATTCCGCTTGCAAGACCACGGTTTCCGTCTTTTTTATTACGCGAGATCAGTGAGATACCATCAAGGTTTGGATGAATGGTGATGTCTGCAGTTTCATTCGCTTTTTTATCAATGTTGTACAGCTGAATTTTTAGTGCTTGCTGACTGACCGAGCCAGCTTTTCTAAATGTCTTGAGCGGTACGTCAGTCAAGTTTTCATCAATGTTGACAGCGATGATGAAGTCAGCACCCATTTCGCGCACATGATTAACAGGTAAGTTGTTGATTAGCCCACCATCGCAATAGAGATGGTCGCCAATTTGTACCGGCTTTCTCAGGCCAGGAACAGCGGTGCTTGCTTGCATTGCTGTGCCCAGATCGCCTGAAGTAAGGCGGTGACTATTGCCATCAACTAGATCGGTCACTACGGCAGCAAAAGGAATTGAAAGTTTGCTTATCTCATTGTTCTCGCCCGCTAATTTATTGGCATAGTTGCGGAATTTTATACCGCGATAGAGACCGTCGTATGGATGGTAGCCAACCAGGCGTGGCATGAACATCACTGGAGCGATGGCAATCCGTAACTTCAATCCGATAGTCATAAAATTCTTCATCAACTCTGAATCATCAAATTTGATGGCAAGGTCGTCTACCGAATAGCCTGCGGCATAGAGACCGCCTACAACCGAACCGATACTTGTTCCGGCAATGAGGTCTATCGGAATGCCCTCTTCGAGCAATACTTTCATGACGCCAACGTGCGCTGCACCACGGGCGCCACCACCACCAAGGGCTAAGCCGATGCGTGGTCTTTTGGTTTTAGTTGTTACTACTTCTTCGACTGTGTGAGTGGAATTTAGGGTTTTGACGGTGGTAGTTTTTACTTCAGTTATTTCTGTATCAGGGGCTTTCACACTGCTGTCTTTATCTGCAGTAACTGAAGTAGCGCTTGTTGATTCTGTGGTAGTGGTGGTTATTGCCTTATCTGCATCGTCACCCTTGTCAGGAAGTGCAAAGGCAATCTGACCAGAGCTTAAGCTGAATGTAAGAGCGCAGATACCTGCAAATAATGACGATAGCTTCATAACTCTGAAGTCCCCCAGAAACACACATACAAGACCGGTTTATTCTATCAGTCACAGCTGGTTCTAACCCTGGGCAAAAACTAACTCTTGAAGATTCGCGTGTAGTTTGTCGTTTAATGGCCCCATAAACGTCACAAGGCCTTAACATGGTCAGCTTGCTGCACCCTTCGAAATTGGGCTAATCAGCTGGAGCTGTCTTTGAAACCAACATTTTAGCCTGCGGTATTGCTGCTATGGCTGTTGACATTGGTGGCTGTAGCTCTCAGGGGCGACCTACGGCATTCCCGCTGAGCAAGTAATTGGCAGTAGCTGCAAGTTACTTTATCGTTTGGTCGACGGTAAGCCTTCTATTATGCTGCAGCATGTCGACATGAAAAGCGATTGGGCCAAGATTTTTGCTTTTGATGAAAAGCACTAAGATTGACTGTACATTCATAGATGTGGGCCTCGATTTGTCGTAGACTTGGGCTTGGATCTCCTATCCATAATACTCATCGCGCTCAAACCTATTAAGGCGCACCACGAAAGTAGCTCATGATTTCATTCAAGTTAAACGGAGTACCGACTCTCTTCATCAAGGGTTTTACTTCTGGCGATATCGAGACGATGTTGAACTTCGCTAGAGAAGCGAATGCGCACAACCTTACAGCCAATACCACTATACTTTTTATTGACACGCCCATTACTGGCCCTACTGTTGAAGCTGTGCACAAGCTCAAAGACGAAGGCTTCCGAGTGGTTTTTCGCGATCACCATGGTATCGATGGCGAACCTACTAATGACCGAGATCGTCAAGTTTCAATGGCCAGTGCCAAGCTGGTCCAGCTTCTCGGCGACGATTGCACAATTACAGTTCGTCGCGAACATCCGGCTTGTTCGACTCTAGTTACGGTCGGAGAGTTTGCCGATGCTCTCGCTGTGATTGCCGATCCAGACCCTGACGGACTGACTGCTGCAATGAAAGCAGTCGGAATCTATTATCCAGAATTAGATCAAGATGCTGCCTTGCTCGATGGCGAGCCTTCGATGCAAGTAACTGGATCGCCTCTCTCTGCACTTCTAGCCAAAGGTGTTGCGACCTTGCCTCCTTATGATCCATCGCGCCCAAGAGAACGCGAGAAGGCCCTAGAACAATTGTTCATGCGTTGGGTGGCCGCTGTAAAGGGCGACGCACGGGCTTCTGCCAGTCTTGAAGCCGGTGTTGAAGCCTATGACCAAGCAGTCAATGTGGCCCACGAACTAGCCCCTACTGCTAAAGAAGTGGCACCGGGGGTAATGCTAGTCGATACAATCGAATCTGATTTGTATGATCCAGGCACTCTTATGGCATTGCTAGAGAAACGCACCGGATGTAAGGTCACTGTCTTTCGTAAAGACAAAGGACCAATCGCAGCCTTACACGGCATTCAATATAGTCTTGCCGTGACCAAGGCTTTTCAGTCGCAAGTTAATTTGCAAAATGTTTTGCCATCCAACACTAAATCAGATCCAAAACTGGGAGTGATAAGCAACGTCACTTTCTTGCTCCACGTTTCTGATTTGGTTTGGCAGGAGCAGGTCTTGCCAGCTTTGCAGAATATTTGAAAGGAGATGAAGAAATGAAGATAGACAGTTTAGTATCCGTGCAACAAGGCCGCTTCCTTTTCTCAAGCGCTCTTGCTTTTGCTAGCTTGCTAGTTTTTAGTGGCGCCGCTCAGGCTCAGACTCTGGCCCAAGCTCCGAGTGCCGATCCAAGCAATCCACCCAATGGCGCTTACCCGGTTCAAATGAGTCAGCCCCCCTATGGTCAATCAATATCCCAACCGGTTGCTCAACCGTATGGTACTGAGCGAACTTCTGTTGCGCCAAATGCGCCCTTGCCGGTGCCTAGCGGCATGCTTGTTACTACAACAATGAATGTCGATGGTTATCGCATTCGTGAGTACAAGGGTCTCGTTCGCGGTGCGATGGTACGCGAGCCCACAATTGGTCAAAATTTTAAAGCTGGTTTTCAGGGTATGTTTGGTGGCAAGATTGGTGCCTATATCACCATGTGCGAGCAAGGCAGGCAGCAGTCATATGACTCAATGGTGGCCAAAGCGCAAGCTCTTGGAGCCAATGCCGTTGTCGGAGTGCAATACGATAGCAATTCTTTTAGTGCCGACTCTAATCAGTTTGCTACTGAAGTAGTTTGCTATGGTACCGCTGTCTATATTGAGCCAATTAGATGAGTTGTGATTAGCTAGGAATGAGCCCGCCGCCAGGAGTTTCTTTGTCTGGCGGCAGTTTTTCTAGGAATGCAACAATCCCTTTGTGGTCGGCATCAGGATGGTTAAACTGTACGTTGTCGCGCGCTATTTCGAGAGCGTCTGCTGTTTTTGCGCCACGAGAGACAATTAGCTTGACCATTTGCAGGTCACCGATGATGGTGGCATTGTCCAAGATTGTTAGATAGTTGTCGTCCATATGGTCGAGGTCGTAACCAGACATTAATAGGTCTTTTAAGGCCTTGATGTCGCGTGTGCGCATAATTCGCTCAACTTCGCTCTCGTCAGCTCTAGGGGCGACTGGTTCTGGTGCTGGATCTTTGAGATTGAAGAGAAACTGATCAAAGCTATCTGCCACTGGCAGAATTTTGTCAGCCAAGTCTTGGTTGACAGCGGCAGCTGAGGTGTTAGTAAGAGAGTGGTCCCAGAAATAGACCTGGCCATTGTCCTGTTGGCGAAGGGAGATGCAAATTAGGTTGCCGACTGAATCATAGGCAATCGGTAATAAGCCCTGAGGCAGCCGCAGCTTGTGCGTCTCTAAGTAGTGGCGTAGGTCGTGGTCTGTGCCGTTTAAACCTAAAATATAGCGACAGTCAGAACCTTTCTCAGAGTTCTTGAATTGAAATAGATTGGGTTCTGGACAGGCGCCATTGAATTGCAGTAAAAATTCACGATAGGGCGCTGGTACTGCTGCTCCTAGTTCGCGCTCGAAGTCGACTAACATTTCTTCTGTTGCAGGTTCGCAAGTATCGTATAAGGTGGGGCCTAACATCGCTCTCGTCTGTGTGTAAAGGGAACTATGGAATTATGCTATCTAAAATATGCTACTGAGCTAGTTTAGTTGAAGAGTAATTCGTTCATAATCGGGTTGTAAATAGAGTAAAGTCGTTTGCGAAATCAAGGTTAAATGAGGATTGTTTTCATGACTGTTCAGAAGATTTCTGCAACTTTAGCTGTCGCACTATCGCTTGGAATTGCCGCAACCGGTGTTTGCCGCGAAGCTTCGGCCAGTGCTGCTGGCGTTGCCAAAGTGAAGGTTAGCAAAAACAATCTTGGCAAGTCTCAGAAAAAAGAACAGTCTAGTCCTGCTATTGGTAATGGCGCCTACGATGGCGCCGTGCGCGGCACCCTGAAGCAACTGACGTTAGCCCTTGCCAACAGTGACGCTAAAACATTGTCGTCACTTTGGTTAGAAGACGGCACTTACAGCAACGAAATTGGCCAAGAATGGAAAGGCCGTTCTGCTTTAGAGAAACGCTTTACGGCAGTCTTTGCTGCAGAAGGACGTCTTCTGCTTGATTTTATTCCGGTGACCATTCGTCAATTAGCTGACAATGTAGCAACGGTCGATGGCTTCGTGAAGTTTAAAGATGAAGTGATTGGGGCGCCTGACACTCGCTTTTCTATAGTTATGCAGAAGCAGCCCGATGGAAATTGGCTGATTGTTTCAGCCAACGAAACCCCATTTGTTGACAGTGAGCGTCAAGATCACCTCAAGCCCTTAGCTTGGTTGATCGGCAATTGGGAAATTGAGAAGAATGGTGCCACCATGGTGGTGAAGGCCGAGTGGGCCGGCAATAAGAAATTCATTCACCTGCGCTACATGCTCAAAAAAGATGGAGCAGAAGTATTAGATAGTCAACAAATCATCGGCTGGGACCCGCGCCGCGACCAGATTGTTTCTTGGATGTTTGATTCGCGCGGTGGCTTCGGCACCGGAGTTTGGTCGCAGCTCAACAGTCAATGGCTCATTGATTCTGACGGAGTAGATCCTGACGGACGAGTAACATCGGCTACGAATATTATCTCAAGCCAAACGGCAAATAGCTTTTCGTGGCAGTCCGTCAACCGCAGTGTTGAAGGAGAATCGTTCTCAGATACTGCTCAACTCACAATTAACAGAAGGTAGGTTTCAGTGAAGATTAAAGCGACATTTCTTTTAACTCTAACCCTCAATACGATTTTGATTGCCCCTGTTAGCGCTCGAGGATTCGGCGGCGGTTATCGCGGTGGCGGTGGGTTTGATCGCGGTGGATTTGGTGGTGGTGGTTTCGACCGTGGTGGATTCAGCGGCGGCGGTTTCGACCGCGGTGGATTTAGTGGTGGCGGTTATAACCGCGGTTTCAGCGGCGGCGGCTTCAATCGTGGAAGCTTCAACGGTGGTGGCATTAACGGTATTACAAACCGTGGCACAGGGCCTGTAATAAGTGGACGCCCCGCCGGTGGTGCTGGCCATTTGCCGACAGACGGCGGCCTCTCTGGTTTTGCTGGAAATCGCGCCAACTTACCAAATAATCCTCGTCCTATTGATTCAAATCGATTGAACGATCAAGGTCGCAATATTCGCAATTCATTCGACAACAACACCATTAATCACAACAACGTTAACGTCAATCGTTATGGTGGTGGCTATCACAACTACAATGGCTATCACGGCTACGGCTATCATGGATATGGCGGTTACGGCTACGGCGGATACCATGGTTGGGGTGGCTATCCTGGTGGATGGTGTGCGCCAGGCTGGTCTGAAGCCTCCGCTTGGACATTTATGGGTGTATCAACTCTTACATCATTCCTTGGTATGGGCATGATGGGCGCTGCTCTTTCTAATGGTGGTAGCAAAAATAGTGGCAATACCACTAATAACATCACCTATGAAGGAGATAACGTTTACATGAACGGCCAGCCCGTTGGCACTTCTCAGCAGTACTACCAACAGGCACAGCAGCTTGCCGCCGCTGCCACGGCGCCGCAGCAGTACTCAGCGCAGTATAGTCAACAGTACAGCGATCCTGATTCAGATCAGGCCGCCGTACCGGTTGATGCCGATGAAAAATGGCAAGCTTTAGGAGTTTTCGCTCTTGCTGAGCCTGGTCAGACAGATTCGAACATGATGCTGCAACTGGCTATCAATCAAAAGGGTATATTGCGGGGCAATTATACAAACCAATTAACTAACGAGAATTCGCAGATATACGGCGCGCTCGATAAGAAGACACAGCGAATCTCTTGGACAATCGGTACCAATAACAGCACTGTATTCGATACCAGCTTGTCTGGCCTGGTTAATGATGATAGCCAGGTCTTAGTGCACTACGGACCAACGAATACGCGCACAATGGCACTTATTCGTCTAGCTGCCCCCAAAGATGAGGCAGCAGCTCAAACGTAGAATGGCTTAGTTCTAGCGGCTCCAACGCTCGCGTTTTGCTTGGCGTCTATGTTTAGCAGCTCTAGATCTTTCATGGGCGGCATGCCTAGAGTGTAGATATGCTGAGACGTGATGGCCTTTACGCGCACTGCGGTTCGCTTTTACTTGCGCTTGATAAGCATCGCGAGAGTCTTGACTCGCACGCCTGTTTTCGCGCTGTGAGTCATGCCAATCTGCATACGAAGGCAGGCAAGAAAGTGAGATACCGCAAGCCATTACGGCTGCTAAACCAAGTTGAAATATCGATTTCATAGTTGAATCCTTTTGTACTTCTAGTACTTTGCCATAGCCGATCGATTGCTCTGATTGACTCCCCCTTGATAAGAAAGTTCCACCCCACATTCCAATTGTTGGCGATTCATCTATAATTGATGGACGCACGGCAAGGGGTATCAAATGCGCAATTTCTGGCGACTTACAGCATTTTCACTGCTCACAATTGCGACGGTCTCCGCCTGTAATAAGCCAACCACTGCAGCCCTTGGCAAGTGGGGCTATATTAATAAGTCCGGCATATTCATAGTCAAGCCACAGTTTGATGAAGCCTCTGAGTTCACCAAAGATGGGGCAATTGTTAAACAAGAAAAACGCCTAATGCGCTTGCAAGCTGATCCACCCGGTGAGTCAACTGCCCCAGTGGGTGCCTCTGATAAAGCTGAGCTGGCGCCATTGCCGACCCTTGAATGTGCTGAAGCTGGCGTGAAGAAGTACAAGATTATGGACGGAACAGCTGTAGTATTCGATCCCAGCACTAGTGCTGAACTACCTGAGAAGTTCGGTGATAGTGGTCTCATCTGTGCTCGTTTCGACAATCAATATGCCTTTATTGATAAATCCGGCAGTCTTGGAATTCCCCGTTTATTCGCAGAAGCAAAACCGTTTGTGGCCGGTCGAGCCGCCGTCAAAGAGAATGGTAAGTGGGGCTTCATTAATAAGAGAGGGGTCTTTGTCATCCCGCCTAAATACTTAGATGCTGGTACGTTTTTCTCGGGTTTGGCTCCGGTAAAAGTAGTAACTGAAGAAGCTGCCAAATAGAAAAAATCAATTTGGTGCTGCCTTTGTTTAAGCTATTCCTTCCAGCCATATTCGCTATTCTTTTGCTTAGCCTTACGGCTTGTGGACAGAAGGCTGTCAGTCAAAGGCATACTATTAGCGCCGCTCTGGCTGTGCCTGTTACTGATTTGGTTATTCGTCGCCTCACTGAAATCACCTCGAAAATTGACATAGTTGCTGACGGTGAGTTCAACCCAGGCAACTATCAAATTAACAATATGTTGGTGACGATTCAGCCCAATACAGCCTTCCATCTGAAGTTGTCCTTGCCAATCAAAGACCCATCTTCGATTTCTACAACCTTAGCCACTGGCTCTTTTGAGACTACTCAGCCAATGTCTGTTAATACAATTCCAGTGCCCAAAGAAATTCAAATTACCGAAGGGAAAGTCAGTGCTGAAATAGATTTGGTGCGCACCATATCAGCTTTTTTAGTTGGCTTGTTGCAAGCGAGTGGTGAGAGTAGTGACCTGCGAGCAATGATTGAGTCGATTCAAATTGAGAAAGCGATATTGTCTCTGCGACCAGGTTCTGTCTTAAACATGGGTGAAAGACAGATTTGCATTGGGCCTCAGTCTAGTTTTAATTTTGAAAATGTCGTAGTTGATCGTGAGCTTAATTATCGCGGTCGTTGCTTGATCAATTTGAATTTTGCTAAAGGCTGTCGCTGGATAGGAAAGAAGGTCAATTGCGATTTTGATGGTGGTGCTGCTACTTTGCAGATGGTCGCCGCTAAAGAGAATGATGAACTGGTGCTCTCCCTTGAGAAAGAAAAACCGGCTAGTCAAAAAGTGACGATGTTGCCGTGCAGCTTTAGATTTGGCAAAAATAAACGCTCTATAGCAGTTAGTCGTTCGGTAGCTATTGACGTGCGCGACTTAAGTTGGCGCCATGGACAAGGTGATCACTATTCAAATCTACATATGCTAGGTTTGATGGATTTAAAAAATACAAATCTCGATCTGAAAACTGATAGGCACGAGACTGTCGCCCTATTTCCTGATTCTGTACAAGCCAAGCTAGAAATCACCGAAGATGAAAGTGGTAAGGCCACTCACTTTGCCACCACCGGCTCGGCTCGCGCCACCGAAGGGCAAATAACAATTACTAAGAAGGCAACAAAGCTCATTCTATATTTGGCTGAAACTGTCATTGGTCCTGTGTCGTTCGATAAATCGGGTACCTTGCAATTTATTCTTGAGAATGGTGTTGCTCGTCTCAAGAAGCTAGAGTGGCAAGGCAATAAGAGCAAATTTTCGCTTGTCACTGCTGGTAACTCTTCACTTTCGGTGCCTGATGGCATGTTGGTCGAGACCGGCGATGGTGCTGGAACACGACTAGCCATGCCGATTGCCATTAAACTAGGCGAAGCAACTCTTAAAGGTGGTGGCAGCGAAATTAAACTGACCGACCTCACCGGTGAGATGAATGTAGAGGTTGATCGAGAAGTACAGATAAGCAGTAAACTTGATTTTTCAATGCCTGACTCTAAGCTATTTGGCAATCAGCAAGCTGACGTAAAAGTGAGAGGATTAGACCTTCTATCCTCTCAGGGCAAGACGGTCATGACCTTGCGTAACTGTTCAGTTCTCGTGCCAGAGCAGGCTATTATTGATGCGGTGCTCAAACAAATACCCAAGCGCTTTGACTTTACTCTCAATAAGCAATTGACTGAGAATAAGCGCTGGCGCTATAAAAATGTAATTGCTGAGAAAGTCGTAGTCGACAATTTCAAAGTTACTCAGATGAGTGCTGCACCACCAAATCTCTTCACCTTCGAGGCTGAGGCTGATGCCAAGCTCGACGGCACTGTGGAGAAGACTGCTTTGATCGGTGGCGGCAAAGCTGTCAGCGAAACAAAAGCTGATAGCAATATTGATAATGATTTTGATGCTGAGAAAAACTCAGCTAAATGGGAAACTAAACCTTGGAGCCTAGCCGGTCATGTAGAAGGTGCCGGCAAAGTTAAGTATCAATTTAAACCAAGTGGCAAAGGTCTTAAAAGTCAGCTTGCCTACGATCTCAATCTAGAGGTGCCTCTCTCAGGCGACATAGATCTAGACTGGAGTAGAGTTGCTGGCGGTATTCTCAAGTTTGCGGAGCGGCGAGCAATTGTTAGTCATTTGCGCAAAATAACGGTGCCGGTTAGGTATCAAGGACAGGTTGAATTGTTTGCCAAAAACGACTCTTTGTCGCGCAATTTCAATGTCCTTAAGTTGTCGGTAAAGCCTGTAAATAGCGACATGCAAGTTGATTTTTCGGGCCAAGGCAATTTCTAGAAAAATAGCCTGTAATAGACTTTTATATAATTGCGGCCTTAATCAGTCTTCTGCTAGCGACCAAGCCGCCTACTGCCTCACCTAAGATTGGCATGCGAGGCGAGCTTTCATGCTCTTTGACTGCTTCGGCATTCTCGTAAAGTTCGGTCAACCAGATGCAATCAGCTATTGGTGCACCATTGTCGTCAAGCGCTTGCAAAACTTCAAAACGCAAACAGCCTTTTTCTTCTTTTAGGCTGCGCTCAGCATGGGCGCGAATTAGTTTCTCAAATTCGGCTTGCTTTCCTGCATTTAATTGAAACTCTACAATAATGGCAATCTGCGACATGAAATCCCCTACTAAAAAGAAAGCTAAATTATAGTAGTAATCTCGGCACTTAGTTGTCTTTCACTTCTTTGCGAAAGCGTTTTAGGAAATTCCAAGCTTCTTCGGTGGCATTGATTGGTGCTTCTTCGGCACCTTTGCCGCCAAACCAGAGATGTTTTTGATTGTTTAAGAACATCGTCTTAACCTCGGCTCCGCTCTTTTCGTCTTTCCAAACCACATCTTTTACTTCGCTGCCATCTTTACCCGTATGAGTGGTAACTGTTGGCTCTCCGCTGAGTCCTAGAGCCTTTTTGTAGAAATCTTGGGTGTAGGCTTCTGGCTTCATCGTGATGTTGTACCAGGGGCTGCCTTCTGGTCGAGCGACAGTGTCTGTAAGTGATTGGATAGCCATGATCGGAAATGGACTTTTGGCCTGAGTCTCTTTTCCTGTCATCCATCCGCCATTCTCAACCACTGCGGCCACCCGTTCAGATAATTGGTTGGCTACTTTGTGGGTGAAGCTGCCACCTTGTGAATAGCCGATGATATAGACCCTTTCTTTATCAACATTCAAGTTTTTGCCAACGGTGTCCATCATGCCTTTAGTGAAGGCAGTGTCGTCACGTCCCGAAAAGAACCACTGGCCATTGTTCCATGAATAAGAACGCTCTGGATTGCCATTGGGATAGACGGCTATGAAACCTTCTTTGTCAGCTAGCTTGCTCAAGGCGCTCACTTCTTCCATGCCTTCTGCGCCTTTTTCGGTGTCTCCTTGGCCACGTCGAATGCCGTAACCATGAAACATAATTACGAGGGGCAAAGGCTTCTGACCGTCATAGTCTTTGGGCACGTGCAAGCGATAATCTGCCTGGTCGCCGTTGGGCAAAGTAATTTTTTCAAGAGAAGTCTCCCCTGGCTTAATGGAGCTAATTTTGTCTTCTCCAGGTTCCCGGCGCTCTTTAGGAGCGGACAATTCGCGCCGCACACCGGCCATCGGATCATCTATCTCATTGTATGCCTGACGGTACGTGCGGTCGCCCGCATGCGGTAATTCGTTGCCGTTCATAAGAATATACTCTTAGTAAGTTAGCTAGTAAGTTGCTTCAACGAAGTCTTCTTAGTATCAGAGTAAGGGGTAATTGTGACATTTTATGGGCGCGTCAGTTTTCTACTTTTAGATCTCTGCTAAAAGCTGCGTTGCATTGTCTAGTTGGCTAAGTTGAGCCAGCAAGATTTTGTCAGCGGCTCGACAATCTTCGGCGCTTTGTGATTCTTTGCTTAATGCGCGCTCGGCTGTAGTCTGAATTTCGAGCAGAGAGTCATTCACTTGGGCTGTAAACCTAACTAAGAAGGCTCTGGTCGTTTTGCTGATTCGTTCTTGGAAATCAGCTCTTAATCGGCCTGAGTTGCGGCTCAGCTCTGATTTGGCAGCTTGAAGAAAACGCTTAGCGATTATTGGTTTGGCAAGCACCGCCGGAAGTAGCAGTGGCAGAGATTCTACAGCTAAAGTAAATGGATCATCGACTACATAGCGGTGGCGGCTATCGTTGGTGAGAGCTTCTATCTCAAAGTGTACCGCTGCATCTACCCCTAAATGTTCTTTGCTGGCTGCTCTAATTTGATCGATTATAAGGTTGCCACGCTCGGCAAATCGGGCCGTAATCTTGGCAAACTTGCTTGCGACTGTGGCTTCTTCTACTAACTTCCATTGATCGAATATGGTTTGTATTTGTTCAAACAGACTTTGACGCAGTGCGGCAATCATGTCGGCTTTGCCTAGATTTTCATTGCTAGCGATAGCATGATTGATCGAGTCTATCACTGAATTTTGTCGAGTCTCGACAAAGGCGCTCAAATCTTTTCCGATATCTCTGACTAAATTATCGGCCTCGCCTTTGATTATAAATTCAGCGTCACTCTGCTCTTGTCTTATGCTGTCGGCGGCAACGGCAAAAGCTTTGATTGCTTCTTGCAACGCCGATAAGGGCAACTGCCGACTGTGTTGTTCGAGTTCAAGCAATCGCTTGGTGCTAGCGATTTCTTTGGCCAGGCGCTGAGAGGAAGATTTTATAAGAGTTTGCGCTTTGCCGTTTACTAGAAAATCAACTATCTCTTTTTCTAGAAAATCGAAGCCGTCATTATTTTCTGCGGTTTTTATGTTCAGTCTTGCATTTAGTTTTCTAGCGAGGGCTAATTTTGCCGATATTGGATAGATTTTGGCATCGCCTTGAAAATGCGCTGAGACAGTTTGTCTTAGATAATTGAGTGACTGCTCTAATTCGTCTGGGCTTAGGTGGTCAATTTTGTTTTGTACTAAAAATGTTTTCGGTGCAAAACCATTAACATCTTTGAGAAATGCTAACTCGACTTGGCTGGCTGGCTGATCGGCTGAGAATAAAAAAATTGCCGCATCGATTTCTGGCAGATAGTCATAGGTTGTGTTGGTATTTTGCTGAAAGGCTGAACCAATTCCTGGGGTATCTATCAAACGCACGCCATCTTTAAGCAGGCTAGCGCTAAATTCGATAGCTACTGACGAAACTAGTTTTTCATTGTTCGGATTGCCTCCTTCAGTGACATAGTTGATCAGATTATTTTCGCTTATTTCAATTGTCTTGTTATTGGCAAACTTAACGATGATTTTGGTGGCATCAGCGAAACTTATTATGGTGGCAATTGAAGTGAGAGGGATTACCGCCATTGGCAGCAAATTCGCGCCAATCAGAGCGTTTACTAGGGTTGATTTGCCACGCTTGAATTCACCGACAACAGCCAAATTGAAAGTAGCACTTTCTACTTTCTGACAAAAGTCAGAAGCGCGTTTTGCTAAAGCAGGCTCTTTCCGCTCTATGCCTAGCTCGCTTAAAATACTTGCTACTTGTATGAGCAAGTGTTTTGATTGCTTAAAATTAGCTAGTGAATTGTGCATTCTTTTTGCTAGTGATCACTGAGCAAAGTAAGAATTTTAGCTACAGCTTCGTTGGCTGCTACTTCTTCTACAGTTCTACCTTTGCGAGTAAGTAGTTCTACTTTGCCATCACTTAATTTTTTGCCAACAGTGAGGCGGTAAGGTATGCCAATTAGCTCACTTTCGGCAAATTTGATACCGGCCCGTTCACTGCGATCGTCAAGCAAGACATCGATATTGTGAGATTGCAGCTGCTTGTATATGTCTTCAGCAAATTCTAGAATGGCACTGTCGCTCACATCGGTTGGTGTTACCACAACCTGAAATGGGGCAATCGAAGGATGCCAAATAATCCCTTTTTCGTCATGAGATGATTCAACGCAAGCGGCCATCAGTCGCTCTACGCCGATACCGTAGCTGCCCATTACGAGGGGGCAACGCTCGCCTTTGCTGTCTAGCACATGGGCGCCCATGCTTTCTGAATATTTGAGACCGAGTTTGAAAATATGGCCAATCTCTAGGCCTTTACTGTATCTAAGGGCACCATCGCATAATGAGCAACCCTCACCTTCTTTGACCACACGCAAATCAGCAAACTGATTAATAGTCATATCTCGCTCGACTGAAACATGACGGTAATGGAAGTCATCAATATTGGCTCCGGTTACCATTTGGTTTGACCCTTGTAGTACCGAGTCGCCTATCACTTCGCTTATCTGAGGATTGTCGGTGCTGTTCACTGCCACCGCCCCCAGTGAACCTGGGTGCGCTCCAAGGGCTTTGAAGATTTCCTCTTCTGTGGCCGGTCTAAGATCTGCCGTGTGGCAGACTTCTGCTAATTTGCTCAGATTGAGCTCGTGATCGCCTCTTAGTAGTAGCAATTTAAGGCTGCCAGCAGCACTGTAGACAAGCGTTTTGATTTGACTAGAAGCCGCAGCACCACCATTAAATTTAGCCAAATCTTCGATGGTACGCACCGCAGGAGTGGCAAACTTCTCTAAAGGAGCGCTTTCGCTTGCTTTAGCACAGCTAAGGGGCTTAGCTATGGCTTTTTCGAGGTTGGCGGCATACTGGCACTTTGAACAGGTCACTACTAAGTCTTCGCCACTATCGGTGAGCAACATGAATTCAACTGATTGGCTGCCGCCCATGGCCCCAGAGCTAGCTTCGACCATTAGGTAAGGCAGACCTACGGCGCTAAAAGTATTGCAATAAGCTTCTCTGTGAGCCTCAAATGATTGATCTAGTCCAGCAAAATCGAGATCGAAAGAATAAGAGTCTTTCATCGTAAATTCGCGCACTCTTAATAGGCCGGCTTTTGGTCGAAGTTCGTCGCGAAATTTAGTTTGAAATTGATACCATATTTGGGGCAACTGTCTATATGAGCTGAGGCCATCGCGAGCCACTGCTGTGAAGATTTCTTCATGGGTAGTGCCAAGAACGAGTGCTGCACCCTTTCTATCTTTTAGCTTGAACATAATTTCGCCCATTGTTTCAAGGCGACCAGTTTCTTGCCACACTTCGGCTGGATGGAGAGCTGGTAGTAAAAACTCTTGCGCTGAAATTGCCGTCATCTGCTGGCGAATTATATTGATGATTTTCAATCTGACTTTGTAGGCCAGTGGAAGCAAGCTGTAGATGCCCGAACCCAAACCACGAATAAAACCGCCGCGCAGTAGAAGTCTGTGGCTAGCGCTTTCGGCTGCTGCTGGATTTTCTTTAGTAGTTGGAATGAATAGTTTTGACCAGCGCATTGGTAATACTCCTGAATTTGATGTTCTTAAATTAGTTTCGCTCTTGCGCTTTAATCAAATCGGCTTTGGCTTTTTGCTTATTGCCGAGCTTGTTGTGCACTGCTGCTCGAGATTCGTAATATTTAGAAGTCGGCACTAGTTCAATTACCTTGTCCCAGTCTTTTAGAGCCTCTTGTAGTTTGCCAGCGCTCGCAAAAATATTGGCGCGATCGGCGTACAAGGTTTCGTCTTCAGGCTCTTTGGCGATCATATTGTTAAGAATGGCAATGCCTGCACTAGTTTTGCCAGCCTTGACCAAGTATTTGGCACGCCTGACTGGAAGAGAGGACCTGTGGTCTGTCTTTTCTAGAATCTCTATTGTCTTTATGGCCTGGTCGTAGCAACCGGCATTTTCGAGAAAGCTGGCGTACTCATCCATGCCTTTCGGGCCGTTAGCTAGCTGGGGCATTTCTTTGCGGTAGAGCTCAAAGTCAGCTAGTGCAGCTTTGTCTTGGTGCATGTTGCTTTTTGCTATTGCTCGGTTTTTGTAAGCACGCTTGTCTGGGCTTTTGGCGGCCAGAGCCTTGTTGTAGAATGCAATTGCTTCTGTCCAATTGCCGTCGATGGCCGCTACTTCTCCGAGTTTACGGAAAGCTTCGCCGAAGCCCGGATCGATGGAAATTGTTTTGATATAGCAGTCTTTAGCTTTTTTGATGCCGCCATCCATGATTGACATGTCCTGATAGACGTACCCTAAGAGATACCAAGCTTCGGCGTTGTTAGGTTCTTTGGCTAAAATTTTGTCGAGTATTGCCTTGGCCAACTCGACCTTGCCATGGATGGCATAGTCTTTTGCTTGCTTTATTGGCGAAATTTTCTTGCTTGAATCACTTGCATTGCTTGGAATTGCCAGTGATGTAGTTGACAAGGTCAAAGATACAGCTAGTGAAACAAGGACGACAAGGTAGCTAGGAGAACGCGAGTAATGTTTTAACATGCTCTAGATCTTAACACTGACTGATTTCAATTGGCGCCAAATGGGGCCAAGCGTCTTTTGAACTCTTGGTTGATAGTGTTTTCTTTACGGTCGTAAATTTCTTTTAGTGCCTTTCTGCGGCCGTCGAAGTCTTGTTTGATCTGAGCAAGAGCGTTTTCGCGCACGAGTCGATATTCGGCATTGCGCTGTTCTGCCTGATTGAAAGGAGCAAACTCAATTTGCTGGTCTTCTTCGCTCGTTAGCTTATCAGCCTGAATCTTGAAGTCTTTTTGATTACGCGCCAACATTTCTTTCTGCAGTTTTAAAATTGATTGTTTCTCTATTTCTTGCTTGCTAGTTAGGCTGCTCGCTTTGAGTGCTTTAGGCTCTAAGAGTGATTCATCAGTATCAACTTCTTTCACTTTGTCTGCTGCTTCGATTTCGCTGAGGGCCATTGCCGCGTACTGACCTGGTCTTGTATCGGCACCCGATTTTATGCAAGCACGATAACACTGACGTGCTTCAGTTAAATGCCTCTGAATAAGATAAATATTGCCAAGTAAATAGAGACTCGGTGCGTGATTCTGATTGCTCGCTAAAAATTGCCTGAGGAGCTTCTCTGAAGCAATATAATTCTTTTTGGCATAATAATTCTCTGCTTGAGAAAATAGGTTATCGGCTGCTAGACCCACTAATGCGTTTGCGAGAAGCAAAAATAGAGTAGCGCTGACAATATTAGTAGCTCGATTTTTCATTCTCACAAGGCAATTATAACCTAAGAATTAGCCTTCAATTGGCTATTTAAGAC
Organism: Candidatus Obscuribacterales bacterium; assembly: GCA_038231015.1. Classification (GTDB taxonomy): domain Bacteria; phylum Cyanobacteriota; class Vampirovibrionia; order Obscuribacterales; family Obscuribacteraceae. Next base: position 147,733 of record JBBRMD010000001.1, read on the forward strand.
AAGCTTGGGTGTTCCTGAACTGTAAGGAAAGCTTACATAAATTCATTTTGCTTAGTCAAAATGTTGCTGCACCGTCAGTAGTGCGATCGCTGGAAGTAAGACTGGGGTAGGTATTGCGCCATTGTGAATTTCGTGAAGAGAAATCCCGTCAACTTCATCTGCGTAACAAATACTTGTCATCATAGCTGGCCCTGAACTAATCTGAATTCCGGAGGGCTTGGCCCTCGCCCTAATCGCTTGGCGCTATTACCATTCTAAAAGCAATCAAGAATAGTCAGTAATATCGCTAAAGCGGGAGACATCGATTATGTATGAAACTAAAACCGCCACACTTTCTGGCAGCAACAATAGATATAACTCAGTTAAAACAAAGCTTGTAATTACAGACGTAGACGGCACTCTGGCCTCTTTCTGGGATTACTTTGTACCAGCTATGCGAGACTTCTTGCGCGATCTTAGCAGTCGTTCAAACAAACCTTCTCACGAACTTGCTCAAGATATTGGTCATATCATTGAGCGTCGCGGCAGTCATGAATATCCCTGGTTGCTTGAAGAGACAAGCTTTGCCTGGTCTTACTTCTCTAAAGATCCCGAGACTTTTACCGAAGAATATGTCAAACTATTCTGGCAAGCTCTAGACAATAACCGCTCTAAGTATCTCCATGCTTACCCCCGAGTGCTTGATACTCTTTCTGAGTTAAAGAGTCGTGGAGTCAAAATTGTAGCCCTGAGCGATGCTCCAGAGTATATGGCTCGAGTACGCAATCAACAAGTTTTTGACGGCTTACTAGATGCTGTGTATTCACTCGAAACCGTTGAGCCAGATAAAGACGATGTATTCCATCCAATTTCTCTAGATCATGGTCGTGAGCGTGTGCAGCAATTACGGCAGTCAACAGCCAATCTAAAGACCGCCTTGCATATTTTGCCGCAGTCTTATGAAAAGCCTTGTGCTCACGGCCTAGATAGAATCCTTGAAGATTTTGAAGTCTTTCCTCAAGAGTGTCTCTTTGTTGGCGATAGCTTGGCAAAAGATGGAATGGTTGCTGCCTCTCGTGGTATTCAATTCATTTGGGCGCACTACGGTACTAGTCTGCCTGCCGAATACGAAGAGATGGTTAATCGCTCACTAAAGCCACCAATTCAAGATAAGTTCCACCGCACTTTACCTCAAGAATTGATTACAGCAGTAGCAGCTCGTTATGATGAAATTCTCAATTTTGTCGTCTAGCTAGTGGCTTTTCTCAGCCTTGTCAGCTTTCTCAATGATCTTGTTTAAATCGTACTGCAGCTCAGGCTTAGCGGCACTTACTTCTTTGAGTATTTGCAAGACTAGCTTGTGCTGCTGTGCGTTTGAGGTGAGCGACCAAACGGCAGCTGCTCCAATTGAAATTTTGTCGATACTGCCGGTCATCTTTTTTGACCAAGGCACGGTCGAAATAATTTTCTCCACATAGCGTTTATCACCGGTAGCTAAGAAGCAACCCCAGAGCATATCTAAATCGCTTGGCGATGAGATGAAGAAGGTCTCTAGTTTGTCTGGTGAGAGGTCTAGATGGGTGACCACGCGATCGGCGCTAGAAATTGATTTTTCAATTATTTCTGCTTCTGCTATAGCGGCTGGCAGACGTGTAAGTCTGAGAACTAAGGGTAGCAATTCTCTTTTGTGCTCTTCGCTAAGTTGAGCTTGGCTCACCCATTCATGAATTTTGTCAGGGTTTTGCAAAAATAGTCGACTGAGAAAAGAAGAAATTGGTGGCAAGACATTTTCTTTGTCTAGAGCATCTTCTTGTTCTAATAGATGCATGGCAGCCGGAGTAAGGCTAGGTTCGGGGAAGAGATAATAATAGGTCATCCACTGCCAGAGATCTTTTGAGTGACTAAGAGCTGTCAGTGCTGCTTTAGGTTCGCGCATAGAACCGCTATTGGTATCAGCACCGTAGTGTGAATCTTCTTTTCTATTTGACTTTTTGTCTATTTCTTTGAGGGTATTTTCTACAACTGCTATTTCGTTCTCTGAATCTTCTTCTTCTTTCTCAAGTTCCATTTTAGGATTGATTTCAGTCAGTTCTATATTGTCTGGACGTTTGAATTTGCTTTCGTCAAACGGCAAGGTTTTGTAGTCTGAATAGACTAGAGTACGTTTACCAGATTGTGTTGCAATTATTAGCTTGAGTGGCTCAGACTGCTGGTCGACTATCAGCTCAGTATCAATCGAAGATTCGCTGTACTTATACGACTTAGTTTTTTCACCATCAATTATTGGGCCATCAGTTGGTGTGATTTTTTTGTCGGTAAAGAACTGAAGTTCTTTGCCGAATTCTAAATCTTTGAAGGCAACTTGACCAGAGGCGAGTATGGGCAACCTTGCCCGAGCTGGAGTGGTTTTGGCTAAAATGTGCTTGCCGCTCAAATCGACCAAATTGATCATCCAAACATCTGGTGCGGCAATTATAATTAGTCCGTGCAGTCCTAAGGGCTCATCAGGGGCTTCTTCTACTCGTCCATAGATATCGCCTGCTCGGTAGCAAGTTCGAGGTTTGGCACCAAAAGAAGCTGGGTCTATGTCATCAGCAATATAGCGCACCGAGAACTTTGTCATCATAGTTGGTAAGGCTTGATCAGCTGCTTTTGACGGCAAAGTGTTAAACGACAGCAATGACAGCAGCGCAATTATCGAAAGCAGTTTACGCTCAATTGTCGTTGATACCCTTGATAGCATTTATTCTTTCTCTTGTTCCGGTAGCTGTGCGATTACTCTAGCTGGGCTACCGGTGCCATTTCTGATTGGCAGTACCCCGATGAAGATGGTGGCACCTTGGGCCGGAAGCAGCTCTAAATTGTTGAGGTTTTCAATAAGAAGAACACCTTGCGCCAAGGCTTTTTTGTGTACGCCATAACTTTTTGACACACAAGGCAAAATTAGTTTGTCTGCGCTAATTTGATCGACCGACTGGGCACCCTTATAAAAGTGACTAGGGGCGTCCAAGTGTGTGCCGTAGTGTTCTGGGGTGGAAAATTGACCGTCGGCGTAACCATCTTTTTCAATGGTGAAAAGCATTTTGTACTCAAAGGCAGATTTACCCGCATGAAAGTCGGGTAGAGCGGTCCCTAGAACATGGGTGAGGTCAACAATTTTCTTGGGCTGCTCTTGCGAGTTGCCATATGCTGATGCCGAGAGGAGAGTGCCGCAAAGAAGAGCAGGCAAAAATGCCAACTTAATTCTTTTGGCGGCCCCGTCGCTACTCACTACTGACTACCCTATTTAACTGTACTCACCGGTTTGCAAATATCAGATAATACACTGGCCAGTGACACTTTTGTGTGCACAGTTTTGGGGGCACCACCATCTGCACCATAATTTAGATGGATGATGCAACCAGAGAGATTGTCTTCTTCCACAAAGACAATATATTTGGTGTTAATTAGATGTTTTCCGCCTGTTACAGGCATTACTTCAATGAAAGCCATTTTTGCCCCCTTTACTACTTTTTCTATATGTCTGGTTTTGGCTAAATTAAGTTCCCTCAACTACAATAGAAGAATCGACAGAGGAAATTATTGTGAAATTGCCTTTTAGCATTAAAGACAAGCTGTTTGCCGCTTTGAGTTTGGGGCTTATCTATGGTGTCTGTAGTCTGAGTTTAGCTCTTGAGCCGGTAGAGGCCAAGTCAGAAGAAGCTAAAGACTCCAAACATGTTAAAGGTTCCAAACCAGTTAAAGATTCTAAGCGAGCACAAGATGCGAAAGCGAAGCATGCCGATGACACCTCAAAAGACGGCGCTGGTCCGAAAACTGTTGGCTCTAAGCCAGCAGAAGGCAGCAAGCCGAAAAATGGTAAAGACCTATGCCCGGCATGTGGTAGAGGCTAATTTCTATTGGCAGTGACTAGCGTCATTCCAAAGTTTAATTACTGGGTCAGTCAGACCGTGGTCGTATCCGAGAATACTGACTGAGGCTGTTGCCAGGTTAAATATGCGGGCATCAGAACTCGCTAGATACAAAAATTTGGCAGCCAGAAAGCGCAGCATATGACCATGCGAAAAAATCAAGATGTTGCTTGTCTGGTTTTTGCTTTGAATAGATTTGATGAGTTCAACCACTAACTCGGCTCGAGCACCGATTTCTTCTACTGCTTCTCCTTCAGGAAAGCCATCTCGAAAAGGTTTGAAATCAGGGCGATCTTTGAGAATATCTTTGGTCGTGATTCCTTCGTAGGCGCCGTAATGCCATTCGCTAAGATTATCAAGCAATTCAACTTGTGCACCGAAGCCAGCCAGTTCACAGGTGTGTTTGGCACGTTGAAGCGGGCTACTATAAACCTTTGCGAATTCTAGACCCGCAAGTCTTTTTCCTAATTTAAGCGCTTGTTGCTCACCATTTCTAGTTAAAGCAATGTCGCTTAAACCGGTATGCTGGCCCGTCAACGACCACTCTGTTTCGCCATGACGGGCCAGATAAACTAAGGGCAGTTGTTGGCCTACGGGCAGCATTTCTCACCCGCTAAAGTGGCGCTGACAATCTCTTGAGCTTCTTTGATGATGGTGTCTAAGTGATTGGCATCTTTCAAACTTTCAGCGTAGATTTTGTAAATGTTTTCAGTGCCTGACGGCCTTGCTGCAAACCAACCGTTGGCGGTCACGACTTTGAGGCCACCAATGGCGGCATCATTACCTGGGGCTTTAGTTAGTTTAGCTTCGATTTTTTCGCCAGCTAATTCTGTTGCGTGAACGGCATCAGGAGAGAGTTTCAATAGAACAGCTTTTTCTTCCATGCTGGATGGGGCATCTACCCGTTTGTAATAGGAGGTGCCAAATTTTGCTGTTAGTTCTTGGTAGTGCACCCCTGGATCTTTACCCGTGATGGCCAACATCTCTGCTGCTAAAAGTGCCATTGCGGGCCCGTCTTTGTCGGTTGTCCAGGGCGCGCCATCTTTTTGTAAGAATGTAGCTCCTGCACTTTCTTCGCCACCAAAACAGAATGTACTAGCGAAAAGACCGGCGGAAAACCACTTGAAACCAACTGGCACTTCGCACAAGACTCTTTTTAAATCTTTGACGACGCGGTCTATCATTGAGCTAGATACAAGGGTCTTGCCTACAGCGGCGTTTATCGGCCAATCTGGTCTGTGGGTAAGCAGATAGTTGATCGCTACTGCTAGGTAATGGTTGGGGTCCATCAAACCAGCTGAGGGTGTGACAATGCCGTGTCTATCAGCATCTGGGTCGTTGCCGAAAGCAACTTGAAACTGGTCTTTCAATTTGACTAGATTGGCCATAGCAAATTTGCTCGAGCAATCCATGCGAATTTTGCCGTCGTGGTCGAGGGGCATGAAAGCAAATTGCGGGTCGATTTTTTTATTGACGATCTCAATGTCGATGTTGTACATGGCATTGATTGGTTCCCAGAGAACAACCGAGGCGCCACCGAGCGGATCTACGCCAAGCTTCAGTTTGGCGTTAGCAATTGCTTGCATGTCAATTACTTGAGCTAGATCGCGCACATAGGGAGTGATGAAATCGGTGGTGTGGGTGGTCGATGCCTTGATTGCTTTTTCGTATGGCACTCTTTTGACGTCTTTGTTGTCATTTTTGAGCAGATCGTTGGCTCTGTTTTGAATCCAAGTTGTGACGTCTGTGTCAGCTGGTCCGCCGTTTGGGGGATTGTATTTGAAGCCGCCATCTGCCGGGGGGTTATGAGATGGGGTGGAGATCAATGCGTCAGCAAAATGCTCTTTGCGCCCGCGATTGTAGTTAAGAACAGCTCGAGATATTACTGGCACAGCTGTAATGCCGTCGTTTTCGGCGATCATCACTTCCATATCATTGGCTGCTAATACTTCTAAGGCCGTCGCTTGCACTAAGCCTGAGAGGGCGTGGGTGTCTTTACCGAACAATACCGGCCCGTCAGTGCCTTGGGCTTTGCGGTAGTCGCAGACCGCTTGGGTAATCGCCAAGATATGGGCTTCGGTAAAAGTACCATTAGTTGAGGTGCCACGATGCCCACTGGTGCCAAATATCACCCGCTGGCTCGCTTCAGCAAAGTCGGGCTTGTTTTCAAAGTAGGCTTTTTCCAATTTTTTCACGTCTATTAAAACGTCTGCGGGTGCTGGCTTTCCGGCTAATGGATGGATACTCATTTTCTTTTTGCCTTTTCAATAGATATTTGGAACAAAGCTTACAAAGCCAAGTCTGCGGCGCATAGAGAAGAATCTTCACTCTTCCCCCATGTTGAGACTGCAAAATCAAAGTGACCCTGCAACCAACAAGAGACTAGCCAGAAATGATATCAGCGCGAGCCCCAAAATATCAAAAACTTAAGGCTCTTGATTTGCCAGTTCCGCTTCAAGTTGTGCCAGACCTTTCGTCGGCTGAGTCTGCTACTAAGTATTGTCTCGATACCATCCGCCTGCCCGACCGCCTGACTGCCCCCAAGCAGTTCGGTCACAATACCCATTCATTTCTCAGTCTTTATGAAGGACTGCGCTACTTTACGGTGCCGGGTGTGGCAGGGTACGTTCCTATTATCATCACCCCTGGCTTGATTTTAATAAGCGGTGAGCCTATTTGCCCTAATTATTCAATTAGGCCATTAGTGATTGCCCTTGAAAGATATGCCAAAGAGCACGGCTGTTCTATCGGCGCCATTCCGGTTTCAGAAAAGTCTAAGGACATGCTTGAAGAAGTAGGTTTTGACTCAATCTATATTGGTAAAGAGCCTATTTTTGATTTGCAGAATTTGCCTAAACTGAAAAAGGCGCTGCGCCAGGCGGCCGGCCGCGCTAGTCGCCATGGCTTTAAGGTTGTGTCTTTCGACTCTAGCTATAAAAAGCAGCTAGAAGAGCTGTGTGCTGAATGGCAAGATTCACGAGAACTGCCACCCCTCGAATTTCTCTTTCAGCTGCGGCCCCTTGAGTTAAACCAGTACAAAAAGTATTTTTTAGTGGTCGATAAAGACGACAAACTCTGTGCTTTTCTTGCTTGCTCTCCTATTTACGCACGAAATGGCTGGTACTTAGAAGACTTGATTCGCCGGCCGACGGCAGCAAATGGTTGCACCGAGTTATTAATTTCAGAAGCCTTAAGTGCTCTGGCGGCTGAGGGCTACGCCATTGCTACCTTAGCGTTAGCGCCATTGGCTGGTCTGCCCGACAAAGACGAGAATCATCCCATTCTAAATGTCATTCTGCGTCTCTGCTACCGCCATCTCTCGTTCGTCTATCACTTCCAAAGCCTCGAATATTTTAAGGGCAAATTCCAACCGAGCCATTGGGAAAAGAACTATTTTTGTGTCTATCGCAACGGTCAAAGACTGGGTGTAACCTTCAATTTGCTTCGTTCTCTTATGCCTCGTGATATCCTGTCCATCATTAGACACAAATTCGAGCGGCACTTCTTGTGATGAAAGAGAACGTTACTGCTACTGGTCGACTAACACGGCACCATCTTATTGTGGCCGGTGAAAAGCGGTCATATTGGCTCTATCAGCCCAGGGCTAGAAATAGTGAGCAGAAATTGCCCCTTATTATTGCCATGCACGGCTTTTTAATGCCGAGCCGCTTGATGATTGAAGTTTGTGAACTTAATCAGTTAGCCGATCAGAACCATTGTCAGATTGTTTATCCTGATATGGCTTTTCTTTGGCAATTCAATCTGCCGCGTGGTTTTCATAATAAAGACAGCCAGTTTATTGAACAATTAATTGACTCGCTAATCGATAGTGAAAATGTTGATGCCTCAAGGGTTTACGCCACCGGCTATTCAAACGGTGCTGATATTCTGCACTTATTTGCCTGCAGTCTTGCCCTATCTTCAAAAATTGCTGCTTTTGCCCCGGTCTGCTCTAATCTTGATCGCAGCTGGGCTTCGGCTGTCGAGCATGGCTCGCCTGTGGCGATGATGATGATAAGTGGAACGGCCGATCCTCTTAATAAATGGCACGGCGATTTAGATCGTTGGATGTCGGTGGCTGACACATTTGAGTTCTGGCAGGGACATAATGATATTGTCTCGCCTAATCCTGGTTTGCATTTTTCGCCGACTCTAGCCAGCAGTGAAAGCCGCACGTCAGCACAGTTGATTCAGTCATTTAACGCTGAAACTGGCTTTGAAGTATCGCTTCTAAAGATTCAAGGTGGCGGCCATACCTGGCCCGCCAATCGTAGTGACACTTGGTATTCACGCGCAGTCTTGGGGCCGATGCACCGCGAGCACCTAGCCAGCGTGGAGATTTGGAAGTTCTTTGAGCGCCATCACCATGCCAGTAAACAGTACCGCAGTGCTGGCATGCACATTACTAAGCATGGTAGCCGCCAACCCGTAAAAGTTGGTTAAACTCTAGTGCTGCTGAGGAATATAGCAGTACGACCGAGTAAATGTTCGTATACGGGTATCCATGGCCAGCAATGACTTGAATCCGTTAAATTCTGCGCTCACAGCTTTTGTCGATTTCAGCGAGCCAACCTTGCTTCGTCGAGGCAGCCGCTATGCTGTTTACCGAGCTTATTCGAACAAGAATGCCGCTTTCGTCACACTAAAACTTCCCCTCACCGAAACTCCGCGAGAAAGCGATGTGCAGCGCCTGCGGCAGGTGCACAAGTTGCTCTCTGGTTGCAAGTTTGATGGTGTCATGAATGTATTAGATTTGCAGAGCGAAGGCGGATTTACGGCCTTGGTTATGGAAGATGCCGGCTCTAAGACATTGGCTGAGTTGATTGAAGAAGCGAATGGTTCTATTGCCTTGAAGACTTTTATGGTGGCGGCGGTACGCTTAGTGCGAGCTGTGCAGTCAATTCATGAGCAAGGCATTGTGCATTGCGAACTTTGCCCTGGCAATATAACTACGAAAGGTGGTTTTAGTGGTCTTACCATTGTTGATTTTGGTAAGGCTAGTGAATTGAGTTTGATTGAAAAATTGAAGGTCGAGCTAATTCGTCCGGCTCGCTTACGAGGTGCTCTGCGTTATATGGCGCCAGAGCAGACCGGACGTATGAATTGTGCAGTAGATTTTAGAAGCGATCTCTATTCACTTGGTGTGATTTTCTATGAGATGCTTACTGGTGCTCCCCCATTTCAGTCAGATGATGCCCTGGCTCTAGTACATGCACACCTCTCTCAATCTCCCCTGCCGCCCATCATCGTCAATGAAAAGGTGCCAGCGATTCTCTCTGATTTAGTCATGAAGCTGCTGGCAAAAGCACCAGATGATCGTTATCAAACTGCCTCAGGTTTAGTTTACGATTTGGCCTATTTACAGAAAATTTTTGATAGCAGTGCTGAGAACTTTTCTGACTTTGCTTTAGGCGAATTTGTCCTAGGCGAATTTGTATTAGGAGCTATGGACAGACCCAAAACTCTTTCAATGCCTGAAAAGCTATACGGTCGAGAGGCTGAGCTTCTGGTTATGAAACACTCTTTTAATCGCATGGTCAAGACCAATCGAGTCGAACTACTCTTGGTGAGTGGTTATTCAGGTGTTGGTAAAACAGCCTTAGTGCGCACCTTGTATGATCCTCTCGCTCGTCAATGGGGATTTTCATTAGCTGGCAAGTTTGATCAACTGAAACGCGACATTCCTTTTGCTACTATCACTCAAGCCTTCCAAGAATTGGTGCAGTATATTCTCACCGAGAGTGAAGAGCAGATTGCCTATTGGACAGAGAGATTGCAAGCTGAACTTGGTTCAGGCTTAGAACTAATTGTCCGTTTGATTCCTCAACTAGAGCTGCTGATTGGTAAACAACAATCAGTTATTGAGTTGGGTAGCGAAGAGTCTAAGAGATTCAAAACTGTGTTTAGACAATTTATAAAAGTCTTTGCTAGACCAGAACATCCCTTGGTTCTTTTCCTTGACGATTTGCAGTGGGCCGATGCTGATACCTTGCAACTAATAACAAGCTTGGTACTTGAGGGAGACGAGCTCAGCCTCCTTTTAATTGGTTCTTACCGTGATAACGAAGTCGGTAAAGACCACCTTTTGACAAAAATGCTTGCTGACATTGTTGAAACTGATCAAACAATCAAGCTCAAAACTATTGCCCTAGAGCCTCTTAAGCTTGATTCTTTGAACGAACTCGTGGCCGATACCTTGCGAGTTTCGCCTGATAAAGCCGAAGAGTTAACTGCTCTGATTTATGATAAAACCCACGGCAATCCCTTCTTTGCTATTCAGTTTTTGCAAACTCTCCATCACGAAAATTTGATTCACTTTAGCTCTGTCACCGGCACCTGGATCTGGGAGCTGAGCAAATTGGAAGCTTTGCAGTATGCCGATAATGTAGTAGATCTGCTCATCGGTCGTTTACGCAAATTACCCACACTTGCCATCGACTTGATGAAAGTTGCTTCTTGTTTGGGTAACTTTGGAAACCTCGAAACTTTGCGCAGTGTTTTCGGTCATAGCGAAAAGGAAATGGAGCGAGCTTTGAGCGAAGTTACAAGAGCTGGTCTTTTGCTATTGCAAAAAGACTGTTATCGCTTTTTGCATGACCGCGTGCAGCAAGCCTCGTATGCTCTGATTGATGCAAAGCAAAAACCGTATGAGCACTTGCATATTGCCCGTTTGATTTTTTCAAAATTAGCAAAAGAAGATTTGGATGCTGCAATTTTTGATTTGGTCAACCAATATAATTTGGCTGCAAGTCTGTTAGAGAGCAGTGATGAGCGTGTGCGCTTAGCTCTGCTTAACCAGTTAGCTGGACGAAAGGCCCAGAAGAATACGGCCTATTCTTCAGCGGTGCAATACTATGCAGCCGGTCTTGCCAGTCTCTCTTTGATAGAAAATCAGCGAAATCAAAAGCTGTTGTTTAGCTTGCAGTTTGCCCATGCCCAGTGCTATTGGCTTATGGCAAAATTTTCTGAGGCTGAGGCGAAATTCATTGAGCTTTTGCCGGTGGCTCAAAGTGCCATCGAGAGCGCTAGCGTCTACCGCATGCTCGCTGAAGTGAGCATTTGTAATTCTGATTTTGATGGAGCCGTGGAGCGCGGCTTAACTGGTTTAAAGCTGCTCGGCGTAGAAATTTCAGCTAGGCCTGATAAAAGCCAAGTTGATAGTGAATATAGAGCGGTTTGGGCTGCCATTGGTACAAGGTCAATAGAAGAGCTAGTTGACTTGCCTTTAATGACTGATCCGGTAGGACTTACTATCGTTGATCTTTTTCAAACTCTCAATAGCGCTAGCATGGTGGTTGACCGCAATTTGTTCTTCTTGGGTGGCACGCGCATCGTTGCTGCCAGTTTAGAGTTTGGCAATTGTGATTGCTCATGTTTGGGCTACGCTCAATTTGGCTCCACTTTGCCTAGGCTCTTTGGTCGCTATAGCGATGCTCGTGCTTTTGCGACACTGAGTTGCAATCTTGCGGAGAAGCGCGGTCTCAATGGCTATTTGGGGCGCCTGCAGTTTCTTACAGCCATGATTACTTTCTGGACTGATGGCTTGGCCATTGCCAGTCAAGGTCTAGAAGTTGCCGCTGAGACTTCTCTTCGAGCCGCTGATATTGCATTCGCCTCCTATTGCTATGCTCATATCATTGTCAATTCTTTTATTTTTGGAGCTCCTCTTTCAAAATTGATTCCAAAAGCTGAAGAGTTTATTTGGCTGAGCACTAGCAATAGTGCGCTCTTGCACATCCTCAGCATTTTCACCAGAGTTGGCCATAGACTTTCTGATCAATTGCACGAGATTAATGCAGGCGATATTTCAGAAGAGCTATTTGAAGAAGAGATAGCTCGAGATAATATTTTGCTTTGTGCACTTTACCTGGTCGTTATGGTGCAAGTCTATTATCTTGAAGGAGATTATGTCCGTTCTTTAGAGATGGCAAAAAGAGCTGAGCCTTTGCTCTGGGCTCACATTACTTTTGCTGGTGAGTGTGAGTATTGGTTCTATGTGGCACTGAGTCTGGCAGCTAACTTTGACAATGTTGATGTTGGTGAGCAAGAAGATTATTTGACACGGTTCGATCAACATTTAGCCCTGCTCAAGCAGTGGTCTGAAGATGGCCCCACTAATTTTGCTTGTAAGTATTTTTTACTTGCTGCCGAACGAGCGCGCATTACTCATGAAGAGAAGGCTTTGCCACTGTATGAACAAGCAATAGCTGCAGCCCAAGGGAGTGGCTTCATTCAAGTTGAGGCCTTAGCTTGCGAATTAGCTGGCAAATATTGCCTTAGCAGGCAGTTGACCACCGCTGGTTTTGCATATTTAAAAGAGGCTCGTGGTGCTTACCAGCGTTGGAACGCTAGTCTGAAAGTGAGGCAGCTTGATAGCTTGTATCCTAAGCTGTTGCCGGTCACTCTGCCAACTTGGTCTCTTGATATGATGACAGTCTTTAAAGCTGCGCAAGCTATAGCCAGCGAAGTTGAACTAGATAAGCTGCTCGATACTTTATTGCGAGTAATGGCTGAATCGGCCGCGGCCCAGCAAGCTGTTTTGATTTTGCTTAAAAACGACGAACTGTTTGTCCATTCGCGTGTCAACGAAACGATAGAAGCAATTCCCTTGAGCGGTTACAAAATGGTGCCGCACTCTCTCGTTAATTATGTTCGTAGAACACAAGAGACTGTGGTCGTGGCTGACGCTATACACGATAACATTTTTGGTCATGACCCTTATTTTGAGCAACACAAAACCCGTTCGGCACTATGTATTCCTATAGTTAAGCAAGGCAAATTGCTTGGGCTTATGTATATGGAGAATAATCTGGCGGCTGATTTGTTCACCACTGATCGCATTGACCTATTGCAATTGCTTTCGGCTCAAATCGTCACTTCTCTTGAGAATGTCCTGCTGTTTGAGACTTTGCGAGCTGGCGAGAAGCAATATCGAATGATCTTTGAAATGGGTGGTGTAGGCAAAGCACAGGGTGATGCCCTCACTAAACAAATCAGTATGGTGAACGCCAAGTTCTGCGAGATAACAGGTTATTCAGAGGATGAATTACTGGGGATGGAGTTTCCCTCTCTTACTCATCCGGATGATCGCGAAGAAGATGCTAGACGTTTTGCAAGAGCCATGGCCGACCCTAGTTCGGTCTATTTAATTGAGAAGCGCTATATTCGCAAGGATGGTTCGATTATTTGGGTAGAGGTCAATGCTGCAATTTTGCGTGACAGCTTAGGACGGCCGGTTGGCTCAGTGGCTATGGTGCAAGATATTACTGCCAGGTTGACGGCTGAGAGCGATTTGCGGGCACTTAATCTTGAGCTTGAAAATCGAGTGCTGCAGCGCACTGCTGAGTTAGGTTTAGCTAAAGAAGCTGCAGAATCAGCCAATCAGGCTAAGAGCGAATTTTTGGCTAATATGAGTCATGAAATTCGCACCCCAATGAACGCTGTTATCGGAATGAGCGACTTGCTTAGTCGCGGTAACCTAGAGCCTCAGCAACAAGATATGGTCAACACTATTCATACTTCTACCGAGAGCCTTTTGGTATTAATAAATGATATTCTCGATTTGTCTAAAGTCGAGGCTGGAAAGTTAGAGCTATTAAATGCTCCCTTCAACCTTACTGACTCGGTAGAGGAAAGTATTGAGTTATTCGCCGAATCGGCTGCCGAAAAGAATGTTTCTCTCGTAGCTCACTTGGCTTGTGATGCTCCTCTTATCGTTCAAGGTGATGCAATTAGGCTGCGACAGATTTTGCTTAACTTGCTCAGCAATGCTCTTAAGTTCACTCGTGGTGGCGAAGTTGTAGTAGATGTTTTTCTGGCAAGCGGTAGTGTTCATTTTGTTGTGAGTGACACTGGCATCGGTATGAACAGTGAAGTGATAGATAACTTGTTTATGCCGTTTTCGCAGGGTGATAGCTCAATTACGCGCAAATTTGGTGGCACCGGACTTGGCTTATCTATTACCAAACGACTAGTGCACCTGATGTCTGGCGAAATAGAGGTAGAAAGTGAGGTCGATAAAGGAAGCCGCTTTTCAGTGATGCTGCCACTTCCTGTCGTGACTGCTAATGATAAGTCAATCGAGAAAGTTTCTCGCACTCTACTCAATAATACGCGGGTACTTCTAGTTAATGCGCCAAACGGTGTTTGCCGCGTTCTTGCTGCATATGGCCAAGACTGGGGCTTTACCCTAACTCTCTGTGCCACCTATGCCGAAGCGACCCAGTTGCTGGGTGAAAACCGCGATCTCTTTGATATAGTTCTCGTTGATGGTATCAATATCATAGACGCTATCGCATTTGCTGACACCATTGGCAGTGCCAGCACAGTTCCTCTTGTCTGGCTTGGTAGGGGCTATTCTGAGCGATTCGTTGCCTGTTTGCGCAAGCCTTTCAAGCAGAGTCGCTTACTTTCTTGCTTAGCTGGTAAGCGCGGTGATGACGAGCATCTAGGTGCTGAGCAAACCCCTAATGTCTTTGCTGCGCCTCGCCCTTATATTAATAGTCATATCTTGGTGGTGGAAGATCATCCAGTCAATCAAAAACTGGCCATGCTGCAATTGAAAGAGCTTGGCTGTACTGTGGTGGCAGTAAATAACGGTATCGAAGCAATCAAAGCGGTTTGCAATGCCACCTATTCGCTTATCTTAATGGATTGCCAGATGCCCGAAATGGATGGATTTCAGGCGACAAGAGCTATTCGCAAGCTAGAAGAAGTGAGCGGTGGTCATTCTATTATCGTGGCCATGACAGCACAGGCAATGAGTGGCGATCGAGAGCAGTGTATTGCTGCCGGAATGGATGACTATTTAACCAAACCCGTCAATATCAAAAAGCTTGACTCAGTCTTGTGTCGTTGGCTGACAGCCTCCCCCAGTAACCTTGTTCAAGACATCGAGGTGTTGTCGGTTGATTCGCTTGATACTGATAGCTCCGAAGCAATATTAAGGCAATATCGCAAGACATTTGCTGAGTGGGAAAGTGCCATGGATAGAGAAACTGCCGTGCAATTGATGAATGAGTTTGTGCAAGGCGTTGGTCAGACAAGTGCAGAGCTTTCTGTGGCAATTGCAGCTCGGCATTTAGCAGATGTAAAAGCTGTTGCCCATCGATTAAAGGGCCTCTGTCTTCCTTTCTATACTAATGAAGGGAGAAACGGCTGTGTCGAGTTAGAAAAGGCCATTGCTTTGGGTTACTGGGATGGCATTGAGAGCCAGTTTGCCCTAATTGAAAAAAGTTTTTCGTTTTTATCACGTTCTTGACAATGAAACAGTGGGAACTTAGTGGCGCTAGGTTAGTCAGTAAAATCAGCGCTGCCTTAATGGCCGCCTAAAGAATCATTTAAACCGAATATTAAATTAGGGCAGCCATTGCTGTCTGTTGATTAGTGGCGTCATAGGCGCAAAATACAACCATTGGAGAGATCATGAAACAAGCAGTAATTTGCATCGTACCTACTGAAGTACAAGCTGAAAATATTGTCGATACATTAAAGGTTGCCGGATTTCTCAATACTGATATATCAGTATTGATGCCAGACCGAACTGGTATTCGTGACCTAGGAACAGAAAAGCATAGCAAGGCCCCTGAAGGCACTTCTGCCGGTGCTGCATCTGGTGCAGTTCTAGGCGGCGCATTAGGTTGGCTAGCCGGTATTGGCGCTCTTGCCATTCCTGGTGTTGGCCCATTCGTGGCTGCTGGACCAATTATGGCGGCATTGAGCGGAGCTGCCATTGGGGCGGCTACTGGCGGTGTTACCGGAGGCCTGATTGGCCTAGGAATGCCTGAGTATGAAGCTAAACAGTATGAAGGCAAATTGCGTGATGGCAATATTCTTCTTTCTGTTCACACAGACGACAATGATCAAGCAAAGCGTGCTGAAGAAATCTTCAAGAACGGCGGCGCTAAAGACATTACGCGCTCTGGCGAAGAAGCTGTTAAAAAGTAGGTACTAGAGCAGAGCTAGTTAGCTCTAATTTAAGTAACAGACGCGAGGTGGCCTTTCAAGGCTGCCTCGTGCTGTATAAATATTGTATTCTTAAGCTATGAATATTAAGAATACTAAGTTTTATCTTTCCAGTTTCTTTAGTCTTCTGGTACTAATTGCGGTGCCAGCTCCCGCTTTTTGCTGGAATGACTTTGGCCATATGGCAGTGGCTGGTATTGCTTATCGAAATTTGAAACCGCAAGTTCGCAGTCGTGCAGATCAGCTCGTCAGGCTAAATCCAAGTTACTCGACTTGGTTAGCTGCCCTTAAGCCTGAGAGTGCTCAAGGCGACAAGAATATGATGCTATTTATGCTGGCGGCAACCTGGCCAGATGCTATTAAAGGTGACAGTAGTTATAAGTGCGACGGCCTCGATAATGGTTATCGCCCTGACGGTATCACTTCAAGTTTAAATAGCGGCTATGATGACAAGCTTTTACACAAGTATTGGCACTTTGTGGATGTGCCGTTCAGCCCTGATAAGACTAAGCTCTTGCCTGTGCCTAGCCCTAATGGTGAAACTGAAATTGCTGTTTGCCGAGCTACTTTGGCATCTGCCAGTGGTGACCAGCTCAAGTCTTATGATCTTAATTGGCTATTGCATTTGGTTGGTGACTTGCATCAGCCTCTTCACTGTGTCAATCGCATCACTAAAGGGTTGCCTGACGGTGATAGTGGTGGCAACGCTGTAAAAATTTACGATACAGAACCGCCAACTTTATTGCATAGCTACTGGGATGAAATGCTTGGCAGTGAACGCAATCCCGCTGCTGTTACTACTTTTATTGATAGCCTGCCGAAAGCAGCCACTGGCAAATCTAAAAATCTTAGGGTAAGCAAATGGATCAACGAGAGTTTTGCTTACTGCAAGAAGAATGTTTATGTTGACCCTGTCGGCGTTAGTGAGCGTGTTGAGGCTCTCACACCAACTTACAAGAGTAAGGCACTGCGGCTGGCAAAATTGAGAGTGGCCTTAGCCGGGGCTCGCCTAGCCAATATTCTCAACGCTGAATTAAAATAGCTAATGGCACTAATCAGTGTCTGGTAATAAAATAACTTGCTGCAATTGGCTGAAAGTCAGTTGTAATCAGGTCTTGAGCGGGCATAAGTAAGTTGTAGGTTTTAATGGATCTAGGAAATAAAAATTGCTTTCGCCTTCAACTAGCTCTAAGCAAAAGCTGCACACTTCCGCTGAAGTAGAGCAGTACAACTTACAGTTAAAAGAGTCGATTGATTCTCTTTGCAACCTTCATTGTCAGCCTTCTCCGCAACCTAGCTTCGGTATTAGGTCTGATATTAGTCGCGACATTATTAATGACGGTGACTTCAATTGGCCAACGGCTTTCGTTGCTTCATTAGTTTTGATACCAGCATTCTTTGCACTAACCTTTGCCGCCTTTGAATTATTTAGTGCCAAGCATATTGAAATAGCTATTTGCTTTTCTGCTGCGATTTGCCTGGCTCTCGTCACTTATGTCGCTCGTGATCAAAATTTGGCCCAGATTCTGCCACAGAATATTCGTCCACTTCTGCCGCGATTGCTGCATGAATTACATAGTTATTTTATTGCTTCTCTGGTTTGTCTGCCTCTTTGGGTGATGCTCTATCTCGCATCTGCAGCACTATTGCCAGTGCATCAGGCCATGGCCCTTGCTTCTTTTTTAGCTACTGCAGCCAATCTCTATCTCGGCGGTCCTTTCGGAGAGAAGAAGAGAAGAGTAACTTCAAATATTGCCAGCTCAAAGAAACAAAGAAAGGTCAGCAAAGCAAGTGCTAAGGCCGAAGTGATGGCCCGGCGTAAATTTAGAAATAAGAGTGTTGAAAAATTTAAGACCAGTTATTTGGCTCTCAAGCCCGAGGCTGTCTGCAAATATTATCAGCTCTTCTTCACTCGCTCAGCCATTGCCCAGCTGTTCGAACATAGTTTGTCTTTTGCCTACGCGGCCAGTGAACGAGAATTAGTAATTGATGCCGAGGCACCGAGTTTTGAAATTATTCCAAAACATAAGGGTGCCAAATTTACCAAGTCTTCTATGAGTGTGCGCTATCTTGAGGCCAGCCCTCACGATCGTAGCGGCCAGTATCGCCAGTTTCTTGCTTCTTGGGCTTTGCGCATGGCTGCCGATGCCCTCTTGGCGGATCGAGCTAATGGCCTTGATAGTGTAGTTTTCAATGCTTTTGCTCTTATAGTTATTCCTGAGACCGGTAAAGATCAACGTGGCTGTTTGCTTTCAGTTCGTGTTACTCGCGAAGACCTAGAGAAACTTGATATTGCCCGTGTCGACAAAATCGCCTGCTTGCGCAAATTGGGAGCTCGGCTGGGAACTGACTCTTCTTCTAGTACTGTTTCTATCTATGCAAATAGTTTGATCAACTCGGTGCAACCTTTGCGCACCACAACTAATACCGTCAAGAATGATACTGCTCTTTCATTGTCTTCCATTGACCCTGTAGAGTTTGAGCATCTTATTGCTAATTTGCTTATGCGAATGGGTCTTGAAGCACAGCTCACTAAAGCCTCGCATGATGGTGGCATCGATATTGTTGCTCTCGATAACAGACCGATTTTGGGTGGCAAGATTGTCATTCAAGCTAAGCGCTATAAACGGACCGTTCCTGTTTCGTGCGTTCGTGATCTTTATGGTGCCATGCAGCACGAAGGGGCAAGCAAGGCTATTCTGGTGACCACAAGTAAGCTTGGAGCCGACGCCTGGCAGTTTGCTGAAGGTAAACCACTGCAGTTGATCGAAGGGCCGCAATTAGTTGAACTGCTGCGCCTGCAAGGTATTCAAGCTCACCTTTGACTACTAGAACTTGTATAGGTCTTTTAAAGCTTGTTTCAGTTGGCTCACTGAGCGCCACCTATCCTCTTTGTCTTTTTGCAGACAGCGCAGAATAATGTCGTTCAACTCTTGCGACACCAAGCCGTCACCTTCGCCAATAGGCATTTGTACAGGCTTTTCATATAAGTGCATGGCAAAAGTATGAACAGCACTTTCGCCTTTGAATGGTGGTTTACCGGTGAGCATTTCGTAGTACATACAGCCAAGCGAATAGATGTCTGAGCGTTGATCGACATCTTGGCCCTTGCACTGTTCGGGGCTCATGTAGAGAGGGCTGCCGAAGACAAAGCCAGGCTGCGTTAGTTGGGCCGGTTTTTCGTCGTGGCAAGCATTGCACTTAGCGATGCCAAAATCGAGCAGCTTGACGTGTTGCGAATATGGGCCTGGGTACGACTTGTCATCGTTACTCAATTCTTCAATGACCATAACATTGCTTGGTTTTATGTCGCGATGCACAATACCCATGTCGTGAGCGAACTGTAGGCCTTCAATTACTCCGGCAATCAGCCTATAAGCGAGGTTCTCAGAAAGTCGCACACGCTGATCAAGAATGGTATCGAGTCCATAGCCGTCTAGATGCTCTAGCACAAGATAGGG
Organism: Candidatus Obscuribacterales bacterium; assembly: GCA_038231015.1. Lineage (GTDB taxonomy): Bacteria > Cyanobacteriota > Vampirovibrionia > Obscuribacterales > Obscuribacteraceae. The sequence continues at coordinate 167,048 of JBBRMD010000001.1, forward strand.
CAGTGGCTCCGAGCCGGGCCTGTACTGAGCGGCTAAACCGTCGGTTTGATCGGTAATAAAGCCAAAAGAGTACATGTGAACAATATTGGGATGATTGAGATGGTTGATAATCTCAGCTTCACGCTTGAAGCGCTCTCGGCTTTCATCTGTGTCTGAAAAGTCAGCGTGGAGAACTTTGACAGCTACCGGAAAGCCAGCTTTCTCGTGGTGACCCTTGTAAACAGTGCTGAGGCCGCCGCGACCAATCACACCTTCCAGCTTGAAACGATTTTCAATAACAGCTCCCACTAGCTTCTTGCCGTTATTCATAGTTTCATCAGCCTCGTCTCTCACATCCTCATTATCTACCACTTAGCGGTTTTTCACCCACCCTACTGTAACAGTTGTGCCGTTGGTAGCTTTATCTAGAATGCAAGTTAGCTTCACCCCTTGTTGCTCTTTAGAGGCGTCGAGCATAAGAAGCTGAGCACGAGAGCTAATTTTTGCCATAAGTTTGGCTGAAGGTATTCGCAATGACCAACCACCTGCTTTTAGTGCCTGTTGATACCACTGAAAAACGGTATCGGGCGAGTCTTTGGTGATAATACTGAGATTGGCAACGGGAGGGCCTTTGGTTGAATTCATGAAAGTAGTCACGGTAACGTTGCTTTTATAAGTGGGTACCGGAAAGTTGGACGGTACTTGAGTGCTCATGTGGACATTTTCACTAGCCATGATGCTGTCTAGTCTTTGTTTGGCCGCTTCGACGTCTTTGGCAGAGGTCTTTGGCGCATTATTTTGAGCTTGTGCGTGCGCCTTTGATGAACTTGCCCCCAGCATAAGCAGAAGCATTAGTGAAGTTGGTAGAAGCAGATTGAACTTCAACTTTATATCTCCGTTATTTAGATGATAGGTATACAAACGCCGACACTATGAACCTCACTCCAGCGCTTTACTCGTACTTCGCCAAGGTTGCCGTTGTAGCCAGTGCCATTTTTCCAGTAGACATCTTTGTCCCAGAGTACCCAGCTGACATTAGGAACATAGGGAGGGGCTGGGGTGAAGAAGACTACTGGCACAGGGCTTGTGGGCATCGGAATATTGGCGAGAGAGGGCATGTTGGCATCGTCTATTAATTTGGTTTCGTTACCATCGGCATCTTCGCTGATTATGAGGGGCAACCAAAGTGGGGCCATACCTACCGCTAGAGCCTTGGGTTGGCATTCTAGGGTGGCGCCATCTTTGCTAAACACATAGAAATCTTTTTCGCCTGCCAGTAGCCAGGCGATTGTTGTAGGGTTATCTAGCACCGAGTGAAGCTTACTGGCAGTGATTTCTACACCGGGTTTGCTAATCATTTGATTGGCGCGACTAACCATATATTTCTCAAGATTGGTGGTGTTGCCTTTCGGCAAGCCGAAAATGATTTCATCTAAGGTGCGGCCGACAACATCTGATCCGATTAGATGCGCTGGTGGCGTGAGCGAAACCGAGCCGACGCCGCCGGGAACACTAGTAGCACCAGTGAGGCTAGTGGGAGTGTAATCGTAGTCTTGGGTGCTGAAGCCTGGCACCTTGAGAGGTACGTAGAAAAACCACTTGCATTTCAAGTCGTCTACATGCACTTTCATAAACGAATGTGGTGCTGCTAATTTGAAAGCATGTCTCGGATTGCTGAGCACCCATGAATTAGCCGTTTCTCCTACTGCACCGGGTTTAACAGCTTGGCCCTCTACCGAGTAAGCATTAGGTACAGGCTTCGTCCATGTCATTGGCAAGGCGCTAACTTGGCTGGCGTTAAAGGGAGTGCTTGATACCAAATGCGGTTTGTCATTCCATTTAAAAGGAACTTGCCAAAATTGGTGACCACCAATTTGTAGGGGGGCGTAACCTTTAAGAAACTTGGTGCCGGTTATCTCATTTGGAATTGGGTCTCTTGTACAGTCGGTGGCGCAGCTAGCCGGCAAACTGAAGCCTGGTGGCATGTAGTAGCCAGTGCTAGAATCTCCCGGTAACTCAATATTGCTTTCAGCATTGCGGTCCATCAACGATGTTTGCCAGCCACTACCGGCCTTGACTTCGGTGGCTGAGCCAATGCCAATCATCCTCGTTGAGTTTGCCTTCGAAAGATTACTGAAGAATCCATGCAAATTTGAGGGAGTGGTCAATTTGTCAGCTAATGAGTTGCTGAGCGATTCGGCACTTTGGAAGGCTGAGTCGGCATTGCCCTTGCCACTGCCAGCATTGCTATCTTCAGCATTAATGGCAATCACCATGGCCTTGGCCCAAACTCTATTGATGCGATTAAGGTTAACGCGACCATCGCCTATTTTGCTATTGTCAAAGCTGTCATTGGTGCAGTCGAAAAATACTCTTGAATCGGCTGCTGGCGTGAGCATAACGCTTGGTTCGTCCAATACCTCTTTGCCAACACTTAGGGCACCAGCATCGGTGGCATTTTTGGTTTCTCGTTGGCCGCCCATGTACAGGCAAATAATGATGAAGCCTATGCCAAGTACAAGTAGTGTTAAAGCTAAGACCGCAGCAAAGGCTGTTACAGAGGCTCGTTTGCTTCGTTTCGTCAGCATTGTCATTGCCTTAAATCCTCCAGAACTGCATGCGAAAAGTTTCGTTGTTATTGAGCAATTGTCGAACCAACAATTGGCTCTACGTCACCAGCCTTAAAGGTATAGCCACTGAAACCCGGAACTGGCACCGGCAATTTTACTTCCATCACTGTCACGACAGAAACTGATCCAACACCCTGAGCCGGATAATCAAATTCGCTGATTGTCAGGCTCTTGACGATAGAAGAAGCTTGGAAAGTTGCTAGCGCTTTGACCGCCGCTGCGTGAGCTGCACCGCCCTCAGGCTGATTAGCAGCTGCTCGTGCGGCGTTCTTTGCTGCCGTGTCATTCATCGAATTAGCAATGATCATGACTGTTAAGTCAAGAAGAAACAGAGCAATCGGAACTAAAACAGTGGCTGCCAAAATAGCTTCAATTAAGCCACTTCCGCGTCTTGATCTACTTTTATTTGAATTATGGTGCATAGTCTGGATTTTCCATTTGACGCTCGGCGCTGATTTGAAAAGTCATCGGTCCATTTAGTCCGGGTACATTGAAAACGGGCAAAGGGATTGTCAAAAATGGACTACCAACCACGGTGGTGCGTACCATAACAATACGATCAGTTACCTTGTCTGGACCGGTTTCTCCATTGCGGTAGAAAACTTCGGTGTTGGGATAGCCTTGTACTTTTACAAAGTGGCCCATGCCTGACAGCCATTGGTCTGGAATACCCTTACGCACAGCTCCACTTGGATTAATTGTGTCGCTTTTTTGTAGTAGCGAGGCTTCGTGCACTTGGTTGTAGTTTAAGACCATACAAAAGCCGTAAGAGACAAGCACTGTTAGCATATCTAAGAGCGGGAAGAAAAAGAAGATTAATAGAATGGTCAGGGCTGGAGCAAATTCAACCATTGAGTTACCACGAACACTGCGAATTCTATTTAAAAGTCTTCTCTTGTACATAAAATCTCTCCGCTGCGGCATACCTAATATACGCAGTGCCCACAACTTTTAGAGGGACTTGAGATTAGAATTGTCGACATTGGCCTGTTAGGGTTACGGTATTATGGTTGTTAGTAGTAAAAAGTTGGGCAAAAGACTCTATCCATGACTGAAGATTCTGCACAAGATTCTGGCTCTGAGCCAATACCCGACCTGGCGGCAGCCTTTGATGATGAGCCGGCTAGCGCCGCTTCTGAACCTCCTGAGCCTTCTGAGCTTACTATCGCTGGAGAAAAGCCGCGTAAAAGAGTTGCAAAAACGCTTCTTTTTAATGCGCCAACTGCTGAGGCCATCGAGACCTATGCGGCTGCTGCTGCTGCTGCCGCCGAAACCAATAGTCAGACCACTAATTCTGAGAAAGACCTAGAGATTGCCCGGCGTTCTTCAGAAGCAGAGCGGCAAGAAGAAGCTCAGAGGCAAGAAGAAGCAGAGCGGCAAGAAGAATTGCTGCGCCAAGAAAAGAAACAGCAAGTCGTGCAAAAACAAGCGGCAAGGCGTGTTGCCAAGACACTGCTGTTCAATGAGATAAATCTAGAAGCACTTAAAGACGCTGCCGAAGCCGCGTCGGCTCAATCTCGCGTTGTTGAGGGCAATCTTGAGCCGGCCGAGAGCCCGGAGCCAGTAAGGGAGAAAAAGCCAGCCCCAAGGCTGTCGGCAACCGGTGAGAAACGCCTGCGTCGAATTGCCAAAACCTTGCAAGAGTCAGATTTGGGGGGCTTTGGCAATCAGAGCCTGCATGAACCACCTGGGCCCCAAATTTCGCTGCCTGATTCCCAGTCAGTGTTATTAGAAATGCCGGACCAACTGCCCGACTACGGAGCTAAGGCAGCGCCACAGGATTCGCCAGCGGATTCGCCAGATATAATCTCTGCCCCGGCCGCCACCGAACCTAAAGTGCGAGCCAAGCGCCAGCAGTTTGTGGCTAAGACCATGCTTGACCACAGTCTTTTGTGGGACACAGTGTCGAAATTCGAAGCGAAAATGGAAGTGCGCGCCGTTGAGCAGATGCTCGAAAAAGCCAATGAGCCAGTCAAGCCATTTATAGCGATCGAATGTAAGAAAACGGCTACACCGTGTTCGTTTGTTTGGGACGACCCTGAGACCAAACAGCGCTTTCGCTATTGTGACCTCTGTAAAACTCCGGTTTACAACTTTACTGGCTTAGAGCAGCCTGAGGCCGATGAGTTGATTTTCCAAAGAGAAAATCGACGCAACGCTACTTTATATAAGCGGGCCGATGGAAAGTATATGACCGTCAATTGCCCTGTCGAAGTAAAGCGCAAGCGCGACATGATTTGTATGGCTGTTGGCGGTGTTGCTCTTGCTGTGGCCACCATCGCCTTTATGATTTTGATGCCGCATCCACCTAAGCCTGAACCCGCTTCGGTACAGGCTGGGCAGCAAATAACTAATCCAAGTTCTAATAATCCAAATAGTGCTTTGACTAATACAAACTATCCGGGTACCGCGGCCAATCCACAAACTGCACGAACTACTGCGGGTCAGTCTGGTCCGGCGGCTACCTCTGACGGCTCATTCCACATGGTCAACGGCCAGCGTGTTTATCCTAACGGAACTGCTCCGAATACGGCTCCCGTTAGTTTCCCTGCTCCAACTCAAACACCAGCGGCCACCACAGATGCCGATGAAAGCGGTCAGTTCTGGCAGTACGATGGTCCGCCTCCAAGCAAATAGCCGCCAACACTTAGTGTTAGCCCAAATACTCGTAGCCTATTCGATGCGAAAAGTGGTGCGACCAACTTTGATTATGTCATTTGGTGCTAGTTGATAAGGGGTGGAAATCAGCTTGTCATTAACCATTGTGCCATTGCTGCTCATCAGATCTTCTAGCCACCAACGGCCTTGGTCCCAGTAAATCTTGGCATGGTCAGCAGAGGCATAGCCATCTTCTGGCAAAATCACTTGGTTTTCGGGTGCGCGACCGAGATTTATGGTTGGCCCTGACAAGGTATAGCTTTCATTGGTCGTCAAGTTTAAGAGTACCGGTAGGCGGCCTGCTTGAGGAGTATTTGAGGACATCTTCTATGTGGCTCCTGATGACAACTGCTTGCTAGATAGTGCCATTGTAGATCATGCAAAAGTAGATCATGAAAAACTAGAATTAGGCCAGTCATTTTTTAAGGCAGCAAAGATTACATCATCGACCCAGGTGTCTTTGATCCACAAGCTTTTGACAAAATGTCCTTCTTGCCGCATGCCGACTGCCTTCATGAGGGCCATAGAAGCAAGGTTGCGGGGGTCGACTGATGCTGTCACTCGGTGTTTGCCGAGTTTATATAAAAGTAGGTAAAGAATTGCAGTCAATGCTTCTTTGCCGTAACCCAGATTTTGATAAGCAGGATTAATGGTAATACCAATCTCGACCAATCTTGAATCAGCCCGACTGATTTGAATGCCCATATCACCAATAAGTAATTTGTTCTCCTGCAGAATGATACCCACCTGATACCACTCGCCATTGGCGTTAAAGTCTTCAGGCTTGATGCGTTTAATTAGTTCGTTTACTTGTTCAAGTGATTGGGGGTGCCAGCTTTGAAAACGCGCCACTTCAAGCATTGAGCGATAGGAATGCATAGCGACAAGGTCAGCAGTAGTTATACTGCGAATTATAAGGCGGTCAGTTTTGAGGTCGTCAAACATTCAAATAGTTATAGCAAGCCTTTGACCTGCGATTGAAATTTCTTCTGGTGAAGTGACGAGAGTGAACGCTTTTGTTTGTGTTTAACAACTGAATAAGTATCGCTGGTTTGGTGCGAAATAATTGATGGAGTGGTCGTCTGGGTTTGAACTTGCATGGCAATGCCGACCAGCATGAACACGACTGCTAGGCCAGCGCTGTAAAGACCAGCTAAGCGCGCTTGCGGTGCTGGCATAACTAATGAGAAGGCTCGTTCAGCTATGCGGGCGCAGAATAGGAAGATACTTTTGTTGAGAAAAACAAGGTTTTCAAGGGCGGCCTTGATGACATTGCGTCCTTGCATACTGCGTAGCTTTTTGTCTGGTGCGTGCACCACACGTATAGGTGAATTGCCACTGATGAAATTCTTTAGAAGGTATTGAGGCGATTTAAATTCAAGAGTCTGAATTTTATAGCCCCGCTCTTTCTCTTCCATCTGATACTGGCGCAGCATGCCAGCTTGGGTTCTAATATTCATTCTTTGTGAAAACCATATTTGCTCTCGGCGGTCATAATCATTAAAGTCTTGTCTGCTAGATTGATAAGCACAGTTAGACATTTAGCCTCCATCAACAGCAATGAAGTAGATATAGATAATACATAGACCTTGTGATCATTGTTTGTGCGGCAATGGGCAAGACCTAATCAGGCTTGGGCTCAAGCCGATTCTCTTAGAATCTCTTATCAGTCTGTGATACCAGTGTTTCGAGTAGGCAATACTGCTGGTGGTGCTCTACTCTTTCATTAGCTGTTCAGTTGAAATAGCATCAGCCTTAGCAAAGATTGTTTTTGCTTCTTTGTCTTTGCCGGTCTGGGCTAAATAGCAGGCATAACTATTGAGGGCTTGGTACAGCAATGTTTTGTCGTCTGCAAAAGTGCTTTCAGCTAAAGACATCGCTTCTTTCAATTCTTTTTCGCCGTCGCTGTAGCGATTTTCGTCCCGATCTACTTGGCCTAACTTAATCAGAGCAAGAATTCGGTTTTTAGCTATTTTGCTTTGGTCGGCGGTGCTTGCATCAGCTAAGGCGTGATGATAAATAGAGAGAGCCTCAGTGAGTAGTGGCCTGACCATAGGCAGTCGTTGCTGGCGGCTATAACATTCAGCAAGCAACATGTCGATTCCGGCAACCTGTAGGCTGTTGTCTCCCAATAGGTTTACATAAACTTTGCGGGCTCTTGTAAGCAGGGTTTCTGTGTGTTTGTCCATAGCCGCACCAGCCAAGCCACGATTGACATGGTCTATGGTGGTAAAAGTAATCGGTGCCAGAATGCGTTTCAGGCCAGTTTGCGATTCGCTACCTGGTTGGGCTAGATCATCTAACTCTTTAAGTAGAGTGTCGTAGGCCTCAAGCAAAACTAGACTATTAAGCTTGGCAATTTTTTCATTGACTACTTGCAGCTCATCGAACATTCTAGCTTTTGAAAAGAGCGTGCGCTCCATGCGTAAGGCAGTCATTAAACGACCGCGATTAGAAAATCTGTTGCGTGCTATATCTTCGGCTGACGCCAATACCCAGCGAGCTTGCTCGTACATGTGGTTGTCGGTAAGTGTTTGGGCAATTGTGGTTTGACAGTTCCATGCTGTCTTTAAGAGTACAGTGCCGTGATCAGGCTCAGGGCCGTTATCGCATGACATATAGGCTATTAATGCTGCTACAAAAATAAAAAGTGTCCAGAAGGCATAGCGCAAATACTTTATTTCTTGGCGCTGCTTGGTGGGATGCTGCACAGATTTGACTTTGACTGAACCTGATTGCGGCTGGATTGTCGGCAAGTCTTGGAGCACATCAGCGATTGTCTGGTAGCGGTTCTCGGGCAGTTTTTCTAAACAGCGAAAAACTAGTGCTTCTACGCTGCTATTAATATTCAGCTCTGGCACCACCTTGTTAAATGAACGAGGAGTTTGGCTAACATGCATGGTCATGGTGTCGTAGGCCGTTTCGCCTCGTAGTGGTGCCAATCCTGTGAGAGATTCGTACATAAGACAACCGAGTGAATAAATATCAGAGCGATTATCTAAGGGCTTAGCCTGGCATTGTTCTGGGCTCATATACAGCGGGCTACCGAAAATATCACCAGTTTGAGTTAGCCTGGTTTGCTCTTTGGCCGCATGAGGCAGTGCTTTAGCTATGCCAAAGTCGACTATCTTTACTAGCTCAGAGCCGTCTTCACCTTTTATCAAAACCAGATTGCTCGGCTTCAAATCGCGATGCAAAATGCCATTCTTGTGGGCATGTTCTAAGCCCATACAGGTTTGTCTGAAAATATTGACAGCGCGATCAATAGCAAGATGACCTACTTCTTCAAGTATTTCGCTGAGGTTTTTGCCATCAAGGCAATCCATTACCAAGTAAGCTTGGTCGCCGACAATACCAAAGTCGTAAATGCTTATGATGTTCTGGTGCTTAAGTGAACTTGAAGCCTTTGCTTCATGTTTGAAGCGTTCAATTGCTACTTTGTCAGAATCACCATTTAAAAGTTTGATGGCGACAATGCGGTCCATCAGCCGGTGGCGTGCCTTGTAAACTACACTCATACCACCAGCGCCGAGCACTGAGATAATTTCGTATTGATCAGCGAAGACTTGGCCGATCATAGGGTCGGCTTCTTCGTGCTCTAGTTCGTGACCATCGACTGGGCACTTTGACCAGAGCGTTTCGAATCTACTTTCGCATTTTGGGCAGAATTTCAAAAACTTTCCCTGAGAGTTCAGCAGCCTTTTTTAGTAGTTCTGTACATGTATCTGTTATATGTGCCAAATTGCCACCTCTTTGAATCTCGCTAAGAGCGCAAGGGTAAATGATCTTAAATTTTGGCACTGACAAGCTAATCTTACGTCAAAGCAAGTGTTACTAGTTAGCTTGGCGCTAATTTAGCGACAAGTTTTACCAGAAGTAGAGGTCTGTAATGAAGTTGCAAATATGTTTGCTTGTGTTGCTCTGTCAGCTTCTTGGTGCCCCTGTGCGAGCTGCCGACCCCTTAGCTCCAGCAGCCGAACCGGCTTCTGGAGAAAAAATCGATACTGAGAAGAGCAAGACCGATAAAATCGATACAGCGAACGACGATACACGTAAGTTCGGAAGACCTTTTACTGTCGAGCTTCCCAGCGGTTGGCAGGTAAGCGAACTCAATGCACCTAAGCCAAACAGCAATCGGGAGCTTGCTGGCGGACGCATGCGCGCTTTGAAGAATGACGCCGATGGTATGGCCGCCATTGAGTTTACGTATTTAAATCGCGAAGATGCTGGTCAAGCCAATATCGACAGTGAATTTAGCGCCTTTGTTACAAACATAAAATCTGAATACGAAAAGAATGGCCTGAAAGTAAGCACCACTGAAACCAAGAAAGCAAGCCTTGGTGCCTTAAGCTCTTCAGAGGTCGAAATAACAGTGGTGGGCCAGAACAAAGAGATGAAACAATGGTTTGCCATGGCTCTCGGTAAAAAATATGTCTACGCCCTGAGCTACACTGCCGAAAAGCAAAATTATGATCGCTTCGAGCCAGCATTTGCTAAATGCAAAGCCAGTTTAACTGTTGAGTAAAATATCAGCGTTCGGTTGTTTCGCCTTCCCATAGACCGCTCTTCTTGAGCGTTTCGATACTTCTCATATCGCTCCCAGATTTTGTCCAGATATCTTCTAACACGTAAGTGTTGTTATAGCCTAATGCCACTATTTGTGGCAGGCAGACAGTGTTGAGTGCCATGCGTCTAGATGGAAAGAATGTATTGGTGCAATAGACAATGATTTCGGTTTTCTTGTTTGGCACAAGCTCTTTCAGCTTTTCTTCTTTTATGTCAGCGCCAATTAGTTTGGCGCCTTTTAAATGCCCTTGCTTGTACTCGGCTTCAGAGCGCAAATCGAGCACTGTCACATCAGATTTAAGGCGATCTTTTTCGAATTTTTCAAATGAAATGGTTCGCGCTTGCCAGTCAATTTTGTTGATTCCGTCGCGATACTGGTTGAAGGTAATTGGCTCAGCGGCCTGCCCTTGATTTGCCCAAACCAAGCCAGAGACGGCTAGTAGAAGTGCAAGGCTCTTATTCATATATTCTCCAGCCAGTTATTTGACTAAGAGATTCCCTATTTGCGGGGTGTTCAAGCGCGCAGAATCAGCCTTGATTTCGGCCACAATTTCAAAAGATCGCAGGCGGTCTTGCTGTTCGTAAAGGTCGCAAACAAAGATAAGTTCGTCTGCTTCAGTCACTTCTAGCAAACGCTCTAATTTGCTCGCGACAGTCTTGGCACCACCGATAATAGCGATGGCCATGCGACTCAAAACTGCTTGCTTCTCGCGGGCTGACCAAATGTTGTCCATTTGCTCAACTGGCACTGGCGGCTTAAGTTGCATATTTTCGCCTCGAATTAAAGACAAGCCCCGTTGCATCGGAGTAGTGGCCAGATTGTTTGCTAGCTCGTCTGTGTCGGCCGCAACAAGTGGAACACCGATCATGACATAGGGTTCTTGCAAAGTTTTAGATGGTCTAAATTTGCTGCGGTAGAGCTTGATTGCCAAAAGCAATTCTTCTGGCGCAAAATGACTAGCAAAAGCAAAAGGTAAACCTTCGTGAGCGGCCAAGCGAGCGCTAAAATCGCTTGAGCCGAGTAACCAGATTGGCACTTCGAGGCCGCTGCCTGGGTAAGCTTTGACCTTCTGATCGTAGGTGGGTGGCCCTAAGTAGCGCTGCAATTCAGCCAACAGTTCGGGAAAATCATGTCCGCTGGCGTCAAGGCCACGTCTGAGAGCGTGAGCCGTAGCCCGGTCGGTGCCAGGTGCTCTGCCCAGACCTAAGTCAATGCGTGATGGGTAGAGAGCCTCAAGAGTGCCGAATTGCTCAGCAATCACCAACGGAGCGTGGTTGGGCAACATTATTCCGCCAGAGCCAACTCTGATTGTGCTGGTTCCGCCAGCTACATAGCCGATCAGAACGGCCGTAGCGGCGCTTGCGATGCCGGGCATGTTGTGATGTTCTGCTAACCAAAAGCGTTTGTAACCGAGCTTTTCGCCATGCTGTGCCAGGGCGAGGCTGTTATGCATTGCATCTGCCGGCGTTTTATCTGCCCGTACAGGGGCGAGATCGAGGATGGAAATGGCGGTGTCTGCGAGTTTTGACATGGCTTTCTTTAGAGGACAATCTGGGGTGATAATTTTGTGAGATATTTCTATATTAGACCGGTCGGTCTATATTGTCAAATTGCCTTATGCATTGGTTGCTTGATGCAAGTCATCTGCTACTATTCGGCTAGGTACATTTTTGTAGAACTCTTTTCTGTCGTCGATTTCAGAACTAAATGCAGCCGCTTCAGCACACATTTATAGATCCGGCCGACGTCGCTCGTGAATATCTCACACCAGCCGGCAGACGAAAGGTCTTACGCCAACCCAAAGTTGATTTGCCTCGTACCGATTTAAATATCGTTCACGAAGAGGGTCAGCTGGCTGTTCGGGCTTGGGGTCAAGGGCAGCCAATTTTGCTGGTTCATGGTTGGGCTGGTGACCAGTCCGACATGTTTTCATACGTCCCGACCCTCACGGTATTAGGCTTTCGCGTAATAACGATGGATCTTCCTGCCCATGGTGAGTCGAGCGGTGAGAGCGCCAGCATTGAGCAATTGGCAGACGGCATCTTAACTGTCGGGCGCTACTTTGAGCGGCTCAAAGCAATCATTGGCCATTCAGTCGGTAGTGCCGCTTTGTCTATTGCCATTAACAAAGGGCTGGCCGTCGATAAAGCTGTGCTTCTCGCACCGCCCGAGAGTTATGAAAATTTTGCTCGATATTTTGCCATGACTAAGGGCCTAGATCCTGAACAAGTAGAAGAAATGATTGGCCATTTACAGGCGGCCGGGGTGCGCGTCAACATTACTACTTCTGAGCTTGTGGACACCTTTGACTTACCCGGATTAATAGTCCACTCTATCGATGATCAGATTATTTCGGCGAAGACCTCACACATTATTAGTCAGAAGTGGGTCAATTCTACTTATTTACCTGTCAATCAACTTGGTCACCGTGGCGTCTTGCGCGATCAAAATGTGATTAGCGCAGTGTGCGAATTTATATCTAGCGAATAGCCTTCTCGGGTCGATCGCGTATACGCTAGCTGTCTTTTCTGTTTGCTGTTGAAGAGCAAGTCTCAAAGCGATAACATGGCCTCATCATATTTCTTCCGCTCTCTGATTGTTGTGAGTGTTGCCAAGCATGAAAGTCGTTCTGGCTGAAAAACCTTCTGTTGCCAAAGATATTGCCGCTGTGGTCGGTGCTACAGCAAAGCGCGACGGCTATTTCGAGGGTAATGACTATGCCGTCACCTATGCCTTCGGCCACTTGGTGACGATGGCCGAACCAGAGGAAATGAACGCAGCTTGGGGTAAGCCTTGGCGCTTAAAGCAGTTGCCGATGATTCCGCTTGAATGGAAATATCGCGTTGTTGAAAAATCAGCGCACCAATTCAATGTCATCAAAAAACTCTTTTTAGATCCTGCCACTACTTCTATTATTTGTGCAACAGACGCCGGGCGTGAAGGCGAACATATTTTCCGCTTGATTTATAAGTTGGCTGAGTGCAAAAAACCAGTTGAACGTCTGTGGATAAGTTCTCTGACAGCTGAAGCAATCAAAGATGGCTTGGGCAAGCTCAAGTCTTCTAGTGCTTTTGATAGCTTGGCCGACGCAGCTGCAGCGCGAGCGCAAGCTGACTGGGTTATTGGTCTGAATTTTACGCGCGCATACACTACCATCAATAATCAGCTATGTACTATTGGTCGCGTGCAAACGCCAACTCTTTCGCTTATTGTCGATCGTCAAACAACTATTGATGCTTTTACATCAGCAAAGTTTTTTGAAATTATCGCTACTTTTGAGCCTGGTTTCATCGCTCGTTATATAACGCCAGCCACGGCTGAGGCTGAGCCACAGACACGCTTGCACGACAAAGCTGTAGCACAAGCTATTGTCAAAGCAGTAGAGCCATGTGAGCATGGTTTGGTGCAATCGGTTATAACCACAGAGAAGCGCACCAACGCACCAGCGCTCTACGACTTGCTCACCTTGCAAAAAGACGCTAACAAACGCTTTGGTTATACCGCTCAAGAAACATTGAACATTGCTCAAAGTTTGTATGAAGAGCACAAGTTACTTTCTTATCCGAGAACTGAGTCGCGGCATTTATCGACTGATATGGTGGGCGAGTTGCCGCGCATTCTCTCTGTGCTTTTAAAAGGCCCACTTGCTACCAAAGAAGTGAAAGAAGCTTTCACTCAAGAGGGAATAGTTCCTGGCAATATTACAGCGGCCTTGATTAGACCAAGGCTAACCAAGAGTTATGTTGATGATGGCAAACTAACAGATCACCATGCCATTATTCCAACCCATAAAGATTTACCTGCTAGTTTACCGCTGCAGCAACGCAACGTCTATCAGCTTGTGGCCACCCGTTTTCTCAGCATTTTCTTGCCACCAGAAGTGCGTGATGAAACTACCGCGATTATCACTATGGCCGAACACTCTTTCAGAGCCAAAGGTTTTGTAATCAAAGAAATCGGCTGGACTGTTCTTGCTAGCAAAGCTAAAGATGAAGAGAAAGAAGAGCCCAAAACTAAAGGCAAAGGGAAAGACAAAGATTCGCAAGAAGACGCTCAACAGCTGCCGCCTTTGACCCAAGGGCAGCAGGTGCCCAAGCGCAAACTTGAGTTGAAAGAGGGTAAGACTACTCCTCCTAAGCCATATGACGATGCTAGTCTTTTGACCGCTATGAAAAATGCTGGCAAAGAATTAGACGATGAAGATTTGGCTTCGTACATGAAGCAAAAAGGTCTTGGTACACCAGCTACAAGAGCCGCCATTATCGAAAGATTGCTGCAAACTGGCTACGTGGAACGCAGTAAGAAAGCCCTTCTGCCGACAGAGAAGGGAAAGGCACTGATTGGCCAAGTACATAACGAGTTAAAAGACATAGCCTTAACTGCTATTTGGGAACAGCGACTGGCCGATATGCAAGACGGTAAATTGCAACCAGCCTCTTTTGATAGTGACATATCAGATTTAGTCAGACGCATACTTCCTGATGTCACCGCCGGTGGTGCGGCTCTTTCTGGGCCATCTATACCGCCGAGTGATGGTAGCAGTCTTGGCACATGCCCGTTGTGTAAAAAAGGGTATGTGCGCCTCACCCCGAAAGGTGCTGGCTGCAACCGTTGGAAAGAAGGCTGCACGTTCACTATATGGAAAGAGCAGCGCGGTAAAGAGTTAAGCGAAAGTCAGATGAAAGACTTGGTTGAAAAAGGCGAAACCAAGATCATTAAAGGCTTCAAGAAGAAAGATGGCAGCGGCAAGTATGACGCCAAGCTGATTCTCAATGAAGAAGGCAAAATTCAATATGACTTAGGCGGTGGTGTTTCTTCTTCTTCTTCTTCTTCTTCTTCTTCTGGCTCATCTGCTTCTGCCGGCATAGGCGCCTGCCCTCAGTGTAAGAGCCGATTGGTCGGTGCTGAGGCTAAGGGTACTGATAGTACTGCTAGTGCTGAGGGTTCCAACGAGATAGGTGCTGTCAGGCTCACTCCAAGAGGTGCTGGCTGTAGCCGTTGGCGTGAAGGTTGCAATTTCACGGTTTGGCGTACTGTCTTTGGCAAAGAACTGAGTGATGACGAGCTGAAGAGTTTGGTCGAGAAAGGCCACACGGCCTTAATCAAAGGCTTCCAAAAGAAAGACGGTAGCGGCACCTATGACGCCAGGTTAGTCGTCGGTAGCGATTTTAAAACACGTCTCGATTTTGCTAGCAGACCAAGCGGGCCTGAGCCAGAGCCGGTTGCCGCTGCTCCATCGCCATCTCCGGCTCCATCTCCAGCTCCAGTAAAATCGCCACAATAGTTTCGTGGCTCTCAGCAAATTCTCGGAGATATGCCCCTAAATTGCCCCTAATTTGCCAAGAATAAGCACTAATGTGTGATTAGACTTTCGTCTATTTTTCTTGGAGAATTTACTATGGTAGCGAACCGACCTTCTGAATCGATTGAGGTAAAGTCTGATCGATTGGCTTCCATGCTTGATAGTGGGCAGGGTAAGCAGGTTGTTAATCAGCTTCGTCATGAATTTGAAAGCATGAGCCCTCGTGAATACAGTCGCTTGGTGCGCGAGATTTCAAGAAAAGACGACAAATCATTGGGCGTGAACCTTCTTGTTGTGATGCAGGGAAAGGCCGAATTAGTGCTTGTTGACGACGGCAAGGGCCGCCCAAATCACGCCCCCAAGTCAGCTGAGGTTCCTTCTCAGTCTTCTGGTCCAGCTCGCTCTTTGGCTGACATGCGCCAGAAGGCCATAGAGAAAGACCCCTGTGCTCGCTATCAAGATCTTCGCTTGAACCAACTAGACAATATTTCTCGCCAGTACGCCGCCAATGCCCCCCGCCCTGAGCATGGGCAGTTGCCGGGACGCAGCGAGCTGCCTGTGCGCACGCCTGTAGTTATTGACGTTGCTGCCCAGCAGCGCTTGCAGGCTGTTGCTGCCGAGTGCAAACTGTCTCTCAAGAAGCAGCACTAAATCACTCTTCGCTCGATCGCCGCCAGTACGGCCTTTCGACATTTAATCTCGATTCAATTGTGCCGCTTGGCAAATGCCCGTAAATTGCCACAACTCGAATGTAATGTAATGGCATCGGTGAACACACCGCACTTTCTTGGAGGAAATCACATGGCTGGACGCGAAATCTCAAACGACCTTATCGAACGCAAATCAAGTGCATTGGCTTCAATGCTTGACTCTGGAGACGGCATCAGAGCTGCTAACATTTTGCGCGATGAAGCTCAGAATCTCTCACCCCATTCATTCAACAGTTTGGCTCGGAGAACTTCTGAAAAAGAAGAGAAAAGTGTTCGTGGCCAAGGTTTCGACCTTGAAATTGTCAAAGACGGTACTCTGATTGTGACAGGCGGCCGTAAAGGCGAGACCCTCGCTGGTCACATGAAAGATGAGCGCGTTGCTTATCCGAGTGGTGGTAATGATCGTGGTTACCCTCGTGAGCAAGAACAACCTCACCCACACCGTCAGCCTGAAAAAGTTGTCTGCGCTAAAAGTGAAGTTGTTGACGATAGTTTGAAAGGTGCCGGTCTTGGCGCTGTTTTAGGTGGCGTCTTTGGAAACAAGAAGAGTGACATGGTTAAGGGAACAGTGATTGGAGCAATCGGCGGAGCCATTTATGGCAATGAGAAAGATAAAGGCGATTGCGTCATCGTTGATGATCGCCGTCGTTAGAGCAAAGCAGCCGCAGAAAGCCGCTGGCTGACGTTGAAATTCTGAAAGTATGCAAAAATCTCAAGTTGTCAGCCATGACTTGAGATTTTTGCTTTGTTTACGTTGAGATTAGATTGACTCTACGACAGGCTCGGATCTTATATACTGGGTGCACCAAAATGACAAATTCAACTGCCGCCGATGTGCTGTGCAGTTGACATCCGGAGGTTCTATGAAACGTAAAGCATCAGCTCACTGGGCTGGCGGTCTAAAAGATGGCAAAGGCACAATCTCCACCCAAAGTGGCGTTCTTTCCAAAACTCAATATTCTTTCGGTACTCGCTTTGAAGAAGGCGCTGGAACCAACCCTGAAGAGCTAATCGCAGCAGCTCACTCTGGTTGCTTCTCTATGGCTCTTTCAAACATTCTTGGCGAAGCTGGTTTGACTGCTAAGTCAATCGATACTGAAGCTACAGTAACTTTGGAAAAAACCGACGCTGGTTTCACCATTACTGAAATCGTTCTTGATCTAGTCGCTGATATTCCTGGCGCTGACCAAGCTAAGTTCGAAGAGTGCGCAGAGAAAGCTAAAGCTGGCTGCCCAATCTCACGTCTATTCAATGCCAAAATCACATTGAATGCCAAACTAGGCGCTGCTGTCTAAGACTTAGGTCTTGTAATAGCCGTAGGCAAATAAACTAAAAGGGACGCATTGCGTCCCTTTTTTTGTCACTATATATGGTGCTACGATAATTTTGCTTCGACAAATTTGCCTAGATAACTCTAGCTAGTTTTAGATTTCATCTTCGCTGTAGTCGGCAGTAGCGAATTTATCTTTGACTCCACCGGCAAACTCGCTGGCTTTGTCAGCTATATCTTCACGCAACTCTTTGCCTGATTTAGAAGCGAACAAGTTGCCGAGGGCATAACCGACGCCCAAAGAGACAACCGAACTGGCTGCTGCACCTACCACTGCCCCAGCAATGAAGATTGTTTTCAGTAAAGGCAGATTTCCTTTGATCAGTGTCTTCAACATTGGCTGGTCCTCAAAACATTAACTAAAGAGATTCTAGCACCTGACTAAAATAAACACTCTTCAGGAGAAATTTGGCCGAGTATCGTACTATAAGGCGATGTTTACAGGGAAATTGAGAAAATGACAGGCACTGAAACGATCGAGCCCAGCACTAAGAAAAAAGCGGCCGAAAAGAGCGAAATTAACTACGCAAAGCAAATTGCCGACGAGCTGAAAATTGGCGTGGCGCAGGTTCAAGCGACAATCGACTTGCTTTCTGAAGATTGCACAGTGCCTTTCATCGCTCGCTATCGCAAAGAGGCCACCGGTACTCTCGATGAGGTGGCAATTGCCAATATCCGCGATCTGCAAGAGCGCCTCCAGCAGCTCGATAAGCGCCGCGACTCAATGCTCAAATCATTGAAAGAGCGCGAATTATTGACCGATGAGCTGCTTGCTAAGCTAACGGCTTCCAATTCTATTAATGATCTCGAAGACATTTACCTTCCTTTCAAACCCAAACGCAAAACAAAAGCCAGCGTTGCTCGCGAAAAAGGATTGGAGCCTCTGGCCCAGGAGATTTTCACCTTTAAGCTTAAAGATGTGTCCAAGGCTGCTGAGGCCTATGTCAACAAAGAGAAAGGCGTAGAGACCGTTGAGCAAGCCTTAGCTGGCGCTCGCGACATCATGGCTGAATGGATGAGCGAGAATCTTGTCGCTCGCAAGCAGTTGCGAGCCTATTGGACCAAGAACAGCTCAATATATTCGAAGGTGGCCAAAGGCAAAGAACAAGAAGGTCAGAAATTCAAAGACTATTTTGACTGGAGTGAGAAGGCAACCACAGCGCCATCTCATAGAATTTTGGCGATCTTTCGTGGTGAAAGCGAAGGCGTTTTAAAAGTGTCGATTAAACCCGACGACGAAGACGCCTTAATTATCATGGACAATAATTTTCTCAAGGGCGATGGTGCTTGCAAGGCCCAGATAGAAATTACTGTTGAAGATGCCTACGATCGACTTCTTGCTCCGTCGATGGAAACAGAATTGAGAGCCGAATTAAAGCAGAGAGCTGATCTCGAGGCTATTCGTGTTTTTACTCGCAATTTGCGCGAACTCTTGATGGCGCCTCCCTTAGGCGAACACGCCATGATCGCTCTCGACCCCGGTTTTAGAACCGGTTGCAAATTAGTTTGTTTGGGGCAGCAGGGCGACTTATTGCATCACGATGTCATTTATCCACACATGGACGGCTCTGGCGATGGTGCCAAGCAATCTAAACTGACTGCCGTGAAGAAAATTGTAGAGTTAGGTAAGAAATACAACGTCGTAGCTGTGGCTATCGGCAATGGCACTGCTGGCCGCGAGACTGAAGAATTTTTGCGAGCTATCGATTGGGCGGCAGCTTCAATGGACGAGCCGCAGATTGTTATGGTCAATGAAAGTGGTGCCTCGATTTACTCAGCTTCAGATGTAGCACGCGAAGAGTTCCCTGATTACGATCTTACTGTTCGTGGGGCAGTGTCAATCGGTCGCCGCTTGATGGACCCGCTAGCAGAGCTGGTTAAACTCGATCCCAAATCGATTGGAGTTGGCCAGTACCAACATGACGTCGATCAGCCGGCTTTGCAGAGCAGTCTAGACGACACTGTGGTTAGCTGCGTTAACTCGGTCGGTGTCGAACTAAATACCGCTAGTAAGCAACTACTTTCTTATGTGTCAGGATTGGGCAAGCAAATTGCTGCCAATATTGTTGCTCACCGCCAAGAAAACGGACCGTTCAAGTCTAAGGCCGAGCTCAAAAAAGTTGCCCGGCTAGGGCCTAAAGCATTCGAGCAGAGTGCCGGTTTCTTGCGCATTCGCGAGGCAAAAAATCCGCTTGATGCAAGTGCTGTTCACCCTGAAAGTTACAAAGTTGTAGAGACCATGGCCAAAGATCTTGGTACTGATTTGGCCACCTTGATGTCTGATAGCGAGATCAGAAAGAAAATCGATTTAAATAAATATGTCTCTGACAAAATTGGTTTGCCAACATTGCGCGACATCATGCAAGAGTTAGAGAAGCCCGGCCGCGACCCGCGCGCTAAGCTAGAGCCAGTGAAGTTTGCTGAAGGTGTACACTCAATAAATGATTTGTACGAAGGAATGAAACTTCCTGGCATCGTCACCAATGTCACTGCATTTGGTGCTTTCGTTGACATCGGTGTACACCAAGATGGTTTGGTACACGTCAGTCAATTGACAGATAAATTTGTCAAAGATGCTAGCGAAGTAGTCACTGTTCAGCAGAAAGTGCAAGTGACTGTTTTGTCTGTCGACAAAGAGCGCAAGCGCATTTCTCTAAGTATGAAACGTTAGCATGAAACGCTAGATTGGTGTATTTGGGCTTGCTCTTCATCAGTTAGATGACCAGACAAGCCGCTTTCAATCAGCTTCTGGATTGTTGCTAAAAATTTGGCTGCTTGACTCATATCGACTACTTTGGTGTCTGCTGAAAAGACAACCGACATCATGCGCCTGGCTTTGATTTCGTTTTCAATAACTTTCACGCGTGGCTCTACTGTGCCAACACCAAAAATGCAGGTACTGATATTGGGTGCCAAAAGAGTGTTGAGGTTGAACTTACCTAAAGATGTGAGACCAAAGGTGGCGCTGTTGACGATTTGGCGCAAAAAAGGAATATGCAAGGCAATGGCAATATAGAAGCGCCGCAGTATCCAAGGAAACATACTAAGTACATGTTCTTTGGCCAGCTGAGGCACACTCATAATTTCGCCAGTGCCATGGTTCTGCAATTCTTTAGCGATTTGTGCCAATGGCTTTGTGTGGGCGTCATTTATTATGCCGAAAAAGACTGCTGGCTGAGTGCCAATCATGCGCTCTACAGTAAAGCCTGCAACTGGTTCTTTGCGCTGGATTATGTGGCCGAGTGGCAGCCTAAGCGCTCTAGTTTGGGGATTCGAGAGCTGGGCTATGGCAATAGCTTTTAAGATGATGGCCGTAACAGTTACCTTGCTCTCTTCAGTTGAGAGCTTAGATCGCAGAATCTCAGCTTCTTCCATATCGAAATCGGTCAAGATGTGGGTGGGTATTGTCTTTGTAGAGATAAGAGTAATCATATCCATGACGTTCCATCTAGCTCTGTGGAAGCTAGATGTGGTGTATGGCGGATGATTCTCTAAATTGTCGCTAGTAATCTCGGGCATTGTTTCTTTATGTTGTTGTTTGATGATCGACTTGGCAAGACTGCTGAAAGCCCGCAAAGTTCCCAATACCTTATTCCCTGCAGCAGATTTTTTGCTTCTATCAAGTTGGTTACACGAAGCTAATCTTATTAAAGGAACCAGCCTTGTTCGGGGCCGTCTCTGCTCGCCGAGGGGCGTGCAAAGCTCATTCTTGTAATTAGATTGGTCGCTGACCCCAAATACCATATGTCTAAGACAGTTCTGAGGAGAATATCAATGTTCGTAAATTCAAAAATCACGCTAGCTCTAGGCGTGGCAATGTTGCTTAGTCAGTCAGTGGCGTTTGCCGATGAAACTAGCTCAACATCTATCAAAACAGAAACCCCACTTGGCTCTGCTTCGACAAGCGTCAAAGTCAAGTCAAATGCCGCTTCAACAACTAAAGTTGTTAAAAATGAAAGTGCTAATGCTGTAGAAGCTAAGAAAAGCACTTATCGCGCTGAAGCTGGTGTTGGCGGCGCCAAAGTAGAAGAGCAGAAAGACGCTGTTCGCGCTAATGTCGATGGTAGTGTTACCTCCGAGCAGAAGAAAGAATCGCATGCAGTAGGCGTTGCTGGTTCTGCTCATAAAAAATCAAGTGCTAGCACCACTGTTGGTGTTGATGGCTCGACCAGCACTGTAAAACAAGAAAAAGAATCTACTAACCCATAGACCAACTCTGGGTAAGCAATGAGATTAGAGAGACACGAACTTGTCTGTTCGTGTCTCTCTTGGTGAAATAACTAATTAGGTAAAGGGATTGCTGCCGCCACTTTGGGGATTATGTGGTGGACGTTTGGCTAATTCTCGCTCTAAATCTGACTGGAGGCTCGCTTCAGATACTTGATACCAGGCAGATTGATTTGCTGCCTCAAGCTCTGATTCGACCGCTTTAATCTCCGCTACAATTTGCTCTCCGGCGATTAGATCTTTGCTATCGGCGTTTGGCATAATCTTGAGCAGGCTAGTTAAAGCTGTGGCGATCAAATTTAGTTTTTTGCCAGGTGTGGCATTTGCAAGATTGCCAGTTCCGCTTGGAGTCTTCGGCTTTTTCAGTACTGAAGCAGAGAATGATCCGCCTTGACCGCGCCTGCGCAGAATTTCTTCAACCTCTTCGATTGAAATATTATTGACTTCCATGGGGCCGTAGCAAATCTCTTTCCATGGTGCGCCGGCAATCGCTTGTCTAACAATTACTTCTAAGACTTGCGCTCGAACACCAGCGCCATACTTTGTCTCTTTAGGGTCTTCAATGCGAGACTCTGGTGCTATCGCTAAACCGCATTTCGGGCAGCAAATCCATTCGCTTGCAAGCCTATATTCGCACTTGGGGCAAATCATCGAAGACCTCTTTTGCAGAATCTATAATTAGTATAGCTTGGCAATGTTATAGACTGTTGTGACTTGGAGCAATTAAATGAGTGGCAAACGGCAGTCTGAGGCTAAAAGAGCGAAATGGGTCACACTATTTTCGCCATTTTCGTTGCTTCTGGTGCTGCTGCTTGGCTGCGGTACTTTTCTTTACGCTCGTGCTCAAGCCTACCCCGAGCCTCCTCCCACGCTGACTTTGCAGCGTGACGTCTGTTATTCAATTGACAAAACGGATAGTGCCACCGGTCAGGCCCTGACGATGGACATTGTCAGTCCGAAGTCGGGCCAGGGCCCTTTTCCTGCTGTGCTGTGCATTCATGGCGGCGGTTGGGCCGCTGGTCACAAAAGAGACATGCTGGGCTGCGCTTACATGCTTAGTCAAATCGGCTTTGTCACCGCTTCAATTGACTATAGACTGGTGCCTCATGCTCGTTTTCCGGCTCAGGTCGAAGATGCTAAAGCAGCCGTGCGTTATTTGCGCAATCATGCTGCCGAGCTCAATATAGACCCCAAACGTATCGGTGCTCTGGGCAGCTCAGCTGGTGGACACCTTGCTCTTTTTCTTGGCACCACTGATAATAGCGAGCCGCTTTCATCTAACGATACAAGCAAATTGGTTTCAAGCGCAGTTAGTACGGTTGTTAGCTTGGCTGGCCCGACCAATTTGTCTTTACCATTGCCAGAAGAAGCTGAAAAAATAACCGAGCGTTTTATCGGTAAGAGCCGCACTGAAAGCCCCGATTTATTTGAGAAGGCCAGCCCGGCCCACTATTTAAATGCTGGTGATGCCACCATTCTTATGATTCATGGCGACAGCGATAAACTAGTTCCCTATAATCAGGCCACAACAATGCTTGAACAGTGCAAGAAAGCTGGAGTAGAAGCTCAGCTAATAACCATTGCTGGTGGCGGTCACGGTGGTGGTGGCAGCCAAGCCGAATGGAACGCCAGTATATTGAAAATGGCAGAATTTCTGCGCAAGAATTTGCAGGCAAAAACTAAATAAAATAGCGTGACATTTCTCTTCGCAAGTCTCTATAGAGATCTCGAAGCCAAGCCGGCTGTTTTTTGAAGTCTACTGCTGGAGCCGAATGTAGCAAGTTGCAGGGAGCGAAGAGCAAGGAGATATTTTTGGCACCGACATCGTTTGCCAGAACAAACATTTCTTCAATGGGCTCGTTGCCCATGGCCAGGCAACCGGTTGACCATTTGCTGCCATGAATGAGAATGTCGCCGCCTAGATTTTTGCGCTTTTCTGCTTGGCCATGGCGGCGATCGCTAGCATTGGGATAACTTATATCCATACCAATGTGCGCTACTAGGTTAGGGCGAAAACCAGTTATCTTGTAGAAGCCTTCAGGCACCTGCTTGTCACCTTCTTTCAATTTCGGTCCCGCTGCTCCTGATGAGCCAATTATGGGATAGCGTAGAACTTCTTTGTAAGCACCAACTTTGTCTTTGGCGAAGAGCAATAGTAGTTTTTCTTCTTTCAATGCTATCCAAGTCATTGCCTGAGGCGGATAGGCAATGACTTGGCTGGCGAAAAGAGGCTTTAGTTTGGCTCTAACTTTAGGGCCGTAGTAAGCCATGACCCTTTCTGTAGAGTTAAATACTGGTGGCTTAACTTCCTTCTCCATAGCAAGAGCCGGTAAGCCGAGAGCGAGCAGCATAATAAGGGTTATTAGAGTTTTTGCCATTAGTCGAGGCTGTCCATTTTTGTTTCTTCTAGATCGAGTTCGTTTTGAATCAGCCTAAAAGTCACATCTTCAATTTCGTTGCTGTTGCGCATTTTTAAAAGTACTGACCGTTGTGCTTTGAGTGCCTCACCTTTGACGCGCTGCCATAAAAGCAAACTAGGTTGATTGCGAGATTCTGGGCCCATATTTGCCAAAGCACTTTCTAGATATTTGTTTAGATGTTTTTGTAACACTGGGTCTTCTAAGTCGATATTTTCTGAGCGGGCCAGTTCGTCAATTCTTCGTACCGCTTCTCTTGAAAGCACTAATCTGGCGTTTCGTTCTGCTTCGGCTGCATTATACGCATCGGGCTCAAATTCGAACAGTTTGACGATTGCTGGCAAGGTGATTCCTTGAATGATAAGTGTAGAGCTGATTACTGCAATAGTGAGAAAGATAAGCAAATCGCGATAGGGAAATGCTTCCCCATTGTTGCAAGTCAAAGGCAGAGCTAGAGCTGCTGCCAGTGATACCACGCCGCGCATGCCGGACCATGAAAAAACAAATAAGTGCTTCCAGCTTGGATGCTCTAGCCCTCTAAAGACAGTGTAAATTGGCACAAGTGCAAATGTCCATGCAAAGCGTATTAACAGAGGGGCTAAGGCCGCCGTTGCCGTCCATAGTACTAATTGCGGTGCTGGGTAAGCTTTGACCGTTTCGAGAATTGGTCTCAGTTGTAGGCCCATTAGCAAGAAAGAAAAACCATTGAGAAGATAAGCAATAGTGTCCCAATTGGCCGTGGCATGCAAACGTGTGGTTGAGCCAAGCATCAGTGGTGAGCGCCATCCCAACATCATGCCCGCAGTAACAACCGATAGGACACTTGATGCGTGTAAGTGCTCAGCGGTTAGATAGGCAATGAATGGTGAAAGTAGCGAAACTATGATTTCAACTGGTTTGTGTTCAAGTCTTGTTCTCAGGCGTACCAAGACAAATCCTGTGGCTAGACCTACTAATATGCCACCAAGGGCGACATAAAGAAATTTAGTGCCTGCTGCTTGCCACGAAAATGCGCCGGTGACAACAGCAGCCACCGCAAATTGATATGCCACTAGGCCAGTGGCGTCATTGGTTAGGCTTTCCCCCTTGATGATTTCCATCAAGCGCTTGGGCAGCCTTACTTCTTTAGCAATGGCCGAGGCTGCAACGGCATCAGTAGGCGAGACTATGGCGCCGAAAGCGAGTGCTGCTGTCCAGGGCATGCCCGGTACCACTGTGTGAATGGCTACGGCAACCGCTCCGACTGTAGCGAGAACCAGGCCGACAGCCTGAATTGTCACCAATTCTCCGACATCTTTTAATTGTCGCCATGAAGTGTTGTAGGCGTCAAGATATAAAAGTGGTGGCAAAAAAATGAAGAAGACGGCATCTGGCTCAAGCAATACTGGAGGTATATTGGGCGCCATAGAAATGGCCATGCCAGTCAATACTAGCAAAATCGGCAGAGCGATCCTCAGCTTTTGAGAGATCGCTCCGACTATGGCGATTATTGCAAGCAGCGCAACGACTAATTCGACTTGCTGCATATGATTCTCAGAAGATACCTAAATACTTAAACTAGCCATCTTTGTTTATAGCATGAACAAGCTCTTCTAAGACTTTGTCAGCCTTATCATTGTCGATTTGGCAGGTGCCGGCGTTTTCGTGGCCACCCCCGCCGTACTTGAGGCAAAGCTCACCAATATTGGTTTTCGAGCCCCGATCAACAATAGATTTGCCAATTGCAAATACTGTGTTTTGTTGCTTTAAGCCCCACAATCTATGAATCGAAATATTAGTTTCTGGATGCATTGCATAGATCATAAAGCGGTTGCCAGCAAAGATAGTTTCTTCTTTTTGCAGGTCAAGCACAATCAGATTTTTGTGCACAGTTGAACAGCGATTGACTTGGTCTTTGAATAGTTCAGCCTGAGTGTTGTATAACTCAACGCGTTCTTGGACATCGGGCATTTTCATGATTTCGTCAATGTCATGGTCTTTGCAGTAGTCGATTAAATCCATCATTAAATTGTAGTTGGAGATACGGAAGTCGCGGAAGCGACCAAGGCCGGTGCGAGGGTCCATCAAATAATTGAGCAGTACCCAACCAGTGGGGTTGAGAATTTCTTCTTTACTGAATTGGGCGGCGTCAGCTTTGTCGACCTCGTGCATCATGTCGTTCCAGCGGGCTGGGAAGGTTTTAACACCGCCGTAATGGTCATAAACAACACGGGCGGCTGACATGGCTTTGGGGTCAATGATGTGATTGTCTCTACTGCCCTTGTTGCGAGTCATCTCACTTGAATGGTGGTCGAAAGCGATGTGTACGCCGTCAACATAAGGTAAGTTGGTGGTTATATCGTGGTTTGTTATGGGTACCTTGCCGTCTTGCATGTCTTTGGGATGCACGAACAAGATGTCGTCTAGCATATTAATGTGTTTTAGAAGCACTGCGCAGACCAGGCCGTCGAAGTCGCTGCGGGTCACCAGTCTATATTTAGTGGCATTCTCTACAGCGGATGCTGGATTTTGCGAAGTTGTCATTGCCTTTCTAATCGCCTCTCAACTGCTATTTAATCAGAGACTTATCAGCCCCCTAATAGACTTACCACCCTGGCCTAGCGACTTAAACCCAGAGATTATCTCGCTGGGTTAAGCTTTTTGCCTGTCTGGAAGTTTGACGATGAAGGTAGCTCCGCGGGCTGTCTCTGCTGTGCCGCCACTTTTGACAATAATTTCGCCGTGGTGCAGCTCAACCAATTTTTTTGCCACACTGAGGCCTAGGCCGCTCCCTTGTTTTGCTAGCTCTTTGTCGGTTGATTGGCTGTAGCGGTCAAAGAGGTGAGGCATAAATTCGGCCGATATGCCGGGCCCATGGTCAATGATGGCGATCTTGGAATAGCCGCCCTCTTGATTGAAGCGTAGTTCAATTTGAGCGCTGCTAGGTGAGACCTTGATGGCGTTTGAAATAATATTGATCAGCACTTGAATAATGCGAGCGCTGTCACAGTAAACAAAGCGGTCGCTGTCGTCTGAATCTATTTTGATGTTTTTTGCTGAAGCGAGAGTTTGAACTGCAGTCAATGATTCAGATACCAAATCGTTGAATGTCACCAGCTCGTAGTCGAGTGTGATTAGCCCATAGTCGAGTTTTTCGATATCGAGCAAGTCGGTAATCAGACCAAGTAATCTGGTATTACTGACGCCCATGCGATCGACTAAATTTAGCCCTTCTTTTGATAACTGAGCACAGTCAGAATCGCTCTTAAGTAGTTCAAGGGCTGCTTGACTGGCCGATATTGGACTTCTTAGGTCATGGCTTACCATAGCGATGAAACTTTGTTTCATGCGCTCTAACTCTTTGCGGGCGCCGATATCGTGGGCTACACAGTAAAAATGCTGTTCGGCTTCAGACCAAGTGGTAGAAACTTCAAGCTCTATTGCTTCGCCGGCGATGTTGGCAAAAGAAAGTTCGAAGCGGCTTTGTTCGTGTTGCTTTGCAGATTCTAGCTCGCTCGCAAAATCAGGCGAGATTTCACTAACCCTGAGTCCGACAATCTCGTCTTCTTTAATGCCTAATATGGCATAGATAGAATGGCTCGCTAATTCAATTTTTAGGTCTGAGTTGATGAGCAAAATCAGTTCGTTAGAGTTGACGAGAACTGAGCGTTCTCGTTCATTTAGAGATTCAATATCACGCGCCATCGAATGAAAAACTTGATCTAGTTTAGCTAGTTCGTTACTGCCTCTAAGCGCTGGCAATAGGGGCTCACGTCTAGCTAACCGCGATATATTTTCCATCAAACCATTAATTTGACTGATTGTCCCTCTGTGGAAAAATGCACCAAGGGTAATGGCAAACAGTCCGCTTGAGAGTAAGGTCCCGAGTAAAAGCTGGTTCAGCTTTTCTTGCTTTTTTCGTACTTCGGCAACTTTTGCTACATTGGACACACGCCATTGTTCTTGAGTCGCTTCACAGGCTTTCATGGCTTTTGATGCCAGTTTACTAATCTGGGGAAATGTCTTCATGTCTGCCACTTGCAGGTCATGAACATCGGCTCTACTGTCGTTGATGGTGTCTTGCATAAGTGTGCGTACTTCTTGCATAACATGATCAAGAGGAGAGTCTTTAAAATCGGCTTCTTTTAAGAGGCTGGCGTGTATCTCTTTGAGATAAGTTAGTGATCGTTGGCAGCGATAAAGTGGCCATTGTTTGCCGCTGGCTCTATAGTTAAACGAGTCGGAGATACCCACAAGACTGGCTTGAATGCCTTTCAGTCTATAGAAAATAACCTCTGCTGATGCACGCTCAGCTTCTTGGGCGGCATTGACTTGATCTTGCCCTTCTTTGATTGCAGCAAGCATAACTATTTCGAGCACCAATGGTGCCACTATTAAAACTGCTGCCTTGTGCCAGAGTTGTAACGCAGCCACTAGGTAATCCCGCGGCTGACTATGCGGCTTCTATCAATTTTGTAGCCCATGCCTTTGACATTGACAATGATTGATTCGCTGCCTGGTTCATCGAGCTTTTGTCTCAATCTTTTCACCACCTGCCAGACAGCAGCTTCGCTTGCTTCTGATTCTGATGACCAAACATGACTCAGTAAGGCGTTGACGTCGAAGAATTGATCGGCCCGCCGTAAGAGAAATTCGAGCAAGGCAAATTCTTTGGGTAAGAGCTTGATCGCTATGCCATCTCGTTTTACAACTTTTCTAGCAATGTCTACTTCGAGATTGCCGAGGGATAAAGTTGCCGGAAAAAGATTGGCCGGTCGACGCAGAATCGCTTGAATACGGGCATTGACCTCCTCAATGTGAAAAGGTTTTGTCAGATAATCATCGGCTCCGCTATCAAGGCCAGTGATTCTTTGCTCTACGTCGCTATTTCCGGTTAGCATCAAAACTGGGCAGACGCCACCGTGGTTTCGATACTCTTTGACGACGCTGGGGCCATCCATGCTCGGCAACTGCCAGTCAAGGATGGCTAGGTCATATTGATAAAAGCGCAGGCGGTCAAGCCCTTCCTTGCCATCGGCAACCCATTCAATTTCGTGGCCGCGGTTTTGCAAATATTTTCTAACTGATGCCGCTAGCAGCTCGTCGTCTTCAATTAAGAGTATTTTTGCCATTTGATAATTGCGAGTAGTGATTAAAGCTTGCGTCATTATACTATTGCTCCGTGGTCATAGCGCTTATATTCGAAATTTAGCCAATTAGATGGTCAGTGCGGAAGTGTCTGGGCCATCTTGGTTTGCCGCTTCTTGACCAACCTGCATAGAGATAGACTACGGTGAATTTCTCTGCACTATTGTCGCGAACCATTACTGCCGACAGTTGGGTGCGGTGCTGAATATTGCGCCGATGAATCTCTATATTGATAAAGTCGACCATTTCGACCATGCCTTCTGGACATTCTTTGTATTCTCCGACGAGGTGGGCGATTAGCTCATCGTTATACTCATTGATGGCCTCTATAAAGATGTCGATGTATTCTAGGTGGCCTGGCTCTAGTAGGGCTAACCGTTCAAGAAAGCCGCGCGCACTGCGTTTTTGGGCCATGGAGGCCGTACCGTTTTTTTGTCCCGGTACTAGCACTAGTAAGTCTTTAGTAAATTGCTGTGAAAGGCCGCGGTGAGTTGTTTTGGGGCTTTGTTTGCCTAGAGCGGCTAGTAGTTGAAGCATGGCACTTGTTCTCTCTGTTGGGGTAGCTGATATTGCTTAAGTTAAAGGACGTGCCTGACAATAGCCTGACTAAGTTTTCCTCCTAATGGCGAATTCGGCTTCTTCTTGTAGGTTCTGCGACAAAGCTGCTCGTGGTATCACTAATGGTGCCAGGCGGCTCGTGCCACTACCGTCTCCCACCAGTCAGTGATCAGAGTGTATAATTGGAGGGTGATAATTAGGGGTATTAATGTCTGGGTGGTTTTCTCAGTTGATATTATCTCGAGCTCTCTCGATTGTGCCTCTGGCTTTCGCCTGCACTGCCTGTGGTTTTATGTTGCTTGGTAGCTTTGATTCTTGCTGCGCTGAGGCCGCCAAGAAAACGCGGCAGGTGCAATTTCCTAAACAATCACTGGGACGCCTTTACGAACTTAAGCCCGGAATAGATTGGATTCGGGTCAAGAGTGCCTATGGTCAGTTTTTCGGTACTGCCGCCAATCTGGTTACGGTGCCGCAGTCGGCTCGCTTACTTCTTGAACTTGACGCTAATATTGGTGAGCAGCCCCGAATACTTGAGAGCTTGGATGCGAACGCTCTCTTTTCACTGCGCTTGCGCAACTTAGAACCAGACGCTTACCTGGTTCCAGCAATCAGTCGACTAACCGGTCTGCACCGCCTAGATGTCATCGATTGCACTGTTACTGATAAAACTGTTGCAACTCTAGCTCACCTAAATCAGTTAGAGCGTTTGAGTTTGAGCAGCTGTGGTCTAAATGGTGACTGCATGCGTGACTTGGTGCGTTTAAATAAGCTCAAGTATCTGAATATATCAAGTAACATGCTCAATTCTAAGAGTACTTCTTATATTTCGAAGATTCCTACTTTGGTCTGTTTAGATGTTGCACGCACCCGGCTTACCGACGATGCTTTACTTAGTTTGAGCAAACTTACTAATCTCACGTTTCTAAATATAAATTCTAACCCGGCACTGACTTCCAAAGGCTTTCTGGCACTGCGCTCACTAAAAAAGTTAGATAGCTTGTACGCCCAGAACACATCAATTAAAGCGAGTGATATTGTCGCTCTCAAAGGTTTGCCTCTAAAAATGATGTTTTTGCCTAAGATGCAAATTCGAAAGGCAGAAATGATTGAGTTGCATCGTATTTTTCCAGATTGCCAAATAATAATGCAATCTTCTGATGCTGGCCCCGATTACGACGTCATTTTTGCGCCGGTTAGTCGATAGTTTCTCCCTGGTAACCATTGTTTCTGGGCGTGGCAATTAGAAGCTTCTCAGCACGGTGCTGCCTGTAAAGAGGTTACTCTATGCATGATTTGCTTATATCTGCGCGCAGCGCTCGGGGTATCAGTTGGACAATCAGACTAGGTGTACGCGATTGTCCTCATTTGCTGCATGGAAAAATGTGCGAAAGGCTTTTTCCGTTTTTACTCTTTTGACTGTGTTGCAAACTCCACTGCTTTTTGGCGTTGAATATAGCAATAACTGTTTAAATGGATATGCTGCTTATGCCGAAAGCGAAACCATTGCTCAAGCCGACTTAGCTTTAGCTGATGCATCGACCCCTTCTTTAACTCCCGAGCAGCAATATTCGCAGCTGACCAAGCAAATTTTGTTGGCCGGAATTGAGCTAGAACGCTTCAGTTTGAATTTTAGATTGCACAGCTCTAAACAGCCGCGATTTCGAAAACTGCGTTATTTTCTTAGCCAAGAAACTGCCGCGGCGGCCGGTTTAGGGTTTGAAATTGCCTTTATGGAGCAGACGAAAAAAGGGCGACGTCGGCCACTGCAAGTCAGTAAACCCGTGTTGCATGGCGCCCTAACCACACTCATGACCGGGTCAATTATTGGTGGCTCTGGTTCTTGCTTAGAGTTGAGTGCCAATATGCTTCAGTGCATCATGAACAAGCGCCAAGGATTTGATTTCAAAACTGCCAATAAGTTCGTGGTGGCAAAACTGAAAGAAATAGATCGGCTCTTGGCCGAGCGAGATGCTCTAGTTGCCGCGCATCCTGATCACCCTGGCCATGAAGGTGCAGTTGTCGAAGGCAAGATCTTAAAAGAGTTGCGCAATTGCTTCATTGCTGAATACTCTGATTTTAATGCTGACACAAAAGGCTATATCACTTATCAAAATCTCTTTTATTTGCTCAATGCCTCATACAGTGCCGTTGAAGCTGCTGGGGCCTGGTGTGGCTATCGCGGTGTCACTACGCCTAAATATAACGGGCCAGCTAATGTTCTATTTATTGTCAGTGGTGCCATGTCTATGGTTACTCCAACAATTTGTAATGTTGCTGGCAAGTATGCTAGAAGCCAGGCTTTGGAGACTCTCGAAAAACAAATAGGAGAGAGGCCAAAATTTGATGGAGCTGCTTTTAATCAGCAATTCAAAGAGGCGCGAGAAATACTCAAGACTACCAATGCATCAATCATTACTTCCTTGCCAGGCACTGATCGTTTAGCTATGTATACTGACGCTTCAGGCTTTTTCAAAAAACAGTTAGATAGTGAAACGACCATTATGCGTCGTAGAGAGAAAGTTGCTTTGCAAAGCAATTTGCTAGCTCCAGTCATTGGTGGGCAAATAATGACACAAGGCATTTTGGGTTGCGTTGGTTCTTATCGTTATAACCTGCGACCCCGTAAACAGCTCAGTATGTTCTATCGTGGCGCTATCGTTGGTACTGTAGCCACCAGTATGGCTACGGTTGGAAACGCCGTATCGCTGTTGTCTAGTTTGAGCTATGAGCATCGCTTGTCCAAAGAAAAGAAACTGCCAGAGCAATTGATCAAAGCTCGCCTTGAACATCTTGAAGACGTTGAAATAGCGGTGCGCAAACTCTAATTATTTAGCTGCTTTGACGCAACGAAAACCTAGATGGTTAGCGGCTGTTTTTACTTCGCCTTTGCCTCTGGTGCCAATCATATAGCGCGTGCAATATTGATCGCTGCAGAGAAAAGAGCCGCCTCTGTGTACTCGTTTTTGTTCGCTCGGTTCAGCTGGGTCGAAGGCTCTATCTGGGCCTGCTGGATTTTTAGTAACACCTTTTGATGCTTGCGTCAGCTGGGTGTAATAGTCGGCCCTATACCAATCGCTGCACCATTCCCAAACATTGCCAGCCATATCGTAGAGTCCATATTTGTTAGCGGAATATTGTTTTACTGGAGCTAGCCCGGCAAAGCCGTCTAGGCCAGTGTCTTTGACTGGAAATTGACCTTGGTAAATATTGGCCATCCATTTGCCGCCGGGCTTGAGTTCATTGCCCCAAGGATAGGTGTCACCATCTTTGCCACCGCGGGCGGCAAACTCCCATTCAGCTTCTGTTGGCAAGCGTTTTCCTGCCCATTTGGCATAGGCCGCTGCATCTGGATAAGCAACTTGTACAACGGGGTAGTTGCCCTTGCCGTTGATGCTGCTCTGGGGGCCTTGTGGATGCCTCCAGTCGGCACCATGCTGGTAGCGCCACCACTGAAACATATTTTGTAGTGGTACTGCTTTGGGTGTTGGAGTAAATACAGTAGAACCGGCTACCAGATTTTCTTTTGGTGCAGTAGGAAATTCTTCTTTGGTTGGCGCAATTTCAGCGATTGTTTTATAGCCAGTGGCCTTGATAAATTTTTCGAATTGGTGGTTGGTCACTTCTGTTTTGTCCATCCAAAAGCCATCAACATAAACGCGATGAATCGGGCGAGCGTCGCGCATGTCATCTTGCGCTGTGCAGTGATCGCCAGCTGAAGATGACTGGGACTGGCAGGCTTTTGATGCTTCAGCTTTTGATTCAGCTTTTGATTTAACTCTAGATTTAGTCGCCTTGGTTTGACAAATTTCTTTGAGTGGGTTTTTACTTCCCATAGAAAATTCGCCACCAGCAATCCAGACCATATCTTTGGTGTCAGTTAGAGCAAGTGTTGCATTGTTTAAGCCCAAAAACAGCAAGCCCAGCTGAGCGATAATGATTCGCTTGGCTGGGTTTTGCTGTTTCTGTGGTCGCTTGTTCAATGAGTTAGTTCAATCTATCGGCTTCTAGCGTTCATTTTTTCTTGGATTTCTTGTTTTACAGCTTCCATGTTGAAGCTGGCACCCTTTTGCATTGGTGGGTACTCAACAAAGGTGGCCGCTGTTTTAGCAACTTCTTGTTGTACGAAGACGAAACGCCAGAACTCATAAGCAAACCAGTCATAGTAGGCTAATGAGCCACCCTTGCCGTTTGACATGCCGGTTCTTTCAAGTGGGTCTAAGCGCAGATTTGTCAGAATTGGCCAATCTACTTTTTCGGTTGCGCCGAGCCAGCCATTTGGTTGATCGGTGAAGCGATATTTGTAGTCGTTGATTCTGACAGCACCAAGAGTACCTTCTGTGAAGTAATAGATTTCTTTACGGTTTGATGGCCCTTTGCCGGTTAGCACATCTAATTGGTTGTAACCATCGAGGTGCACTTTGTAAGTGGTATCACCTACTTTTTTGCCGCTCAAAAGTTCGTTTGTGATATTGGCATTGCCAGCCGCTGCTAAGAAAGTAGGGAACCAATCAAGACCTGAGAAGATGCCGTTTTCTACTTTGCCAGCTGGCACTTTACCAGGCCAACGGACAATAGCGGGAGCGCGGAAGCCGCCTTCAAAGGCGGTGCCTTTGCCACCAGCAAATGGAGTTTGTCCTCCATCTGGCCAAGTGAAGTTTTCGCAGCCATTATCAGTGCTGAATACGATAATGGTGTTGTCGTCCATGCCATTGTCTTTGACATATTTGAGTACTGAGCCAACTATATCGTCGATCTGGGCCATGCCAGCTTCTTGAACGCTCCAGCCATTTTCAGCGGTGCGTAGAGCTTCGTATTTTTCGGAGAGGTGAGTAACTATGTGCATGCGAGTAGGATTGAGCCAAACAAAGAATGGCTTGCCATCTTTCTTGGCTTTATCCATAAAATTGACAGTGTCAGCTAAAATTTCGTCGTCGACTGTTTCCATGCGCTTTGGGTAAAGCTCGCCAGCGTCTTCGATTTTCTGTTTGCCAACTTTGCCCCAGCGCGGTTGCACTGTTTGGTCATCGCTATCACTGGCCCAGCTGTGAATCATATTGCGTGGACCAACCGATTCTTTTAGAGCGGCTGGATAGTTGCGGTGTGATGGATCTTCCATGGCGTCAAGGTGGTAGAGGTAGCCAAAGAATTCATCGAAGCCGTGTACTGTGGGCAAGAATTTATTGAGGTCACCGAGGTGGTTTTTGCCGAATTGGCCAGTGGTATAGCCCTGGTCTTTGAGAGCCGAGGCTATGGTAATTGCTTGGTCTGGAATGCCAATTGGTGAACCAGCTTGGCCGACTGTTGTCATGCCGGTGCGTATTGGTAGCTCACCGGTAATGAAGTTAGCACGGCCTGCTGTGCAGCTTGCTTCTGCGTAATAGTCAGTGAAGCGCATGCCTTCTTGGGCCATCTTGTCTAGGTTCGGCGTGCGTCCGGCCATTAGGCCTTGGTGGTAGGCACCGATGTTCAACCAACCGATATCGTCTCCCATAATAAAGATGATATTGGGCTTCTTGGCATCGGCGCAAAAGCCAGCATTTGGTGCTAGTAGTGCAGTTGCTGCTAACAAAACGGTGAAAAATTTCTTGGCGTAGTTATTCACGCTCACTCTCCTTGGTAAAGGCGCATTCCCCTTACCCCTTTTCAAGAGAGAAGGGCTAGCGGTCTTTCAGGGTACCAGACGTGAGGGTGTATGTGATCGGCTACTGCCGATTTAGTGTGGTGTCAAATTGATCATGAGGTCAACTAAAAGCAGAATGCTAATGACTATTAGAGCTAACGATACGGCCAAAGTCGAAGACCACTTGGCTACTTGTAGCTCTTCGTTCAATTTTCTCAGTGAGAGCCAGTGCTCTGCTGATCCGCAAACAAGGCCTAAGATTCCCAACAGCATCAGTGTGATACCAAGCTGCTCTGGTGATTGGGATTTGAAGGCATGCAAAGAATTAGCTTTGATCAAATCATGAACAAAGCGGGCCAAAGTAAAGCCAAAAGCAAACAAAGATAGTGATGTGCGAATCCAGGCCAGTAGCGTTCTATCCATGGCAAGCAGTGTGCGGCGCTGCGCCAAATCAAGTTGCAATGCCTGCAGTTTCGTTGGTTTAGCTTCTTCTGTTTTTGCTATTGCTGTTTTTGCTTCTGCTTTTGCTTCTGGCTCGTCCACTTAGTGCTTCCTATTGATAGCGCATACCGTTGAAATCAATGTAACCACTTTCGTGTCTCGGCTCGTCAGATTTATGGGTCCAGTGCAAGACTCCGCCCCTTTCGTTCCAGATATATTCTCCTTTAATGCGCACAATGTTACCGGCTTGTACTGGTGCAAAAGTACCGTATTCAAGATCGTTAGCAACAAGCACTGAGGTGCCGTTCGAAAGCGCAAGCAAAAAACGTTGATGTGGTTCGCGGTAGTCTTCTTCTCGCAAAAGCTTTTCAATCGGCGCCGTAACTGTAAGTTCGACCTTTCGAGCCTGCTGACTTTGGGCTTGAATAATCTGGGTATCATCTACCTGGAAAGGAACCCCGGCTGCACCAATGATCGTGCCTGCCGATTGATTATTCCCTTGCGGCGTTACTTGTGGAGCAAATTGCGCACCGGCTTGTGAATTTACTTGTGCATTTACTTGTGTATTTGAATTCGCGCTACAGCCAAAGCAGAGAAAAGTTGAGGCAAGTAGAACTAACTTGATGTTATTGCATGCTGTCATAGATACCCCCAGAGATATTGGTAAAATTGCTATTGCCAATTAAGGTTGAACTAGCGCTGCCATCACGCTTCAAGAAAACAAATGAGGGAATGGCCACAATAGAATGTTGTTTTACTAGAGTCGCATTGCTGGCATCATCTATATTGACTTTCTTAAACTGAACTTGCTCGCCGAACAATCTTTTAGCCAGACTTATTTGTTGATCTATGGTGTCGCATTGAGCGCACCATGGTGCGCAAAAAACAAGTACGTTGTTTGTTTGCTGAGGCAATGTTGTATCAGAATTGGCTTCGGCAATATATTTGTTTGCGTTGCTAATATTGTTGTTGTTGTTGTTGTTGTTGTTGCGACTAGCTATATTTGATGCCATCCACGTAGAAATAAACTGAGCCATGTTTGAATCATAAGTATTCGTTTTTACTCGGCCGTATTCGATAACAAGATGCTCACTGGGCAATTCAATAAAAGTTTTGTCGATAGTAACAAGAGTATTGAACAAATCCCACGTGCCTTGAGCCTTAACGAGCCTGTCGAGCGTTCCTTGAAGCATCAGCACAGGTATTGAACTTACTTTTGCAGCAGCGTCATGATTGCCATCCATAAACGATTGGAAGTCAATCAACTGCACTGCCGAAAGGTTCATGCGATTGAGTGGGCTCGATTCCCAGATTGATCTAAGCCGATCGTTTTTTGTCGCTTGATCAACAATTGATGTGCCCACATCAAATTGTTTGTGTGCCCCAGTAATGAGCTCAACTCCAACTTTCAAGTCTGTACCGTCAGACTTGTAGCGATGACCTGATGGTACTGATGAAATTAAGCCATCCATCAATTGTGGATAGACTGAGGCTGCACGCAGGGCAATGGCACCACCCATCGATTCGCCAAGAAGAAAGACTGGTAAACCGGGATGATTGGCTCTGAGAACTGGTAGCAATGCTTTGATGTCGTCAAGGCAGGTGGCGAATTTGAGAGAGTCGCCGTTCTTTAGTTTCATCCACGAGCCAAAGCCACGCACATCGATGGCATAAACTGCCACACCGCGCTGTGACATGCGAGTGCCAAAATCGTTAAAAGCATCAGCGTTGAGGCCAAGGCCGTGAATACAAAGCACTACTGCTGTTTGTTTGACGTCGCGGTCAATCCAATTGCGGCATGGCGGAGTGCTAATATCAGTAGCATCGATCGAGCTAAAACTTTGGCCAGAACTAACTAATGTCTGTGCCGTATTGAGCGTATCTGCTGCTTGAGCCACGGGCATACTGAATAGAATTGTCAAAGACAATGCTGCGAAAAAATTGACGCGCTTTGGCATTTATAGACCTACGAAAGTAGCCTTTATAATAACTTGTTCTCGCGATTTTAAGATTAGCCTCTACTTGACGTCCCCGGTGGGCCTGGTGGTCTAGAGCCCGGTATAATCATGATATTGGGTTCGAGAGCCAAGCTTGGGTAGCGCGGCAATGCTCGCAGGCATTACTTTAACTAGTCACTTTCAGAAATCTTTTCAGGAATCACGTTGGCAATCAACAAAAACTCAATTGCTTTTAACTTCTACCTTGGTGGCCTCGGCGCCTTGCCCCCTCTTTCCATCGATATGGGCTTACCCGCCTTAACTTCGATTGCTACTTCGTTACACACTACTGATGCTGCAGCGGCCTTGACCCTTAGTCTTTTCTTGGCTGGGTTTGCTGTGGCACCGGTGGCTGGCGGGCCGCTCTCTGACCGCTTTGGTCGCAGGCCAGTTTTGCTTGGCGGCTGTTTAATATTTGCTATCGCCGCTCTGGGCTCAACTTTTGCTCCAAATATTGAATTGCTTTTGTTTTGTCGCTTATTGCAAGGTATTGGCGCAGGCGCAGCTGCCGTGCTTTCTATGGCCCTCATTCGTGACCTATTCGAAGGAAACGAAGCGCGTGCCAAGCTTTCTTATGTAGGAATTTTACGCAGCTTTGCCCCCATGATTGCTCCCACTCTCGGTGCTTGGATGCTCATGTTTGGCAATTGGCGCTGGATTTATGGCTCCCTTGCTGTGGGCGGCGTGATTCTCTTTTTGGTCACGTACTTTGGCTTTGCCGAGTCAGCAAAACACGAGCGCGAACCACTTACTTTCGGGGCCTTGCAGCAAAGTTATTTGACGGTGATCAAACACAGGGTCAGCTTTGGCTATGTCACTCTTAATGCCTTGATGTTTGGAGCGATATTTGCCTACGTTTCTAATTCGCCACTTTTGTTGATTGGTGTTTATAAATTATCCAATCAGCTATTTGGTTATCTCTTTGCTGGCACCGCATTAGGTATCATGCTTGGCGCCTTGGTTAATGGCAAGCTTAGTGATCGCAATGTTCCTCATACAGTGCCATTGGCTGCTGGTCTCTTAATTGCTTCAATAGCCAGTCTAATAAATGTGGCCGTGACATTGCTTGGCTATGCTGCTCCGGCTACCCTGTTACCCTGCCTTTTTCTCTTCACTTTTAGCAATGGGCTGATAGCGCCTAATGCTGCGCACGGCTGTTTGCACCCGATGCCCAAGATTGCCGGGGTGGCTTCGGCAGTATTGACATTCACCCAGATGATTGTTGGGGCTTTGTCTAGTGCAATAGTGGCTTGTCTCTACGACGAGCGCTCGGCCATTGCCATGACTGGTGTAATGGCTGCATTTGCCTTGAGTGCAGCCCTGGTCTATTTTGCGGTGGTTCGTCCAGCAGAGAAAAAAACAGCCTGATTTTGTGTCAGTGAAATGTCATGCAACTGTCATGTTAGACTGAGAGCACTAAAAGCAAGCTAGGGCTTGTGCTTAATTATGAGAAGACACACTCAGAAGCGATTTGCAGAAGAAGCCGCCAGGTTCATGGTCGAGGGTGCCGAGAGCGAATATTTACACGCCAAAGAGCGAGCAATGATGATGCTCGGTCTATCAAGCCAGACTCGTTTGCCTTCCAATCGCAAGGTTCGCGAGCTGGTTGGCAAAATAACAAAAGCTGAGCTAGGCGAAGATGAAGTAGCTCGGCGCGTACGAGAAATGCGTGAAATTGCTCTTGAGGTTATGGAAATCATCGAGGCTTTTGATCCCTTCTTAATTGGTTCCACCCTGAGTGGCGAAATTCGCCAAACTTCAGATATAGACTTGCATGCTTATACCGACGATTTTGAGGAGATCAAATTTCTCCTCAACGATTGGGGGTACAAAGATATTGATGAAGAAATCGTGCAAAACATGAAAGGCAATTTCATTCATCTCAAATGGTTAGAGCGCGGCTACCCTGTAGAAATTACAATTTACTCTTGGGCTCAGCGCGATGTGGTGCAGTTCTCGTCTATAACTAACAAACCAATGAAGCGGGCTGACATTTCGGCTTTGCGGCATCTGTTGAAGAGCAACAAGTAAGTTAATAGCTAGTACTAGAAAACAAGAATAAGAGCAAGAGCAAGAGCAAGAGCAAGAGCAAGAACAAGAGCAAGAACAAGAACAAGAGCAAGAACAAGAGTAAGAACTAGAACGAGAGAGAATTTGCAGTGGAAAAGAAAGAAGGCGATGGTCGCGTTTTAGTTGCAGTACTTTTTCTTTTACTGTTGTTTGGTATCATCACTTTGTTTGTGGCTAGAGAACAGCAGAAGCCTCGTTCTAGCCGTTCGGAGTCAAGTCAGTCAACATCAAATCTTTATGTAAATTCTCGTGAGTCAGGTAAACCACCTCGGACGCAATTGAGTGATGGCAGTCAGACAGATTTTGGACCATATATGGCCTCTGTTCAGCGACGTATCAAACGCAGTTGGTTCCCACCGAAAAATACTGAATCGCTTAGAGGGAAGGTAATTTTCAAAGTGCACAACGATGGCACCATGTCTAACCTGCGTATGATTACTACGACTGGTCTAGTCAGTGCCGACGAGGCCATGCTGAAAGCCGTAGAGAATGCTGCACCCTTTAAGGCCTTGCCACCAGGAGCACCGGCAGACGTTGATATCGAATTCACTTTTGACTATAACGTCTTTAAACATGATGCGTTGCCAAAAAATAATGGCTCAGAGCAAAAAAACTGACAGGTAATCTGTTCTGTAATTTATTGTTTTACTGGTGTTACTTGATCAAGAAATTGCTTGAGCTCATCACAAAAAATTTTGCGATCTGCTTTGCCAATAATGACATGTTGACTGTTGGGCAATTCTAGATAACGGAATGGTTGATGTGCCTGACTCGCTAATTCGCGAGCGTGGTTAATGGGCACGCTTTTGTCTAAAGTAGTACCAATTATGAGTACAGGAGGATGCTTACCTTTAATCATGTCTAGATTGCTGAATGTTGGTTCTATGAAAAGAAAATCTGGATAAATCTGGGTTATGCTAAGTTGTTGATCTGCCCATCCCTTTGGTGATGTGAATGGTGATTCGAGAATCATTGCTCTTAGCGGACGCTTCTTGTGCAACTCGCTTGTCACTCCTGTGCCAAATGATTCGCCATAGGCAACAATTGAACCGGCCGGATATTTCAGTACATCAACTAAGTAGTCGTGCGCCAGTATGCCGTCGGGAGCCATTCTATCGATATTGCATTGCCCCGACGAAAGCCCATAACCTACGTGGTCATAAATGAAGACTGAAAATCCTTGTTGCAGCATGGTGGCAATTTGAAATGGATCGCACAGGTAATTAATAGAGCTTCCTATCCCTAATGAAACAAGGATCACTCCTCGTTCTTTGTCTTTCGGGACTTGAAAAAGGATCGAGTCAAGTATAATCTCGCTTTTCGCTGGTCCGGTTATCTTATGGTGCTTACCAAGAATTCCATTGATTGTTATCGGATTGTTGGTGCTTCTTTCGGGCGGGTGGAATAGTATTCGAGAGGTAATACCTCGGTTAATTCGAGGGGCGAAGTAGAAGTAATCTGCTACGCACAGAATGGTTCCGATTGTGAGAACAACCAGGAGCGCTCGCCAGAGTTTGGTGGGATCTAATTTTATCAATCTAGTTTTATCACTCTAGTTTTATTACTTGCGTGTGGTCACTTTAACTACTCTTGATGGAGCCACTATTTCAGTTTTCTTTGTTATTCCCAGATAGTGAAAATACTTGAGCACTCAAGTATTTTCGTTACGAACTGTTCAGTACTTCTGATTACGAAAATAGTTGAGTACTCAACTATTTTAATTTTGAAGAGAGAAAGTCGTTGAGCTGCGCAACGCACTGCTATGCTAAGTAGAGACATTGTGATTACTCGGCGCGTGGATGCATTGAAGACAATTGAAAAGGCTAACTTAAATCTTCTGAAAAAACTCTCATTAGTCACTTTCGTTAGTGCTTCTCAGATTCATTTTACTGCCACAGTTCAGGCTCAATCTCAGTCGCAAGTACAGTCTCAATTACAAGTTCATGGCCAGGTAGCGGTAAAGGCAAAAACTGAACATTACTTGAGTAAAGGCAAACCTATTCGAGTTGATTGGATTCGTCCTGCTGTTGACAGTGGAAAGCCCGTTGTCCTGATTCTTTATGGTTCTAGCGGCAGTGACCCTAACGATTACTTTCATGGCTGTGCTGAACAACTTGCCGCAGCTGGCTTTGTAGTAGGAATAATCCACTATTTTGATAGCGTTAACATCAAATGGGCCGACTCCAGCAAGATGTCCAAATATTTTTCTTATTGGCTAGGCACAGTTG
Source organism: Candidatus Obscuribacterales bacterium (assembly GCA_038231015.1). Classification (GTDB taxonomy): domain Bacteria; phylum Cyanobacteriota; class Vampirovibrionia; order Obscuribacterales; family Obscuribacteraceae. Next base: position 208,909 of record JBBRMD010000001.1, read on the forward strand.
GCGATGCTGTCACTTATTCGCAAAAACAGTTTGGCAGCGGTCGAAAAATTTACTTATTTGGTTACTCTCTTGGCGCACAGCTCTCGCTAACAACCGCCGCGCGTGATGAGAGAATAGGAGCTGTGTCTAGCATGTCTGGCTGTTTCGTTTTGCCACCGCCAAAGAGCGGCAGGATGCCACCTGTATTGCTTCTCCACGGTGATCGCGATTACACGGTACCACTGCAAAGAGAAAAACGAACCGAGGCTCAGTTGAAGCTTCTAAAAGCAGCTATTGAAACTCATATTTATCCAAAGCAGGGCCACTGTTTTGATGCTGCTCTTGCGCAAGACGCTATTGTCAGAACGATAGGCTTCTTTGATAAGACGGCGCGAAAATAACTTTAGAGCTTTTAGCGCTTTTGGAATAGCGCTTTCCAGGCCAGGTGTTTTGAACCGTTGTCTAAGACAAAGTAGGTGCGTTCTAGTTTGACCACGGCAAAGTGTGACTCAACTGGTGTAAGCAGCTCAATGGCGCTCAGCTGAGGCGGGCCGACATCGGGATTTTCTCTATATTCATCTTTGCAGCCAGAGATACTGAGCCAAAGGGAGCCTGTTTTAAGCGCATCTGCCACTCTTCCGACAAAAAGGCCACGTTTGGCCAGTTCGATGATGTGATAGACCCCTCGGTCAAAAGCAAAGTCTTGGGTAGCAGCTGCAACTGGAGCGCTTTCACAAATATCAATCAGTTGAAAATTGATAGTAGCTTTGGCCTCGGTGGCTTTCTTCTGGGCTGCTTCCAAAGCCGTAGGAGCTATTTCTGTTGTCGTGACAGAACAACCATGCTTGGCCATCCAGATTGCGTTTGTACCTGTTCCGCAGCCAATTTCTAAGACGTGTTTGGGGTATTCGCCTATATTATCGGTATTGATGAGGCTGGCAAAGTATTCTTCAAGCTCTGGCGCCGGCAGACCGCTGTCCCAAGGAGCTGAATTCGGCTGCTTGTAGCGCTCTTCCCAATCGTATTGCTTTTCTTCTGAAGTCTCTTGGTTGCTCACTTGTTACCTTATCGGCAGGCTGAGTTTAATTGAGCTAAGATCTTAACATGAGTGAGTCGAGCAGCCCTTTGAATCAACCGTCTTCATTTTCTTCTCCTTCTAAGATAGTATTCGCACTTGCTGGAGTTGGCGGCCCAGGAATTTTGCCATTTTCTCCAATGGCAGCCTTGTAGCTATAAAGGCACTGTAACTATTGTCACCCAACACCTAAGTGGAACCTTATGACCTAGCCTGCGTCTAGCGCTACGAAATGACGTAGAGGTGTTAATTATGAGTGGGAATGACGAGCATTGTAGTGCAATCGGCGTGAGCGGTATCCCAATGGCTGGCACAATTAGTCAACTGCAAGATATCGCTGCTGAGCCTAATCGCAGTGAACCTGTAAATCCTTTCAATCTCGATGATCATGGTGAAAATTATGCTCGTGATTATTTTGATGATGAGTCAGAGCGCTTGTCAATTATTGAAGGATGCTGTTTACCTGACAAAAATGAGCAAGGTTGGTCTGCCGGTCTTCAGGACGAAGAGAACGTTGACGAGAATGCTATTGATGCTGATGAACATGAATTCTTTCTGCCAGAAGTGGTGCACGCGCATAACGAGAATGATGCCAGATTCGGTGCGGATGACTTCGCTGAATTAACCACTAGAAAGACAACGAAATACGACAGCTCTATTTAGGGCTGTCTATTTTTCTTCTGTCGCCATTCAACATCGGCGGCGTATACTGCTCGCCGCATGCGACCGGCCCATCCGATTGGCTCATGTTCTGCTAGTGAGCGGTACGGGTTGAATGTTAGGTCTTCACCATCTGATTCTTCTAACGGATTATCGATTTGAAGAACAGTGAGATCTGCTAACTCAATTTGAGGGCCGCTCCACTGCTCAGTTGGATCTTCGTCAGATTCGTTTCCTTGCTGAATCTGCACACATAAAGTGAATTTGGCGGTGCCCTTCATTAGTTGATCTTCTAAGGCGTTGCGCAAATAGTCGTTGTCTAACAAATTTATGTTAGGTCTGGCTGCTGTCCCCGCTTGATGAATGAGCGCATATTTACAAGACTTTCTGCCAAATCGGTAAGGTACTTGTGAGAAGTAGTCGATATCGAGAACACTTTCGATTATTTTGGCGGTTGCTTTGACTGCGTCAAGCAGAATAGCTGGGCGTTCACTTAAAAGCTTGAATATTTTCCCTTGCATGAGCATAAGCATCTGCTCTGCAGTTGCGGCAAAGAATGTTGGATAGTTGGCCATGATGAAGTCTTGCTCTGTTGAGTTTTCTTCACCTGGTAAAAGCTTATCTCCCTGCACTGCGAAGACCTTTAGACCTACTCCGCGGATGTTTGGGAGCGCATCAGGCGCTGTCGGACCTAAGCCGCCGTTTGAAAAGCGCAGAACGGCATCATAAGTGAAGGGGTCCGCAAAGAGGCCAATTTGCATTTCTTTTGGTAGTTTACGCACTTGCAGAGAGGCTTTCACTACACCGAGTGATTTTGAGTGGAGACCGCGACGAGCCACGGTTCCCGGTGTATAGTTTTTCTCTTGACGCTCAAGGATGGTCGCTACCATGGCTGCAATTACAGCACTTTCGCCGCCAGCACTGAAATCTTCTGAACTCACCATGGTTTAACCCTCGACTTTGTCGCTTTGACGAATTTTCTAAAGCCCTTGACAGTCTGTCTATAGCTTTTTAACCTAATTTTAGAAGCATCTATTTATTGTCGTATGGTCGGGCAATTTGTTCCAGCCATATCATCGATCAATAACTTCCATCAATGACTTCCATCAATGACTTTCATCAATTTGGCAGAGTAATTCTGTCACTCCAGTGCCGCTTTAAGCTTGGCGCGACCATCTTCAATTTCTTTAGCTTTGCTTCTCAATATTTCTGCTTGAGAGCTGCGGTGCGTGTTGTCGAGATATTTTGCATATTGCCTGTAAATATAGGCGAGCTTAGGATGCTTAGTGCCAAGTAATTTCTCACCAGATGATACTGCTTTGCCAAAATAGCTATCAGCATTATTCTTTTCTCCTAGAGCAGCATACAAGCGCCCTAGGTCAAGATTTAACTGAGCCCACTCTGGATCTTTCTGAACCATAAATTTAACCTTGCCTGCAGCGCCTTTCAGTAAATTTGTTTTTGCCTCAACAAGGTTGCCCATGCCTAGATATGAATGACCTAGATTTTGTAAAGCAGTCGCTCTAATTAGGCTCTCACCAAAACCCTGAGTATCGAGAATTTGCACGGCTACCTTGGCTTCAATTAAGGCATCTTCAAAGCGCTCAAGTAAGAGCAAATGGTTAGAAACATTTACGTGTGCAATTGCCACTGACAAATTCGGTTTGTTATTGCTCGCTGCTAGTTTGAGTTTAAGCGCTCGCCTAGAGCAGTTGAGTGCTTCAACATAGTCGCCAATATCAGAGTATGCCAGAGAAAGATTGTTGTAAGCAATTGCTTGCAGCTGGTTCTGACCGTCGTCTGTCATATCAAAACATGCCACTGCGTCTCTGCCTATTTTGATCGATTCTTCCAGCAAACCTTGCTTCATGTATGTAGCGCACAAGTCAGTAAGCATGGCTCCTTCACTGATTTTGTCAGAAGCATACTTCTTCAGCGTTGCGAGCGATTGTTCTGCATATGATCTCGCCTCTTTGTAGTTTCCTTCTGCTTGTGATAACTCTGAGAGAAACATCAAACAGTTAGAGAGGTCTTTCATGCTCGATTGCACGTTTTTCGCTTTTAGCTCTTTAGCTGTACTCGTGAGAATTTGCTTCGCTTTTTGTTTCTGCTCAAGCAGTGTGAACAGGCTACCCAGCATGACTTTGCGAGCATTTGAATTGTAGGCAAAACAATTGCCCGGAATAATTAGAGCGATCTTGTCAATCTGAACTGCTAGTTGTGTTGCTAGCAAGGCGTTTGTATAGCAGAGCTTTTGCATCGCTGCAGGCGCCTTGAGGCCGATATGAATGAGCAACTCGCTGCTAAAACCTAGAACTGTTGGCGCCGAGCAGAAAACGACTATAAGATCGATAACTAGGCAGGCCGGGCCTATAAGATTGCAGATCATCGGTCTAATTAAGAGCCAAAGCCCTAAAGTTATATAGCCAATAAAGCTTGCGCCTATTGCTGAGTCTTTCACTGTTCCACCTACTTCTGCCGGCAGACGAGGACGCCTTTATCGCTATACCCAATTACATCGTTCAATACTAGAGATAGTATTAAGACACCATTAAGATTGGCTCGGCGCCAGGCAAAAAGCAGTCTATTGGTGAAGAGCGTAAGTGGGCTTTGCTAGGGTTTTGACATGAACAAACAAATTCGATTTCGGATGGCTGGGTTCTCGATTGTGGTATCAGCAGTGCTGGCACTCACAATGAATTTTGTACAGGCCGCTGAAGTGAGCCTCAGAAATGGTATTTATTTGGTACTGCGCGACGCTGCCAGTGCAAACATGCTTGAGCCAATTAAGGACGTTGAGCGAGTATTGATCGACGATGGTCATCTTTTAATTCCCACTCAGCCGAATGTGCCTGACAAACCAAAGTTTGTTGTATTGAGCACTAGTCAATTTGTACCTATTGAACTTGCGCATAGGCCAAGCAGAAAATTTGATGCTCAAGGTAAAAAGCAATTACTCTTAGAGCTGGCCAAGAGCCAAGTAATTCCTCTTGAGACTTTTTCTCGCGAAAATTGCGGCCGCTCGGTGGCTATAGTTATCGGCAATCAGGTTGTCACTGTCCACAAAATAAAAGAGCCAATCACTGGCGGAAAATTGCAAATTACTCGCTGCACTGATAACGGTTGCGATGTTCTCTATACTCAACTTGAAGATGCAAAATAAAGCCCTGCTTTTACAAGCCGGTTTTCATATCGCCTTTGCCTCCACCTTTCATTTGCAGCAGTTCTTGTGCAGTTGCCACCACGTTAATGTTTTTACCGTGGTAAGCCTTTTTGAATTTCTCAATTGCTTTCTGGCTGACGTCACAGTCATTGATATTCAAGGTTTGTAGGTGGGGCAAACCGTATAGCTCTTCAAGCATTTTGTCTGTCATACCGCTGTTCTGCAAGCTAAGAAAATGGATGTTGCGTAACTTCGATATTATTTTCAGATCTTCAATGGTGATGGGCTGGTCCGGTGAGTCAAGGCATAGCGCATAGATCATTTCACTGCCTTGCAGTGCAGCGACAGCCTCGTGAAGACCTTTATTGTAGTTAAACGATAGCTTCTCTAGCATTTTGATGCGCTTTAACTTAGCGAGCCCGCTTCCGGTCACTTCAGTAAAGTTGATGTCTAGCTCTTGTAAGTTTGTCAGTTTGTTAAGGTCAGGAATCTCGTTGTCGTCCAAATCTGATAATTGCAGATCGAGCCTGAGTAAGCCGCTAAGAGTGCACATTTGTTTCACTGCGTCTTTAACTTTGAGAATTTCATCAGAGCTAAATGGAGTTGAGATGCAGGCCAGATCATTTGCTTTGAAGCCTAGCAGCAGTGATGGATGATCAACCAAGTAGCGATTGGCCTCGAACTTGAGGCCGTTTTTGAGAGGGAGGGTAACTTCTCCTTGTGCTTCAAAGATCTTGGCACCGGGAATGTCGCAGGAGATCTTGCCAATTGATTGATTAGATGGAAACTTGAATGTTGAAGCTTTTCCATATTTTGATGGTGTTGAAAAGAATTTTGGTTGCTCGTCGGCAAAAATGACATTAGTAGCTGTTTTCTTACTCGCCACCGCTGCTTGTTTTTGTTGGTTCGTCCAAAAAGAAAAAATCAAGCCAGAGACGATTAGAAAGGCTACAGCCATTCCCGATAGTATTATTGTCGATATTGACGACTCTTTTTCGGCCTCTTCTTTATCGACTGTCACCGCGCCGCGCTGCGCAAAGCCTTTCGAGTAGGCGCTTACTTCCTTACCTTCTTTTATACGAATTAAATCAAGAGCCAGTTCTTTGGCTGACTGATAGCGATTGTCTGGTGATTTTGCTAAGCACTTGGCTATCACCAAATCTAGTGCTGCTGGAAATTCTATTCGGCTGACTTCCGAGAGGAGTGGTATGTCTGCCTCCTGATGCATCAGCATAATTGCTATCGACGAGTTATCTTCGTACGGCACAAAGCCAGTTACCATTTCAAATAGTGTGCAGCCAATAGAGTAAATGTCAGATCGTGCATCAACACTCTCTCCCAGGCTTTGCTCTGGGCTCATGTAGAAAGGGCTGCCAAAGATATCACCAGCAACAGTCATGGCTTGAGCTGTGCCTCGGCTATCAATTAGTTTAGAGATGCCAAAGTCTAGCACTTTTACTGCATTAGCACCGTCTATAGTGCAAGCCATTATATTGCCCGGTTTTAGATCACGGTGCACAATGCCATTGCGGTGCGCGTAAGCTAAACCGTCGAGGACATCAATCAAAATATCGATTGTAGAGTCTAAATCAAGTGGACCATCGTCGGCGAGTATTTCTTCTATGCTGCGGCCCTCTAGATAATCCATTGAGTAGAAAGGAATCGAGTTTTCATGAATACCAAGGTCGTAAACCCGAACTAGGGTTGCATGATTGAGAGCAGCTAGAATCTTTGCTTCGGCCTTAAAACGCTGCCAGCTTTGTTCGTTGACAAGTTCGGGAGTCAATATTTTGAGAGCTAGTTTCCGATGCAACGAGAGGTGTTCTACTAAGTAGACTGCACCCATACCGCCAACTCCAACTAGCGAAATAATCTTGAGGCCGCCAATAATTGACCCTAGTGGTAATACTGTTTGTGGTGCCTTGTCACTCGAATTAGTTTTGTTTCTAATGCTTTGCGTAAACTGCTTTCTTTGGGCCGTGCGTGCGGCAGTCGTGGTTCGGCCAAATTGTAGTGCTTTTCTCGATGAGGCATTGCCAGAATAACCAGCACGAGATGAACCAGCGCCAGAAGAGCCTGCACAAGTGCAGCGCAGCTCCTTGAAAAGGAATGAGGTGAAAGAACCAGCTCGCTTAGCGGTTGGGCGCGATTTTCCGCAGTTTCGGCAAATCTGACTGCTGTCAGCGTCAGCTTGGGGGAGATTATTCTCACTCAGTTTGGTGAAGCTGTCGCTTTTTGTGCCGGTACTACTTTTGGTACTGGTATTACTTTTGGTGTGGCATTGGCAGTAGTTATGTTGAAAGAAAAATGAGGTGACCGATCCAGCTCGCTCGGCAAGAAATCGTTTGTGACAGGTTTTACAAACGTCTTCTGTCATCGTTAGGCCTTAATTACTTCTTGTGGCCGCGCAAACATAGCTCCAGTCAAGTTTTGAGACCAATTTAGAGAATTATGAATCGCCCCAGCTTCGAGAGTTACTTTCATTTTGTGCTTAGAAGAAGAGGCATCAATAAAGTGAGTGACACCATCAGTTGTGCGATAGACAAAACCTGTGTGGACAACGTCTAATCCGGCTTGGCGTGTGCAAACCGCCACAATGTCGCCGGTCTGGAGCAAGGGTCCTATGGCTGCAATCTTGCCCATCGGTACGTATTTTAGATTGCGACTATTGATGGCTTCCTCAATTTTTTTGATTTTCACAACTTGCTCTGGTTGAGTAATAAGTCGCCGATAACTCGGTGCGTGGGTCGACATGAAGGCGACCTTCTGATTGAAGGTCTCAGAACCTGGTAAGTCGGCGAGCAGTTTAACTATTTGTCTACTATTGTTCTCTGCCAACCAATCGCTCATGTAGTGTAAGCGCGTGCTGTAGTCGCCAATACTGCCGCCGCGATAGCGAATTGTGGCCACTTCATTTAACAGTTGCTCTGGCCTGCTACCACCTTGTTTGAGCATGCGCGCAAAGGCCAAAGTGGTTTCAATAAAAGTGACACAGTCAAGGCCAGCTAGGTTTACAGAGCAGACTTCGCGATCTGGATAGAGTTCGAGTGTTGAGGCAACATAAGGCGTTCCTTCTAACTGTCGTGCTATTTTGCCAATTAAATCGCCAATGGGAAGACGCCGCCAACCATCTGCGTCGGCTTTCGCTATGATGCGCTCAAAGACTGCTTTGCCCTTAAATTCGATAGTGTCTTTCTCGCTGACATTAGCAATACTTGGTTGATTGCCAATAGTTATACTGGCACCTGCGATAGAACTGGCAGTAGCAATGCATTTAATTAGAAAGTCTCGTCGCGATTCTTGCATAATGCCCCGTCCGTGATATGTTGAAACTATTTCAGAAGCGCCTGAACATTCTCGGTCGGTCTTCCCAGTATGGCTTTGTCGCCTCTAACAACTATGGGCCGTTGCATCAAATCGGGGTGTTTAGCCATTAAAGCTACCAATTCTTTTTCAGAAAGTTCGGCTTTGCCTAAGCCGAGTTCTTTGTAAATTGCTTCGCTAGTGCGCAGAAGCGCGCGGGCTGGCATATTCATTTTTTTAAGCAGTTCGCTAATTTTTGCTTGACTGAGAGGCTCTATATAGTAGTTTATTTTTTCAAAATCTACACCAGCTTCTTTGAGAAATTTGGCCATCTCTCGACACTTTGAGCAAGTCGGTCTTTCGTAGATTGTAATTTTGTCTTGCATGATTTTCCTTTCTTATTTGGGCTGATAAAACTCTGGCATAGAGTGTTTTGCACCCTGCTTAACCGGCTTATTTGCCTGCTCTGCTTCAAATGAAACTGATAGGCGGTTGCCGTATTTTTCTAAGGCGGCTTGAACTGCTTCACTGCTAACTTTGCAGCCCCGTACGTTCAGTGTAGTTAGGTGTGGAAGGGTTACGATTTGTCTAAACATTTCGTCTGTGATACCAGTGTTTTCGACATTTAAGATTGCCAAATTTTTCAAGGTGAGAAGTAGCTTAATGTCAGCTAGTGTGAGCGGTTGATCTGGTGTGGAGAGGTGAAGTGTTTCAAGGTGAGTACTGCCTGCAATCGTCTCTAAGAGCACAGGAATGTGTTTGTTGAGATCGTAGTTGATTGTCTTCAGTTGCTTTAGCAGATGGAATTGTCTTAGGCCGTAAGGACCGAGATTGGTATTTTTCAGATCGAGCAGGCGGAGGAAGGAGAGAGCATTGAGGGCGTCTACGTCGTCGTCTTCTAGTTCGCATTCGGCAAGCTCTAAATACTTCAAGCCAGTTAGTTGTTTGAGATTGACTAAAGTGTTACGCAGTTGCTCTTTGCTTTCAATTCGGTAGCGCGCTACATAAGAGTAGAGATCGTCTGGGCGAAAGGCTTTGATAACTTCTGGATGACTGGCGCTGTATGCCGTGGTGAAGAAGTATAGGTGCTTATTAATCGGGAATGATACTTTTCCTTTCGCTGGTATTGATCCAATAGTTTTGCGAGTGGTGTTAATCAGGCCGATTTCAAAGTCTGGGAAGGTAAATTCGATATCAGTGCCGTTGTCTGATAGCTTAGAGAAGAATGCTGGGGTCGTGTTGCCTTTAGTTTTTGCTTTTGTAGTGAATGGTAGCAGGCTAGGAATGCTTTGAGAGTAGTCAATAACGGTCGCTCCAGCTGTTACTGCGGCCACTACCGCTAGGATAGATAATAAGAGAATAGCCTGTTTGGAGTTGGCAGTTTTATCTGAGTTATCTGCAGCGCTTTCGCTGGCAGCGCGTCCTGTTCTCCTTTGACTGACAGATTTAAATGGTTTTTTGTCTTCGAAGAAACTGCGTGCGTACTTGTTTTCTTTTATACGGCCTAGGTCTATTGCTAGTTCTTTGGCAGATTGATAGCGGTCGTCTGGATGCTTTTCTAGGCACTTTGCTACAACATATTCGATTGAATCAGGAAACTTCGTTTCAGGATCGACTTCTGCCAAAAGTGGTGGCTCATCTTGCTCATGCATCATCATGATTTCCATTTGCGTTGAACCATCAAAAGGAACATAGGCTGTTAGTGCTTCAAAGAGGGCGCAGCCAATAGAATAGATGTCTGAGCGGGCATCGACACTGCCACCAACCCCTTGCTCTGGGCTCATATAGAATGGGCTACCGAAAGTTTCTCCGACCATTGTCAGGCTTTGGTTTTGACGGCCAAGTTGCAAGAATTTCGAGATGCCGAAATCGAGAATTTTTACTTCAACACCGCCGTCAATTTCACATATCATGATGTTACCGGGTTTGAGATCGCGGTGGATGATATCGTTTCTGTGTGCGTAGGCCAGCCCATCTAGCACTTGCAGGAATATTTCGATGGCTTCATCGAGATAGAGTGGGCCGTCATCTATAAGTATTTGTTCGAGTGTGCGGCCCTTTAGAAGATCCATTGTGTAGTAAGGCAAAGACTGATCGTGGATGCCTAGATCGAAGACATTAACTAAAGTGCTGTGGTGCAAAGAGCCGAGGGTTTTTGCCTCAGCTTGAAAGCGCTTCCAGGTCTGCTCGTTGACCAGTTCTGGAGATAGTATTTTTAGTGCAAATTGGCGCTTTAGGCCTACGTGTTCTGCAGCATATACGATACCCATGCCACCACTGCCGATGATTGACAAAATTTTGAAGGTGCCACCAATAATAGTGCCAAGTTTTAATGCTGCATTGCTCTTAGACTTAGAACTAGCATCTGAGCTAATTGGGCTTATTGGTACTTGTTTGGAATTGTCATAATAAGTCTGTTTGTTGGTTGAACGGAAAGATGTGTTGGTGCGCTTCGCTGTCGGTTTTGCAATTAATGGAACTTTGCACTGGCAGTAGTTGTGCACGAAAAGATAAGAAGTAAAAGAACCAGCCTTATCGGCCAGTGGTGGTTTTCCGCAATTTTTGCAAAGGTCAGGCATGATTTAGCTTGGCTCTACAAACTCAATTTCTACCATTACTAAAGTATGAGCTATTTCCAGATTTCTGGATCATCTCTCAACAAATAGGCCTCTATACCAAAGAATACGCAAACACTCCCAGTTACAAGCATCAGTATGGCAGGAACTGTGTCGCAGATTAAGTCGGCATCAGGCTTGCAGAATAGATAGATGGAAAAGCCAAGCCAGCTCAAACCGAGTAAGGCTTGGACGATATACTGAGCTTTTTTCAGTTGGTGCAAGTAGTTCATTTGTCAGTGGCTCCTGACAGGTAGGTCAAATTTATCATAGCCTAATAAAGCTAGTTTAACCTAATGGTGGTCGTGACCACAGCCATCGCAGTCGTGGTCGGCTGCTGCTAGTGCCTCCAAGTAATCGGCGTCTATAGTGTTAATTTGCTCAAGCATTTCTTCAGCTTCTTTCTCTTTGCCGAGGCCTACGAGACAGCGGTGCGCTGGTTCGAGCATCTCTAGCAGCTCTACGTGATTAGGGCAGAGATATCTCTCTAGTATTTCAGCATTCGTGAGATAAAGTGGCAGTGCTTCTTCAAAGCGTTCCATTTCTAAGAGTGTTCCGGCAAGCTCATTGCGAACGTCTACATCATCGACAAGAGTGAGGTTAATTTCGTTTTTAGCAATTTGGGCGCTTACTAAATCGCTGGCTTTTTTATGTAGAGCTAGCGAAGCATCATAGTCTTGGAGGAAGTCGAAGAGTGTTCCACAGGCTTGCAGTTGCATGGCATTGAGTGGTCCACCCAAGGCTGAGTCTGCTTCGAAACGCTTGGCGCGAGCTGTGATTTGTGAGTGTAAGTCAGCCATCGCTTTTTTCTCACCACCCGAGAATTCTAATAAGATTGATACGGTCTCGAAAAATGGGAAGTATGAGTATTCAATGCGATCGGCTTCTCTTAGAGCTGATTTCAGCGCATTTTTCGCTTCTTTTTCATTGTCTTTTTCAACGTAGATTTGAGCACTTTCAAGAGCGTCTTCCCATCTTTTCCAGCGCTGTAAATCGTTAGAGGCCTTGGCAATATCTTCTAGTCTTCTGCTGTGACGAGCTAATGGCTGGTCTAAGAAATCGCTCAACCAAGCTTTCGCACCTTTGATAGATTCCCAGGCTGGAGCCGTATCTTCTACGTGGCGATCAAGTCCGAATGCCACTATTGTTTCGTGCAAGTTCTCGTCGTCTTTTGTTAATGCGCCGGCGATTAGCGTGCCTTTCATCAATGCTCTCGACAGAGCACTGCGCGAAATAAGATCGTCACCGGTTAGGGCAAAGTGAATCAAAGCGTTGAGATAGTGCCACTGTTCGTCGTTCTCTGTTTCATCTTGCAGCATTGCTTGGGCCGCTTTAACTTCACCCATTTGCAGCAAGAAGCTTATGGCAAGCTCGCGTGGAATCGCTTTGAACTCTACGGGCAATTCTTCTTTGTATTCATGCAAGAAAGAGGTGACAATTTCTACAGCTTCGGTTTTGCTGCCTAAATTCCAGTTTAGTTGAGCTAGGTCGGCGATGGCTTGGGTATAAGCTTCAGCGTCTACTTGGTAGACCTCAAATTCTTCATCGCTACATTCAGCCTTGAGCTGTTCAACCGCTTTCTTTGCGTACTCTAGAGCTTCTTTGTTATCGGCTGAGCCTTCGCGAGCAAGAATTAAATTGGCTACACCGCAGGCTCCTTTTGCTTCTTTTAAAGCTTTGTGGGCTGCTTTCACTCTTTCTTCGACAGATTCGCCGAGTATGGCCACTGCCACGTAGGCATCAAGGGACTCGTCGGTGAGGTTTGGAGCGCCTTCTTCATCTTCAAATTCAGCACTAATGCAGCTCTCAACCAGGTCGTCATGAGGTCCAATTCTCAAATGTGTAGATGTGGCTTCGGCCACGCTGCTGACGTCGTTGGACTTCATGAGAACCTCGGTGAGTGAAAGATATGATTGGCCAATTATACCGCTGTCTTAGTCTCAGAGTTGATCCTGTTAGATTAGAGTAACCACGCTGTTACTCCCTCTATCCAAAAACAAAGGGTTCAATTGCCTTGATTTTGTTCGCCAAAATTGCCGTATCGTCTAGGTCACCTAATTGTTGGCAGCAATCATGAGCTAGCTCAAGAGAGACCAGTAGGTCAAAATTCTTGTTGCCCAAGTATCGCTCTTGCAGAGCGATAGCTTCTTCGCTCTGGGTCAGGGCTTCGGCATAGAAGTCCTGTGCGTAGTAGATCTCAGCCAGCAGTTGCTTAATTTCAACTACTTCGGCCATGCTTATGGCAATGCTTCCTAGCAGTGTCTCTGCAATCTGCAAAGCTTTCGTGGCGCAATTTGCGGCCCTTTCAAGGTCGTTCATCTCTTTGTAGATTTTGGCGAAAGAATGAAGGTGTAGAGCAGCTAAGGCGTCTTTCGGACAGTTCTGTGTGGAGCGCTGCACTCTCTGCTCGAGCCTATTTCTTATGACCTCATCTAGCTTTGTTTCTGATTCTTGATTGAGAGCAAGCATGCCAGTCATTGTGTTGAAAAAAGGAAAGTAAGAATAGTCAATGCGCTCGGCTTCTCGCAGAGCTGCTTTGAATTCTTTGGCAGCCTCTTTGTAGTTTTCCATTTCCAGATAATATGCGGCACTCGTCTCGCGGCTGTCCCAGAGCTCCCAGCGTTTTTTATCTTTTCTATGCAGGGCTATGGCAATTGATTCTCTAGCGATCAAAGAGTGTGGATTGTTTAGTGTCTCTTTGAGCCAAATCAGTGCTTTTTCGTTGCTAAGCCAAGCTGTTGCCGCTTTGTCTATGCAAATTATTTGATCGAAGTGGTCGCTATCGTGTTCGAATATTGATAATTTGCCTAAGATCTTTTGTGCTGTGATTGTTCCAGCTTTGAAGGCGCAGGCCAGGGCGCTACGTGAAATTAGAGTGTCGCCGTCGATGACAAAATGTGCCAATGCGTTTAGATAATGCCACGATTCTATGTTGTCGGGATGAGCGTTGAGAATTGCTTGTGCTTCTTTTGCATCGCCTTGCTGCATCAATAAATTAGCTAGCTGCTCGCGCAAGATTATTTGACTGTCACTGTGAAATTCGTCTGTTATCTCTGCATCTAATTGCTGTTTCAGCATTGCGATGGCTTCGCGCTCTTGGCCAGCGTTGAATGCCATTTCTGCTGCGTCAGCTAAGGCCACGGTATAAGTGTCGTTGTAAAGACAATAGTCACCAAAATTTGCTTCATGCAGTTCGTGTTTGATTCTGTCTATTGCTCGCTGCGAATATATCCTTGCCGACTCTGTACTATTAACTCCTTCTCTCGCCAGTACCAGCCAGGCTAAGCCACAGGTGCCCTTCGAATTCTCCACAGCTTGTCTGGCGCCAGCTACTCGTGCCGGCGCATCTTGCGCTGAGAGAGCTTTGTATAGTTCCTTACCAACTGACTTACTAAGGCTACCTTGACCTTCATATTTTTCATACTCGAAACTATGCTCGAAGTCGCATATCGAAAGTAGATCGTGGTGCGGCCCAAGTTTCTGCTTTAGAGAAGGGGCAACGCTTTGAGCTTTTAAATTAGCCGGGCTTTCCAATAGAGAGATGTCGGAAGTATTCATTAGTACCTCACCTTTTCGTTCAAGGGTTACTCATTTGAATACGTTCGAACTAGTAAAATAGTTCAACTTTCATGGCATTTATTTTTCTGCACTAAAACTTTTTGGCTCAAACCAAATTATTGCTTCTGCTCAGTGCTTCTTTTTTCATTCCATGCGTAGCGAATCTGACTTGGGAATAACGTCGGTTTTGTGTAATATCATTAGATCGATTGGATGGGTCTTCTTCACTTCTGCGATGGCCTTGCTGCTGACTATGCAGTACTCAAGGTCGATGTATTTCAATTTGGGCAGCGTACAAATAATTTTTAATACTTTGTCTGAGGCTACACTCGCCTCAAGTGACAATCTTTCAATGTTCTTGCATGTGGTAATCAATTTCGCATCGACTTCTGATAACGGAGTCTCTAGCGAGTCTAGATACAACTCTTGAAGTGCAGTAGAGCCTTGAAGCGCTTTGAGCAAAACACCATGATTTTTGCTCGTACTAAAATGCAAAATCTTCAACTTCGGTAGTCGTTGTAGATTGCTTAATCCTTCTGCTGTGACATTGGTCGAGTCAACATTGATGGCTGTAAGATTGGGAAGTTTGTCGAGTTCTGCCAGATCTTGGTCAGCAAACTTAGTTGCAGGAACCGAAATTTCTTTCAGCCCGGTTAGCTTGACGATGTGTGGTAAGGCTCCCTTAAAATCTAGTACTCCCATGGCATCGCCTGGTGTCGTTAATGTATGAATATCGTTTGCTCTAAATGAGTCAAATATCTCAGGATGAGAAAAGATGTATTCATTTGCACGAAATTGCAGTCTGCTGTTCGCCGGAAAATCTACTATTGAGCGAGCGCTTCTCAGTTTTTCTCTATGACCGGCTAAACCGATACCACCAATTGACTTAACTGTGGGGAAATTGAAGAGAATTTTTTTGTTGACAATCTCTGAAAAATAAGCGAGTTTGCCTTCCTCACTTTCTTTACTAGCGCTAGCTGGTAGCTTCTGTCTGAAGTCGTGAATCTCTGACTCGCTCGCTTCTTCTGTCGCCGCTGCTGTGGGTGCTTTTAAAGCTGGTTTTATAAAATAAATGGCAGCTGTCAGGAGTATGACGAGAGAAGCCAGGGTTGAGGCTATGATTATTTTAGCGCTTGTTTTAAGGCCGGGGCTGCTAGAAGATTCATCTAGGTGATCGAGCCTCTCGGCCACTTTGTCTAGTTGGCGAAATGCCGGAGAGCTTTCTTGTATGCTATTGCCAGATTTTATTCTCTCTAGGTCTATGGCAAGCTCTTTGGCCGACTGATAGCGATCACGCGGTAGCTTGGCTAAGCACGTGGCAATTACTGCTTCAATGTCTTTGTCGAAGAAAATATTTGGTGAAAGATCTCCCAGAAGTGGTGCGCGGTCTTCTTGGTGCATCAATATAGTTTCAAGTGAACTGCTGCCTTCAAAAGGAACATAGCCTGTCAAAACTTCAAAGAGAGTGCAACCAATCGAATATATGTCAGCTCTAGCATCAATCGTTTCGCCGGCGCATTGTTCCGGGCTCATCTAATACGGACTGCCAAAGACATCTCCAGCCATGGTTATTTTTTGTGCGTCAACACTTGACTTGGTTAGTTTCGAAATTCCAAAGTCGAGTATCTTTACTGTTGTGACACCATTAGTGGTGCAGAGCATAATATTGGCAGGTTTGATATCGCGATGGATGATGCCGTTGCGATGAGCATAAGCAAGACCGTTAAGGGTTTCGATAAATATGTTGAGAGCTGGCTTCAAGGCAAGGGGGCCTTCTTCGGTAAGAATCTCCTCTAGACTTTGGCCGCTGAGAAAGTCCATAGAATAGAAGGGAAGGGAATTTGCGTGAATGCCCAAGTCATAGACTTTGACAAACGAAGGGTGTTGAAGCGATGCCATTGTCTTCGCTTCGCTCTTGAAGCGCTGCCAGGTTTGTTCGTTGACTAAGTCAGGAGCAAGGACTTTGAGGGCAAACTGTTTGTTTAGGGCGGTTTGTTCTACGAGATAGACAACACCCATTCCTCCCAAACCGATTTGAGAAAGCACTCGGTAGTTGCCACCGATTATGGTGCCTTTAGGAATATTTACCGGAGCTGGTGTATCGCCTGATTGCTCCTTTTGTTTGATGCTTTCGGTAAATTGCTTTTTTTGCGCTAAGCGAGCACTTGTTAGTGTACGGCTGCTCGGCTTATCAGAGCTTGTGCGACTCTTGCCTGATGTGCCTGAGCAACTACAGCGCAGCTCTTTGAAAAGAAAGGATGTAAATGATCCAGCCCGTTTATCTGTGGGCCTCGACTTACCACAATTTTCACAAACAGGGGCGTCACTGGCGCTGCTTGCTCGCACAGCAGCCTGGCGATTGGCATTACACTGGCAATAATTGTGCTGGAAGAAATAAGATGTGACTGAGCCCGCACGGCCAGCGAGCGGTGGTTTTCCACAATTTTTGCAAAGTTCGCTGCTCATTACCTGCTCCAGCTTTCGATTTTAGCAGCCACGCTAGTCGCCATAAGGTTATTTGTCATTGTCAAGGAGCGGCGATTGCAAATACTTGCTTAGTATCTGGCTGCTTGCCAAGCTTGTTGCGTTAGCATATAACCTGCTCACGCCTCACTAAGGAGACAAACCATGCGCCATCCCAGCGTTCCCGAGTCATTGGAAGGTTGGTGGATTCTCCACCGTATGTTTGATTTCGACCGTCTAACTTGGGACGAATTGCCCCAAGAAGAGCGTGCTGCGATTCTAAAAGAGGCAAGTTCAGCCCTGGCAACCTTGAAAGATGGGGAAGACAGCGATCTTGGTTTCGCCCAGATGCTTGGTCATAAGGCCGATCTAATGCTCACCCATTACAGTCGGAACTATGAAGGCATGGCTCATGCCCAAATGGTAGTAGACAAGCTGCGTCTGGCCAACTACCTCACTCCTGCTACCTCTTATGTATCAGTGCTAGAGCTTGGACTTTACGAAGCGACTGGCAAAATTCACGCCACTCTAAAAGAGCGTGAACTCAAGGCTGGCTCCCCTGAATGGATTGAAGCTTTTGACGAAATGGTTCAAGCTCAAGGCAAAATTCCTCACTTTGGCGGCCGTCTCTGGGCTCGCATTCCTCAAAAACGCTATGTCTGTTTCTATCCGATGGACAAGAAACGCGGCGAGGAAGTCAATTGGTATACCTTGCCGTATGAAGAACGGGCCAAGCTTATGATTGAGCATGGCAAGATTGGCAGAACCTATCACGGTCTTGTAAATCAAGTTATCTCAGGATCAATCGGCTTCGACAAGTTCGAATGGGGCGTTGACCTCTATGCTGACGATCCGATGGTTTTCAAAAAGCTCATTTACGAAATGCGCTTTGATGAAGCTAGTTCTAAGTACGGTGATTTCGGCGACTTCTATTCTGGAGTGCAGTTCTCACTAGATCAGCTCGCCACTTACTTTGATGGAACCGGCGTACCGGCATTGAACGTCCTCCAGCCAGCTATGGGCGGCTAGCAGAGGGCTAGCAAAGGGTTAATAGGTAACGTCAGCTAATATCGACGTCTACCACTCACCAAGTTCGTAGTGCACGCCTGTTCTATCTGGGCGTGCTTCGCCCATGTAGCCCATCTTGTCATTACGCACGGTGTAGCCACCAGAATTGGTTTTGGCGATAGTCGTAATGGTTTTGTCTGGCCGGTAAACCACGGTGCTGCCGTTAGCCTTGCGCACCAATTTACCTTTGACGCCATTGGGATACTTAATTAGATAGGCGCCAGTACTAGCTTCTGGCAGTATCACCGTACCGTCAGCGAAGCCATCTTCAATAGCATAACTGCCATCTGGAAAACGACGTAAATAGCAGGCGGAGCCATCAACCATGTTGAACTTCAAGACGATGCAAGGCTTGTCTACTGAAGGCCCCTTCTTATATGGATCGATATCTTGGCAAGAAAAAACGAAGACCATATCTTCACTCAGGCCTTTCATGCTGGCTTTGAGTTCGCTGGCTGAGCCTTTGACGACAGCTTTGGCAAATGACCTTACCGGACCTTTATGCTCTTTCTTTTGTTTGACGGCTTCGCCAGGCAAGAGCCAGGGAGAGGTGCGCTTGATCACCCATTCTTCGGCCTGCCAGGGTTTTGCTTGAGTTGTAAGGCCGCCTTTTTGCAGCTGCGTGCTGGCTTCCTCAGCGCCTGCATAAGGAACGCTAACCGACATAATCAGTAGTGCTGTGAACGGAAGAAAAGTTGAGCGCATAAATTACTCGCTGACGTGAGGAAAATGAGGAAAATGTATTTAGTGTAATTAGGTTAGTGAAGTGGGTCAAATATTTCAAGGTCAAAATCTTTTGCTTTTGTACCTTCTTCGATAGTCACTTTAGGCAATTGCTTTTGCAGCAACTTGAGCTGCTCTGCTGACAAGTGGGCTTTGCGCAAAAGCAAATGATGCAGCTCTGGGAGCTGTTTTAGTCGCATCATTCCTGCGAAGGTTACTTTGGTATCGGCCAGATTGATACGTGTTAAATGCTTTAATTTTAAAATGCTATCAATACATTTGTCGGTGACTGCATTGCGAGGAAGACTTAACTCTCTTAGTTCGCTCAGCCCTATTAATTGGCTGACGCAATTGTCTGTTATATGGGTGGTCGACAACTCAAGCACCTCTAGGCGTTTCAACTTTGCCAACATTGGGCCCGCCTCATCTCCCAAAGTATTGCTGCCGAAATGCAGGCGCAGCAAGTCTTTTAGATTTGATATTTCGGCCACGGTTGGCAGGCCGATGGGGCAATAGGAGACGTCAAGTTTTTGCAGCTTTGTCAGATTTCTTAGTCCTTTTGTGCCTTTGTCATCAACATCGGTTCCACTCATATCTAGACCAATTAAATCGGTAAAGCGAAGGAGGTTTTGAAAATCGGCATTCCCTACTTCCATTTTCGCCAACTCTAGATTGCGTAGCATTGGTACTGGAATTGTCTTTAGTAAAGCGGTATTGTCGTGACCAAAATAGCCTAACTTGAGTGACAGTCTGTTTTCAGAGGGAATATTGACTGTTCCCTGCGCTGCTCTGTAGTCAGTTAATTGCCTGTCGTAGGCGTAGCTTTTGCCAGGTTTGATTTGGCAATATTGACCTATTTCGCTGTTGGGAAAGTGGACTGTGATATATGGTTCTAGTCCTGGTGCGGCGATGCTTGAGTGAAAGCAAAAGACTTGCAGCAGACAGGCAATGACAAGTCGGCAAGTAATTTGCTTAGGTCGAGCTATTCTTCCATTCACTTCGCCTCTGCTCATATTTCTACTGTTGCGCTGCACCAGTTTAAATTCTTGTGAGTAAGGCAAGCCATGAATTACATTCATTTGTCCGGTTGTCGCCTTTTCACTCTCACCGAATTTCGCCAGCTCGTGAATGGTGTCGCCGCGAAGTTGAGGCCAGACTAATTTCTAGTCAGCGGGAGGCGGATCAACTATGGCGCCCATAAATAGTAAGGCATCGGTTTGTTGATCGCGGATTACGACAATAAATGGGCGATCGCAAACCATTTCGAATGGCGGTTTTGGATTCATCTGTGCGCTTGTTACGCTCATTTCTATGGCTGTGGCTGCAGCAGCTTCGGTACCTTTCTCATTGACTTCTAGATAGGTCTTGTGAAGCACTTTAGAAATTACTGCATTCTGTTCGATCATGCTTTTGAAGTCGGCACAGTCAGCTTCAAAAGCGCAGGGCATGCCTATTGCTTTGAGCACACTGCTCAATTCTGTTTTGTACTCAACTTTGAAGCGTGGCAGCCCGAGATGACCGTGCTCGTTATTGAAAGATTGCTTCCATATTTTGAAGCTGTCAGTGTTTAGCTTTTCGATAAGGGCAGCGATATTCGATTTTTCACTAGGCAGTAAGACCCACATTTGCAGACGCTTGTCTTTATAAGGAAGTGTCACCGCTTGAAAATTGTCGCCAGCAAAATATGACATTTTGGCTGAGCAGTTCATCATCTGCACAGGCTTTTTCTTGCCATTACTTAGATTGAAATCTGTTGTCTGAGTCTCTTCCTTCTTGAATTCATCAAGCCAGACACCTTTGAAGTACACGGCGTTGACTAGGTATAAAACCGCATCAGCTCCCACTTTGTCGATAATGCTCGGTATTTTTGCTTTGGTGTTATCCTTCACCCAATTATTTATTTTACTTACAGTTCCTTGATCTGAAAAATCGAGATTCTCAAGTTTGGCACCATAGTATTTTTGGTTGGCATCCATAAAATTTTTGTTGAATGAAAAATTCTTGTTGGCAAACATGGCATTGGCAACAGTCAATTCGCTTGTCGGGTTAACCTTCATGAGGCTTTTGTATAGGGTTGAGTTTTGCTCATTGACGGCAGCATTGCTGAGTTTCTCGTAGTCTAAAACTGTTTGCATTTCGCTTTTTGTCTTGCCGCCGGCTCCGTTGTAGGCCATAGAGAGAGCAGTGCTGACGCTGTATGGAGATACGACGATATTTTTATCTGCCTTTTTGGCTGCAAGCTTAAAAAAATTGGTGGCGAATTTTTCAGTTACTTTGATGTTGACCGGTTCATATTTGACTACTGATTGATCGGTGGACGCACAGGCGACGACGAACATTGACATAAGTGAGAGAGCGGCAGCTGAACTTGCATATAAAAAAGGTCGCATATAATCACCGTGTAAGAAGGGGGGAGCATAGCAAGGGCACAAATCTAGTTCAATTTTCCTTAGTTCGCCAATGAAGGATCAACAATAGCGCCCATGAACAATATGGCACCGGTTTGCTTGTCGTAGATGGCGACTGCAAATGGCCGGTCGCAAACCATGTTGAAAGGAGTTGTTGGCATGAAGGCTCCACGAGGCATCATTTCAACAGCTGTTGCCGCTGCAGCCTCTGTGCCTTTTTCGTTAACCTCTAGATAGGTCTTGTGCAGCACTCGTGAAATGAATGCTCCTTGATCGATCATGTTTTTGAAGTCGGCGCTATTTTGATCAAAGGCCGTTGGCATACCGGCTTGTTTGAGTACTGCGGCTAAATCAGTTTTGTATTCGACTTTGAAGCGAGGCAGAGCCAAGCTGCCGTCTGTTTCACTGAATTTGCTTTTCCATTGCTGCCAATTCTTTTCATTAAAACGAGCCACTAATGCTTCAATATTTGATTTGCGATCAGGCAGAAAGATACCCATTTGCAAGCGATTGTCTTTATATGGAAGCATTACGGCTTCGAAGCCCTCACCTTTCATGTGTAGCATCTTTGCCGTGCGATTCATCATTGACACTGACTTCTTGGTGCTATTGGCTAAAGTGAAATCGGCAGGTTTGGTATCACTCTTTTTGAACTCGTTAAGCCAAACGCCTTTGAAGTAGATGGCATTGACCAAATACAAGATGGCATCTTTTGGCATTTTGTCTAAGATTGTCGGAATCTTGCCTTTAGTATTTTCTTTGACCCAGTCATTAATGCGGTTCAGCGCAGCTGGTGTAGAGAAATCTAGTGCTTCTACTTTGGCGCCAAAGTACTTATTATTGGTATCCAGAAAACTTTGCTTGAATACTACACTATGATTAGCAAAGAGGCCATTGGCTATAGCGAGTTCGCTCACCGGATTCACTTGCAATAGACTCTTGTTGAGGCTGGTGTTTTGTTGGTTAACAGCTGCGTCGTTCAATCCGCCGTAGCCCAAAACTTGCTGCATTTCGCTTTTGGTTTTGCCAGCAGCACCGTTATATGTCATGGTTAGTGCTGTACTAACGCTATACGGTGAAACCACAACATTGGTATCGAGTTTTTTCGCTGCCAGCTTGAAGAGATTTGTTGCGAACTGTTCTGGCGGTGCTGATTGTTTGGGGCCAGCCTCTGCAGCCGACAAGAGTGACAATGCTGCGAGTATAGCTGCTGTAGTGGCCTGCAAGAAAGTGCGCAATGTGTGGCCTCGTCAAGAGTTATTGAGGCAGCATAGCAAGGTCGTAGGTGCTGGTCAACTTCATGGCCTTATAGCGGCAAATGCATTCGCAAGCTCGAATATTGCATAACTTTACGAGGCCGAGGCTGGTAGAAATGCCAGAAAGCCATTCAGCCAGGAGAGTGAGAGCGATGATCGCAATGAGGTTTTGGCTCTAGATTTCGAGGAACTAATTATAGCGATAATGTGATCTTGTTTTTTTCTTTGAGCTGCGTTGGAAATCTGTGTCCGTTCGAACCCTCGTGTTTTTCTAAAATTTTCGACCTTAAATAACTATCTTAAGATGCCACCATATGCGCTATCACAATTATCTGCCAACGGCAGATAAGGACTGTTATGGTTCACCCCCAACTCCCACATCCGCAAACACAACACTGCCAATGGTTTGCGCCACTCGTTTTTTCAGCATCTCACAAGCAACTGATTTAAAGGCCACCCTGCAAGCATTTCAGCACTTACACAGTTAACGGCCACCGGCAACTCAAGGCCAATGAGGCAAACAAAATGATTGGCAAAAGATATAAAATTTGATATAATGCTAGAATGAAGCAATTACGGTGGATTGGCAGTAGCTATAGGCGCCTGCTTGAGTTTCCAAAAACCACAATCCGACAAATCGGATACCAGCTAGGCAAAGTACAAAGGGGAGAAGAACCTGTCGACTGGAAACCAATGTCCTCAATAGGACCAGGAGCCGTGGAGATACGAATACATGATCCACACGAGCACCGAGTAATTTACGTCGCAAAGTTTGAAGACTCCGTGTATGTCTTACACGCCTTCGAAAAGAAGACTCAGAAAACCGCCGAGAAGGACTTAAATATAGCAAGGACTGCATATGCCGAACTCAAAAGAAATGAAACAAAAAACTGTTAACGGAGTGACCTTCTTAGAAGGCACAGACAACATCTACAGAGATTTAGGCTTTCCAGAAGCCGAATCTGTGAATCTTTTGGCACGCGCAGAATTGATGATGACGATTGAAAGAGCAATCAAAGAAAGAGGATTGACTCAATCAGAAGCGGCTAAGCTCCTGGGTGTCTCACAGCCAAGGCTGTCAGACTTATACAAAGGTAAGCTAGAGAAGTTCACCATCGACATGCTAGTGAAGTGGCTATCTAAGCTAGGCAAGCAAGTAACCATTAGTGTTGCCGACCAAGACGTGGCATAAACACTGCACACGGCAAAACAATATGCCAAAGAGCCAGAGGCAGATAGGCCTGATTATGTTGCATTGCAAATAGCAAGTGACTAGCAGAAGTTATTGAAAGACCACAGAGATAGTTCATCACTCGGGGCTATACTGGCGTCAATAAAACGAGCACAGTACTGCGAGTAACTCAGAATGCCCAAACAATCAAGAAAGCCAAACGCGCAGCGCGAGCTGAAAAAGCTTCAGACCGAGTTAGCACTAACAGATTTGGCATTAACGATTGCAAACGAGGAAATCGAGGATCGATCTACCTACGCACGGCAATATTTTGCCGCTGCTGATGAACAAGAGAAGGAAAGGCTTGTCTCTTCAATCACTGAATTCATCAAAGACGGAGACCACGACTTATCAGTTGCCTGCGCAGCATTAGGAGTGCCTGAGGTTATCTATCATGAGATAAGAACCAAGCAACAACTTCGAAAATTTGAATTAGGCAGATAGAGTCGGTGGTGAAGTGGTGTCAAAAAAACCTCAACTATGAATTAGCAGACAAGCATTTGAGTTGCTGTGCCTGCTCTCTGGTCATCTCTAGGTTTTAATGCCCCAAGCAGTCAATAGCGATGAGCAGCTTGCACACCGGCCAAACCATTTGAGAATCGGCCCGGTCTGTGGAATCGCGGTGGAATAACCCAACGGCCAGCCCTGTCAATATATCCAAACTTACCATCCTCTCTGCGCGCCGCTAGACCTTCTGAAAATTCTGTGCAGCTTGGATACCACTGTGTAATTTCCCATCCACCTTCCCTGGAAATGGGGCCAATGACAAAGCGCCCTGATTTATCTATATACGCCCATTTAGGTATAGAACCGCCACTTTTATCCGCTGACTCTTCACTTATTTCAACGTAGGCGAGGCCTTCAGAGAACTGGCGAGCTGACTTATATTGTGGCTTCAACACTAGCTTTCCGCTTTTATCCATATAACCCCAGCGCCCTTTCTGGCAGACCCGCGCTAGACCCTCAGAAAAATCATCGGCGGAATCAAAAACAGGTTTAATAACGAATACACCAGTTTTGTCGATGAAACCGTATCCTTCTTCGGCTTGAACGCAAGCAAGACCCTCAATGAATTCGGATGCGAGATAAAACCTCGTCTGAATAACCACTCGACCCTGTTTATCCAAATATCCCCAGCGTCCGTCCCTATTCATAAACGGCGCCAGGCCTTCACTGTAGCGCGCCCAGTGAGGGAGGAGATCGCTGATGTTTGGATAGGTTATCTTACCCGATGTGTCAATGATGCCTCTTTTACCACTGATGAAAACATAAGCTATTCCATCCTTGAATTCAAAAGCGAAGTCACCCTTAGACGTAAGCTCTTTACCTGGCTCACTTCCACCGCCGGTGTAATGGTCAAACATGTGCTCTATGGCTCTTTTGCCAGAGCGATCAATGTACTGCCACTTACCCCCTCTCTTTACCAACGCTGGCCACTGCGGTTGATCTAAGAATAGCTTGGAGACGTCCTCAAGCTCAGGCTTGATAACAAAATCGCCTTTTTTGTCTATGAATCCCCATTCACCAGGGAGGAAATAATAAATCAAGGCGGCAAGAATAGTGATCAGAGTAAAGAAAAGTAAGACACCAAACCAAATTAAGGACTTTATTTTCACTTACGAAATGCCACCATTTGACTGGACACTAGTTTATTGGTCTGCGGGCCTGAATTTGATTTTTACTCAGCATAGATGTTAGCCCACCCAAGGTCGGTTAGCGTCAAAAATCCTCTTGCTTGCGAGGTTAGAGTAAACAATGGCAAACACTCAGAAAGAATCGACATTAAAAGCGATCAAAGCTTGATAAATTTCGAGGGCTTAAAGCTTGTCAAGAAATTATAATAGTTATGATAGGAAATATAGCTTCTCGCTGAAATTTCGGGAACCAAAAAAAGCTTCTAGTGCGCTTCTTGCACAGTTTAAAGTCCTAACTTTCCTCCAAATTTTGCTGCGGACTAAGCACCGAATGCAACACCAGAATATTAGCAATTCGAAGCTTCCGATAATGCTCCTTATGTTTCATTCGAAATACCCCTTTTTCCGAAGGCATCCAGGGCCAATTTAAGCCGAGCTATTAGATCGATAAATCAGCAAAGCCTGTCACTTTGTACGCTATTTGCAGCAAGTTTCTGCAAGGTAATTTTGACATCCAAACGGTTAGTTCACAAAGGTAAACACTGTGCCACCTTTTTTTTCATTCACATGACAGCGCAAGAATCAAGCACTGCCAATATTTACATCATGTAAACGAAGGCGGTGCAAATATCGTGCAAGCTATATTTATCTTGCAAAGTTACACCATAAACAAAATGCTTTAAGGCACAGCCTATCATTCTTCAAACACGTATTAGCCACATAAACACGGTTATGGAAATCTTTCGATAATAGTGTTTATGTGGCTAATACGTGCTACTCCAGCTGTACGGGCCAGGTGAATTGGAAGCGGCGATTGTGGAAGCGCTGGCATCTGATTCACCACATGCCGCAGCAGTTCAGCAGTCGCTAGAAAGTCGACGTAGCAAAAGGGGCTTGTGGCCGCCGGTCGCCCTTAACTTTGGCACGAGCTCGCCAGCTAAAGACCTAATTGTGGTGCCGAAAACTCTAGATGCTTACGACAATCTTTTGTCGCGCCAGTCAGAGGAAGAGTAAGTGATGTTAGATCTAAA
>JBBRMD010000002.1:0-197813 GCA_038231015.1 Candidatus Obscuribacterales bacterium
CCAGCAGGGCCACTCGGGCCGCCAGGTCCAGCAGGGCCACTCGGGCCGCCAGGTCCAGCGGGGCCAGCCGGTGAAGGAGGATTCGCAGGCAACGAAGGCGGCAAAGGAGATGGTGCTGGTGGTGTTGCTGCCGCAGCTGCTGGAGGAGCAGGCGCTGCTGCGGCCGCCAGAGCTATAGATGGACCAGCATAATCAGGATTTTCCATAGGCCGCTCAGAGGTAATAGCAAACGCCATTGGCCCGTTCAAGCCAGGCACATTGAAGACTGGCAATGGAATTGCCAGAAAAGGTGTACACACCAAATTGGTGGTGACACTGACAATCTTGTCGGTGCCGTCCGCGCTGCTTGCACCGTCTCGATAACCTATGCTTGTGGTAGGCGGGCTAGCTACTTTGACAAACTTTCCCATACCGTTGAGCCACTGATCGGGAATGCCTTTGCAGACTGTTCCTGTTGGACTAACTGCCTCGTGCCAATCGACAAGCGAGGCCTCGTGGGTTTGATTGGTGTTCAATACCTGAGCGTCACAATAGGCCAATCCAACGGCAAGCATGTCGACCAAAGGAAAGAAAATGCAAATCAGCAGAAGAATTAGCGCTGGTGCGAACTCTGCGATTGAATTGGCACGCGTCGAACGTAAGGCGCTGCGAAATAGTTTGCTATGCGGCACGGCCACCTTAGAGATAGATATTGACATGATACTAATTGTCAACTGCACTACCAGAGTGATTGTCTAATCTATAAGAAGATTAGTGGCCCATCGGCATTTTATCTATCTGAGTCCAGGTGCTACTCGAATTGATATTTGGATTGTAGTTAGGGTCATTAGTCGGTTTGTAATTGCCTTGTCCATCACTCCAAATTGAAGTGTGATAGCCGTCGTGCTTGGAGCCATCAGCGGCAGTTTCACGGCCCATCATCAAGTCACCAAAAGCTTCAGTTTGACTCATGCCAGAACTGTTCGAACTACTAGTAGGAGCAGAACGCGCTTGCAGTCTCATTTGATCAGAGGCATATTCTTGCTCGCGGCGGGCCGCTTGGTTGGCAAAGAACTGCGCATTTCCAGCCACAACCATCTGGCTAAGCTTGTTGGCGTTGGCTATTGAACTAGCAGTTTCTGATAAGCGCCAATTATTGTGTTGCAGTGCTTGTTGTTGAACCTGGGCACGAATAGCCTGCCAAGCTGGGTTGGGCTTGAACGAAGCAACCATAGAAACAAAATTATTGCGCTGCCCGTCTAATTGCCCTTGCGGAGCACGAAAACTAAACAGGGTACCGAAACCCCAGTTGTACTGCATCATCGACCCAACCATGCTGCTGCGGCTAGTGACACCGTTAAAGGCTGTCTTTACAGCATAGATCTCCTCTTCCATCGGTTGCCCGTTTAAGACGTACGAAATCTTCGCGCAAACACATTCTTGCGTAGCACCAGCAGGCCGTGCGATCTGTAATTTCTGTGCCAGATCTGGCACTAGCGTGATCTGTTCTATCTTAAGACTAGGAGCTGAACCACGCAATTTTGGAATTTCAAAATACTGCATTGCTTCTTGGGCCGACACTGGTGGCAACAAGGTAGCACCATCACCTAACGGTTGCCCCGGGCGAGCCATCGCTTTAGGCACCAACCAAACAAATTGCTCAGCCGGAAAAAACTCTAAAGCTGACTTTCCATCAGGACTTACAGCTACAGAATGTAATTGCAAAGGCTGACTAAAATGTTCAAGGTTCCAAATTATCTGGCTCTGGGCCTGCCAGCCCATCGGAATCATGTAAGCACCAGCAACCAAATTGAATTTCGGATCAAAAATTGAGTACGGAACCGCTGGAACTGCAGGAGCTGCAGAAACATTAGGTGTAGAGTCACTGTCAGCCACTTGGCTCTGGGCTCCAGCATAAGCAACAATGCCTGCTAAAGAAACTAGAGCAAGAGCAATCACCAGCGACAGTTTCTTCTTACGATTCATCAAGACCTCTATTCAGTCGGAGCAGCAGCCTTTGTGACCGAATAAGTCCAGGTAGCGTGCAGCTTTTCGTCTTTGACATTGAGGGTGGTGATCCCTGCTTTGTCAAAATACTCTTTAACTGGGTCAATAATAGCTTTGCGTTCACTGGCATCTTTCAGCTCTACTTGAGCTTCAACTTCAACTGGCCCCTCAGAGGCTTTATCAACGTCAGCCCCAGCGCGCTGCCATTTAAAGGTTGTTTTGCCACCAGTTGCAGCCACGCCTTCAGTGACTTTACTTTCAATCACGTTGCGTGCTTCTAAGAAGGTCATTTTGGCAATTGGATCTTCGACTTGCGGTGGTCGATTGATCAGTTGAGCAATCCAGCTGTCTTTCAACAAGTATCCGGCCACGCCAAGAGCAATCAAGCCAGCTGCAAGAAATGGCATCAAATTGATGGAAGGCTTCTGAGTTTGTTCACCACCAAAGAGCTTGCTTGAGCCCATTTTGATGCGCTGTTTTGTGCCACAAGACGGACAAACAGCCTCATGGCCATGTAGCGGAACTTTGCAGGTAGGACAATCGTGCATAATATTGACTCTTGACAAGAAACTGTTGGCAACCAGCGCCACCGCTATAATCTAGCACTATGGGCCTAGCAGCAACAAGGTGAAATAACTCAGCCTTCAACAAACTTCTGAGTGCCATCAATGACCTCTTTCGAGGGTGTGCGAATAGAGGTGACCGCACCTAATGCGATACCAGCGATTAAACCGCCAAGGTGAGCAAAAATGGCAATGTGCGGAATTATTTGATCCATCACCAGCTGCGAAGAAGCAATCGCTGCCATCATCCACAAGTAGCGCTTACGCAATGACTCAGGCAAGACTGCTTTGAGCTTCCAGATGCCCATACCAACAGCGCCAAAAATAGCCAAGATAGCTCCTGAAGCGCCCACTGCAGGTTCATCAGGACGCAGCATAAGGTGAGCGACGCCAGAGAGAACACCGCCGAAAAAATAGATGGCAAGAAAGCGGTTTGTGCCAAAAATGTTCTCCGTAATGCGACCGAAAGCTAACAAACCCAGCATATTTACACCTAGGTGAATAACATTCGAATGTAAGAACATATAAGTGAACAAGCGGTAATACTCGCCCTGCTTAATTACAGCCGATGAAAGCAAGCCTTTGTTAAAGATCGAAATAGCTAAGTCAGGAGCCAATTTGAAGTGGGGATCAGCCAGAAGAAATACTGCCAAATTGATAAATAGCAAAGTATTTACTACAGGAGAACGTCTTCGAGGCGCCAATATTTCTTGAATAAATGCTCCGCGCTGAAAGTGCGACCAGATGTCTTTCATCTCTGATCGACAATCATCGACCGTAAACGGCACACTGCCTAGATGAGAGATTTCACTGTCAGCGTTGGTCTGCTCAAGAGCGTACTGAATGCGTTTGCGCAGTATCGGCACTTCTGTTTTTGTCAAAGCTTTCTCAAAGGCGGCTTGCGCTTGAGCGATCTCCCCTTCTTTGGAGAGGCAACGCCCCACCCAGTAGAGTGATAGGGCCTCGGGAAGAGTAATCTTTGCTTCACCAATGACAGCCAAGAGCTGATCTACTTGATTGCGGGCACCACACAAAGAGAAGAAAGGAAGCAAGGCCATTGCCAGCGAATCAAGTGGAGTAATGGATTCATCAAAACGAGATTGACGCAGACATTCAGCGGCCTTTTGATAAAGACCAAGTTCTATATAGGCTCGGGCTGCAGAGAAGTAGAGCATCGGTGAAGCTTTACGAGGAGCAAAACGTAGTTTTTCAAAATCATCAACTACTGCTTGCCACTGCCAGCAGAGACAATTACCGTAAAGGCCATATTGCACTGGCACGTCTTTTAGACTATCTGGCAACTGATTTGAATTCTGCCAGCGACTCAAGAGCTTCTCTCCAAGTGCTGGATTTTCTTTTGAGAAGGCAATATAGGCATCGACCATATCTTTCCAGAATTGGCCTGGTAAGCCCCAAAATACTAAGGGTAAGAGGCGTCCCCATTTGGCCATCTCTTCTGTGTTCATGCGTGTCATCGAATTTTTTGCTTGGCCAAAAATATACCAAGCCGGCACATGAAAGAGCAGAAAAAGAAACCAGCCGGCTATCTGTGCTATCCAAATATTATGGAATAAGACGCCAATTAGCACTGCTACTAGTACCAGACAACTTTGCAGTACTAAGCCTTTGCCCCAAGCTAAAGGCGTCATTGATCGCACCCCTAGCGAAATGCCAGAGAGGATAATGATAGGAAAAAGAGTGTAGTACTGGAATAAGGTCATTATTTAGCGGCAAGGCTTAAAGCCAGGCATACGAACCCTTCTTGAAGGAATAGCCTTTACAAAACGCTCGGTAATTAGTTGCGGTCTAGTTATAGCTGAACCAACTACCACAGCATAGGCTCCTAGTTCAAAAGCCATAGTAAGCTCTTCGGGAGTCCATATACGGCCTTCAAGAATGATCGGAGAAGCAATATGGTCAACGAATTCTTTGAGCAAATCTAGGCCAGGACCATGTTCTTTGGGCAATGCAGTCTCTTCAGTGTAACCAAAGAGTGTGGTTGAGATGATATCAGCTCCAGCCACATCGGCGGCTATGCCTTCACCAAAAGTTGAACAATCGGCCCAAACCGGCAGCTTCAATTCAGAGTGAATTTTAGCAATAGTCTCTTGTAAATTGAGTTCGTCAGCGCGCTTGCGACCGGTGGCATCAAGGGCAATAAAATCTGCTCCAGCTTCGGCTAACGCTTTGGCTTCAGCAAAGCTTGCAGTGATATATACAGAAGATAACTTTTCTTCGGCCGGTATCTCAGATTTCGTCAATCCTACAATGGGCAGATGGCCCTCAAAGAGCTTCTTAGCAGCCGCTCTCACATGCCTGACATTCTCAACTCCTTCGAGGCGAAGGGCACGCGCACCGCCATTAATGGCAGAGAGCGACATTGCTAAGATATGGTCAGGATGATTGAGCGGCTCTCCGCTACTGGCTTGGCACGAGACTACTAAGGCACCGTCAATTGCCTGAATTGCTTCGCGAAAACATTCTTCGATTCTGGCCATAACTAGCCTTTACACATTAGGATTCAAATTAAGACAGATGAACTTTGGCTGAGTCATTTCAGTGAGGGCATATCGAATACCTTCTAGACCCAATCCTGACTCTTTCCTCCCGCCATAGGGCATATGATCAGCTCTGAAAGTAGGAGCGTCATTAACCATGACACCACCAGCATCGATGCCACGGGCAAGCTTGAAGGCCACATCTACATTAGCAGTAAATACGCCCGCTTGCAGGCCGTAGCGAGCATCATTACATGAGGCAATGGCATCATCGACGGTGTCGTACTTCATGATGCTAACGATTGGCCCAAATACTTCTTCTGAGATAACTGACATACCACGCTTGGTTTCAGTCAAAATTATTGGCTCAACCAAGTTGTTGCCACATTTCTTACCGCCGTAAACGAGCTTGGCACCGGCTTTAACCGCTTCATCAACCCACTCAATAGTTTTGTCGACAGAACCAGTATCTATTAATGGCCCGACATCGGTGTCGTCGTTCATCGGATCGCCAATTTTCAGGGCAGCGACAAAACTCTTAAACTTGTCGAGGAACTGGTCATAAACTTTGCTCTGCACATAGACTCGTTGTACCGAAATACAGATCTGGCCAGCGTGAGCATATCCGCCTCGGCAGGCTGCTTTAGCGGCGGCTTCGATATCAGCGTCAGAGTGCACAACGATTCCAGCATTACCGCCAAGCTCTAAAATTACTCTGACACCAGCATGCACTTCACCGCGCAATCTCCAACCTACTTCTTGCGAGCCTGTGAAAGTCAAAAGTGCAATTCTTGAGTCACGCACCAAGGCATTACCTTTAGAGCCACGACAAGGCGTCACAATCAAAGCGCCCTCAGGAAGCCCGGCCTGCTTAAGCAATTCAGCGAGCTTAAAGCTCGACACTGGAGTTTGCGAAGATGGCTTGAGCACGATGGTATTACCAGCTGCTATAGCCGGTGCCAATTTGTGTGCCACCAAATTCAGAGGAAAATTGAATGGTGTCACTGCTGCCACCACACCGATTGGTTCGCGCAAGATCATACCTATACGGGCTTCGTTTCCAGCATTGGTATCCATCTGCAACTGCTCGCCATCTAAGCGGAGAGCTTCTCTTGAAGCGATGGCAAATGTATTGGCAGCCCTTGATACTTCCACCCGAGCGTCTTTGATTGGCTTGCCACCCTCTAAGGCAATGGTCTGAGCCATATCCTCAATATTGCTGAGAATGAGCTGCGATGTTTTGGCAAGAATTTCCGAGCGCTGGTAGGCCGGCATCTTCTTCATCACATTTTCAAAAGTGTCTTTAGCCTGCGTCAGCGCCGCATCAATAGCTTTTTCATCGGCCTGACCGACGACGGCTACTACTTCACCACTGAAAGGGCTTTTTACCTCAGTAAATTCAGTTGTGGACAAACCTTTGATAGACAAAGGGTACTTGACAATCTCTTTCAACATTTTATCTTGCTCGTAAACATTAGAGGGAATTAGTCGGGAATTGGTAGGGAATTAGACGTTAATAACGGGTTTACTCAGCCGAGAAAAACTATATGACAACATGTGACAAATGTTGAGATAAAGCTCGAATGTTGAAGTTATTTCAACAGTTTCGACCGCAGGCACCTGCTTAGCGCCTAAACGCTGAAACCGTGGCACCCGATAGGCCAAATTATAGCTAATAATCGGCATATCTTTAGGCTATAGACTTAAACCATATTGGAGGTTCTTTGCCTCATTGGGTTTTCAATGGTAGACTGCACTTCCCCATCGAGAGATTCAATTTCATTAGCGCTGCCAGATTGTTAATAGCTGTTGAAGGCATTCAGATTGGAATCCCAAACTTTGAAATTTAAATGTATTAGCACTGCACTGTCTGCAGTGTCTTTAGTAATAATGATGCAACCGGCCATCGCTACAGATGTGCATTCGAGCTTGCACCATTCATCTAGTACCGTAGTCGCTTATGAAAGCGGCGGTTCTAATGAAGCAAAAAAACGCCTCTTGCAACAAGAGAAGCAAAAGCTAGAAAAAGAAAAGCGTGAATATCACAACAAAGCGCAAGAAATCAGAAAGAATGAGCGCAAGGCTTATGCAAAACTCGGCATCATTCAAAGAGAGCTAAATGCCACCACTGGCAAGTTGACTAACACCAAACAGCAAGTTAGCCACACTGAAAACAGAATAAACGAGACTCAAAACAAGCTCACTACGGTCAAAACCAAAGAAGCCAGCTTGCAAGAATCGGCCGCCTTCCGCCTTAGAGAAATCTATGAAGGAAACCGTCTTAACTTTGTTGAGATGCTCTTCCAAGTCGACAATCTGCAAACACTGCTCGATCGCCTCTACTATCAAGAGCGCGTAGCTGAGCAAGATAAAAAGCTTATAGATGAATTGCGTTTACGCGAAACAGTGTTATCGCAAAACAAGCAACAGCTTGGTGCCCAGAAGAACATGCTAGCCGAAATGGTTTCGCAAATTGCTGAAAAAGCTATAGCGATTGCCAAAGAAAAGTTCGGCCAACAGCAAACAGCTGAGCGCTTGAGCAGCCAACGGGCATTCTATGAACAAGCTGAAAGAGAGCTAGCCAATGAGTCTGCTCGTCTAGAGAAGCAAATTTTCGTGATGGAAAGTTCTAACCGCAAAAAAGGCGGTCCTATTACTGTGGGCTCTGGCAACATGTGTATGCCTCTTAGAGCGCCAGTAACTTCTCCTTTCGGTTGGCGTAAGCACCCAATCTTCGGTGTGCGCAAGTTCCACTCAGGCGTTGACTTAGCTGGCCCGAACCGTTCAGCGATTCACGCCGCCGATGGTGGCAATGTTCTTTATACAGGATGGTACGGTGGCTACGGCAAAGTTGTAATCATCAGCCACGGCAACAGCATGGCTACTCTTTATGCCCACTTATCTAGAGTGGCTGTAGCAGCTGGTGACAATGTAGGCAAAGGCGATGTTATTGCTTACGAAGGCACCACCGGATTCTCAACTGGCCCGCACTTGCACTTTGAAGTGAGAGTAAACGGCAAGCCGAATAACCCGATGGCCTACGTTCGCTAGTTTTAAGCTACTGCAAGCAAGAAGCTAGAGCGTTTGCAAAACAACTCCGAAGAAAATTGGCAATAAACTAGACTGTAAAAGGATTTAGCTTATCTAGCTCAGGATTTTGTGCGACGTTCTCGAGACAGTATTGCTGCAGGTAGTGGAATGCAACAATAACTAGAGCGTGAGTAATCAAGCCACTTTTGATTAGGCGCGGAATATCTTTTACTGGAACTAGGCGAATAGCTACTTCTTCAGTGCCGTCAAAAGTAGGGACGTGGTCTTGGCGTACATTAAGAGACAAATAGGTATCGCAGATATTGCTTTGAATAGCCGGATTTGGATGATTACGGCCAAGGAATATTAGATCTTCACCAGCGCAACCAGTCTCTTCAAGTAGCTCACGGCGACCAGCGACCATAGAGCCACCGTCTTCTTCATCAACCATGCCACCAGGAATTTCTAAAGTGACTTGTTCAATGCCGTGACGATACTGTTCAATCAAAACAACTTGATAGTCAGGAGTGACAGCGATGACATTGACCCAGTCGGTTGGCTTGAAAACATAAAAGTCATGAGTTTCACTGACACCTTCAGTGGTGCGCTGTGAAATTAGCTTGTGCACAGTAAAGACTCTGCAGTCAGCTACAAGTTCTCTTTGTATTGTTGTCCAGTGGCGAACTTGCAAATTTAACTGACTGCTTGTGCTTGGCAAAATAACTCCGTGGTCACCGACCGCTATGCCTATAGACATTTATAAGACTACCTTGTCAATTATATCGGTAAACAAAAAAAAGTTGCCATACCTGAAAAAGGCATGGCAACAATATAACTTCTGGCTATAGCTTGCTTGATTCGCTGAAAATTTTTGCAGTTAGGCTATCTTAGAAGCCTTTCTTTTAAGCTCACAGACTAGGTCTTCTTGACCCAAGATGTATCCACGACGAGCTTGATCGTCGGCATAATTGATAATTGATTCGGTCAAAGCATTGAGCATAGACATGGGCACGAATTCACTTACTTGATTGAGCAAGCGCTCGGTGGCGAGCCATTCTTCAGTATTAAGAGGAATAGCATCGTCGAGACGAGCAATTACTGTGTAGTTCTGAAGTTTGTCTACTTTAGCGTTCATTGTATTCACCTTATTAAGCTATTCCAGAGAGTTTTAAAAAATGTCAGTAGAAAACAAGACCCTCAGCTGGGGCCTTCGTGTTATCTACTGGGTTTGAAATCCTTACTACTCAGCTCGGATTAGGTCCGAACGTCGTGTTTGTTTCTCTGCATTTCTTATGCCCGCTAAACTTCCAATTAACCCTGAAATTTAGTTATCAAGCGGGAACTTTCTTTTTTAGTGGTTTTCAGTAGCTTGGTAATTTCGAACGAAAGCCTCTGCCTGAGCCACGTTCATTACTTCCTTAATTTCTTGCGCTTCCGTCAATGAATTTAGAATTTCACCAATAATTGGACCTGGTTTTACCCCCAATATCCTCATTACATCCGCTCCATCCATAAGCTTCGGCAATTTTCGAGTGGCTTCTATATAAGCAGGATATCCATTCATCAAATCAATCAGGCAATGCTCTAAACGATCACGCTCAGCCGCTAGCCCGGCGCCACAGGTGGCACCGAAGTCAGCGAAGGCCAACATCATAAGCTCGGGTACTTCTTCACCAACAGTACGATAGAAACGGTTCAGGGCTTTGGCAGTTGGTGTACCAGTATGGAAAAGATGCCCTGGTCGCAGATGCCAGAGCACGAGCCGTTCAACAAAACGGGTCATCGTTTTAGACCACTTTTCGCGATCGGCCAACGGGCGAATCATTTCAGCACCAAGCTTGTCGTGGCCGATGAAAGTATGACGGCCCTCTTCAGTAATAGCCCATGTGTCAGGTTTTCCGATGTCGTGCAACAAGGCAGCAATTTTGGTGGCAGCCAGCCGAGTTACCCCAGGCACCAATTCTAAATTAGCTGATTCTTGCACCCAGTCAGGCAAAACAGCAAAGCGATTTTCGAGTTGTGGAATAGTCTCAACACTATGATCAAACAACGCCAAGTGATGAAAGCTATTGGCCGTCACTTTTCGGCAATCTTTCAGTTCAGGATAGATTTCTTCTAGCAAGCCAATCTCACCCATCTCAACAACTAGAGCTGCCACTTTCTGACAGTTCATCAGGGTGAAAAATTCATAGCTAATGCGCTCACGTGCTACCTGGGCAAGCAGCTTGACGTGCTGTCTAAGATAGCCACGGGTAGTAGGCTCAATTTGGGCACCAAGATAGGCAGCGAAGCGATAAGCCCGCAGAACTCGCAAAGGATCTTCAACCAAAACGCTTTCAGATACAGCACGAATAATCTTGTTTTTTAGATCCTCGAGACCACCAGTCAGATCAATCACTTGATCAGCAAAATCGGGGTCTATAACCATGGCGTTGACAGTGAAATCGCGACGCAAAATATCGCGCTCAAGACTGCCACCAACACAACCAGCAAAATCAAGATAAATCGAAGGAGCAGGGTCATTCTGATCAACAATTTCGGGCATTAACACTACCCGAGCGATATCGTTCGACTCGTCAAGTAAGACAAAATGGCCAGACAGTTTCTCAGCCACTACACGAGCGAGGCGAATAGCTGGGTCTTTAATAGTGCTAGCGGCCAAAACTGAAAAATCAAAATCTAAAGCGCCAGCTTCGCCTTTTAATGATTTTGGAGTTTGACCGATATCGGTCAAACTTTGAGAGGCAAGAACGGCGTCGCGGACTGCGCCGCCAACTAGATAGACTTTAACGCCCTCGGCCTTAGCTAGAGCGCAGGTCTGGCGAACGCAATCGACCTCAAGTGGGCTGCTTCCAGGCAGAAAACTGACTTTAGTGCCCAGCATTTCAATTTTCCAATTAGTCTAGGGTGTCCAGTTTTCCAGACTCCATCGCATCTTTTTCGGCTTTCGAGATTTTGAAATGACCGAGAACATAGACGAGACCGCCAACCAGACTTGACATCGTAGTTAGGCCTAGCCACATAATTGCATAAGTAAGCGCGGGGGCCCGATCAACGCCAGCCAGAGTGAGAAAATAAGTGTAGGCCCACTCGCGAATACCAATGCCGTTAAAGCTCGGTGTAATAAAACCGAGAACAGCGACTGAGGGATAGAAAACGAAGTAATACCAGAGTGGAATGCTAGTCAGACCGAGAGCTAGACCCACAGCTACATGGCACATAACAATGACCACTTGCATAATGACCGACAAGCCAATGGTGGTTGCCATCAAGCGGCTGTCATGCCAGTAAATAGATGCAGGAGAATTGTTCAGCTGTCTTGAAACCCAATTCTCGGCTCCCAAAAATCGTAGAGCTAGACGCGGTAAGAAAGGCAGAACTGAGAAGATACCTACTGTGCCAAGCAAGATAGGCAATTTGAGCTGGAGCGGCAGTCCACCGCCACCGGGTCCAAATAGAATGCCCACTGAGGCGAAGAGGAAAAGGACAGCTATTCCGACCGTGCGGTCAGCTAAGACTGAATAAAAAGCATGGGCGTACTTGCCAGTACCCTTAGATAGGTAGTAACAGCGACTGAAGTCGCCACCTACTGTGGAAGGCAAGAAGAGGTTGAAGAACACCCCAACGAAGCAAAATTGCACCATCTTCATAAGGGTCTGATTGAGACCAACAGCGCTGGCAAGCAGCTTCCAGCGATGTGCATTCAAGAAAGTAGAACCGAGAAACAGAGCAACGGCAGCCAAAAGGTACCAAGGGTTAGCCTTAAGAGCGACTTCTATCGATTTAGATAGGTCGACTTTGCCGAAGAGGAAGAGACTAGCGAACAAAACCACCGAAACTGCGATTTTGGCCCGCAACTTGGTTTGTTCTGAAATTTTGATTGAATTGATAGCAGCAGTGACAGAGAACTGTCGCTGTTTAGTCTCTGCATTCAATTGGGGTGAGGGAGCCGCATCAGTATCTAGCACGCTTTCTGTTTTGCCTTTCTCCAGAAGTGTTCCCTGATTGGCCATCATTCTAGAGCCGCCTCCAAATTACCTATTCACTTAAGTAGAGTCGGACTGCCGATATACCCTGAGTTCGATAACGATATGCCTTAGCTATGCCGTTATGCCTTGTTGTCAACAGAGCCGTAAGTCGAGCCTAATCACCTGCAATCATAGGTGAAATGCCAAGATACTTGAAACCCGAAATAATTAACTTCTAGCCGAGAAAAAGAATTCTCAGAGCTTTTAGTGCAAGAAAGCGGCTATTTATCGACGCAGTGGACGATTTGAGGCTACAATTAAAAATTCCCAAGACTTTACTTGTCTGTGAACTTGCTTCAGCATTCTTAAGAGAGAAAGCATAGTCTGGGCGAGGCAGGGGCATAGTGATCTAAGATTTGTTTAGACGAAGACTTGAACGTTCGGTCGTTCACACATGAGAGCAGAGGTACGAAAGTTGTTGGATAGGAAAGTAATAGCTCGGGTCGGAATACCGCTAGCATTCTGCCTTGCTTTCTTTGGTTTACAAAGCTGGCTCTTTGCAAAAGGCAAAGGCGAAGCTATTTCGCAAACATTGATTGCTGACGGCGCAATAGGCGACTCCCGTGAGTTGATTAGACAGGTAGCTCTAGCGCAGTCTAATCCACAAGACTTGTACCGCCGCTCATGGAAACTGATTAAAGAGCAATATTACGACCAGAAATTCAATGGTCAAAACTGGAACCGTTGGGAGCACAACTACGACGGCAAGCTCAAAACTAGCGATGAGTCACACAAAGCTGTTGAAACAATGCTGGCTTCCCTGAACGATCCCTATACTCGTTTTCTCGATCGTGAAGCTTTCTCAGAAGAGAAAGACCAAATTGAAGCTCACTTGTTCGGTGTGGGCATGCAGCTCGGTATGAACAAAGAGCATAAAGTAGTGGTGATTGCTCCGATTGAAGGCACGCCCGCCTACAATGCAGGAATGCAGTCTGGCGATGAAATTATCGAAGTCGACAACAAACAGGTTAAGGGTCAATCTCTGGACCAAGTCGTCAAACAGATTCGCGGACCGATTGACACTAAAGTAATCATTACTTTCACTCGCAAAACCGAGCGCAAGAAAGTGACACTGCAACGAGCCGAGATTGCCATCAAAGCCGTTCATACATCCGAAATACTTCCAGGCAACGTCGGCTATATTCGTCTTGAGAGTTTCATCTCAAACAAAGCCGATAAAGAGATGGTCAAGGCCCTCAATACAGTTTCAAAAGCTGACGGTATCATCCTCGACTTGCGCAACAATCCAGGTGGCCTGCTCTCAAACGCTGTGCAGATTGCCAACATGTTCTTAGAGAAAGGCATCATTGTCAGCACCATTGATGCTGATGGCTACAAACAATCGCAAGTATCTGCGGGCTCACCTATCAGCACCCAACCACTAGTGGTGCTCATCAATGGCGGCTCTGCTTCTGCTAGTGAGATTCTAAGTGGCGCATTACGCGATAACGGAAGAGCTAAATTAGTTGGTCAAAAATCATTTGGTAAAGGCCTTGTGCAAGCCATCAACCGTCTTGAAGACGGTTCAGGAATCAACGTCACAATCGCCAAATATCTAACACCAAACGACACTGACATTCACAAAACAGGCATCATTCCTGATTATAAGGTAGAGCTGAAAGAAGACGACATCAAAGACACCAAAGGTCCTTGGTGGTACGACCCAACCTTGTCTAACTTCAAGCGCAGCCCATCTGATGGTAAAGACATTCAATTAGCGAAGGCAATTGAAGTAATGAAAGAAGAAATCGCCAAAAACAATGGCACTGCTGGTAGTACTGCTGGAAATACTTCTAGCAATTCTTCTACTAATACAGTCTCTACCACCGGTGAATTCAAGAAAGTGCCTTAGTTGGCTCAGAGAGCTAACGATAAGACTAAATAAAAAGGGGGCTAACGCCCCCTTTTTCGTAGATTTTTCTTAGTTCAAAGATTGTATTAGCAGTCGATACCTTCAATAGCGCGTCCGTGATGCTTCAATTGGGTGGTAGCAGATATGGTACTAGCCTCAGTCATCAGCCAATCAGGAGCGCGGCGACCGGTCAACATCAGTACACTAGGATCATGCCTTTGTGCCAATGTCG
Source organism: Candidatus Obscuribacterales bacterium (assembly GCA_038231015.1). Taxonomy (GTDB): domain Bacteria; phylum Cyanobacteriota; class Vampirovibrionia; order Obscuribacterales; family Obscuribacteraceae. The sequence continues at coordinate 14,190 of JBBRMD010000002.1, forward strand.
TTCTCACTGCCTCCCAATCAACCAAGCCAACACGAGCGACGTCAAGTAACTCATCGCCAATTACTACATCGTCTTTGCGCTCAAGGCCAGCCGCTAAAAATGTCAGGCCGAGTGCAGCAGCATCTTTATCTTCTGGCAAAATGCCATTAGGAGAGCTGTACAGCCTGAAGCTACCTTTAGGGCCAGTACCAAGGCGATTGACGCCGGTGTAATTCATGGTCAGCCGGCCAAGGCCTTCAACTTCTGACTGAGCCAAAAGGCGAAGACCTTTGCCTTCTGACGAATTTTCTTCAAGCTTATCGAAGAAAACCAAAGTGACATTCATGCCCTTGCTCAGTGCTCTTAAGGCCACACCGAAAGTGGCAGTGGTTTTTCCTGCTCCCGTACCTAAGTAAAGGCGAATCTTCTCAACACTAGCTTTTTCAAATACGGGATCGAGGGTTGTCATCAGGAAGGCTCCAGATCATGGCATCAATTTTAGAATATCTAACTAGGAGTGACCACTGTCGGTTTTCCATCTTTGTCGAGACAAACAAAAGTCAGTTCAGCTGAGGTTACGCGAACCTGCTCATGACCTCTAGTTGACTCTACTTCAACCGACACTGTCACTGACGTGCGACCAACTCGCAAAGTCTTCGTGTAGAAGCTCACCACTTCTCCGACTAAAACAGGTGCTTTAAATTCTACTTCTTTAATACCAGCAGTGACTATACGTTGCTTGGTTGTCTTGCCAACTTCAACAGCACCAGCCAAATCGATATAACTGAGGATAATGCCACCAAAAATTGTGCCAGCATTGTTGGTATCTTTTGGCTGCAAAACCACACGGATAGCAGGATCACGCAATACTTGAGAAGCCACATTGTTAGGACTAGTAGATGAAGAAGACAAGTGTTAAATCCTATAGCTCCAAAGATGGTGCTTATCCTAACACTGATAATTTACGATGCTAGTTAGCAAAGGCCTTACAAGAAAGTGAAGAATATTAGCTATCCAAGTTTTAGGCACTGAGATATAATCGCCAAGTGGAATATTCAAATCTTCCCATGGCATCCTAAGTTTACTAAGTCCTGGAGCGCTAAAGTTGACCGAGTTTAAGTACAGACAATTGTTATTGTCGGGCCTTACATTGTCACTTCTGAACTCTGCACCAATGGCGATGGCGATTGATGCTCCGCCTGCTCCTGCCTTGATTGATTCAGGTAGTTTTGCCAGAGAAACCACAACTAGTTTAGAGCGTATTTCGCTTCCTGGCCAACAAACAGAAGCGGCCAAAAGTAGCGCAAAGGCTACAAGCTCAGATGATACATCATCAATACCATTTATAGGTACTGACAAAGCCGTTGAAGCTTCTGCTTCATTCACCGAAGATGCGCCAAGAGCAATAGCTCAGTCTGCACCGCGTGGTGATACTGATATCGTGCCTATCGATCTCACGCCTGTTCGTTTGCCAGAGCGCACAAGTGCTTTCAACGGCCTTGATTCGTTTAAATCGCAAGCTTTGTATAAACTACCTGGCCGAGTTTTCTTCAATGCTTCAGTAGAAAATTCATTGCGATTTGAAGCCAATACTTTCCAGACTAATCGCCATTATTTGTCAGACATGGTCTATCGAGTGTTGCCAAACGTCACTCTCGGTTATGCTCTCGACAAGAAAACAAGAGTTTCGGCCAACTACTTCTTCTTCCGCGATCAATATACTCTGCGCAATAATGCACTCAGTAGAAATATTCACTCAATCGGTGGCCGCATCGATAGAGACGTTAAGATCAACGATAAGACTACTGCAACTTTTGGATTGATGCCTAGAGTGCTCTTCATCAACACAGTCAATGCGCCTTCAGTACTCTTTAATGACTTAATACCATCGGCGGTGATCTCAAGACGGGTCGGTCAATCTGGCGTGATCTACGGCAGCGTCATGGGTCAGGTTAGATGGCACGGAATAGCCAGTGGCTTCCAAGAATTCGACCAATTCTACTCATTCGGTGGTGCCTGGCGTAAAGGTCCTTGGAATTTCTTGGTCGACAATACTCTGGTTACAAATTTCGGCAACCGTCGCCTTAGATTTGGACCGAACAACCAAGTGATTGTCACAACCTTAGAGGCCGGTCGTCGCATTCACCCGCGTCTTCCAATCACGGCCTTCGTTAGAGCAGAACCCATTTTCAATATGGGCGCCAATACTACTCCTGGCTATTCTGGCTTCAACTTCCGGATCTTCGGCGGCCTGCGTGCAGAAATTGCCAAGCCGCCAATCTTCCCAATCAAGCTCAAGCACGGCTAAGCAAGAATTTCAGTTAATTAACGGCTATCGCCAATTAATTGGAAAGCAGCCCAGTAGCGTGGATTTGCTCTTATTTTCACAGTTCCAGGAGTCGCTGCTGGTAGCCCTTTTTCCATGAAAGCCACCGTTTTTAGCTGGGCATCTCTAAGTGCTCGCGCTTTGTGTGCGCCTTTCAAATACTCGGTATAGAACGCTTCCATTTGATACTCAGTCATAACATCATCGACGTTCCATAGTGTGACCAGTACAGAAGGGGTGCCGGCAATAATAAAGGCACGAGAAAGGCCAGCGACGCCGTCTCCTGTAATTTTGCCCCTACCAGTTTGGCAAGCTGACAGTGTAACTAACTTCGCCTTTAGAGGAGGAAGTTGCAGAATATCTTTTACAGAGAGAATTCCATCATCATCACCTGTAGTGGCAAGTAATACAGCAGAGTCCATCGGTCTATCTTCATCAATTAAACCGTGAGTCGCTAAGTGAATAACACTGCTATTTGGGGCAAACTGGCGCAAAGTGCTCTTGTTAGCATCGGCGCCAATTTTGACAAAAGAATTTTCTTGGCCAAATAATTCAGATATTTTCTTTACTTCTCGCTCAGCATAAGGCAGTGCACCAAGAGCAGAGACAATATTGATTTTGGGGTTACCAAAAGCAAATAGGTGATCTTTACCACCGGGCAAATCAGCCGCCAGTTTTTGTGTCGCTCTAAATACACCAATAGCGGGTACTACAGCCAATGTGTGGTCTTCAATCAAAAGACGGCCATTGCCATCAGTCAAAGCAGCAAAAGGAACTTTGAATAATTCGGCCTGCGGTATCACAGTGATTACATCTTCTGGATTTTTTGGCAACTTGGACTTAATAGGTTCAATCAACACCTTGTATAGATCGATCAAAGACTGCTGCCGGCGCTGATTTGAGGCCAACAGATCGCTGATGTTTTTCGGTGGAGTAATAATTGCCTGATAGGCACTTGTTACTTTCTTCACTAAGTCTCGACGACCGATAGCACTAGTGGTGGCAATTTCCACTTCACCTTGCGGATTAACAAGCCAGATATAAATCTTATCGCCACCGGCAAAATATTCAAGTACATAGCCGTGCGAGGCTTTAACCAGCTCTTTCAGCTCTTTTAAATCGGGAGCCTTGGCATTAACTGGTGAAAGAGCTGTTTCAAGAGAAAGACCATGGGCCGAATCAACTGCCGTAAATTCACGCGGCACCACCTGCACGCTGCGCATTCCAGACTGACTGTCAGGAACACTAGCAATAGTTGCCACAACTGAAGGCCCTACCGTAGTTGTCTTACTCGGGCTGCCGTTTGCTTTAGCAGAACCTGATCCAGAACTAGCTGCTGCGCTAGCAGATCCAGCATTTGGCGCCGTTTGACCAGCAAAGACACTTTGGCGACGTCCTTCAAGAAGATCGAGGAAAGCTCTGGCTCTGCCTCTTTCGGCAATCTCTAGAGCATCGTCGTAGCGTTTCTCTTCGAATAAAAGAGCAACCAACTGCTCGAATGAACTACCGCGCAAATCAAGAGTGAAAGTCTTAGAATCGTCTCGCGAATATCTGCCTTTCTCTTTTTCGAAAAGAGTAATTGCTTGGCGCAATTTCGTTTCGGCTGGCTTGGTCTGACCCAGAAGCCTTAGGGCAGTACCTTGCCCAATGGCGCAATCCCATTCACCTTCTAGTGATGACACTGCAGCAGCCAAAGGTTCTGCTTTTTGATAGAAAGTAATCGCTTGCTCTAGCTCAGCTTTATTATTTGAGGCTTTGCCCTGCATCAGTTTGCAGAGACCAAGACCAATATAGGTGCGCAGTTGCCCCTTGCGATCACCACTAGCGGTAAAGTCAGCCAGGGCCTTTTCATAGCCTATTAAAGCCAGATCGTATTGGTCGTGCATAACAAGATACTGAGCGTAGTTATAGTCGACAAAGCCAACTAGTCGTTTATAGTCGCGTGAGGTTTTCTCGGCAGCAGTAGCAGCTTCTAAGAGAGCAACTACTTTTTTATATTGAGTCACATAGTCGCTACCTTTGATCTGCTCATCTAGATAAACGCAGGCAATGCTGTTCTCAGCTGATGCTTCGCCCACTCTATTGCCATTAGCACGGTAGCTCTCTGCTGCCTTTTGATAGAACTGCACAGCGGCTTCAGCTTGCCCTTGAGCGCGATAACAAAGTGCTATCGAATTGTTGCAATCTGCCAACATGTCTTTATCTTGAACTTTTGCCCCTTTGAGCTTGCCTGAGACTTCTACAAATTTATTGAGTGCTTTATCTGTGTTTCCAGCAAGGTATTGATCATAGGCAAACTCATAGAGGGAGGCCAAATAGTCATCAACGTTTTTGACCTTATAAGCAGTGTTAGCCGCTTCTGTATGAAGCTTTTCTGCTTCGTTAAACTTGCCACTATCTGCCTGAGCTGAGCCAAGCCGCAAAAGTGCTTGAGCCAATTTACCTAAATTCTCTTCAGCACGATATACCGCAACAGCTCCTTCAAGCACGGCAATGGCTTCTTTGGCCTGTCCGCGCATTAGATACTGATTGCCTAAGGCCACCAGTGCAGAACCCTGACGCTCGCCTTCTCCAGCAGTTTCAAAATATTGAGCAGCACGCTTATAGCCTGCTAAAGCACCATCAAGATCGCCTACTTGTTCTTTCATGCTGGCGAGATTGAGAGCAACTTGACCGGCCTGCATCTGATTGTCTGGCTCTTTTCCTAAGAGATCCTGGGCCGCTTCTGCCTCAGCAATTCCTTTGGCTAGCTGCCCCAAGCGTTGATAGACCAAGCCCAGATTTAGCCGAGCCTGGGCTTCGCCGACAAAGTCAGAATTTGCTTTGGCTGTATCGCGAGCCTGAATGTAGTACTGTTCTGCTTTATCGAGTCTTTTGCTAAAAATGCAGAGGGCACCAAGATCGTTCGATAAACGAATGATATATTGTTGATTCTTAGTCGCCTTTGCCTCGCTTAAAGCTTCTAAATAGGTTGCTTCAGCCAAGTCATATTTTTTAGCAAAGCTTTGCACAAGGGCGATACTGACTATGTCTTCGAATACATCAGAAGTTTTACCGAGCTTGCGGTCGATATCTAAAGCTTCTCGATAGTACTGCTCAGCTTGAACAAATTGACGCGCCTCCCCATAAGCCTTAGCGACATTGAAGAGCGCTCTAGCTTGGGCCTCAGGCTTGGCTGACCGAGCCTTTTTCAGCTCTGCCTCCAACTCAATTATATTTTCGTTTTTGGCACCGGCAGAGTTACTTTGCTCATTTTGCTCTGCATTATTGAACACAGAAGCATAGGCGTCGGCACTAGTTTCGGCCTTTGTTTCAGGAGAATTACTCTTTGGAATTACAGTCGTCTTGCCTTGCGCGCTAGGCAACGAGTGAGCAATGGTAAGAGATAAAGCTAATGAAAGAGATAAAAGACGTTGTAGTTTCAAAGCTTTATCCTATTTATTTCCGCTATTATTTTGCTGGTTTACGTTACTGACGAATCCTTGTTGACCGTTCATGTAGTTTAGCACTGCAGCCATTTTAGAAAGATCTCCCATAATTCTTCTTTCTTTGATTCCACTAGTTTTCTGACTTAGGTCGACTAGTAAATCTGAAGTTGTTAAAACAGATTCTAGAGAAAATTCGCTGACAGCCAAAACATTAGACTCAATGAAGCCAAAGCGCCGACGGCCAATGCCATCATGCGGATGCAAATCAGCGCGGGTGAGAGGATGGTCACTGGAGACTATCTCATGACCAACCTTGACTGCGATGGCAACTGGTTGGCTGATGTTAGGCTCGTGTTGAGTTTCGCTACTGCTACTATTTGCTCTACTCGTAGGCGAACTAATAATCTTTGAGCTAACATCAGACGAATGAATTTTGATTTTTACTACAGGACCATGCCCAGTCAAGTTGAGCACTCGCAACAGGCCGTCATCGTAAGTGACGATAACATCGGCGTCAGCTGAGACAGAGACGTCGGCTTGAGGGGTGCATATCAAACCCAACTTGGATGGCCTGCGCACCGATACCAAAATAGATCCACTATCGAGTTTAACTGAAGCCAAACTAGGCCGAGTGTAATGAGCATTCTCTAGGCTGCGAACCAATATTCCGTCTTCGTCTTGGTGCACTTGTTCAAGACTAGGTATGCCTGAAATTTTTTGTACAGCCTCGCCCGGATTTAGATTAGGCATACTGACATTGCTATTGAACATGCCCATACTAAAGTTGGTGTAGTCGGTAGGAATTAGCGGTACAACCATTTCACGGCCACTATGAACCGGAAAGATAGGCATTACAGGAGCTGCGGGGCTAATTACCGGTGATATCTGAGGTGTCGGTGCCGCTGTTCCTGTATACGTAAATGAACTGGGTTGAGCAGAAGCAGGTGCAACCAATAGCGCTGCCAAAGCCGCCCACGTAACTAAGACAAAGGCAAAATAATTAGCTAGAGCTGTGCCTACAGTATTCATAGAATTGTCTACTACCAGTAAACAGCAAATTAGGAGTGGCCGTTCTTCTTCAGCAGCACAGCATTAAGAGCATGCTCAACATCAAGCCTAAGCTCTGTAGCCGTTTGATAGCGCTCATCGGGGTTCTTCTTCAGCAGTTTATCAACAATTGGCTGGAAAAGGTTGTTCTCAGCCAATTCAGGCCGAACTTCAGCCATGGTCGGTGCGTCTTCAAGCAAGTGCTTCATCAAAATCGACTCAGCGCTCTCGCCATCAAAAGGAACACGCCCAGTGAGCATTTCGAACATCATGATGCCGATACCGTAAAGGTCGGTGCGCATATCGATAGGGCGATCTTTCAACTGCTCGGGCGCAATATATTCTGGAGTACCAACCATACGCCCGGTCTTGGTCAGCTTCTTGCTACCATGGACGAAGTTAGAAATACCAAAGTCTACAATTTTCACCCAGTCTGGGCGGTCCGATTTATGCTGCAGTAAAACGTTGTCTGGCTTGAGATCTCGGTGAATAATTCCTGAGGTGTGCGCTTCTTGTAGGCCGCGACAAATTTGGATAATGATATTGGCTGTGGTGGCATAAGGAAGAGCACCAGAGTTGTGAATTTTATCGGCTAAAGACTCACCTTTGATGTATTCCATTACCAGATACGGCTCTTTGCCGTTGATTAGGCCAACGTCGTAGACAGAAACGATATTTGGGTGATTGAGTTTAGCAGTCAATTTGCACTCTCTCTCAAAGCGCTCAACTGAATTGCGATTAGATAGCAACCAACCCTGCATAACTTTGATTACTACAGTGCGCTCCATCTGCACGTGGTGAGCACGGTAAACGACAGCCATCCCGCCTTCGCCCAATACCGATTGCACCAGATATTTCTTATCGATTGTCTTACCAATCAATTCAGAATAGGGAGCATCAGCATCGGCACCGATCAGTCGATCATCGGCCGCTAATTGTGCATCTGGATTTGCTGGCGGAAGAACAGGCACAACCTGGGTTTCAACCGATTGAGTGCCATCGAAACTAGAGCCACTGTTAGTTTGATTGATTTCTCGTTGCGTCTTCATTACCTGAAGAGAGCTGCGATCAAATGCACAAAAACTAGCATACCCAGGATAGAAGCGACCGCAAACAGAGCAAACTTTACGCGATGCTTGGCCTTCTTGAGCAAGAGACAAGTCTGTACCATCAAAGCCACAGAACTTTGCCGTCGCAGGCAGAACCCGAGAGCATGTTGGGCAGTTGATTTCAGCAGCTGTCATCTTAATTACCTTGCTTGCCGATGGCGTCTACTTTCTGCTCATAACCAAGGACATTGAGTTTCGACTTGATCAAATCGACTGTCTCTACAATCGAGTCACTACCAGGCACAGTTAAAATGACACGATAAAATCCAGGATCTATATCTGGTATTACGAGTGACCCTTTGCTGGTCTGACCAAGGGTGTAGTGCGTGCGATCTTTCGACTCTACTACTACTCGCACAGTCGGTTGCTTGGTAAAAATAGCTAGACCTTCTCTCTGTGCATTTAAATTGAGCAGATTGTAGGCCTCAGCAAGTGTTGGGCCGTTAAAGAAATAAGCTAGAGCAGAACCAGAAAGTAGACCAAGGAAGAGAAAACCGGCAAGAGTGAGCAAACCATTATTAGTCTTGCCATCGGCTCTAGTCTTATAGACAGTTGGACTGGCAGCCTTGCTGGCAGTGGAAGCAGTTGCGGTATTAGCCGGAGTACTGGGGCGATCGGCTGCTTCTAGTGGCCCTAATTCTTCGCCAGACTCTAGGTCAAATTGAGAAAGTTCACTAGTAAAGCGGGCTAGAGCCTCAGGGTTTGAAGCTTTAGCGACAAAGGTTTTGATATCAGAGCCACAGAAGATGCAGTAGCGATTATTTAACTCATCTGAGCGGCCGCAACCTTTGCACTGGCGTTTCTTGACACCCAGCATCTCGCGTGACGCTTGCACACTTGACGACAAGACCTTGCCACATTTAAGGCAAAAAGCCATGTCTGAGCTATTTTGCTCTCCACAACTCTGACAATCAACTACACTGGCGCTCGTTTGCATCTGCCGATTGTACCGAACTTAGAGCCAAACGGGAAATTGGCAACCCCTATTAGAGGTTACCAATTTCATATTGTCTGACTCTGGCAACTGCTTAGGCTTAAAGTTCAGTTATTTCAAGGTCGCAAGCTCTAATGGTGTCAGCCATGTCGGTAGCTGTTAAGAGAGCCAAAGCTTCATTGATTGAATCAATTCCTGAATCAGCGGCACTATGGGTGGCGTAGGCTGGCTGTAAGGCAAGTTGCTGGAAGGCCATGCCAATCTCATCGGCTGTGGCAGCCATAAAACCAATTGTCGCTTGGCGCTTGTTCTTGATTGACAGGGCTAAATCGACGGCTACGGCGTTCTTTACCAATTGCTTTACTGCGTCAACTGCACTTACTCCACCCAAGACTTTTGCCATAACAGACTGAGCAACATTAATTGGAACAGTACTTGAACGCGATAACTCAGCGGCAGCCAATTCTTGAAGCAAAGCACTTCTGAAGGCTGGCCCCTTAATTTCGCCACCAAAACGCTCACCTATGGCCATTACTTGAGCGCGAATCTCATCTTTAGAGAGCTTGGTGAAGCGTTGAGCCAACTTATCACTAGCTTTCTCAACCACGCCATACCAAATTCCGCCGGCGAGCAATACTTTGGTCACTCGCGAGACCGGCAGCTTATAGCCTATAGCTTCTATTGAAGCCATTGTCTCTTGCGACCAATTAGAACAGATGAAGGAGAAAATTTGCTTCTGGCGAGCAACTATCAGATGAGCTTTGTCGTTCAATAGCTCATTAACGTCACTTTTAAAATTAACTAACTTACTGGCTGTAGGCAGGTTAAGAACAGCCTTGCCAGTCAATTCGCTCATCAGTGCAGCAAAATCAAAGGGAATATCTGGTGCAACAACACGAATTGGATCAGCGTCTCGCAGACCATCTTCAGCTTTAAGCCAGGCACCAGCGGTAATGTGACCAATGATTCGACCACCAAAAGTGCCACCATGTATACCGTCGAGCTTAACCAGCAAGCTACCCATGCTCAAATAAGGCGAGCCAACCAAGGCACGAGTGATTACCACATCGCCATCATCGTCTATAGCTCTAACGTCGACACGATGTCCGTTTATGACAATGTCATTAACACCAAGACTAGCAGCCAAAACGTCAGACTGATTCATTGACAAATCATGGTCGAGTAATAAGCCGAGCTCGCAATCAAGATCAATTACAGCTTCTTCTGCGACCAACCTAGCCAACTCTTGGCGAAATTGAAGCCCCTGGCGATTAGCGCGCATTTGCGCCATTCTTACCACTTCTGGGCTCAATTCTATTTGCTTCTGATTGTTTGCATTATGGCTAGACATTGGATTTCTCCCAGTTCGACAAAAAAATTGAATCTTCACATAGCCATTAACGGCAGGCTCAAGAAAATTAGTCGGATATACCAAGACAAGTTTTTTGTCTCAAGATTAGCCACTCACGGTTGTCAGGAGCCAGGTATTCTTCAAGCTCTGACCAGGTAGTAAAAGGGCGACCACGCAAAATGCGCTCTACCATCGAGCCTGCAAGTCCTAAGGTAGTGAAATTTTCGCTCGCTGAAGAGTTTAGATCGAGTCGACGGTCACCTGTTGAAGGTGGCTTAAGGGCGGCTCCACGTTTGATAGCTTCAGCCAAGACTGTCGGGTTTAATACTTTGGCGCGCATAGCCTCATCAAAGCTGGTAAAAGGCCTCTGGGCCGCAAACTTCTGAGCCATATCTTTGGGCAACCCCAAAATATCGATCAGATCTCGAGTAGTGCAAGAGTTTACTTCTAACGGTACAAAAGCAGCCACCGCACCGTTTTTAGCGATATCTTCTAGGCGATTAGCCTTGAGAACACCGGCGTCAACTAACTCGTGCAAGCTGTAGTACTGGCGGTTTGCTAATAGTCTTTCTACTTCGCCTTCGGTCAAACTCAGTAAGTGAGACAATTCGCGCCTTGAAGCAGTATTAACGTTGACGTCTGCTTGCCAGCAATCGGCAACTCCCGGAAGCTTCTTGCGCACTTGCGAGCGAATCATATCTAGACCCTTGTCTAGTAGAACCTGACAACGAGCAATTTTGCGAGCTTGAGTTTCACCAGCAATTTGCAATAAATCACAGACTTCACGCATGGTCAGCTCAGTACCGACCTTAGACTTGTCGGTCAGTCCAAGGCCAAACATGCAGTCAACCACAACCAAAGGTTGTCTCGCCTGGCTAGCATCGACCAACATGGCCTTTAGTTCAACTCTCAACTGATTTAATTGAGAAACTTGTTCGCCAGATATAGCCTTGCTTTCAGGTGCATATTTGACGTCGTCAGCCGCAGCAGAACGGGGATCTTCTTGCTCAGGATCAAGGTTTAAGTCTTGCAGGGTTTCTCTTTCCCACTGCCACTCGTCTTTTATGTAGTCAACTACGGCATTCTGCACTGAGCGTTGCACATAGGCTGGCAGTAATACTTTGAAGCCATCAGCACTCTTATTGATCAAGTGACGCTCAAGCACACCTTCCATTTTGGTTGAAAGCTCAACCGCCATAGAAATAGCCTGGCCTTTCTGCCAATCGAAGGGATGTTTGCGCTGAGCCCAAAACCGTTTGAGATTCTGATTACTGCCAAACATTTTGGCAATCATGGGCTGGTAGTAATGATCACGCAGCAATTTATTCAAAATCAGGCGTTGGCCACCGAGGACCGAAGCCTTCATATATATAGCTTTAGCACCAAGGCGCTCAAATAGTTGATAGGTGCTGACATCTTTGCCATCGCCAACGGCCTTACTTACCACGCTATCAAGAACTGGCTGCCATTCAGGAGCAAGGGACAATATTTCTTGTAGTTCAGTACGGCTGCTTAACAATGAATTCCTGACGCTTACAAATTACCTAAAACTAACTACCAAATAGCGCTAAACCCTATTATATCGGTGCTTGCAAACCTGGTAGGTTGGGCACCAAATCATATACTTGATCGTGGGCCATACAGAACACTGCGCCAATGCCGACCCAGCAGACCCAGAGTGCCATACCGAGTATGTGTATCAGAGTTTTGGCTTGAATGTCTTTGGACAAATGCAACATCTGTTTAGCGCCAAACTTGCAGTCAGCTCGCCATAATAAATATATAAAAGCGGCCATAGCTAGGCCCATTAGACCCATGTTCTGACAGCGTGTCAAGGTTTGCTCTGCCGTGTTGGCTGGCACAGCCTGAGTCGCCATAAAAGGTATGGCGTACGAAACTGGCACCCACCAATAAGACCGCAAGCGCCTAGCTATGCTAGTCTTTTCTACTGTTGAGGGTAAGTTTCCAACAGGCGGCTGATTAGAGATAGTAGACGAATCGGAATCGCTCATTTGTTTATTGTATAAGATTAGCTAGTCATTCTCAGTAATAGTAGATTCAGGTATATCAAGTGGCAACCGGCCAGAACGCAAGCCAACCTCTCATTCCACTAAATACAGAAGCCTACGGTGATGCCCTGGCCCATGTCATTCGGGTGGTCACGACCGAACAAGGTAACCAAGAGCAAGTGCTCGGTCAGGCTTGGCTTTGCGGCTTTCACAAACTTATTACATGCGGCCATGTGATAGACGCTTTCATCGGTGAGCTTGAAACTTTAGTAGTGCGCTTTCCTCAGTCAGGAAATCGCTATCCAATTTCAGAGATCAAGCTGCATCCCAGCTTTATGCGCGATCCCCAGCTCAATCAGCTGGTCAAATTCGATGTCGCCTTACTCGTCGTCGATTTAAGCTATCCCGAGTCAGAAGCACGCCCACTGCCAATCGCCTATGATCGCAACCTGCCTAACCAATTAGCACTAACAGCTGTGCGTTTTCCCACACACTTAGGCCAATTCAGCGCTGCCCTGAACCCCTTAGCGCAGATGGGGCGACTGCTTGGTCGCTTGCGCAAAGAAGACAATTACCACCTGTTGCACGATCTGGCGCTCTCTCCAGGTGATTCAGGCTCAGCAATTTTTGATGATTACACAGTAGTGGCATTACATTGCGGCGACACCGCTTCTCTCCCTGGCCTTAATTTGCCCACTACTTCAATCAGACTGGCTCTCTGGATCGACGCTTTAAAAGACCTAGGAATAGAGCCCAATGCCATTGTCGAAGAGCCTAGTACTACGCCTTCAGCAGTGCCTCTAGTGGCTGCTTTCATTGCTATGTTCGTGCTCTCCCTGGCAGGATTAGGTTGGTTCTTAGCCTCTAAAGATATCGATGGCCACAAAGTCGAAAAAGGGCAAGTCGAGCCAATCAACTTGCAATTTAACAGACCGCGAAATGGCTATAGATATGGCGAGGAAGCCAAAATTTTGCTTACATCGCGTTCAAGCTGTAACGTCTATGTATTCGGCGAAGTGCCACAAGACCAACTGAAGAGTCCTGACGATGTAAAAGTTTACCGTTGCTATCCGCCTGAAGAATTCAAAGAACTGTCTCTAATTTCCAAAGGTCAAATCCGCTCAATTGACACTCTGGGCCCTTATCCGTTCTTAGTTGATTTTTCTCGGCATAAATTACATGTTTTCGCCCTAAATTTGTCAGTTCCCAAGTTAGTGCTTAAACCAGCCTATGAAATCAACAGGGATGAGCCAGGAAAATCCAAAATATTAGATGACAGCAATACCCTTAAGGTAGCGCTGGCCCTAGAAGAGAAGTATCCTGAGAGTGTAATGCACATAGTTATGGATGGCCCGGTAGCCGACCCTAAACTTCCACCAGTTGAAAGAAAGAAGCCTAAGTAGCAGGAATCACCAGGTTAGAGCATTAGTTCGAGGACAAAGTAATGATTACCAAAAAGCGCACAGCAATTACTGCAATCTTGGCTTTTACCCTCGCGCTACCACTGCTCTGGCAGCCAGCCTCGGCAGCTGATAGCGTTAAGTCAGAGCCCACTTTTGATGAAATGAAGCCGGGCAAAGAGCGTGGCCTCTTTATCGAACCCTCTCTCTATCACAAAGACAGCTCGCATAAAGACACAACCTAGACGACCAAGACCAAGACCACAAAAACCACAGCACAAGAGCCTGTGAAAATAGTACCGGTTACCGCTCCCAGTGTTAGCGTCAAAGTGGCACCGAAAACTGAGGCTGTAAAAACAGCCGCAACTACTAAAATAAAAGCTTCTCTACCAGCCGTCAAAGCGCCCCATAGCAAGCTGCACCATACACATTTACCCATAAGCCCTGCAAAAACGGCTAAAGCAGGCGGCCACGTCAACATTGTTGCCAGCGATAAAAACCCGGGTGTCAAAAATGTCTCTCTTGAGAGCGGCGATCCAATAATCAAAGCTTGGCTAAACAAGCCGGGAAGTATGCCCAAATATCGCGACGGCGAGAAGATGGAAGTGAATGTCACTGCCAATCAAGACTGCAATCTATCTATCTTTGACTATGATGGCAAAGGCAAATTGACTCAAATATTCCCTAACGAGTACCAGCAATCTAGCTCAGTAAGAGCCGGTGAGACGGTCACTATCGGTGGCGAGAAGAGCGAGTTTGAATATCAGGTTTCAACGCAACCAGGCGAATCAAAAATAAACGAACATATCTTTGTTTTTGCCTATCCAAATACCGAAGCCCCTATATCAATAGCGATGAGTCGTACTGCTGATAGTCCATTCCGGTCAGCCGACATCACCATGGAGCAATATCGCAAACTGGTGAACGAATCAAAGTCATATTTCTCCCGCGAAGTGAAAATTACCCCTAGAGACAAGTCGCAAATCAAGCAGGTCTCAAACGAGATCGCATCCTCTAAAGCAGCAGCTAATAAGGTAGAACTTTCTTTCCAAATCGAAAAATAGCAGAGAAATTCTATTTCCAAAGCACCGCAGAGACCGATGGCAGCAGCAATGCTGCCATTTTTATTAGAAATGGAACTTTGGCCCTTTCGAGCAGTCAATACTTGCGAAGGAAGCAACAAAACCGGTTACAGGTTAACCACACAAATCAAATCCTTCATAGCGAGGTATTCAATGTCTATTTTAAGTTTCATTCTCTTTCTGATTGTTGCCGCAGCTTGCGCTTATATCGCTGAAAGACTTGTTCCTGGCTCAATTCCTGGTGGATTCTTCACCTCGGCCATTGTCGGTATCATCGGGGCTTGGATTGGTGGCAACCTGATGGGACACGTCGGTCCTGATCTCGCTGGTATTTCTCTAGTTCCAGCAATTGTCGGTTCTGCCCTATTCGTCTTCGTTTTATCGTTATTGTCACGCGGCTTCAACCGCTCTAAAGCTGTCTAGTCAGCCTGAAGTATCACAAAAACCAAATAAGGAGCAATCATGAGTTCTGAATATATTGAAGAGTTAAACGCATTTTTGAGCGGTGAAATATCTGCAGTCGAGACCTACGAAGTAGCGCTCGAAAAAGTCAAAGATGCTGATGTCAGACAATCACTGCTTAAATGCCAAATGAACCACGCTGACCGTGTGGCCAAGCTTACCGCCGAAGTGCGCGCACTCGATGGTGAACCAGCTAAATCAGCAGGCCTTTGGGGTGGATTTGAAAAAATGACACAAGGTAGCGCTTCTACAGAACAAGATGCCATTGCTCTGATGGAACTAGCAGAAGCAGAGAGACTGGTGCAGTATGAAGCTCAACAATCTATCGTTTGTGACTACGTGCGCACCTTTGTCACTGACCTATTGCTGCCTGCCCAACACGAAACGCACCTGACAGTGAGTACTTTACTTAAGACCCTTGAACCGACCGCTGGTTAACCTGAACTATTTCATAATCGCTAAATGAAAAAAAGAGGAAAGATCAATTGATCTTTCCTCTTTTTCAACGCTTAAACGGTGGTATCAGCACCAGTTACAAGTTTCTTGGTAGCAGCCAAGCGCTTACCGACAACAGACCAATCTAGATTCTTTGTGAAAGCATCTAGATACTTTGCTCTATCAATGCCGTAATCAACCATGTAAGCATGTTCGTAAACGTCTAGTACCAAAAGTGGTACTACGTTTTGCGGAGACCACATGTTATGCATATCAAGGCCGAAAGTATCAATATGATTGCCGCGAGTGTTGTAGCCAACAACTACCCAACCGCGCATGCACTTACCTGAGGCTTTGAGGAAATCCATAAACTTGCCAGTAGAACCGTAGCGCTCATCTAGAGCAGCCTTAATGTCACCAGTGGGGTCACCACCTGTGCCACCAAGATTACCGAAGTAAAATTCATGATAGACCATGCCATTGACAGCGTAACTTTGCTCTAGCAACAGTTCTCTCAATGGCGAATATGTGGCATTAGGATTGGTCAAATCAGCAGACTTGAGCTGATTGTAAATCTCATTAGACTTAGTGACATAGCCCTTGTAGAGCTTCAAATGTTGCTCAATTTGGCTAGCAGAAAGACCTTCCATGTTTTTAGAAACCAATGAGCTGAAGTCTTTGGCAGCGTATGGGTCTTTGCCGGCGACAGGAGCAGAGCTAGCAGTTGAACCTGCAGCAGCTGAAGTAGCAGCTACAGCAGCGTTAACGGAAGCGATAGAGGTGGCTGCTACGGCACCCATCATTAGCACTTCGCGCCTAGTTACAACACCTTGTTTTGTCAACTCGAAGTTGCCAACCAGTTCTTTTTCGTTCGATGACATTCTTTTCTCCTCAATAAAGCATTAAATGATCATGCCTTCAATATTTGTAGCTCCAATTTCTCAGGGCTTGGATATTTAGCTTCAATATAGACATTATTTTCCACCTGGCCATATTTTGCTCAAATTAATTGCCAGTGCAATTGCCAAGCTATTAAAAAAAAGGAAGAAGCTTCCCCTTTTGGGCTCGGTGCAGCTTAACATACTCCAACTGATGCAAATTACGTGGGGACACCCCAATTTGATTCAGCCGGCGTTTCCAAGTACTTCAAAGCGTGAGCACTATGACGACAAAAACCGAATCATCTAGCAAACCCGACAAATCATTAGATATTTTGGCTGGTGCAGTAAAGCCCAGTGCGAGCTATAGCTTGACTCTTAGACTCAAAATAACCAATCAGCCAGGCATGCTCGGTAAAGTAACGTCATTAATTGGAGAAGTCGGTGGCGATATTGGCGCCATAGACATTCACGGTTTCGAACAAGATGCCATCATCCGCGATTTAACTGTCAAAGTAAGAGACCAAGAGCATGGCGAAAAACTGGTCAATCAAGTTAAAAGTATGGCAGGCATTGAAGTCGTCAATGTTTCAGACCGCACCTTCTTGATGCACTTGGGCGGCAAAATCAGAGTTACTAATAAAGTGCCTCTAACCACCAGAGATGACCTTTCTATGGCATATACACCAGGTGTTGCACGGGTCTGCATGGCTATTCATAATGAACCTGAAAATGTCTACAAGCTAACCATTAAGCGCAACACAGTAGCTGTGGTTACCGATGGTTCTGCGGTGCTCGGTCTTGGCAATATCGGCCCAGAAGCTTCACTTCCTGTTATGGAAGGGAAGTGCATGCTCTTCAAAGAATTCGGCAAAGTAGACGCTTTCCCTATTGCTCTTGCCACCCAAGACGTAGAAGAAATCATCAAAGCCTGCAAAAACATTGCCCCTGTATTTGGTGGCATTAACTTAGAAGATATTTCCGCTCCCCGTTGCTTCGAAATCGAAGAACGATTGAAAGCTGAATTAGACATTCCGGTCTTCCACGATGACCAGCACGGTACAGCAGTAGTAGTGCTTGCAGCCCTGCTAAACGCTGTTAAAATCGTCAAAAAAGATATTGGCAAATTGAAAGTAATCGTCAGTGGCGTCGGTGCCGCTGGTGTTGCCTGTTCTAAAATGTTGATGAATGCCGGGGTTAAAAATATCATTGGCTTCGACCGCATGGGTGCCATTTATAAAGGCCGCGGCGAGCACATGAACTACATGAAAGACTGGTTTGCCGAACACACCAACCCCACTACTTTTAAAGGCAGCATTGAAGATGCTTTAGAGGGCGCAGACCTCTACCTTGGACTGTCTGGACCGGGCACCATAGAAGCCAAATCGCTGAAGAGAATGGCCAAAGATCCAATCGTCTTTGCCATGGCCAACCCTGTGCCAGAAGTAATGCCAGAAGAAGCAGCACCTTATGTGCGCATCATGGCCACCGGTCGCTCTGACTATCCTAACCAAATCAACAATGTCTTGTGCTTCCCTGGTATCTTCCGTGGTGCCCTAGACTGTCAAGCCACCGATATTACTGAAGAAATGAAATTGGCCGCAGCATATGCTATTGCCAACGTTATCTCAGACAGTGAGCTGAACGAAGACTACATTATTCCTGGTGTCTTCAACCCACTAGTGGGCCAGCGAGTGGCAGAAGCTGTTGCCCAGGTGGCAATCAAATCTGGTGTGGCAAGAAAGAGCAAGCAAGAAGACGCTAGCCAATAATCAGTGTCTGTTAGCTCGGTCAATAATATCGGCGCCAAGACTGGTTCCATAAGCCTCTTCAATGGCTCGTGGGTCTTTCTTGATAGCGTCTTTACTGATAAAGGTTCTCACTGTAAAGCGAGTTTTGCTCACTGAGTCAACTTCGGCGAAGCCTTCTGACACCACTTTATTGCCTTCGTAGACGAAGACCCAAAGGTAATAGCGCGGCAAACCATTTGAAGACTTAACGGCATCTTCGTTGCCTTTGATAAACTCTTGGCCGACTGACTTCGGGCTGCGAGCTGGCAAATTAAAGTATGAGCGCAGGTCGCGCACAAGAAACTCGTTAAAGTGCTCAGAAGGCACAATGTTCGCCGAGAGGTCGTCGGCCGAATCTCCACCACAGCCAGCCAGAGAAAAGACGAGAAAATAGGCGGAAATGGTCAAGTAGAAGATTTGGCTTTTAATTCTCATTCTCATAATTCCATACTAATTTTCTACCTGACCCTTTATGCATTTTGCCCAGTACAGCAAAAATACTTTTATTTTTGGTAATTTAGGGTAAATCTAGAGTATTGAGCGCTAGCAGGCAGGAGAAAGACTATGGCTTCAACAGATAAAATGCGCAAACAGCGTGAGGAAGAAGCTCTGCGCAGAGTCGAACAGGAGCGAGTAGAAAGACGAAAACGTGAAGAAATAGAGCGCCGCAGACAGACAGAAGCACATGAGCGCCAACGATATGACCAAATGGCCCAAGCCAAAATGCTAGAAAAGAAAAGTGGTGAAATTGACGCAGCTGAAGCTCGACAAGACGCCTTTCTGCGCTCCATTGAAGAGAAACAGTATGGCAATGGCACTAGCGCCTGCCCTAACCCTCCCTCAACGCCAACCCCAGATTTGATGTCAGACAACTAGAGTGGCCTTTAGCTTCTGTAGGCCGGCTATGTGACCAACTAGCTCGGTTTTAAGGGCAATTCGCGCTCTATTAGTTACCAAGCCTCCGTTCAGTGGCCTTTTAGCTGTCTGCTTCAGGGCGGGCGTAGAAGAGGCTGAAATTAAATTGGTAGGAAGGGCAAAAATGGCCGCGGCATCTAGGGCTAGCTGATACTTGCTCACTCGTGTGGCGCCAGCTATGTTAAAGAGCCCTTGGTTGTATGAATTACAGAGTTCAACAGCAGCCTCAGCCAACATTTCATTGTAGGTGGGATTAGCAACTTGGTCTTCCGCTACGACCATGGTTTGCCCCAGAGTCAAAGCGGCTAACAGCCGTGCTATAAAGTTTTTACCTTGAGGATCGCTGCCAAAGACAGTGCTAGTGCGAATAATGACATTGCTCAAACCGCTTGAGGCTACTATTCTTTCGGCTTCAACCTTATGCTTCGCATATACGCAAGCTGGAGATGGCTTGGCTTTTTCATCGTATGGGCCACGCAGGCCATCAAAGACAAAATCGCTTGAGAAAAATACTATTCGGCATGAAGAAAGCTCTCTGGCAGCTGCCACAACATCTCGCACTCCTTGAACATTTATAGCATTTGAACGTTCAGGCTCTAACTCGCAGCCGTCAACGTCAGTGTATGCGCCTGCAAGGTATATACATTCTGGCGAGAAGTCGGCAATTACATCGTTAATCTGGGCGCGGTCAAGTAGGTCGAGGTGAACTAGCGGTGGTTGCGGCCGCACCAGCTCAAGCTTTGACGAACCAAACTTTGAAGCAGAAAGTGTAGGTGCACTATTGCAATAGGTACCACAGGTGGTGACGCCCGTGCCCAGCTGCTTTAACAAAGCTGAGCCAACTTGGCCTGAAGCGCCAATAACTAGAGAACGTTTTTCAATAGAGCTCATGAATCTTCACTTGTGCTTAAGTGCCTAAACAGGCTATTTATCAACCTGCTGTAGCATAGCGCTTCTGAAGCATAATTAGTTAGGCATGCGATAGCTGGCCCTTGAGAGCTTCAGCTCTGGCCATGAGCGCCTTCTTGCGTCCTTGCAGCTCCTGAGGCAGCTCACTTGCCTGTTCACCATCTTCAGCAACTGACTTGTCGAAGACGCTGAGGCACATCTCAACGGCACTCTCAAGAAATATTTCAGCTTCGCCCACATCTTTCTGTAGTTTGCAGACTTGTGCCAAATTGAGCAGCACGTCTACCATCTCTTCATGTTCAGAGGGATAAACTTTGTATTGAATCTCTAGTATTTGGCGATAACACTCTTCTGCCAAGTCATAGCGACCCATTGCCTTGTAGACGTCGGCAAGAATGTTAATTGGCACAACAGTTTCAAGTGATGCATCGCCGTGCAAATCAAGTGAGGCATCAACGAGCTTGGCACCGGCAGAGGCGGCTTTATTATGATTGTTCACAGCCATAAAGATGCCAATCAAACGTTTCAGCATTAGCATGCCATTTTCTTTGAGACTAAGGTGAAGCTCATCGACAGTGGCAAGAATTTCTATGGCTATGAAATTGAAGCGTTCTTTGTTCTCACTATCAACAGCAAGCCGCACACCATCGTCAAGTAGATTCTTGGCTACAGTTAAGGCCCGCTCATCCTCATGATCGCGTTCACAAAGTCTAAGTAAACAAAGTTGCATCGCCTGTTTGTCCGCATCAGGCAAGGGCATTTTGGCAGCTAAGGCTTTATCTAGAAATGCGATGGTATCGTTGCCGAAGTAGGCGAAAATCTCTCGCTCAACGCCAGTTCTATCGGCAAGGTTAGACAAGGCGAGGGCCAAACCGTGCCACAGCCTGCCAGCACTATCGCCATTATAAATTGACTCAGGAAAGACCTGAGTTGCGAGATCAATTACCTGACGAAATAGAATACTAGCGCAGTCAAAGCGTTCTTCATTCAAATAAAATTCTGCGAGCTGCACCGCAGGTAATGCCATAGTAGTTGGTTTAGAATCAATTAAAATGCGCAAGTGCGAAGCTGCTTCTTGTTTAAGCATGTCTGAGAGGGCTGCTCTTTCACCATGGGCTAAGAGTCTGGCTAACCCACTAGCGATAACATAAAGCCCTTCACGATTGGCCAACCCTGGACTATTTGAACTAGCATTTGAAAATGAAAGGCGAGCGGCCTGGTAGAGTTCTTCAGCGCCAGCATAAAATAGCGCACCTTTACTGGCAGTCAGTTCAGCGCCGGCAATTAGAGCCCAGCCAGCAATGTCGCTAACAACGCCGCGATCAGCTAGTTCTTTTAGTATCAACCAAGAATTGGCACAAGGATATGCCACTGCCAACTTGCCAAAGGTTACAGTATCTTGCACTGACTCTAGTGATGCTAAAAGACATTTACGCCGATCAGATACATCTTCAAGAGAAGCAAGAAAACGATCTATAACTGAAGCTGAAGCGAGCCCTGAAACTTTGGCCTCAAGCTGGAGATCTCGTGCAATCGGCGCAGCCACTTCGGCGGCTGGAGGTGCTGCTTTAAAGTTATCGAGACGACTAGCTAAGTCTTCTTGCTTCTGCTCTAAGGTGCCAACGATTGCCGAAAGTGCTTTGTCAAATTCATCGGTAGCGGCCTCAAGCTCCTTATGCATATCTTCGCTAAGGGCCTTTTTAATAGCCTCTTCTTTTTCAGCCATATTTTCAGTAATACCAGCCAAACTCTGAGCTCTAAAGCGGTGCACCGTTTCAGAAAGCATGGCAAATTCACGCTTCAGATTAGCGATATCGGCATTTATTTGATTAGTATTGACACTATTGCGACCGCGCTCGGTAGGAAAATCGAGTCTTTGGCGCAGAGTAACATAGCCCCAGACAGCGACAATTAGAGACCCTGCGCCAAGAGCACAGGCTATCATCGTCAGGGTGTCACCGTTCATCATTTTACGTAGAGCCTCAAATAGTCGATTGTTTGTTCAAAAACTTGTTTAAGCGTTTCATATTTTGCTTCAGCAGTTAGCCAGTTAGGCGCAGTAGTTAGCTCTTCAAAGTCGCTAGCCGCGAGCTCTAACTGTTTTGCCGTGACTATGCGAGAGGCGCCCTTAAGCATATGAGCCACCGATTTTAGAGCAGCAGCATCGCGATCAACAATTGCCGCATGCATTTGGTCAAGCACTGTCTCTGTATCTTCCAAATAGGCGACGACTAGCTCGCGTGCAATTTCCACGTCAAATTGTTCTTCTAGATCATGCAGGTGGGCTAGCTCTGTGTTATCCAAGGAGTTGAACTCCCTCAGCGAAAACATCAGGACAGAGTTTACGTAATTGGTCTTGCGAGCGCAAATAGACAGTCTTCAGCTTAAGGTACTTAAGGCGCACCTGCGGCCAATCTTCTGCTTCAGAGAAAGAAAGAATATCATTGCTAACTTTAGTT
Source organism: Candidatus Obscuribacterales bacterium (assembly GCA_038231015.1). Taxonomy (GTDB): domain Bacteria; phylum Cyanobacteriota; class Vampirovibrionia; order Obscuribacterales; family Obscuribacteraceae. The sequence continues at coordinate 36,703 of JBBRMD010000002.1, forward strand.
ATCAGTGTTAAACCCAGTGTGGCTGAAGGACCTTTTATCGAGCTAGCTAAACTAGCAACCAAAGCACCATCTCGCGAATCGATCGCTTTTTGCATTGAGTTGACGAATGTCTCCATTGCCGTCAAGAACAAGCGCACGACATCATTCAATTCTTCTTGGCTATAGTTGGCAGCCATCGTAGCAGCGTCAAACGGCTCAGTGTCTGACTGTAAGCGATCAAGACCATCACTTAAATCGAGCTGCTTAGATTTATCGCAAACGCGCTCAATAACGCGAGACAGTGAAGAGGCATTCACTCCTTTTGTAAGATAGTCGTCCATGCCGGAGGCCAGACAACGCTCTTTATCAGAATCTCTGTCGTAGGCAGTCATGGCAACAATAGGAATATGTCTGCCAGTTTCTACTTCTAGTTTGCGAATAGCAATTGTCGCGTCATAACCATTCATCACTGGCATGTCGCAATCCATGAAGACTAGATCATAATCAAACTTAGACAAGCGATTTAATGCTTCTTGGCCATTGTTCGAAACTTCAGTGACGAAACCAAGACGCTTTAGCTGCAGTACCAATAGCTTTTGATTGACTGGGATGTCGTCTACTACCAAGGCACACTTGCCTTGGGCAGCTCTGACAATCGCTGGAGTGGGAAGGGAACTTTCGATCATCGTGACAGTAAGTTCTTCAGGCTGCACAGAAGACTCTTCACTTTCACTTTCAGTTTCAATTTCGCCTGCAACTTCAGCTTCATGCTCAGTTTCTATGTCAGATACTTCTGCTTCTAATGCTGCTTCTAATTCTACTTCTGCTTCTGGCTCTATGACTTCTGTGGCAATCTCAGCGGCAACTTCTAATTTTATTTCTTCGGCAGCAGCGTGTTCGGCTTCTTGTTCAGCCTGTTCATCTGCTTGATTGACTGCATTGGGCATCTTGTCGATAGAGAAATCAGAAAATTCTGACCACAACTCGGCTTCGGCGTCTTCACTCGGTAGATAAGTAGCGACAATATCAAGCTCGTCGGCCAGTTGGCTTTCTACCAACTTATCTACTTCTGGCGCTATCTCGTGAAGAATAGTTGCCTGATGTTCTGGCTCAGCATTGAATTCTGGTTCTTTATTAGGAGCGCTTATCGGTGCTTCTTTTTTAGTAGAATTGTCACCCAAATCAATGTTGAAACTCTCTTCAAAGGCCTGAATGGCAGAGGCGGTCTCACTTGATATTTCACGGGGCACAGCTGCCTCTGCTAGGTTTTCAGGTGTCAAAGCTAAGTTTTTAGCATCGAGATTTAAAAGTTCTCGGTAATGGCGCTGATCGTCCGATAAAGAATCTTCTAAAACGTCATCTTCAATTGATAAGACTTGGCTATTGGGCAAGAAATCGTCTAAGCGACGTACCCGTTCCATCAGGGCACTCATTCGCCGGGTCGGCTGCACGATAGAATCGGCTTGCTGAGTGAGCAGACCGATAACAGATGTCAGCCTATCTTCAATTTCTATTTCTTCGCTAGCTTCAGCAACTATAGTCAGTACACCTTCAAGGCTTCCGCTGGCTGAAAGCAGTGGCTGGCAGCAAAACTGCAACCATCGTAATCTTTCACCACGCATACCGTCGCTCAATGCCAGTCTTTGAGTGCGAAATTCGCTTGTGGCCGAAACTTCCCGCCATGGTAGGTCGTTGCTACGAACCATGCCGGTTCTTAAACCAGAAAGGCCCCGCTGTTCACGGTAAAGCTCTAGCTCGTCACTACCAGCGGTGCCTGGTTGATAACCGGTAAAATCGTAGAAACTCTTATTCGCTAGCAATACTTCGCCACTAGCATCAGTCAGCAAGGCGCCCATTTGTCTGTTGCGAGCTAGCTTACTGAGCACTTTCGGCACTGACGGAAAATCAATGGCACCACCATCGGTGAACAGTGCGCGAGTGGCTCTCTCTAGACCAGAAGGTGAGTGCGTCGCCCTGCGCACTTCTTCTATAGCAGTTTTAAGAAGCACCACCTGGCTGTCGAGGCGCAAGACGTGTCCTGTCACTTGTTCGCCAGAAAGGTTCCAATTATCAGACATGAAGGCATCCCCAGAGATAGCAATAACGATATGCACTCTTCCATATACCCAGACCAGAGTGGTATCAACACCGAGCAAAACTTACGCCCTTTGCCTGCTAGGCGAAAGCTAAGCTAGATAACGGTTTCGAGCCCTAAGAGTGGCGCCTAACCGGCAAGCTGACCAATCATTCGATCTGTAAAAATGCGCTTGGCATCAAGTATTATCAGCAAGTCGGTCGTGAGCGACACAGCAAACTCGCTAAGCCGGTCTGACAGCCCAGAGAAGCCTTGAGAAAGTTCACTATTATCTAGTTGGCGAACCCCCAAAACCTCATCTACACAAACAGCAAGACGAAGAGCACCAAATCGCAAAATAAGACCATCGGAGGCGCCACTGCTAGGCTTCTGCTCTTGCAATTCTTTCATATCAAAAAGTACTGATAGGTCAATCACTGTAACAATCTGGCCTCTAACATTGGTTATACCGCGCACCAAAGCCGAAGTCTGTGGAACGAGACTTATGTCTTTGATCGTGATCGCCTCATCTACAAATTTAGTTTCTACAGCTAAACGCCTGCCACAGGCTTTAAACTCGACTAGTTCAAAAAGAATTTGGCGGTCTTGCTCCATGATCAGAGGTCGGGCCAGCAGGCGCGCCCGGCTGCGAAGAATTTGCTTCGCTAGGCTATTGTCAACCAAGTTTTCGCTCGCGTCAGTCATTGGGCACCACTAACTAGCTGTTCTACAATATTGCGCAATTCTTTAACAGAAGTGCCGTCTGTGCACTCAACAAGCGATTCGGGAGCCAGCTTAGCCAAATCTTCGCGCACTCGCATAAGGTATCGATTGGCTGTTAGGTTATCACCTTCATGCAAAGCAATCGAAGCCAGCATAAAGCTAGCGGCAGCAAAGTCAGGCTTTCTTTCGATTGCTTTCTGCAAGAGTGCAATCGCTTCACTGCTGCGCCCAGATTCACTTAATACGACAGCGTAGAGGTAGAGATAGTCATATTTATCATCTAACTTTACGAGAAGAGCCGCTTGTCGAGAAGCATCTTCGAAGCGTCCCATGTTACTAAGTGAACGCACGAGCAAGTCTAAGAGCTGTTTTTGCAAAGTGCCATCAAGTTTGCGACGTTCTTGTTTTTGTGAATTTATCTGCTCTAAAGCGCGGCTAAGCACTCTTTCACTGCCTAAATAGTCACCCTGTTTGAGCAGCTTACGGCCATACTCAAGCTCGTTCTGTAAACTAGGCACCACATTAATAGAAACCGCACTACTGGCGGTTCGCTGAAAGAGGTAAACATTATTAGACAGGCGGGCGCGCAGATTTTCGGCAATCTCTTTTTCACCAGCACTCGGTACTTCTGTAGCTGCCAGCAACAGCCAACCTCCTTCTTTTAGCATTCGGCTGAGACGTTGAAGCACTACTTTGATCATTGACTTTTCGAAATAGATTAAGACATTGCGGCAGAGAATGAGATCGAATTGCTGATCGCCAAGCTGCTGCAAATACTGATGCGAATCGTCAGCCAAATTCAAATAGACAAACCGCACCATTTTTTTCAAATGCTCTGAGATGTTGAAGCAGCCATTTTCAGCTTCGCTAAAATGACGCGATTTCAATTGATTTAGAGGCTCACTCATTAAGCCGCGAAATGACCAAGGACCATACACTCCCAGCCTTGCTTTAGCCAAATAGTCTTGGTTGATATCGCTGGCAATGATTTCTATCTGCCAGCTCTCTAGATCGCTAATCAAACGAGTCAAAAGCATGGCCAATGAATATGCTTCTTCGCCAGTGCAACATCCAGCACTTAAAATTCGAAGACTCTTGCCCATTTTTCTACGTGTTTCAATTAGCGGAAGCAGGACGACTTCAAGCTCTTCGAAGGCCTTCGGTTCACGAAAAAAATATGTCTCTGCAACTGTGAGGTGGCGAACTATGGCCTGCACTTCAACTGCAGTGATGCTGCTTTGAAATAGCTTAAGAGCAAATTGGCTGGCATCTTCAAAACCGAGCTCTTGAGCGGCAAGAATTATTGCCTTTTCTAAGTCGGCCAGCCGATCATTTCCATAATGAATGCCAATGGTCGCGCTAATTACTGCGTTTAGCCTGTTAATCAGCTCTTGGTCGAATAGGCTCACGATCACACCGCAAGTAACCAGATTATTCTATTGTATAGAGCCTGGCTGCGCGTTAAAATGCCAATGAGTTTAAGAAAGTGGTGGATCAAATGATTGGCGAATGGGAAGCACCGGTGCAACGGCTAACGCAGCAACTGGAAGAAGTAAAGCTTACCCTCAAAAGTATTGACCAAAGCAAAGATCAGCTCCGCCCAGAGCTTGAGCGCATGACCATTGAGTTAACTAGCCTACTCGGTGCTAAAAACTCTAAGGTCGAGCCGCTTCTTGAGTTCCCTCGCATTCTCAAATCGATACTTTCAAACAAAAAAGTAGGAGCGCTTGTTTTCGGCCCAGATGGTGAGAAGTTGCTCTACAACGAGCGGGCACAAACTCTTCTGAGTGGTATTGGCGAATTGGGAGATTCTGGCCATGACGCCGTCGGATTTTTCAAAGCCGATGGCTCTACCCATTTTCAGGGCAAAGAACTGCCTTGGGTTGAAGCTTTGAGCGGCCAGCCAAAGAAATTAGAAGATACCGAAATGATCGTCAAAAGGCCTGGTAAAGAAGATCAGCCTCTTTGGCTGAGAGTGACGGTCTCGACCTTAGCTGGGGCCGAGAGTGGTGAAATCGGCGGTGCAATTGCCTTTCTTGCCGACATCACTGAGCACGTAGCAGTTGTCAACGAGCTGTCAGCGATTTGTGGTGAACTCGAACAAAAGCTCAATAATTTCACCCTAGCTAGTAAAGAGCTAGAGATGTTGAGTCGCAAACTCAGCCAAGTAAGAAGTCAGGATATGGAGCTAGCCAACCAGGCTAGCAAAGATAATCAAGACCGTCCGGCTGGGAGAACTGCTGCGAAGAAAGGCCATGTTCTAGTAGCTGATGATGTGGCCGTCAATCAAAAGCTACTAAAATTGCAGTTAGAGCGCATGGGCTTTGAAGTAACCTTGGTCAAAAGTGGTAACGAAGCTGTTGAAGCCGTGCAGAAATCACATTTTGACCTAATCTTGATGGATTGCGACATGCCTGACCTTGATGGCTATGAAGCAACTGAGCAAATACGCGCACTCGATCATGAAATCGCTAATGTGCCGATTATTGCTGTAACCGCATACGATCGCGAAGGTGATCGCGAGAAATGCGTAGCTAGCGGCATGAACGACTTCATCACCAAAGGCTCTCCCGAAAAGCAGCTTCGTCAATTGATTGGCAAATGGCTTAACGCTGCAAGCAACAGCACAACAGAACCAGAAGGCGACACTGTTAGCCGGGCGAGAGTGGTGCTTTTTGACGAAGACAAAGGTGATAGTTCACGCTCACTAACAGTCGATATTAATGACCTTGAAGACACCTATGGTGGCAGCGAAACAGAGTCAATCTTACGCCTGTTCTTAGGGGTCTCTAGCACCTTTGTAGAATGCCTTGAACTGGCAGTAGAGTCAAAAGACTCTGAAGCAATGAGCCATTTTGCTTACTCACTCAAAGGACCTTGCGCCTCACTCAACTTGACTCATCTAGCAAAGCTAGCCACACAGCTCGCTCAATGTGGAGTTAACAACAAATGGAGTGACGCTGAAGAAATCTATCAGCAATTGAAAGCGGCCTACGCACCTATTAACACTCAGGTGTCAGAAATACTGGCTCAACTTCCCACTAATGAGGGCGGTAATTGACCGACTCTGACGACTTTGCTCAAAGACTAAGCGAAGCTTTTAAAGAAGAGGCCAGTGAGATACTGACTGATATGCGCAAATTGCTCAGTCAGCTAGAAACCAGCCAACCAAGTGATACCACATTTAGTGAGCAGCTTCCTCATATCGATCTGGCCCTAGCTCGTCTACATAGCCTTAAAGGCTCAGCAAGAGCAGTTAGCCAACGGCAAACAGTAACAATTTGTCAGTGGTTAGAAACAGCCTTCGCCGCGGCCAAAGCTGATGAAAAATATATTGACCGAGTGCTGACCCATGCCTTAAGTTTTAGTATCGAACTTTTAGATGAGCTGCTCGGCCTATGTGAATCTGAAGGCCTCAGCAAAAATCGCATAAAAGCTGAAATTGGTAAACTACTCGGAGTGACAGACGAGAACGATCAAACAGATAATATTAGCGGAGACCGCGAGTTCACCGAGTCGCCGCAGCAATTTATCTCGACGGCCATTCTCACAACTAATTCTAATTCTGACTTTATTTCTAATTCTGGTCTCAATTCAACGAGTTCGCCTTCACTTTCAAAGGTCGACAATCTAACATCAGTTAGAGTGCCGATAGAAAAGCTCGATCGTTTGCTGTCTGAAACAGAAGAACTACTTACAATTAAGACCAAAGCAGCCGAATACATTCAAGATTTGACACAGCTGAAGACCTTAGTGAGCGAGCTTGGCTTAGAGATGAAAAGCCTGTTGGAACAGCCACAGACTGCCAAAATTAGTGAGCAATTGAAAGTCTTGCAGTCTAAAGTTTCTAGCATGGCAAAGCTTGCCTCTCGCGATCAAAATAATTCGTCACTGCTCATCAATCGCTATCTCGAAACAGCAAAAACTCTTGTAATGCTGCCCGTCTCTACGTGCTTTGAAGGCTTTCCACGCTTGGTGCGCGAGCTAGCCCGAGAGCTTGATAAAGACGTCGAACTAACTATCAACGGGGGCCAATTAGAAGTCGACAGGCGGGTTCTAGAGAGACTGAAAGACCCCTTGGTACATATTCTTCGCAACGCCATGGACCACGGTTTTGAATCGAATGAAGAGCGCGAAGCCCAAAGTAAGAGTAAAGCCAGGTTGATCGTAAGTGCTCGTCAGCTCAATGGTGAAACTATCGAAATTACAATTGAAGATAACGGCAGAGGCATTGACGATCAAGCAGTAAAAGCCACTGCTATCAAGAAACTATTGGTTGGAGTTGACGAAGCCGATAGCCTTACTCTAGAAGAAGTGTACGCCTTAATTTTCAGGTCCGATTTTTCTACCCGCGAGACAGTGAGCGAATTGTCTGGCCGCGGTTTAGGTCTAGCAATAGTCAAAGAAAAAATTGAAGAATTAAACGGTCGCATTGAACTTACAAGTAAACCGCATGTCGGTAGTACTTTCCGCATCATCGTACCAACCACTTTGGCCACATTTATGGGCATTCTTGTTGAAGCATCAGGGCAAAGATTTGTCGTGCCACTTTCAGGCATGAACCGTGCAATTAGAGTTCACCCACTGGCTTTAGAGATAGTCGACGAACGTGAAACCTTTATGGTCGATGGACAGGTTTTGCCAGTGGCGGCCTTAACTAAAGCACTTAACTTACCGGACAATGCCAGCCTCAAAGGCACACCTAGCCACAATCGGGGCACCAGTTTTAAATATTTAGAAATGATAGTAATCAGCCACCGAGACAAAAAAGCAGGGGTTATCGTCGATCAAATTCTTACAGAAAAAGAATTTCTCGTTAAGAAACTCGGCTTTCCTCTTGGCCAAATAAATAATTTTGCCGGCGCCACCATTCTCTCAGACAGTAAAGTGGCTCTGGTTCTGAACATAGCAGACTTGGTTGAGACCATAGTCAAAACAAGATTTATGCAAGATCAAAAACCGATGTTTGGCTTGGCAGCCATGCTAGATCGAGTTGACAGCGAAAATATTGAAGTAAAAGCGGCGACCAAGTCAATCTTGGTAGTCGAAGATTCTCTCACTTCGCGCATTTTCTTGCGCAATATTCTCGAAGCTGCTGGCTACGAAGTCACCCTCTGTGTCAACGGCAAAGATGCCTTCGATACCTTACACAAAGCCAAGTCGTTCGACCTTGTAATTTCAGACATAGAAATGCCTATCCTCGATGGGTTAGGGCTGGTCAAAGAAATCAGATCAAGCATTCTCTTCAAACACTTACCGATTGTCTTGGTAACTTCTCTCGCTAGCGAGACAAATAAAAGAGAGGGGATAGAAGCTGGTGCTAATGCCTATTTTGTCAAAGGAGATCTCAATCAAGCCAATCTCCTTTCAGTCATTCGTGAATTAGTATGAGTAGCAAAATAAAAGTTTTAGTAGTTGAAGACTCACTGACAGCGCAAAAAATACTTGTGAAAATTTTGAACGCCGACAGTCAGATTGAAGTTGTTGCGGTTGCCTCTAGCGGTGAGGAGGCGATTGAACAGCTTAAACACATAGCTCCAGATCTAATAACTATGGACATTCACATGCCTGGTATGGATGGTCTAGAAGTAACTCGCAAAATTATGGAAACTACGCCAGTTCCTATCATCGTGGTCTCTGCTATTTGCCTCGTAGAAGATGTAGAGCGTGCCTTTCAGCTAATTGAAGCTGGGGCGCTTACAGCTATTGCCAAACCAGTAGCGATTGGCAGTGGTGACTTTGAATTGACAGCCCGGCGTCTAGTGCAGACGGTCAAAGACATGGCTTCTGTAAAAGTAATAAAACGCTGGCCGAAAAAACAAATTGCTTCGAGCAACAAGATTCAAGTGCCACGGCTCAAAGCGGTTGACATCATCGCCATTGGTGCCTCAACAGGTGGACCGCAGGCCATAGAGACAATACTCAAACAACTACCAGCTAATTTTCCGGCCTCAATTGCTATCGTTCAACATATCGCCCCAGGCTTTCTGGCAGGCATGATCGAATGGCTCGACGGCATTCTTGCTTTGCATGTAAAAGTCGCCTATGAGGGCGAAAGCCTAAAACCAGGAACGGTCTACTTTAGCCCAGAGGGCAAGCATTTAGGCATAGCAAATCACACCATCACCCTTTCAGGTGCAGAGCCCATTAATGGTCATAGGCCAGCTGTTGCGCATTTGTTCAGTGCCCTTGCTAAAGATCACAGTGATTGCCTCGCCATTTTACTGAGCGGCATGGGTAAAGATGGTGCCGCCGAACTGCTAGATTTGAAAAAACAGGGAGCGACCACTATTGCCCAAGACAAAGAAAGCTCAGTAGTTCATGGCATGCCCGGAGCTGCCATCGCTCTTGGCGCCCAATGCTATACCCTCGACCCCGAGAGCATTGCCCTTGCATTATGCCGCTTCAAATAGAAAGAGGAAACAATTAAGTGAGTCTTGTTAGTGTAAATAGTGAAGATAGTGAAAATAGCCCTGCAAAAAAAGAGCCACTGACCTTGCTCTTAGTTGAAGATACATTGACCCAATCTATGTACATGAGCCATGCCCTAACCCAAGCAGGCTTTAAAGTGGTGCTCGCTCGCTCGGGCGAAAAAGCTCTAGAAACGCTTCAAGAAAAAGACACTGCCCTGCCAGATGCCATGTTAACCGACATCAATATGCCAGGCATTAGCGGCTTCGATTTAGTCAAACAAGTCAAGGCTAATGACGCTTACAGAGACATCAAGACCATTCTTTTGCTGACCGCCTCCAACATAAAAGAAACACCTGAAATACTCAGTAGCCAGGCAGATGGAATCGTTTTCAAATCGACCATCGCTAAGAAATTTGTTGAGCAAGTCAAGCTAGCATTAAGACAAGATGATTCAACTTGCCTTCAGCTGGCCGATCAGAGCCATGCCACCGATTCTACTCTAGCCAGGAGCAATCATCTTTTTCTCAGTGCCTATCAACAGATAATAGATCTGCAATCTCAATAAATTTATACTAAAATTGGCTCACCGAAAAGTTTGTCAATTTACTAAGGTAACGAAAATGCCAAACGCTAGCCTCGAATCGCAATTATCAAGCCAACTATTAGTTTCATCTGTCTGCTTTGGGGCTATCGCACTGTTTATCGGCTGGCAGTGGTGGTCATCCGAACAAACAATTGCAGTGTTGATAAGCGCTTCGACAGGTGAGCACAGAGACATTCTTGAGACGGTTCAGGCTCTCAAGCAATCAAATTTATATCTTGGTCTAGCTTTTATGGTGACAATAATTATTGCCACTGCCACCACTTTGAAAATTAAGCGTTTTATGGAAAGCAGCGTTGTGCAACCTTTGAAAGCACTAACAGAAGCAGCTCACAACATTGGTCAAGGTGATTTGAAATACGAGATACCAAAGTCATCGCAAGAAGATGAGCTTGGTGCTTTATCAAAAACATTCGAAAAAATGGTATCAAGCCTGCGCTCTGATAATCAACACATTGCTGATGCTGTGCAAGTTCTATCCAGCTCCGTCAAACAAATTGTGGTCTCTACCAGTGAGTCGTCAGTAAGCTCAACAAACACTGCAGCAACTGTTACCCAAACAACAGTATCAGCAGAAGAAGTGAGACAGACAACTTTAGTGGCAACCCAAAAAGGCCGTTATGTAGCCGACCTTGCCCAACAAGCGGCGCAAATTTCTTTGGCCGGTAAAGCAGCTGCCGACGATACTGTCGAACAAATGAACGAAATTCGCGAGCAAATGAAGTCTATAGCCCAGAATATGGCTGGCTTAACAGAAAAGGGACAGGCGATTGCTGAGATCACCGCTTCTGTAGACGAGTTATCGCAGCAATCTAATTTGCTGGCTGTCAACGCTTCAATTGAAGCGGCCCGAGCTGGCGAACTAGGCAAAGGTTTTGCAGTTGTAGCCCAAGAAGTTAAGGCCCTATCTAACCAATCGAAACAAGCGACTGCAGAAGTAAGAAAAATTCTCAACGACATTCAGCAAGCAGCTCAACACGCAGCCATATCTATCGAGCAAGGCACCCGCACTGTAGAATCAGCGGTAAAACAATCAACTGAGGCCGGCCGCTCGATTGAGTCGCTGGCTAACAGTGTCAGCGAGGCAGCCAGTGCAGCCGTTCAGATTGCCGCTGCCTCACAAGAGCAGTTAACTGGCATTGATCAAGTTGTCACTGCCATGCAAGGCATTCAAGATGCCACCAAGCAGCATGTGGCATCAAGCAAACAGATTGAAGAGGCTGCCTTCAGTCTGACAGCTATCCAAGACGTTTTAGAGAGCCTCGTAGCCAAATACAAGCATTAGCTAAGTCTGGCTGCGTTCAAGCCACTGACGACCAGTCTCGGTGAGATAGTCACGCATTTCTTTGACGACAATCATGCCATCAGCTAAGTTGATAACGTTGACCTGGGTCTTAGCATAAAGCAATGACTCAGCAATGATCATCTGTTCAGCACTGTACTCAAGCACATCGGCTACCCGGTCAACCATGATCGCCAATTTTTGATCGCCATCTTGCGCCACAACCATCATGTCAGTCACTGCCACAGCTTTATCAGGCAAGCCAAAACGCGCCCTAGCATTGACTACAGGAATGACCTCTCCATGTACATTGACAAAGCCGAGAAACTCAGAATGATGATCTGCTTCGCAGGGTGTAATCTCTACAGCTGGATAAACCCGCGCTACGCTAGTAAGTGGGATGGCATAACGGTTCTCATCAAGAAAAAATAGTAGTAGTGAAACCGATTTGCTCATAGCTAACTCAAAGTCCTAGGCGGTTCGATAGTTCAGAACGATAAAGCCGGTCGCGGTCATACTTTCGCAAGAGCGAGCTAAAATCATCATAGTGCTTATAAGCCTGCTTAACTATCTCAAGAGGTAGCCTTGAGTCTTTAATGATGTAAGGCGTTAAGCCCAGCTCGACAGTCAGACTATCAAGATATTTCATGAATACCGCAGCAGCACTGCAACGCGAAAATTTAAAGTAAAGCAAATACCAGCACCCTCAAAGCGTAAGAGGCTTTGGTTTCCTTTAAATGCTTTGGCAGCAGCAAGGGTAACAGCCAGTTCGTTTTTATCGAGCCAACTCTCAATCAATTGAACAAAGAGAGAGAATTTCGCAAGCGGTACGATCAATTCACTTTCGTGGAAGCCGGCTCGACCAAACATCTTGTAGTAATGCTGCCTGCGCTTGCACTCCGGAAAGAAACTGTCTTTCATGGCACTCAGTACTGGTTCGGTATTAGAGCGAACACTGCCGTAAAACACATTGATGAGACGATTGAATGGCAAACTGTAGAGAGCTAGATCACAGCCCTTCCGCGACTGAGCATCGAGAGCCCAATAGAGCGGCAGGCTAGAATTAGATTGGGCTTTCTTTAAATCAAAATCGGCATTGACAAATCTTCCAATTAACAAAAAGCCCCGGCCGAAGGCAGCCCCTGTAGCACTAAAGTCGTGCCAGGTAGTAGCAAAATCGCACTCTTCTGAGGCCTTCACAAGCAACTCTGGTATTGCTTCAAGATCGTCTACAGGAACTCGATACAAAGCCATCAAAGGTGATGGAAGAGGACGAGTATGCAACTTGGCACTAATTATGTGACCAGTCAAACCATAGCCACCACAGGTCAATTCAAAAATATCGCTATTGATCGCTTTGCTGGCTGAGACAATTCCCCGAGCAGGGTGAAACAATTTGATTGAATGCACCTGGTTACGAAAGTTGCCATCTTTAAGCTGATTTTTGCCGTGCACATCAACGGCGATGCAACCGCCCAAGGTGATGGCGGGATAGCCTGGCTGCACGACTAGGTAGCGGCCAATCGCACTTAGATAATTATAAATATGAGCGATGGTGGCACCGGCCTGTACTTCTAGCAGCCCAGTCTCTTCGTCATATTCGATGATTTCAGTAAATCTTGAATTGTCGACAGTGACAATGCCGTCGCCAAAGGAACTGGCGGCAAAAGATAGGCCAGCACCACGAGTAATGCGTGTCTTTTTACCACTGAGTACTTTCTCTTCGATGTCAGAAAGCTCTCTTAAGGCGCTTTGAGATGGTTTAACTAAAGGTCCCCTGGCTAGAATTCCGCCATCAAAACTTAGAAAATCTACCTGCGAATCTAACACATAAGTTGAGATCATAGTGGTAAATCAGCTTTCCTCTGCCTTTGCGCTAACAGGCGATTCAGCATCTTCAAGTTTTTTAGGAGCGCCCTTACCCCGCTGACGGTGTCGGTTGAGCACCTCAGCAAAGAATAGGGCGAGTAGTAAAACAGACCCGAACAACTTCAAAAAATATTCTTGTTGATGAACAAAGCAGGCAGCTATAAAACCGAAGAAAGCCGAAGCTGCATAAATTATGTAAGCAACTTTCTTTTGATCGAGGCCAGTATCTAATAAGCGGTGATGAATGTGCAGACGGTCAGGCGAAAACGGAGATACACCCTTAGCCAAGCGCCTGACGATAGCCCAAGAAGTATCAAGTAAAGGGAAGGCGAGGATGAACAAAACCAATAAGGATGTCGGCACCATCACCGTCGAGGCAGCACCCTTAATCACACCAGTAATTGATACAGCAGCAAGAATAAAGCCAGTTAAATAGGCACCCGAATCGCCTAAGAAGATGCGGGCCGGATTAAAGTTCCAGCGTAAGAAACCTAAGAGAGCTCCAGCGATTACCGCAGCCATGAGGGCCGCAAAGGGCTTAGCCACCCCTAGAGCCACCGCCCAAATGGTCAAAGCCGAAATGGCTGAAACCCCAGCCGCTAGGCCGTCCATACCGTCAATCAAGTTAACGGCGTTGGCCACCCCAACCAGCCACAAGACAGTGACAAATATACTTAAATTGCCTAAATCAATGGGCACACCGCCATGAATATGGATAAAAGCAAGATCAAAATTCCAATTTTGAGGAATGGGAATTTCTTTTATGCGCACTCCTAATGCATAGGCCGCACAACCGGCCAATATTTGAGTGAGAAGTTTGTACTTGGCTTTAATAGATTCAAGGTCATCCATCAAGCCCAAAACAAACACCAGTGTGCCACCAACGGCAATTGCCAAAATACCCTCTTGGCCTCGGGCATTTTGGGGCAGGCGTCCAGCGATTGCAACCAGCGATACGATAGTTGCCAAAACACTGATATAGATAGCAACTCCGCCTAAGCGGGGCACTGCCACTTTGTGAATACGCCGATCTTCTCCCGGTTGGTCCACTAGACCAAGTCGCATTGCTCTGATTCTAATTTCTGGTACTAGCCACCAACTTATAGAAAGAGCAATTAAAAATCCCGGAATTTGCATTTTGGCAAGATCGCCACCAGCAGGTCCGTAGGCCCACCAGACACCGATACCTAGAAGCAACAACTGACAAAGGTGAATCAAAAGTTTAGAGGCACGCGAACGGCCACTTCTTTTCGTTTCATCGTTTGGCAATTCTAGAGTTTTCATCTAACCGCTGCTAACTTGCTCTCGTAGAGCGGAAACTTCTTGCATAGCTCTTCGACAGTTTTGAGAGACTGCGCTTTGACAGTTTCGTCGTCTGGTGCCTTCAAAGTAGCAGCGATAGCATGGCCGATTGCTTTCATTTCGCTCACACCCATACCGCGAGTACTAACAGCCGGTGTGCCTAATCGTATGCCACTGGTCACCATTGGTTTTTCTGGGTCGTTCGGCACGGCATTTTTGTTGGTGGTGATGTTTACGCCTTCTAGAACTGCGCTGGCTTTTTTACCAGTCAGTGAAATTGGCCTCAAGTCTACAGTCATAAGATGATTGTCGGTGCCACCAGAGACAATGGCCAAGCCTTCTTCAACCAATGTGACAGCAAGGGCTTTGGCATTGTCGACAATTGCCTTTTGATAAGTTTTAAATTCAGGCTTAAGAGCCTCACCGAAAGCGGCGGCCTTGGCCGCGATCACATGCATCAGCGGTCCGCCCTGAATACCAGGGAAGACAGCCTTATCAACTAATGGTGCAAATTCTTCTAGACACATGACCACACCACCTCGAGGGCCGCGCAAAGTCTTGTGAGTGGTAGTGGTGACAAAGTGTGCATGTGGAAATGGGCTTGGATGCAAGCCTGCTACCACGAGCCCAGCGATGTGAGCAATGTCTGCCATTAGGTAAGCACCGACACTGTCAGCAATTTGACGCATTTTTTCAAAATCAATGATACGTGGATAATTGCTCGCACCACAGACAATTAGCTTAGGCTTAACAGCTTGAGCGGTTTTAGCTACAACATCATAATCAAGCAAACCGGTTTGTGGATCGACGCCATAAAAATGCGCTTCAAACCATTTACCAGAGATATTCACCGGAGAACCATGGGTGAGGTGACCGCCTTGGTCTAAGGCCATTCCCAAAATGGCATCACCGGGTTTGAGCATAGCGAAAAATACGGCCATGTTGGCTTGAGCACCACTGTGTGGCTGCACATTAGCATGAGGAGCATTGAAGAGCTGCTTGACACGTTCAATAGCAAGGCGCTCAACAGCGTCCACGTTCTCGCAACCACCATAGTAGCGCTTACCAGGTAAACCCTCGGCATATTTATTTGTCAAGACCGAACCTTGAGCCTCAAGCACAGCTTCACTGACGAAATTTTCAGAAGCTATTAACTCGATACTGTTCTGCTGGCGATGTAGCTCTTTGTTGATCATCTCAAACAGGGCGGGATCGCTATTGGCCAGATGGCTATTAGTTAAACTCATTCTTCACTCCAACGGTCTTGTACACGCTATTTTAGCCGCTTTTCAAGCACTTTTCAAAAGGGCAAAAAACTTACCGCAAGATGGCAGATTGCTAAACTAAATCAGCAAGCAGATCAAGAGCACGAAAACGACGCCCAGCTTTATATTCAATATAAGCGTGCATCACTCGGCGTGCCGCCGTTGTCGCCATTTTAAGGTTTGCGTCTTTGCCTTCACTTAGTTCAGTGGCGTTCTCAGCTACATCAATGTTGATATTGTCAGAGCCGATACGCGCCAACACCATTCTCTTCCAGACTAAGGGCGTAACGTAAATATTGCTGCGCTGATGGTCAATTGCTTCAAAACGTTGCTCTGCTTTTAAGCTTAAAGCAGCTTCTTCATGCACCTGAGGCGCCTGAGAGCTGCTGGCCATTGCACGAATTTTGTAGAAGCATTTTTGGCATAGCAGACCGCCAAGCTCATGGTTGAAAGCACTGATATTGCGCTCGTTTAGGCCATCACGACAAGATACACAGTAATTAAGCTCAGGCCTGATTCCTAGCATCTCCAACAAGGCAAACTCAAATTCGAGACAGAGCAGGGCGGGGTCTCTACCGCTAGCCGCCATTAACCCGATAGACAGAGTCAAGCACTCGAAATAACGAACGCACTCTTCAGTAAGACCTTGGCCAAACACCTGAGTCAACTCTGCATAATAGAGTGCATAGGTCAGACGTGTGAGGTCATGACGCAAATTAGGATAAGTCTCAATACTCTCGCACTGAGTAATGATGTCTAAGTTTTTACCCTTAGCCAACAACATACTATTGACGTTGAGAAGTTCAGCCTTGCCAGCAATTTTTGCCCCAGGCTTGCGCGCACCTTTAGCTACAGCTCGGTGCATGCCCCTTTCACGAGAGAAAAGAGTAATGATCTTGTCGGCCTCTCCTAGATTGAAAGTACCGACATTAATGGCTGTGAGCGAAAAGGTCGACAATTATTTTGAATTAATTGGCTGCTTGATTAGCTCCATCCACTCGCTATGGACAAATCCTAGTTCTGGTTTGTCGACCCGCTCATATGTGTGAGCGCCAAAGAGGTCTCTTTGGGCTTGGGTTAGATTCTGCGGAAGTTGAGCACTGCGGTAGCTGTCAAAGTAAGACAAGCTAGCAGTCAGTGCTGGTACCGGAATACCGCGCTTAACAGCCTCTTGCACCACTGCTCGCAACGACTCATGTGAATTGGCCATCCAGACAGCAAAGTCTGGGTCAATTAACAAATTGGGCAAGTTGTTGTTGCGATCAAAGGCCGTGCGAATGCGCTCAAGCAATTGAGCGCGAATGATACAGCCGCCGCGCCAAATGCGGGCACACTCTGAAAGATTGACGCCCCAATTGTACTTGTCAGATCCGGCCTTGATGAGAGCCATACCTTGAGCATAGCTGCAAATTTTGCTGGCGTAGAGTGCTTTTTCGAGGTGATCGATCAAGCTCTTATCGGCCGGTTGCACTTTAGCCAATTCACTTGAAACAGAAGCAAACACTGTTGAGGCTAACTTTCGCTCGTCTTTCATTGAAGAAAGCACGCGCCCTGTCAGAGCAGCATCAATGGTTGGCACCGGAACGCCCAAATCAAGAGCGGCTTCAGAAGTCCATTTGCCTGTGCCTTTTTGGCCAGCCTTGTCGAGGATGACATCAACAAGCGGTTTCTTAGTTTCAGGATCAACTACTGAAAGTATTTGCGCTGTGATCTCAATCAAGAACGAATCAAGAAGGCCCTTGTTCCAGGTAGTGAAAACTTCAGACATGTCTTTAGCCGACATGTTGAGAACGCGTCTGAGCACATCATAAATTTCAGCGATCAGCTGCATGTCACCATATTCAATACCGTTGTGCACCATTTTGACAAAGTGACCGGCACCGTCAGGACCCAGGTAGGTAACACACGGACTGCCGTCTACCTTGGCAGAAATTGCTTCCCAGATTGGTTGCACTTTTTTGTAAGCATCGAGATTGCCACCAGGCATCAGTGATGGGCCCCATAGAGCACCTTCTTCACCACCAGAAACACCTGAACCGACGAACTGCAAGCCTTCAGCAGCCAATGCTTTTTCGCGTTTCATGGTATCGGTAAAATGCGAATTGCCGCCATCAATAATAATGTCGCCTTTCTCTAAATATGGCTTCAACTTATCGATGGTCTGGTCTACAGCATCACCAGCTTTAACCAAGAGAATAATTTTTCTAGGCTTTGCAATCGATTCGACAAAGCTTTTCTCATCGGGGCAACCGACTACATTTTTGCCCTTGCCTCTACCCTCAACAAAATCGACAACTTTTGAATGGCTGCGATTGAAAATTGAAATCTTATAGCCATTTCTCTCGATATTGAGAGCAAGGTTTTCGCCCATGACACCTAGGCCCACTAAACCGATAGCACTCAAGTTGCTGTCGCCTTTTTTGTCATCACTAGCCATTGCTACTCCTTTAAAATTAGCCTTGCACAAGGCTCATCTACAAACCATTCCACTGCTCCTGGTTGGCAATCTCCAATCACTAATTGAGAGGGATAACCTTTTTCAGGATGGGATACCACATCGTTAAAAATTTGCGCTTTGCTCTCGCCAGCCGCCAAGAAAAACAATTTCTTGGCATGGGCAAATACCGGTCTAGTAAGGGTCAGTCTAGTGCCATCAAATGTATCTGTCTTGACTTTGTTAGCCACACAGAGTCTCGTTTGTTCATTGAGTGCAGCACTGTGAGGAAACAACGAAGCAGTGTGGCCGTCGCCACCCAAACCCATCAGAGCTAAAGAGAAGTGAGGCAATGATGCTGATTGTGATGGAACTTTAGGCTTAAAGAAACGCTGAAGTGCTTGTTCGTATTTCTTAGCCGAATCATCAGGGTCTTTATCTTGGTTGATGGTCGGAAACACATTAGTAGATGGAATAGAAATATGGGACAAAAGACTATCGCTAATCATTTTGTAATTGCTCTCATTGTCGCTATGTGGCACACAACGCTCATCACCAAGAAAGAGATAAGTGAGATTCCAGGGAAATTGCTCTGCTGAAAACTGTGCCATCTGGCGATAGAGACCTTTCGGTGTGCTTCCCCCAGAAAGAGCCATTGAAAACAAACCATCATCAGCGATACATTGTTTAGCGTATTCAGTAATTCGCTCGGCCAAGGCTGCAAACAAAACAGTCTCATCGACGGCAATGTGAATCGTCTGATTGCTTACAACAATAGTCTTTAACTGGGTCAGCATTGGCAACTCTCAAGCAACTTTACGGCATTTTGAGCGGCTGCAAAGAATACTAGATCTTTAGCATAGTGCTCAAAAGCAAAGTCAACTAATTCGTTAAAGCCAGGCTCAACAGCTCCGTCTTTATCCCGAGCACTAGACCATGGTAATTCCATAAATTCGAAGTTTCCAGCATTGCTTACTTTCAAAGCACCACCAATAAAATCGACATTAAGCTTGTCACTACCATCACTAAAAGTCATTTCAAAGCTATGAATGCCACTAG
The DNA here is from genome assembly GCA_038231015.1 of Candidatus Obscuribacterales bacterium. Taxonomy (GTDB): domain Bacteria; phylum Cyanobacteriota; class Vampirovibrionia; order Obscuribacterales; family Obscuribacteraceae. The sequence goes on from JBBRMD010000002.1 coordinate 55,705, forward strand.
AGGCATCGATGGCAACTAAATTTAGTTCAATATCTTCTTTAGAGTTAGTCTTTTTAAATTGAGCATTCAAGCTAGTCAAACTTTCAGTATTGCCTTTATTCAGCTTGGCATTGCTAGGGTCAAGATTGATGCGCGAAGTTAGCCAGCTAGCCAGTAGAAGTGCCTGGCTAAATCCGGTGCAATCGCCGCCATAATTAATGGTGATTGCCTTGATTGCCTGTAGGCGAGCAGGATTGATCGAAACGTCAGTATGATCGAAAGCTAAAGCAATCGCTTTGCGCCAAGCCGATATGGTCAACCAGGCCAGGTCAACCACTACGGCACGATCTGCTAAATCTAGGGCAATTTGCCATTTGGCGGCCAAAGCCATTAGGCGCTCATTACAGACTGTTGAACCATCTTCATCTTCACTCAAACGGCTATCGATCAAGAGGTGATCATGGTAAGCCAAGAACGGCTCAACCACAGCGCAAGTTAAATGCTTATTGCTAGCAAATAGCCATGAGGGCAATTCTGGTATCACCAGTGGTGTAACAACACTAGCGAGAGCTTCAGACTTGAACGACTGTCCAGACCATTTAACGGTAATTTGCTCACAGCACATCTGCTTATCAAGCCGCCCGGGCAAGAAGTGGCAGTGTGCTGTTACCCAAGCTTCAACCTTTTCTACTTCAGCTGAGGCAATTACGGCCAAAATAGCGCGACAGGGATGGCGCACTGTGATGTCGGCTAACAAACTCTCAAACTTTCTTTCACTCTTGCCTTCATCACAAAGCAAGACAACATTAAGAGCACAGGCGCGCATTACAGGAGTCCAGCTAGAATCTTCTCCGTTACCAGCAGAATCCCAAAGACGACTGAGTTCACGCTCAATTTTTGAAACATCTACTTGGGCTAAATTGCCCGAGAGAAATGACATTGTGCGGCCTTCGTCTTGTGGATTTTTTACGGCTGGCAAGCTCATAGTTTTCTCCAAGCATGACCTGTTGAAGCAATTAAGTCGTCAGCGGCCTTTGGCCCCCACGAACCGGCTTTGTAATTAGGGAAATCAGCAGGCTTTTCATTGTCCCAATGCTCGATCAAAGGCTCAATATATTTCCAAGAGGCTTCCACAAAATCTGTTCGAGCATAAAGTGATGGATCGCCAATCAAACAGTCGAGAATCAAACGCTCATAGGCTGTCGGTGTGCGCGCACCAAATGCTGTGCCATATTTGAAATCCATGTTGAGCCAACGCACCATAGTGGTCGGGCCAGGCTGTTTAGTGGCGAACTTTAGCGAAATACCTTCTTCTGGCTGAATCTGCATCACCAAAACGTTGTCATTGCGCTCACTAGGGTCGTCCCCTTGGTCGGCGGCAAAGAGGTTGGTTGGTGCTTTCTTAAAGTGCACAGCGACTTCTGTTATAGATTTGGCTAAACGCTTGCCTGAGTGCATGTAAATTGGCACACCGGCCCAGCGCCAGTTATCAACTTCAAGCTTAAGGGCGGCAAACGTAGGAGTTGGTGCATCAGGCGAAACACTTTCTTCTTCACGGAAGCCAGGCACATTTGAGCCAACAATAAAGCCTTCGCCATATTGGCCGCGTACAGCATGTTGGTCAATGGTCTCAGCCGTCAAGGGCTTAAGGCAACGCAATACTTTGATTTTCTCATCGCGAGTGGCTTCAGCATCCATCGAAATGGGCGGCTCCATGAGCACGAGAGCCAATAACTGCATTAAGTGATTTTGCACCATATCGCGCAAGGCACCAGCTTCTTGATAGTAGGCTCCGCGACCCTCAACACCAATTGTCTCGGCATTGGTAATTTGAATATGATCAATATGATTGCGGTTCCACAACGGCTCAAATATGCCATTGGCAAAACGGAAGACCATGATGTTTTGCACGGTCTCTTTGCCCAGATAATGGTCAATGCGATAGACCTGATGCTCTCTCATCACTTCATGAATATTTTCATCGAGGGCTATCGATGAGGCCAAGTCGTGACCAAATGGTTTTTCGATTACTACCCGAGGCCAGGCTGGCTCATTGGTCTTCGCCTTGGTTACTAAACCAGAAGCTGCCAGACCTTTTATGATCGGCAAATAGAGGCTAGGAGATGTTGAGAGATAGAAAATGTGGCGGCCCTTAGTGCCGTGCTTAGCATCAAGCTCTGCCAAAGTACTCTTGATTACTTCGTAACCTTCGGCCGTCGATGAATCGGTGGCACGGTAGTAAAGGGAAGCAGCAAAGCGTGACCAGGACTCTTCTTCATAAGGCAAATCAGGAGCAAACTTGATCAAAGAATCACGCATTAAATTGCGAAATTCGTCATCGCTGATCTTGGTGCGAGAGGTGCCCAAGAGGGCAAAACCGCGAGGTAGAAGCCCTTGCAAAAACAGTGCATACATAGCTGGCACTAGCTTTCGCTTGGTTAAGTCGCCATGCGCTCCAAAAATCACGAATGACAGCGAATCGACATGTCGATCAAGCGCCAATCCCTCAAGAAGCGGATTATCAAGCACTTTCTCTTCGATCATATGTTCTCCTCGACACCTGGCAGATCAGGTTTTAAGGTCGAGATTTTAGCACTATTGCCTACATTAAGTTAGCGAATTGTTCGCATATGCTGCCGCTCTTAACATGAATCTCAAAACTAATGAAGAGCAACAGAAAGACCACAAGCCTAAACTCAAGCTTTCTTTTTGCGAGCTTGAAATGCCACCACCAGCAGTGACAAAACAGCACTTATCCAATTGTTGGTATGCAATCATCAGATTGCACATTAATCACGCGAACGCCGCGCCCATCTAGAAAATCGACGACATCTTGGCCACGGTCTCCCATCGGCCACAATGGCACTTCCATCTGCAAATAATCGGTGTGGAATATGATTGATGATGAGTCATTGTAAGGATAGTACTCTGCATAGGTAACATCAGCCAGAAGCAACATCTGCGTGCCTCTTTTCTTGGCTTTTCGATCAGTAACAACCAAAATCACTTCGCTTTCAGTCAGCTCAAGAAGATATTCACGGCGAGAATCGCGAATGAGGCCGAGACCAAAAAGAGTGAGAAGGCCGCCAAAAGTGACACTGCTGAGCCCAATCAAGACCCCCCAAGCGGGCCATTCCCAAAGGGCAACAACGGCCACAGTGAGCCACATGGCGACAAAGGCCCATCCCATGCAGATAGCCGTGCACAACGGAAACAATCCAGCGCGCCGCTTATGGGGCTGTGAAGTGAGAGTAATTCCGCATCGGTCACTGAGAAGCATAGTTCACGCTAGAGATTTGTCAGACAAAAAAATGCAGTTCATACTGCACCTATATGCCCGCTCGAACCAGCCAAATCACCTGCTTCTTAAGCAGCAGTTTTAGCCACTAATTGAGATTCTAGCCACTAATTGAGATTTTTAGCCAAAGATTGAGAGCATGAAGATAAATGTTCCTGTATTCCACATACAATGCGCAATCATTGATGGAATCAAACTACGGGTGCGCTCAAAGACAAAGGCAAAAACAAAGCCTAGAACAAAGAGCGGCAAGAAGGCGCCGGGATCCATATGCACAGCCGAGAACAGGGCGGCTGAAAGCAGCATCGAGACAAAGGCACCGAAGCGCCAACGCAGCGAGGTGTAGAGAAATCCGCGAAATAGGGTTTCTTCGCAAATGGCAGGCAGAACACCGACCGCAAAAATAAAGAGAAGAGGCGCCAGAGCATTATGTGAACGCACTGCTTCCATAATTATTGTAAGAATCGGACTAGAAGAGCCTTGGGCACCAAACAGATTTTTAGCCAGAATTGAAGAGAGCAGCACCAGGGGCACACAAGCAAACCAAGTCAATACTCCGGCAAAGACAAGGCCGAACGGCCCTCTCGTTGGGGTGCGCCAGCGCAATTTGACTGCTTCAAAGAAACTCACACCTGTTGGTTTGGTGGCAATTAGCCAAACAAGCAAAAGAGAAGGCAAATTGGTAACTAAATAGATGAACATAGTAAGTAAGGCCAAGACCACCGGGTCTTTAGCGCCACTCTTCAGATAAGGCACGAACAAGCTTACGACTGGCGACAAATATGACTCAAGTGCAAGCCAGCCAATCAACACACCGTAGACTTTTTTGAAGCCATAGGCAGCCGGGGCTCTTATCTGAGCTAGAGTATTTTCATCAGAAAGATTGCGCGGCAACTTAAACAGCTGCACACCCACAACAATTATGCCGACAAAGCCTGAAAGCGCCATAAGAACCATCAGGCCAGCTAGGCGTGCGGCAAAAAGGCGGCTGTTATCGTTGTACTCGTTGGCAGCATGCTCGAAGACTTTAGTCTGGCCGCTTACCTTGTAGACCTCAAGCTTGAGCACCTCACGGTAGAAGCCTGAGCTAATAAGATCATCAATTAACTCTAGAGCGCTAGTGCTCTCAGTAGCTTTCAGAGTCTTTTTCAAATAGAGAGAATCAATCAGTTGAGAAGAGCGGCTAGCACGTGAATCTTTATAGCCACCCATGGCTTCTAGCTCTTCAGTGAAACTGACGCCAGTCTCAGCTGCCAATACTACTTGCTTGAGGCGCAGGGCTAGAGACTGCGGATCATGACTAATAGCACTTTCCATTGATTTGGCAGCCGAATGATAAAACTCATCAGAATTCTTGCTTCCCGCAGTCGAAGAGATCGGGAAGCCGCTCGACAAAGCCTTAAACCCGGCGGCCATACGCATCATGAATTCGGATTGACCAGCTTCCATCACAGCTGCGCCTTTTCCGTCTTTGACACGGCTAGCGGCATTGCCCGAGAAGACTATCACCACGAGCAGGGTACAGAGGGCTAAGAGCACTGTTACGAGACGTGGTTTGAGGCTCGATTTATTAAGTGCGGCGCCGAGCGCCACTACTACGATCAAGACTCGTAATATTTGGACTACCATTTCAATTGAAGGATTAGTGGACAAAGTGGAGCCTCAAAAGGCATAGGCCTGTTCGTAGACTCTAAATCTTACCTGATCTCAACTCAAAGCACGGGCTATTCGCCGCCGCCTCCGCCACCGCCATCTCCGCCGGTGAAGGCACTGCCATACTCACCTAGTTGGCCAAAGCCACTGAACTCACCGTAATCGCCAAAGCCCTCAGGACCACCGAAACTAGTTCCGGTGTCGTGCATGAAGTCGTGGTCGTTGCCAGGGAAGAGATTGGGATCACCCTGGGGCACTTGGTCGGCATAGTAGCCCCACGGAAAACCCTTAACGAGCTTACGCTTGAAGAAGAAGCGCGGCGCCTTTAGAAAGCCAAGGCCGGCCATAACAATGCCGACGAAAATAGCTTCAAAAAAGCTGATGCCCCAAAAATCCATGGTGAACCTGATGATTGTCTATATTGAACTGTTGCGCAGAAAGAGCGTAAGCCCAATAGGTCAGGACGTCAACAGGTAGAGTGGGGGAATTACTCAGCGTCAGTCAATAATGCAATCTTTTGTGAGCCGACACTAGTAACTTGCATTCGCGGGCCTTGATTGCGCTTGAAAGCGTCAATATAGCGACGGAGAGCCTCGCGCATCAAATCTGAGCGAGTTCTGTGCTCAACTTGGGCAACGAAATCAATTTGTTCGAGTAGACCTGGTGGAAGAGCCACAAGTACTTTCTTAGGCATGCACTTTCCTTATTGTAAATTCCCAAAAAGTATTAAAACCAAAATTTACGACGACACTTTGCATGAGGCGACACAATACCAGTAAACTAGTTTTGGCTAGTAAACTGGACGGACGCAAACTCACAGATTATGCTAAGTGTGTCCTTCGATTTCCATAATACAATTTACACTTATCACAGTACTTTTTAAAGAGCTAAAACAGCCATAAGCAGTGGAAAGCAAACAAACTAATATAAAAGCTTTCTTGTCTTCGACGAATCACCACTGGCGGCACCACTGATTTTTCAAAACCACATACCATGCCGATATTGAAAGAACATACTTCGTAAATCCATATGACTACCAATCCAGAAAAACCAATCGGCACTAACCAACTAACTAGCAATGTCAAAGCTGGCGGATGTTCTGCAAAAATTAGCTCGTTTGAGCTAAAGCAGATACTAGCTGGCATACCGAAAAGTAAGCACGCCAATCTGCTCAGCGGTATTGACAATTTTGAGGATGCGGCAGTCTATAAGTTGACCGATGATTTGGCAATTATTGAAAGCGTAGATTTCTTTCCACCGGTCGTAGATGACCCATATCTTTTTGGCCAGATAGCAGCCAACAACAGCCTCTCTGACATATATGCAATGGGGGGCAAACCGATTATGGCTCAGGCTATTTTTGCCTTTCCAACTTGCGATTATCCCCTCACAATTGCCGCTGAAATTTTAAGAGGCGGAGCTGATCAAGTAGCAAAAGCAGGAGCGCTACTTACTGGCGGACACAGTATTCAAAGCAGTGAAACTATATACGGATTAGCAGTCACTGGAGTGATTAATCCAAAAGATATACTCACCAATAGTGGTGCCCGTCCGAACGACCGCATCATAATGACTAAGGCTCTTGGCACTGGTGTTAGCCTACTCGCTCTTAAGGCCGGATTATTATCGAAGTCTGAACAAGCACTTTTATTTTCTGCTCTTACGACTCTAAATGATCGCACTCTTGAAGCAGCACTCACAGTAGATATACATGCATGCACCGATGTTACCGGCTTCGGACTGATAGGACATATCCACGAGATAGCCAAAGCCAGCAAGTTAGCTGCTCGCATGGTAATTTCAGCTCTGCGTTTCTTCCCGTCTGCTCAAGAGTTTGCTAAGCAAGGTTTGGTGCCGGCAAGTGCCTATGGCAATAGAAAATCTTTTGAAGCGAGTGTCTCTTACATAAAAGATTTACCTCTAGAAATAAGTGACTTGCTCTATGACCCGCAAACAGCAGGAGGTCTTCTCTTCGCTGTGGCTGAGCAAGATAGTGCCACCATTATTAAAGCGCTGGGCGAGGCCGGAATTGAAGCAACCGATATTGGTGAATTCACAGAAGGAATTCCTGGACATATAGATGTCTTAATCAGTTAGCACGGCAAAATAAAAGGGCAATGCATGAAAAAATCTCTTGATCTAAGGGGGCTGACTTGTCCCGAACCAGTTCTCAGAACGAAGAAACTAATCGACGATCAAACTCTTTCGTACATCGAGATTCTTGTCGATTCGGAAGTCAACGTTCAGAACCTCACTCGCTTAGGAATGTCTCAAAAATTGGCAGTGCAAAGCAAGGCCGAAGATCAACATTTCAAAGTGGTTCTCGAGCGCCCACTACAAAATGTTGATGCCGAAATCTTGACGCCACATTTACACGAGTCTCAAGAGCTTAGAGAGACCAAAAAATCGAGCGCTGCCAACACAATGTCTGCCAGTGGCACAATCATTTTAATTAGCCGCAATAGTTTTGGCCAAAGCGATCTGCAAGATAGTAAGAACGCTGAGAAAGCAAAAGAAGATCAAGACTTCAGCGCCAACTTACTCAATCTCTTCCTTCAGACTCTATTGCAGTCAGGCCATGAACCGCGGGCGATATTAATGGTAAATAGCGGCGTCAAATTAATGGACCCTGATGGACCATATATAAAGGTACTAAACGATCTCAAAGAAAAAGGTATTGACTTGCTGGCATGTGGCCTCTGTCTCGACTACTACAATTTGAAGAGCGAAGTTGCAGTGGAGCAAGTAACCAATATGTTTGCTATTTGCGAATATCTATTTGCAGCAGACCGGGTAATCTCGCCCTAGTTAATCTTGCTCGAAATCTTTTTTGAAAACTCGAGCCAAGATAATTGCCACAACAATACCAGTGACGATCAAAATGATTACAGCAAGGCCAGTAAGCCAGTGGAATGCTGAGAAAATCTCATCTAAGTTCATACTTTTCAGTTTAACAGCAATAGCCAAGAGCGGAAGTGCCTGGCTCCGCCTGCACTAGTACTCTTACGAAAATCTCTCTTACGAAAATCTCTCTTACGAAAATCACCCTACGAAAATTTCTCTGGTGAAATCAGCCGGTGAGGATCTGCTCGATTTCAGCAAGAGTTGGCAGGCCAACCGACGCGCTCACAGTTCGGGTAGCAAGAGCTCCAGCGGCATTAGCCGAACGAGCAATGACAGACCAGTTAAACAAATCTGAGGTGAGAGTCTGGGGCCAATCAAGTTCGGCCTTTTTACGGTCACGAAGTTCAGCCAATTGCCGCACGATAAATGCCAGAACAAAGGCCACGTAAGCGTCTCCAGCACCAACACCAGCCAAAGTGTCAACCGTAATAGGATCAGCAAAGTGGTTCTCATCGGCAGCGATAATCGATCCAGTTGCACCTAAGGTAAGTAAAATCACCTGTGCACCTGTGCGCTTGCGCAATAGTTGTGCATACTCATTAAGTTGCAGGAGGTCGTTGGTAGCCACTACATCGCCAAGCCAATAGAGAAGCTCTGCCAAGTTGACCTTAATAATATGGGCCAGAGACATCGCTTCTAAAGCTTGCCGTTTTGCATTTTCGCCCTCTCCGGTCGGAAAGGCGGCATCGAAAGATACAAGAAGATTGGCTTGACGTGCCCGTCTCATTGCTTCAATTACAGCAGTGCTTCGAGGCTCGACCGTTAGAGAAATACCGGTAGCATGCAGCGCTATCGCCCCTTCAAATAGCTCATCACCTAAATCATCAACAGTGAGCTGATGGCAAGCATTCGGTTTGGGCCAATTGAAAAAGAGATTTTCATCAGATTGATCGGTCAAAACATAACACTGAGCAGTTGCAAAAGCGGAAGTGCGTGAAACAAAAGTGGTCTCTATTCCTGCATGGGCAAGGCCGCGAAAGAGATAGTTAGCATGCAAATCATCGCCGACTTTGGCCACTAAGCGGGCCTTGATTCCTAGGCGACTAAGGGCATGAGCGACATTGGCTGCGTTGCCACCGGCACTGCGCAAAAAAGTGTCTGGCTCGCCCCAATCAGCGCTCTTTTCAATGGCAATCCAATCAACAACCAATTCGCCAATTGTAATCACCGCGCCAGCAGAAGCACTGAGATCGCCAAGCTCTACCACTTTTGCGCCCCTCTTAAGTGATCGATGCCTTAAGACCGTTCTTTTCAATCACTGATGGATAAAGGCCATACGCTGGCTTGATCGCAGGCAGCAATGCCAAAGCTTTGTTGACTGGCCCTTTCGAAACGATTTTGCCTTGAATCAAAGCAAGAGGAACGTTTACTTTTCCTAGCCAGAAATCATGGGCTACACTTGATTTCATGAACATTTCGACAATGGGCTTCTTGCTGCAATCACCAACGGTAATCACCATTTCTTGACCGTCAGAACAATCAACAGTAAGGCGACCGTCTGGTTCACGGTAGTGAAAAGTGACAATCAGTCTCGATGTCAAAAGCTGGGCAGCCATTTCTTTTTCATTTTTGATTGCCGTCCAGAGGTCAATCATTACACGGTGCAATTCATCAGTGTCAGTAAAGACAGCCATTAGTAAGCCCTCTTCAAGAGTTGGGTGAGGTCATCGCTAGAAGCCTCTCTCGGATTAAACATTATCGCAGGATCCGCACCGGCTAGATCGACCAGTTCGGCAAGGTTTTCATCGCTAAACTCGGGCAGGCCCAGTTCTCTTAGAGTAAGTGGAAGTTTGAGTTGCCTAAGCAGGTCTTCGACTTTGTTAACAAGCATGGCAGCAAGAGCTTTATCATCACCATCGTCATTAGGTTTGGCGAGACCTATAAACTGGGCAATTCGCGCGTAGCGAGGGTAGACAGTATCAAAATTAAAACGCATGCCATGGGGAAGAAACACCGCATTGGTCATGCCATGGTGCGTACCATACTTGGCCCCGACTGAATGAGCCAGGGCATGGGTGATGCCGACGCCAGAGTTGGTGAAAGCCACTCCAGCCATACAACTAGCCACAAGAGTGGCCGACCGAGCTTCGATATTACCACCGTCAATGGTGGCAATGGGCAAGAATTCGAAGAGCAAACGTAGCGACTCTAAGCAAATTGCATCAGTAAAAACAGAGTAAGTACCGGAAGCAACGAAGCACTCGATACCATGGGTGACAGCATCAATACCGGTGGCAGCAGTGAGCTTAGCAGGCAAAGAAACAATCATGAGCGGATCTAAAATAGCTACATCAGGAGCGAGGAATCGACTGCCAAACATAAGCTTTTTGCTCTCGCTATGGTCTTTGACCATTGCTACAAATGATACTTCAGCGCCTGTGCCAGCAGTGGTTGGAACTGCTATCAGTGGCAATAATTTTCGTTCAATTATATTGAGACCTTGATAGTCGAGAATTTCGCCTCCGAAAGTGAGGCAGATATTAATGACTTTGGCGGTGTCAATTACCGAGCCGCCACCAACTGCAACTAAGGCATTACATCCATGCTCACGAGCAATGACAGTGGCATTGTTAACACAGTCGAGGTCAGAATCAGAAGGTACATCGGTGAATAGAATTGGCTCTAGGCCAGTCGACTCTTTAATACTTTCAATAAGAGGCTTGAGGGCACCGCTTTTTTCTAAAAAGGCGTCGGCCACCATAAGCACTCTCGTGCCACCCAATTCACGCAGGAAGTCACCACAGGAACTGGCTGAATTTTCGCCGAAATACACTCTGGTTGGAGTGTGAAAAACAAATGGGTTCATGAACTATAAGCTCTACTAAATGTGTCTCATTCACTCACATACTGACTAGAAAATCAAACTTTGGCTCCCACTCAAGCATCACCAATTCTTATTAAAGAACCTTAATCAAAGAATCAGTGGCTGTCACTTTTTTAATCACTGACTGCCAAAACTTCTTGACAGCAGCGTTAAGCCTAGTCTAGTACTGCAACAAAGCCTGTAAAGTGCCTCTACTGCAAACTTACACCTGATCGAGCATTTCAACCGCCGAAACCCAGTTGACATCCCGGTTGTCATAGCGAGACAAATTAGGCTATAACCTAGTTGCGAGGGATTCTTAATCATTGGTAGTAAGTAATAAAGAGAATCCATTTTGCTGCGACAATAGCCGGGGAACGTGAGGACTAATTTGCGCGTCTAAGCACGTAGTACTAATCGATAGCAGTTCTGTAATTTCAGAGTTAAGAATGGCTAGAGATTACGAGCTCGATAAATTCAAAGTCGCCAATTTTGAATTCGATAAATAGAAGTCTGAAAGCGGCACACAACAATAGGAATTTTATGACTAAAGGCAGTGGACGTCAGAGTCTTAAATATGTAGCAGTGAGTCTCTCGCTACTGATCGCATCTAACTCTGCTTTAGTTCCTGCTTTTGCAGCCATGGGTAAAGGCGACAAGCCTTCCGGCACCCTCTTATTGCCACTCACCCCTAAAATAGACCAGAACGAAACACAAGCAGATAGTTCAACAAATTCAGAAGCAGCCCCGCAAACAAAACCTTCGAAGAAGTCTACAGCTAGCACCTCAAGCGCTAGCGATTCAATTAATACTGATAGCGAAACCAAAACCAGTAATGGTAACTCGGCAGTAGCCCAAGAAGCAGACGAGGCTTCACAGCAAAGTCGTCCAAGTCTACCGTTAAATGAAGCTCTTAGTCCCCTTACCACAGAGACTCCGCAAGAAGATGCTCCGATTTCTGGTGCTCCAGAAAAAATTGCACCAGAGAGAACTGATACTTCTTCTCTGCTAGAAGCGTCAGCTACTGCCGATGACTTACAGCTAAGTGAAATGGATAGCGGTGTCAGTGAAGACACCACCCTTAAAGGCACCATTCAGATTGTCGCTGACGATACTGAATATGACCAAGAGAAGAATACTTTCTTAGGCACCGGTAACGCTGTTGCCATCATCGGTGGCCAGAACTCCAAGCTAGAAGCAGACATGATTCTGTATGACCAGAATAATCAGACAATTGATGCTCGTGGTCACGTCAAGATTTTGCGCACCGGTCAGGTAACTACTGGTAGTGCCTTTAAATTCAAGGTCAATTCAGACGAATATCTAATTACCAGCCCTGATACAGAGCTCAATGGTACTCAGGTAATCGCCCGTGGTGCCTACGGTACAAACCGAGGCATGGTCTTCAAGAATGGTACCCTCGACAACCCCACGCCTTTCCACTTAGGCAAGAACATGATGTACGGGCCTCAAAGCTCCGTCACAGACATTGTCGACAAAGTACTGCACCCTGACGCATACCTAACTGATAAGCCGAGCTTCGTATTTAAAGCTCGCAAGATGATCTACGAAAAATATAAAGAGAGTGGCAACCTAACTGTTCTAGGTGGTCGTCTGCAATTTGCTAGATTCTCACTTCCTGTTCCAAAATTTGTAGCGACCGTGGGCCAGGACAACAAGATTATGTTCCCTGTCACTCCAATGTTGAGTAGCAACATTCAGAGTGGCGGTATCAACGTTGGTCCTAGCTTTAACTCCGCTATGGGCAAAACAGGTAAATTTAACTGGGCACCAATGGTGCAGTTTGGTGGACGACCTAGTGGCACCACCGGCGGAAGCAGCATTGGCCTATCAGGGCAAGTTGGCTATAGCAACAATAAATTTAGCACTCACATAGCTTATGGCTCGGTATCTAACTTGTTAGTGGCTGACTTCAAGAGCCAGTTGACCAAGAAAACTTTGTTCCAAGCCGGTATCAATAGATACCTCCAAGACGGTCTATACGGTTATAGACGGGCGAGATTAAATGCCGAAGTTGTTCACAACCACGCCATTGGAACCATTCCTTATCTATCTAGCCTCAACTTCCGTTCATCAGCCGGCTGGGCCCAAGATAATCCACAGTTGATCAACACATCATCAGCCTTTGCCGCTCTCTACGGCGGTAATACCACCAATACAGTTAAGACCAGTGCTTTCAGGCTACAAGAGCAGATTACGGCAGTCTCACAGCCTCTATTCTCTGTTGGCAACGAGAAATATGGCGCCAAAGGCTATGTATTTGGTGGTTTGGCCTTAGGCGGCTATTCAACTGGCAACACCAGAATCATGGGGCAAGTAGGACCAACGATTCAAGTCAAAGCAGATCGCTTCACATTCAGCACAAACTATACCCAATCAGCAGTTCGCGGTAGTTCGCCGTTTTACTTCGACCAATTCTTGCAGGGTAGTAAGTCTGCCAACATTCAAGGCGACGTAAAAGTGACCAAGTGGCTCACCGTGGGCGGCGGCTATGGTTACAACCTCGACAACAAATTGCCCTACTCTAAGTCAATCTCTGCAGCGATCGGGCCACAAGACTTCAAGCTACTGCTCTCAAGAAACATGATTCAGGGCATCAACCGCTTTGGCTTTGACATTGTTTATGGTCAACCAATTCCGTTCAAGACTCTCGTGCTTAAAGGCTCACCAGACCACGGTCAGATGAGCGGCATACAGTAGTTTTACGGCTTGTATCTAATTCGCCTGTCACATAAAGGAAGGTTAGCAACAGCTAGGGCTGCTGCTAGAATAAATCGTTGAACCAATTCAATCGAGAGTTACCACATCAATTCAGGACTCTTTCCAGTGAATGAACTAGAAAGTACGGCGCTAGACAATCTTGTCAAGAATAAAATGCCAGCTGTCGGCGTTGATCTTGGCGGCACTAAGATTAGAGCAGCGGCCATCATGGATAGCCAGCTCGTATCAGAACCAAGGCAAGTGCCAACTCCAAGTGGACCAGACAACATTGTCCAAGCAGTTCTCGATCTGGTGCTCAGTTTTCAAAAAGAGTATGTTCTTTCAGGTATTGGAATAGCCACTGCCGGCATCGTCAACTGTGATACTGGCGAAATTGTCGGTTCGACAGGCAATCTACCTGGCTGGACTGGCACACCGCTTAAGCAAGTGCTTGAAGCAAAAACTATGCTGCCAACTCTAGTCGACAACGATGCAAATGCAGCGGCCTATGGCGAAGCCAGTGCCAGACACATGATGCATACAGCATGTGTTTCGGTCGTCACCCTTGGCACCGGTATTGGTGGCGGGCTAATTATCAAAGGCAAACTCTACCGCGGAGCCCACTGGGGCGGTGGGGAAATCGGCCATATTCGTATTTCTATGGGCAACAAAAGGCTCTGTACTTGCGGTCTATTTGACTGCTGGGAAGCTTATGGTGCCGGTCGCGGTTTAGTAATAACAGCTAAAGATATTCTGAGTGGATTGAGCAGCAATCAAACTCCGCTTTGCGCTAAAGGCGACAACCTCACGACTCATGACATCGTTGATGCTGCGCGCAATGGTGACATAGTAGCCCAACGAGCAATGGAAACCTGGCACGAGCACATTGCCACCGGCATGGTAAATCTTGCCCACATACTTGACCCCGATGCCTTTATTGTCACTGGTGGATTGGCCGACTGTGTTGATTTTGGCCTTTTGCACGAGATGGTCAGTGACCGCTGTCTACCAAGAATTGGTGACAGTTTGCAAATTTACAAATCAGAGCTAGGCGGCATGGCTGGCATCATCGGCGCCGGGCAGCTAGTTTTAGATAGCCTGCTAGAACCTAAGTAATTTAGAACTAACTAGCGATTCTCAATTGTATAAGTGACAAGAGCTGAGCCATTAGCTGGTACTTTTACAGCAAACTCAAAAGTATGCGAGTCTTTCTTTTCAAACGGTTGGCTCGAAGTAGTTACCTTCCAATCACCGTATGAATGCTCAATTGCAGTTACTGTAATTGCCGACTCTTTGTGATTGCGAAACTCAATAGAATAGCTTGAGCGCTGAACACGATCTGACACTTGTACCTGATTAGTTTGCTTGCGGTCTGCCACCACATCAAATGCATCCCCAAGATACAGTCTCACTTTTTCGTCGCGAGCGGTATGATCAATTGAATCTTCGCCAACAAATTGCAAAGCGCCATCGAGATCTTTCTTATAGACTCTCACCTTGCCTTTAGGCATAGGCATTCCCAGGTTATTCTCTTTGCTGTTAGCTAACTCCAATTTGAGATTGACTTTCTGGCTTTGCTGATCACCACCATAATTATTGCCAGCGTTATTACTGTCGAAGACAAATAGTTTTTTCACAGGCACTTTGCTGGCGTTAAATAGGGTGAGCTGCTTGGTTTCGTTATCATTGAGGTCGGTCTTTCCCTGCAAAGAGTAGAGATGATACTCGGCAAAACTTTGTTCTTGAAACTGTGGTTGGGCGGCCGACGATTCGGCCATGGCCATCCCTCCTCTCGCAAAAGAATCGTTTGCCTGCTCAACTACTTTATGAACATCACCGGCCATAAGCTTCAAAGCGGCATCGCGATAGGTGGCACCAGATTTGTTATCTAGAGTTACCCAGCTCGTCAAATCACACAAGCTATCATCGGCATTGGCCACAGCGACATAGTCACACTTCCAATTCATTCCTTGAGTCTGGTAGCTGATTTCACTAGCTTCAACTCCAGCTTTGTCACTTTCAAGTTTCCATAGAAGTGATGGTTTGGAGACCAGACCAGCGGGCAGTTCTGCCAATTCGAGTTCGCCTACTGGTCCAACGACTACTCCAGATGGAGTCTGAATTACAATCGACTGCGACCGCTCGGAAAGATTGCCATTAGAATCAGCAACAGTCACCATAGGACTAGAAAGCAGAATACCAGTAACTTCTCTTACTCCACTGCTCAAATACTGACGGAACTTAACTTGCTTACCGACAGATCTAGAGAGAATTGTATTTTGATCCATCAAGTCATACTGATAGTTTTGTTCGCGCACCACCACCGAATTAGGATTAGTGAGAGCAGCAAAACTTACACTAGTAGGGTCAATAGCAGCAGCTACATCCTCAAAGCGCAGAAAGTTGACTCCCGCTGTAAGGTTTATCTCTCTAAGATCTTTAACCAGTCCAAAATTTTGATTGTAAATAGTTAGTGCCACACCTTTTGAGGCTGACACAACAGGCATGTCAGCAGCGGCTGGCTTAGCCTTAACGGGAGCCGAACTACTTCCGACAACTTCTGCCTCACCAAGCGCTGGATTGAGGGAAGCCCTTGAATCTTTTGTCGAATCAGAATCTGAAGGAGAATTGGAATTGGAATTAGCATTAGAAGTAGACCCACCAGCAGATTTTGACTTAGCCTTGCCACCATCGGATGATTTGCTCGACTTGGCCAAAGCTGGCTGATTGGCAATTGATACTGTTAGGGAAAAAGCAAGTGAAAGCCCAACTGACAATGCCAAAGACTTAGCGAAAAAATTAGTGAAAGGCCTAGCGAAAGATTTAGCGCAAGATTTAGCGCAAGACCTAGCGAAAGACTTTACTGACGACTTCTCTGCTAACAAATTAGGCGCTGTTGGCGATACTGAATCTAAAATCAAGAGAAACTCCTTTTAGTAGCGAACTTCCTAGTAGCAAACTTCCTAGTAGCGCACTTCGGCATCGTAGGTAACTTTGGTTTCTCCATTGGCAGGCACCTTTGCGGCAAACTCAATTGCATGTGAATCTTTCTTCGTGAAAGGCTGACTTGATTGAGTAATCTTCCAATCTCCACTAAGGTGCTCGACACAAGTGACTGTCACTGGTGTCTCTTTGTGATTGCGGATAGAAATCTCATAAGAGAACTTTTGCGTTTTCGCATTAACTTGCTGTTGGCTCAGCTGTTTACGCTCGCCGACAATATCAAAGGCATCTCCCAAGTAGAGCCTGACTTTTTCGTCTTTAGCAGTGTGGTCAATTAGGTCTTCACCAACAAATTGCATGGCGCCGTCTTTGTCTTTTTTATAGACACGCACTTTGCCTTTGGGCATTGCCATACCGAGATTGTTGTCTTTGCTATTAGCTAGCTCAAGTTTGACATTGACTTTACTGCTATTGTTGCCACCAGGGTAGAAGCCACCATAGTAATTAGAAGCACCACCGTCAAAAATAAACAATTTCTTTATCGGTACAGCGCTCGCATTAAAGAGAGTGAGCTGCTTAGTTTCGTTATTGTTTACGTCAGTCTTACCAGCCAAAGCATAAAGATGGTACTCAGCAAAAGACTGTTCACTAAACTGAGGTGCCGCTGCTGCCATAGCCGACTTGTACATACGTATACTCTGCGGCGCCACTGCATTTTGCACCTTGTGCACGTCGCCAGCCATGAGCTTGAGGGCAGCATTTTTATAAGTAGCCCCCGATTTATTATCAAGGGTGACCCAGCTGGTTAAATCAGAAAGCGTATCATCGGCATTGACGACGGCGACGTAGTCGCACTTCCAGTTGAGGCCTTGAGTTTGGTAACTTATCTCTGCTTTCTGCGGGCCGGCCTTATCTGACTCAAGCTTCCATAGAAGCGATGGCTTTGAGACAAGACCGGCAGGAAGAGCCGCAAGCTCGACTTCTCCTTCGGGTCCAACCACTATTCCAGACGAGGTCTTAAGAACAATACTCTGATTGCGGGTGGAAAGATTGCCATTGCTATCAGCAATAGTCACTACGGGCTGATTGAGAAGGGTGCCCACAGTCTCATGAGTGCCAGCAGTCGTAAACTGCCGCACTTTTATTTCTTTGCCAACTGATTTGGAGAGAATGGTGCCGACATCCATAATGTCGTATTGATAGTTCTGTTCGCGCACCACCACACTATTAGGTGCAGTTATAGAGCTAAAACTAACAGAAGTGGGGTCAATGGCAGCAGCAACATCTTCAAAACGCAGATAGTTGATACCAGCAGTCAAATCGATATTGCGTGTGTCTTTAACCAAACCAAAATTCTGGTTGTAGACAGTTATAGCAACACCTTGTGAGCCACCCGCAGGAACGGTCTCACCGGCCAGTACCGGGCAACTGTTGCTTAAAATTGAGCAGAGAGCCAGGCTAGCAGCCAGACCGTAGCCGAGTCTGCGTGAGCCAGAAGAAAATACTTGCTTATCTAATTTCAGCTTCAGGTTAGCTTTCAATATCAGGATGGGTTTCAATATCAAATTCAGTTTCAATTAATTACCTCAGTTTGAGAGATTCAAAACTGCCAGCAGTTTTTTAGCAATATCGACGTCTAACTCGTGACCACCTTTGGTGCTAATAAAGCGCGCTTTGATACGCAGAGGATTGACTCCCACCAAGGCTAGGTCACCGATCAGATCTAAAAGCTTGTGACGCACAGGCTCATCGGGAGAGCGCAGTGGCATAGTGAAATCGTCTTCTGTGATACTGACCACATCATCGACTAAACCAAGCATTTCATGCTCTTTGAGCATACCGAAAGTACGAGCCTCGTAGACAATTTTGGGGTCCTGACTGGGTTCCCAACTCTTCCAGACTTGACCGATTTTAGGGTGCTTCCAGTCCATCAAATAGGTCACAGAGAAGCTATCAGCAGGCACAGCGAGAATCGAGCGATCGCCTTTATTAACAGAGACTACCTCAGGCAATTCGATATCGCCAACTACCGACTTTTGCTCGATGCCAGCGTTTTTAAAAAGTTCGATCCAAAACTGCGCACTGCCATCAGCAAGCGGCATTTCTGGTCCATCTACTAGTACATAAAGATCATCCAGACCCCAGAGGGTGACGGCACACATGAAGTGCTCGACGATACAAAGCCGAGTCTTTCCAGAGCCAAGCACCACATTGCGCAAAGTATTAACTACAGAACTAGCATTAGCTGGAATAGCAACCAACTCTTTCTCGAAGTTGACACACAAGAATGTGATACCACTGCCAGGAGGGGCTTGATAAACTTCTACCAAAACTTCCTGCTTGGAGGTCATGCCTTTGCCGCGATAGGTAACCAGCTTTGGCGATGAATCAAGTAATTGCCGAAGGTTACCTTTAAGAGGATCTTTAGCACTAGAAATTGTCATGTTCGACATTACTTGCCTCCTAAAATTCGCTCCTCCAACAGAGCGATTCGTCTCTTCAGATCTTTGACATCATCAGTCACTCGCGGCAAGCGCCGCAAGTTAGCATACATAACAAAGAACTCGCGAGCCGGCATGGCAGGAGTTCCGGCATGAATCTCACCAGGCTCAATATTTTTCATGGCACCGGCAGCACCAGAAAGAACAGCATCGTTGGAAAGCTTGAGGTGATCACTCAAATTGGCACTGCCACCGAGCACTGCGCGGTCACCGATAGAACACGAGCCGCCAATAGAAGCGTTGGCAACAATCAAGCACTCGCGACCAATGCGATTGTTGTGGGCAATCATAACTAGATTGTCTATTTTGGTGCCCTGCCCGACAACGGTAGCGCCCATAGTGGCACGGTCGATTGTGGCATACGAGCCCACTTCTACATCATCTTCAATAACTACATTGCCAATTTGAGGAATTTTCAGCAAGGGATTTGGTGCGTCAGAAAAGTCACGACTTCCAGCCATATTCTTCTCAAAGTTACTAGGCTTCTCGGTGACGTAGGCAAAGCCATCGGCACCCATGCTAGCTCCTTGTTGCATGATGACGCGATTGCCAATTTTGCAGTAATCAGCCACTAAACAACTCGGATAGAAAATCGCATCTTCACCGATTTCTACTGCACCGCCGATAACGCAATGGGCCATGATTATGCTGCGCTTTCCTACCTTTGTTTTAGGACCGATTACAACATAAGGCCCGATTGCCACATCAGCAGCGATTTCGGCCGTGCTATCGATTACAGCTGTGGGGTGAATTCCTTTTTCGGGATAGAAACGCTTAGGCGCAAGAGCTGTCAGAACACGTTGAATTGCCAGATTCGGCCTCTCTACCAAAATCATATTGCGGTCAGGGAAATCGATCTCTGTTCCGAAAGGAGCGACCACTGCAATAGCCTTGCACTGGGCCAGCTTACGCACTAATTTCTGCTCAAAAACAAAGGCTAAATCTTCGGCTTTGGCGTTAAGCGGAGAAGGAGAAACACTCTCAACGGTAATCGAAGAATCGCCGTGCACGCGCCCTCCGACTAATCCTGCTATTTGACCCAAATTCATCGCTTGAGGGAGCCGCATAGATTGCTGTCCTTGTACTGAGGGAAGATTGAACGGAAAGTCCTGTTTTAAACGGGCCTAAAAAACAGCTTTACCCGCGCCGTGCGCGGGTAAAGCTGACAACCAATATGACTTGTTTGTTTGGCCATTTTTCTACTGTCAAAACGCTGAGGCAACATCAGTTATCTCAGAGGTTTTCACTATTTGGTGACAGACTTGTTAGCAGCACTGGCTGAAGTGCCAAGGCGCTTTACAACACCATCGGTAATATCAGTTCCGCCCAAAAGAACGGCACCTTTCATCAATACTGTATCTAGCTTGCGGCTGGCAGCTTCAGCTTTGATAGCGCTATCAATGTCAGTTTCAAGCTGGGTTTCAAGATTTTGAGCCTTGGCTTGTGCCTTCTTGTACTCGTCATCAATCTTGGTCTGAAGACGCTTTTGCAATCCTTCCAATTCAGCTGGAGGCTTCTTGGCATTCTTGGCTTCTTCGTACTGCTTGTTTGAATCTTCAAGAAGCTTGCGCACTGATTCTTCAGTTTTCTTGAGTTCTTCAGCAGCTGATTGAGCTTTGTTGAAGCTAGTAATCACTTTGTCGCGATCGACAACGCCAAGAGTTGCAGATTTCACAGTTGGTGCAGTCTGGGCGAGAGCGCCGGAAGCGATTGATACGGCCATTACGGCGCTGGCAACCACGGCGAAAGACTTTTGAACGTTCAGCATTCATCTCTCCAAAAAAAAACTACTCAAGTATAACTTGTCAGGCATCACTTAATCATGTTAAAAGGCCCAAGGGCACAGTTTACAACATTCAGGCGAGTCAAACCAGCAAGCCTAACCTGCTGTAATTAAAACTTCTCTCCAAATCCAACAGTCATGCGCGGGGTACGACTGCCCAAAATCGAGCTTACGATTGGTAAACCGTAGTCAATTCGCACTAATCCGACCATCGGCATATTGATGCGTAAGCCTAAGCCTACAGAAGCCCCGAAGTTAGAGCGAGAAAGCAAACTGTTAGTGCCTGTATTACCAACAACCTGACCGTAGTCAAAGAAGCCAGCTATCTTGACGTTCTTCTTTATGGTGCTTGTAATCTTATTGTCATCAGGTAAGAAAGCCAGTTTTGCTCGAAGTTCTGTGGTGCCCATGAGCATGCCAGCCCCAGTACCCAAGTCAGAGAACGAACGATAACCTCGAACGCCATTCCAACCGCCGAGGCGATATTGGGCAAACTGCGGTAGCCCGCCAACTGAAGTGCCAGCCTGGGCATTCATGGCTAGAGTAAAGTTTTTATTTTTGCCAAACGATTTAAATTTGCTAGCGCTCAATCCAGCTTTCATAAAGCCGCCACCAATACCAGCAGAGGGGCTGATTGAAGCTTTAAGGAAGGAGCCAGTAGTCGCATCCATGGCACTATCTCTGGTATCACGAGTCATAGATGGATTAACAGTTATGAAAGTACCACCACGCAATTGCTGATCACGTGATTGACTGGCCAGAGCAGACGCCTGAGCGTCGCTGCTAGCCATACCCGTGGCCAAGGCGCGACTGGTCATAGAGTTCAAAATGTCTTGATTAGCGGCCACTCCGGCAACGTTTTTAAGGAAAGTATTCTCACCGATCAATCCCAAATTAGCATTCCAGCCGTGCGATAAGGGCTTGGAGAAAGTAGTGCTAACACCGACCGTCCGCTGCATTGCTTGGTCAATAAACATGCTGCCCATATTGCGGCCAAAACCAGATACAGCCATAGAAACATTTGAACCACGCAGGCTCGGTTCAACCCAGTTGGCTTCAATATTATATGTACGACCAGTGGGTAAGAATGTATTGCCAGCGTTATTAATTGAGTTAGTGACGCTGTTGAATGTTCCAGAACCAACTTGAGAGCTGAAGGAAAGAACTTGTCCACGACCTCTAAAGTTTCCATCCGAAAAATTGAGAGAACCGAATGGTCCAGCCACCGAGTCAACACCACCACCGAGGCCGACCGAACCAGTTCTCTTCTCGTCGACTTCGACTTTTAGGGTGTACTTGTCTGGATTAGTAGCGGAAGGAACAAGGGAACGCCGAATGTCTTGAAAATAGCCATTGGCATACATCTTCTTCAAGTCATTAGTAAGTTGTTTCTCGTTATAGACAGCACCAGCTCTAGTTTTGATGCCATTTCTGATGATAAAATCTTTGGTTTTCTTGTTGCCGACAATTTCAATATTGTCTATTGTGCCTTCGTTGATAACGAGTTCAACCGAGCCATCTGGATCATCTTTGACGTCAGTAACTCGTGCCAAGACAAAACCACGTTCATGGTAGCCCTGTTCAACCTTGTCAATAGCGGTTGAAAGAGCATTAAGGTTTTGTGGCTTGCCTAATTGGTCACTGAACAGCTTCGTGATTTCTTCAGTTGAAACTGCATCATTTCCACGAATCGAAAACTGCGTAATTGGGGCATTCTCGGTCACGCGAATTTTGAGAAGAACGCCACTGCTAGTCATTTCTGGATTAACTTGCAAGCTCTGTTCATCAAAGTAACCCATACCATGGATTGCTTTAAGGTCTTGCATTACGATGTCGCGATCGTACTTGTCGCCTTTTCTCGTTTTTACAACGCTATTAATTTCTTCAGTTGAAACAAGGCGATTGCCTTCAATCTTAACGTCATCTACAACTATATCGCTGGCAGGCGCTGAGCCAGTGCTGGAAATGGGCGCCCCGCCAACAGTAAAGTTTGACGGCACCGTGCTCTTCTCGTCATAGCCTTGAGCATAAGCAGGAATTACCGGTGCGAGAACCAATGAGCCAGCCAACAAGGCCGCCACTATGGATGATGCTTCAAATTTTAGAAAAAGTTTGACCTTCACTAAGAACCTATAAATAGGGCTACGCGAACCGAGCAAGTGAAAAAATGGACAATTCCATTTTAGCGGGCACGCTATCGGCCTGTATTCTAACAGACCACGCAGCATGCCAAGGTGTTCCGTGAAGCAAGACTTGTGAGCAAACTCTAATCACTTGACAATTTAGGCTTTGGTTTTCAGCACAGGATGAGCCTCTTCACTACTCTTATTTTGAAGTTTGGCCGATATCGGTTAAATCTCAAATTATTAAACTCAGGCGATTTAAGGCTTAGCCGATATCGGCCAAGCCTTAAATCGGAACATATCGATCAGAGCCTTTTGAACTTTCAGGCGCTTACAAACGTATTAGAAGTACGGGCACAGAAAGCGAGGTTCTCATGCAATTCGAGGGTGAAGAACGAGTAATAAATCTTGAATTGATTGCCAAACTTTGGCCAATTTTCGAAGCACGCATTCCAGATGATGAATCTGCTCTGGCCTTTCTACTTCAAACATTGCTTGTTAATAGCTCTCTTCATTGTCATTGCAAAATCGCATTCAAAAATAAGTTTCAGAAAAAGAGCGCCCGTACATTGAACTGCAAAGTTTGCAAAAAAGAAATTTGGATAACAGCTTCAACAATGTTCAACCGAGTTAAACATTTAAAAGCTTGGCTGGGAGCCATTTTCCTAATCGGCCATTGTGCAGTGGTCACCTCTAATAAATTAGCAGAGCTAGCGGGCACAGCCATTTCAACAGCACTAAACATTGTCAGAACCACTGGTCTTGTTATTGAGGGAGAAAGACAGAACGAACCAATTGATAGTTCTTACAAAGTGCCATCAATGGACTTCGTTTCGATTTTTTGTAGACGAAGCCTGATCACACTACCAAGACTCCACCCGTCTATAGAGGAAGACGAGCAGCAAGCTCACGAAGAAGATCAGGAGGAAAAAAAGCACCAGAAAAAGAGCACCACTACAGCTTCGGCAAAAGAGAATAGAAGAACAGAGCAGGAACAGCCACCAGCAAGACAGACATCAGATTTGAGCCCAGAAGAACTTGAGGTTCTTCAGTTAGTTAAAGACGACCCCTTAACCCAAGACCAAATTTGTCAGCAG
This sequence comes from Candidatus Obscuribacterales bacterium, assembly GCA_038231015.1. Classification (GTDB taxonomy): domain Bacteria; phylum Cyanobacteriota; class Vampirovibrionia; order Obscuribacterales; family Obscuribacteraceae. The sequence continues at coordinate 79,510 of JBBRMD010000002.1, forward strand.
ACCACACTAGCAGCCGGCAGCGTGGCCGGAATATTGGTAATACTTGAAATTGATGGATGGATACTGTCGCATACTGATGGTCGCTTCCGCAAACGAAAGCAAAAAGTTATCAAAGCAAAAGAGGAAAACCAAAGTACTACGAATAAGAGAACAAAATCCAATCGGCGAGAACAAAGTCGAATGATGTCGCTAACAGCGACAGCTATTAACCTTACACGTTCAATCAGAGGTGGAATTAGCAGAAAATACGTGCAAATATACTTGTCCACAATGTGGTGTCAGCTAGATAGAGAAAGATGGAATGAAGACAAGCTGCTTCAGGCATTTCTACGCGCTCCAGATATTAGCTATCAAGACATTCTCGATTACGAATCACCATCGGTCGTTTCGCTGTTAGCAAAAGCATAAAATCTTAATTCGTAAAGTAGTCTCAAACGTCGCAGTCTTGAAAGTCGGAAGAGGCATCAGGGCTTCGGTTAAAGAGAACGAAAAGAAATAAAAAAACAAAAAAAGAATGCGAGCCTCAAAGGAGGCCCGCATTCTCAACTACGATTATTTTTTCTAGTTTTCGAACCAACCAACAGCTTGAGGATCTAAATTGACATTGATTTGCTTAACCTCGGTGTAGGCTTCCAAACCAAAGGTTCCTAATTCGCGACCCCAACCACTCTGCTTGTAGCCCCCCCATGGGCATTCAGTGTAAGTATTGTGATAAGCGTTAACCCAGGTGATACCGGCACGAAGCTGTTTAACTACCCTGTATGCGCGAGTAATATCGTTTGTGAACACAGCTCCTGCCAAGCCGAACAACGAATCGTTAGCTAGTTCAACGGCTTCTTCTTCACTTGTGAATTTCTGCACAACGACGACCGGTCCAAAAATCTCTTCCTTGACGATTCTCATATCAGATTTGACGTCAGAGAAAATGGTCGGATTAATATAATAACCAGAGCCGTATTTATCGCCCTTAGGTTGATCGCCACCAGTTACGAGCTTGGCACCTTCTTTCTTGCCAATCTCAATGTATTCTAGAACCCGCTTCATCTGTGTTTCGCTAACCAGTGGGCCCATTTCTGTTTCAGATTCTAAACCGGGGCCTACTCTAATTTTCTTGGCGCGTTCGGCCATTTTCTTCACGAATTTGTCGTAGATTGACGCCTCTACGATCATGCGAGAACCGGCAGAACAAACTTGACCAGCATTACAGTAAATGGCGAACAGAGCATAGTCGACAGCGATATCTAGATCAAAGTCAGGGAACACCACCATTGGTGATTTGCCACCAAGTTCAAGTGTAATTTTCTTCAAATTAGTGAGCGATGCAGCAGCTATACGTTTTCCGGTTGTGACACTGCCCGTGAAGGCAATCTTGTCTACAATGGTGCTTTCAGCAATTGGTTGACCAACAGTTGGCCCGTCGCCCAGAACAATATTGACGACACCATCAGGCAATTTCAAGTCATGTAATAACTCAGCAAATCGAATGGCTGTTAACGGTGTGAATTCTGACGGTTTCAGAACGCAGGTATTACCAGCAGCTAGCGCTGGAGCTAGCTTCCAGGCTGCCATCAAAAGTGGGTAGTTCCACGGAATAATCTGACCACAGACACCGATTGGCTCACGCACAACAGTAGTGACTGATGGAGCCGGAACGTCAATAGACTGACCGGTGGGTTTGGTAATCAAACCAGCATAATAGCGGAAGCAATAGGCAGCATCGGCAACATCATAATTGGTTTCACGCAGTGGTTTGCCGCCATTTAGCGTCTCTAATTCGGCTAGCTCTTCAGCATGGGCGTCGATTGAATCAGCTATTTTGATAAGAAACTGAGACCGCTCTAAAGCTGTCATCCTTGGCCAAGGACCGTGATCAAAGGCTTTTCTTGCAGCTTTAATGGCGTCTTCAACTTGAGCTTTAGAGGCTTCGGCTACTTTGGTCAACGGCTTACCGTTGGCAGGATTTACGAGGGTGCGCTCGCCAGCTCCATCTACAAATTTTCCGTCGATAAAGAGTTGCCACTTGCGATCTACTTTGACTTTGGAAGCCGTTAAAGTTTGAGCCATGAGTTTATCCTCTAAAAAATAAAATGTTGCTTGTACAAGGCAAAGCCGCACCGAAATAGCGCTCGCCATAGAACAGAAAAAAGTCCCAACTGGGTGGCAATCATATCATTTGTGCAACAATATTAACTATTTGAACCGTAGTTTCAATTGGAGACCTAAAGCGCATGGCCCACGGATATCCCGGCACCTTCCTTACTTTGGAAGGTCCAGAGGGCGCTGGTAAGACAACGCAGGTCAAGCTGCTTTCGACAAAACTTGATGCTATTGGCATTCCGCACCTGATTACGCGTGATCCTGGCGGCACACCGCTTGGAAAGCAAATTCGTCGTGTGCTGCTTACCCCTGGCAATCCAGTTGCTCCAATGGCAGAGCTTTTACTTTATTCAGCTGACCGTGCACAGCACGTTGACGAGCTAATTATCCCAGCGCTAAAAGCAGGAAAACTCGTCATTTGTGATCGCTACACAGACTCAACCGTGGCCTATCAGGGCTATGGTAGAAATCTCGATTTAAAACTAATTAGCCAACTAAACCAAATGTCCACCCAAGGCTTGCGGCCGGAGCTGACAATTCTCTTTGATCTAGAAAGTGAAAAAGGGCTCGGTAGATTGCATCCAGGCGGCCATGACCGCATGGAGAGGGAAGCAATTGAATTCCATCACCGGGTACGTAAAGGCTATTTGGAACTTTCAAAACAAGAACCTGAGCGCTGGCAGATAATCGATGCCAGTAAGGCCTTGAGCGCAGTTCAAGATGAGCTTAAGCAGATAATTAGCACAGCTTTTGAAAAGCGTTTCGACTTTTCGGCGCTTTAGAAATTAGCGGTCTTTGACGTGTTCACTAGTCTCTTTGGCTAAGCCATCAAGGTCGCGCCGTATCTCTGCTTCGCTATCAGCATCTAGTTCTCCGCCTTGGGCAATGCGCATACTGCGCTCTTTACGCTGCAGATCAAGGGCCCGCTGCCTTAAATGCTTGTATTGAGCATCAGAGACCTTTTTATCCTTCATAGAATCTTCTAGATACTTCAACGTATCGGTAAGTTGAATGGCAGGCGGTGGCAACTTTGCTTGCGGAGTAGAGGAACTATTATCGATGTACATTATCGGTGCGTAGAGAAAGTTATTAGACAGAAATGGATAGTAATAACCAGAATTACCTCTCCAGAAATTGCAATTGAAATTACCGATTCGGGAAGTAAAAGCAGCGCCACCAGTAAATTGCGGCCTAGCAGAAGGCCAGACATAAGGCACAAGCGGATTAAGATAAACCGGCTGTCCGTATGGATTTAAAAAAGCGCCACTGGCACCGTATCGATAGCCCCCACCAATGAGATAGTTGAGAGCTTGTATGCCAGTCGGCTGATTGATTCCCGGAGAAAAGCCTCCAGCTTGATAGCCGCCATTCTGTACACCAACTGGAGCAACAGAGGCAGGGCTAGTGCCAGCAGACGTGAATGAACCACTTGAGTAACTACTCTGGGCGGCAACAGGCAAGGCAAGCGGCAGAAATGAGCCAAGCGAGAAAAATGAGACCAGTGAGACCGAGGCGGCTAGGGAGATCGCAAATGGAAATGACATTGGCACAGTCGGCAAATAAGTTGGAAGAAGTAGTCTCATCGGTTCAGCCCTTAGAAAGAATAGAATCCAACCGTATGGTGCCTAAAACAGTCTAGATCAACTTTAGTAAAATCGCGCATTTAGTCTTTTGGTTGTTCTTCAGGATTTTTCTTGACGAACCACTGGTAGTTAGTCTCTTCGCCTAGCATGTGAGCGCAGATCAAGCTCCAGAGGCAGAGAAATCCGAGCGAATTGACATTGTAAACACCTACTGGCGGCAAGCTGCCACTTGTAGCCAAAGTAATGAGGCCCGGAGCAGCGACAATCGAGCAAAAAATCCCTAGCTTTTTGGCTACGCCAAAGAATGGCTTAGAAAGGCGGTTTTTTCTCGATAAAAGCACTAGGCCAACAATTAGTAGTACGAGTGCAACAACTAATCCGTGCACGGCCCAGTCGAAAATGATGCGGCAAAAGATGTTGACCACAGCTTCTTGAACCGTTTTCACAGTCTCAGAGTAACTAAAATTATCGAATGCCTTTTCCATTTATGTATCCACTTATTTCCCCAATCAAGTCAATTTTTGCGCCATCTTTAATGATTGTCACTTGTGCCAGCTCGGTGCAGGGCTCTGCCCAAATTGGTAAATGCTTCGGCCATATTGGCATCGCAATCAATTGCTTTTCTCCACTCAGCAATGGCATCGGTTTTCTGATCACTGCGCCACAAAGCTAGTCCTAGATTATTGTGGGCATTGGCATCAAGAGGTGCATATTTTAGACACTCTTTATACGCTTCGGTAGACTGTTGTAGCAAACCAGATTGGTATAGCGCTACGCCCATATTGTAATGTGCTTCAGGATAGTCCGGTTTAAGACCAATCGCTTGTCGCCAAACATCGACGGCTTCGTCATAACGCTTCAATTGGTAGAGCACAATGCCTAAATTGTTGCGAGCCTGAGGATAGCTGGCATCAACCTTCAAAGCACGTTCTAGTACAAATACAGCCTCTGGTAGATGGTTCATTTTCCAAAGTACGACACCTAAACAATTGAGGGCATCAGTATCATCCGGATTAGCTTCTAGCAAATTCGAGAGAATCTTGTGGGCCTGACTTGTCTCTCCCAGCCCTTCATAGCACTTGGCCAAGCGCAACTCTATATCCCGCGGAAGTAGTGCTGGCTTACTTTTTCCCAAAAGAGACTTCTGGGCAGTCTTATATTCAAGCAAAGCCGGTTCGTAGCGATGCAATGCCCGCAATGAATCGCCCATATCTATCCGCACTTCTTGCATTTGCGGATTATCCCGCAAGGCTTCTTGAAAAGCCGTTACAGCAGCGTCATTATCACCCTTGAGTGCCAATACGTGACCTAAATTGCGATGAGCCTCAGCAAAATCAGGGTTGAGCCTGAGCGCCTTATAAAGAGACTCTACGGCTAAATCATATTGACCATCGGCGATATAAGAATGAGCTAAATTATTGAACAACTCACAACGGGTCGGATTATTCTGAATAGCTTGTTTGAACTCCTCAAGGGCTGCTTTATTGTTGCCTTGTCGTTTCAAGCAGACAGCAAGATTATTATGAGCAGAAACATTTTCAGGCTCTCTTCGAATTACTTCTTCAAACTGCTTAATGGCGATGTCTAGCCTGTCGGATTGAGCATTTTCCATACCTGATAACAAAAGCTGGCTGGCCGACAAGGTATCCAGATTGAGATTTTGTCCAGCATCCTTAAAATCATGAGCATGCATTTGCAGGTCAGATACTGGAGCCGCCATTTCAAAAGAGGCATCAGCATTAGGTTTAGAATCATGGTCAAGAACGGCCATTGACTTAGACGGTGAAGCTGCACTCTCTTGAGCTAAAGGTGCCGAGGTATCAGCGTGCGCGCTATTCCCAGCAAAAGTTACAACTGTTAAAGCGACTAGAGTGGCAGCCAATCGATAAAGCGAGCTTGCGAGAGCGAGCTTCTTATGATTTTGGCTAAGTCTTTTAGACACTCTTTCCTCCAAGTGATATTGAGAATATCAGGATGTGGCCAAGTCTTGTAGACTCTTAAGATGACCAAAAGAGGTTTCTTTGCCGTGGAAAAACCAAGAATTATCGTCCTGCCCTTGAAAGCATGTGTTAAGACTCTAGCAGTCGCTGGTCTAGTATTCGCTGGCTGCCTAGCGCAACCCTTCTTTCAAAGTTGCGGCAGCGCCGAGGAGCTTGCTTTTGATCGCAAGTTTAGTCGCGAAGAATTATTGCTGCTCAACCTCGGTCACGGCCAAGGCTCAGCTGGATTTTTCTTGCTTGAAGCCTTAAAAGGGAGCAAAGAAACTACCCACAATTTGCAGCGCGCCATGAGTCAAATGCGCCAAGTTGAAGCCACCTACGCCAAGTCAAAAGGTCGCCCGGATGACAAGTACTTACAAAATGCAGAACTGAAGTTAACTCAGGCACGGCAAAGATCCGAAGAACTGTCTGAAAATATTTCAGATGGATTTCGCGACATGAAGCGCTCTGTCAAAGAGACTTTGCTTAAAAATCCTTAGCAGTAAAAAGAGCTGATGCCTTATGGCAACAGCTCTTTAATCGTATAAATAAATGGCTCCGACTGGATTCGAACCAGTAACCAGGCGATTATGAGTCGCACGCTCCACCATTGAGCTACGGAGCCTAAAGCAAAAATTTCAGTGAGCTGAAATCAGGCCTCAGAAAAGTTTGGCCGATATCGGTCAAACTTTATTAGGAACATATCTATACTCGAACGTTTAGACTCGAACATTTGTACTCGAATATTTTACACCCGAATTCGAAGCTTATTTAGCTTCTTGAAGGGTCATGTATTTTTCAATGAAGTCAGTACTAACATCTTTTCCATTTTGGAACATTGGGTGAGCCAATACTCTCTGATGAAAAGGAATGGTTGTCTTAATTCCGGTTATGGCATACTCGTCAAGAGCACGCTGCATTCTAGCGATTGCTTCGTGACGATCGCGGCCCCAGACAACAAGCTTGCTAACCAACGAGTCGTAATAAGGCGGAATAACATAGCCTGGATAGCAGTGGCTATCAACGCGCACGCCGGGTCCACCAGGAGCAATGTATGCATCAACGCGACCAGGAGATGGCAAGAAATTGCGATCAGGATCTTCAGCGTTGATGCGGCACTCTATCGAGTGTCCGCGGAATTCAACGTCTTCTTGCTTAATCGATAGCGGCATACCTGAGGCGACTCGAATTTGCTCTTTAATCAAGTCGATCCCTGTGACAAATTCAGTGACAGGATGCTCCACTTGAATACGAGTGTTCATTTCCATAAAGTAGAAGTCGTTACCAGCAAGAATAAATTCGACTGTACCTGCCCCTTCGTAATTAATCTGCTTAGCAGCGCGAACAGCAGCGTCACCCATGCGTTTTCTTAACTCTGGAGTCAATGCAGGACTTGGGGTCTCTTCAATTAGTTTTTGGTGACGTCTTTGCACAGAACAATCGCGTTCACCGAGGTGAATGCAGTTACCGTGACTATCAGCCATTACTTGAATTTCGACGTGCCGAATTGGTTTCAAATATTTTTCGATGTAGACTCCGCCATTACCGAAAGCAGCCGAGGCTTCAGAACGAGCAGAGGCGAGAGCATTTTCAAGGGCTGCCTGATCGGTAGCTACACGCATACCACGTCCGCCACCACCAGCAGTGGCCTTGACAATCACAGGAAAACCAATTTCTTCAGCCAGTCTGTGTGCTTCGTCTTCATCTTCGATGAGACCATGGCTTCCGGGTACCACTGGCACACCGGCTGCACGCATTGCTTCGCGAGCTGATGCTTTGTCGCCCATCGAGTTAATCGCGATAACGCTCGGACCTATAAATTTGATGCGATGGTCTGAGCAAATTTGAGCGAAATTAGCATTTTCAGAAAGGAAGCCGTACCCGGGGTGAACAGCATCAGCACCGGTCACTACAGCTGTAGAGATAATAGCTGGAATATGCAAATAACTGCGCTGAGATTGGGGCGGCCCAATGCAATAGGCTTCATCAGCCAGCTTTACATGGAGCGACTCAGAATCTGCTTGAGAATAAACGGCTACCGTTGAAACTCCCAGTTCGCGACAGGCTCTGATTACTCTCAGAGCTATCTCGCCACGATTGGCGATCAGAACCTTTTCAATCATTGTTAGTGCTCTTAACCTTTAGGATCAACCAGATAGAGTGTCTGACCATACTCAACGGTTGTGCCACTTTCTACGCATATTTTGACAATCTTGCCAGCTACTTCGGAAGGCAAATCATTCATCAACTTCATCGCCTCGATGATGCAAACGGTCTGGCCAACAGTGATGCGGTCACCCATTTTGACAAAGGAGGCAGCGGTTGGAGACGGTTGCCCGTAGAAGGTGCCAACCATAGGTGATGTGATCGCCACCGTGTTGGCTGATGCGCCATTGTCTTCTGCACTAACATGAGTGTCAGGCTTCGGTGCTTCGGCAGCCTGTGTAGCCGGAGCGCGGTTCGGCTCAGCCACTGCCGTTGCTGCGGCAACAGAATGGGAAACCTGTCTCTGTTGAGCAGGAATTTCGATAGTTTGAGTAAGCGCCGGACGGTCTTTCTTCACCGTTATGCGCTGGTCCCCAAATTCGATAGTAAACTCGGTTACGTCAGTTGAACTAACGATTCCAAGCAACTCTTTAATTTGCTGCAGGTCTATCTTCACAATTAGTTCTCAATCTCATTTAAACGCGGGTCAAATACTTGCGATTTCTAGTGTCAACTTTCACTTTATCGCCCACCTTGATGTGGAAGGGAACAGTGATGGTTGCGCCAGTTTCTAGAACAGCAGGTTTGCCGCCACCAGAGCTGGTATCGCCTCTTTCATCTGGTGCGCACTCGCTAATTTCGAGTTCAACGGTATTCGGAAGCTCTAAGCCAAGAATACGGTCATTGAACTTGAGCATAACTATGCCTTCGGTGTTATCTTTCAAGAATTCAACACCTGAGCCAATTTGCTGAGCGGTCAACTCTAGTTGTTCAAAACTAGCGTTATCCATCATCACGTAATTTTCACCAGCCTTGTAGAGATACTGCAGATCAGCCTTCTCAACAATAGCTTGAGGTAGTTTCTCACCAGCACGGAATGTATTCTCAAGCACGTTACCGGTCTCGATATTTCTCATTTTGGCCCGTACAAAAGCTGCGCCTTTGCCTGGCTTAACATGCTGGAATTCAATTATTTGCCAAACACCATTGTTGTATTCAATAGTGACGCCGGTTCGAAAGTCATTGGTAGAAATCATGCAGGATTGCAAGTGCTCCATGGTCCGTGAGGCTACGGACAGTAGTCAAGACAATGCAGTGGCTACCTCTCGCCAGTGCAAAATTCTAACACCAATAGAGGAACAGACGGGGAAGCCTTAGAACTAGCTTAATAGAAGCTTTTTTAAAAGCTAGCTTAACGGCAAGCTTAATGGCGAGCTTAACGGATAGTTGAAGAGGGGCTCTTTACCCAGCTATAATCAGGTTTCTAGCATTGTCGCTTAAATTGAGCGAACAGCCTAGATGAAGTCTAGGTAAGGCGCAGACATACAAGCGCCAGCTAGTCTGAGTATATTTCAGCCATAAAATAAGCGAGAAACAGTCAATGGCCAAGAGTTCAACAACAGAAGGCAGTTCCATTAAAGAGGAATCTAATGAACCCAAACCTTCTTCTAATGCCTTCGACTGGAAAGAAGTAGAAGCCCGCTGGACTACTTACTGGCACGAAAATAAGTTATTCAATCTAGAGATGAACCCAGAACGGCCGAATTTTTCAGTGGCCTTGCCGCCGCCTAACATTACAGGCAATTTACATATGGGCCATGCTCTCAACGGAACATTACAAGATGTTTTGATCCGCTTGAAAAGAATGCAGGGATACAACGTTCTTTGGCAACCAGGAACAGATCATGCCGGCATCGCCACCCAAATGGTGGTTGAGCGCAAACTGAAAAAAGAAGGGCTCAATCGTCACAAGATGGGACGAGAAGCTTTTACAGAGAAGATTTGGGAGTGGCGCAATCAGTACGGCGACCACATCATGGAGCAATACAAGCGCATCGGCGTGAGTTTCAGCTGGGATCGCGTTGCTTTCACTATGGACGAGTCTTACGTGCGCTCGATTTATCGCGCCTTCGTCACACTCTATAAAGAAGGATATATCTACCGCGGCAACCGCATCACCAATTGGTGCCCCAGCTGTGCCACTAGTTTATCTGACCTCGAAGTCGAACATGACGAGAAGAAAGGTCATCTCTATTGCATCAAATACAAATTAGAAGACGGTAGTGGAGAGCTGGTTGTCGCCACAACTAGACCAGAAACTCTCTACGGCGACGTTGCTGTTGCCGTCCACCCAGATGATGATCGCTATAAATCTTTTGTCGGCAAAAACGTAAAACTGCCAATCACAGACATCTCTGTTCCTGTAATTGCTGATTCATACGTAGAAAGAGAATTCGGAACGGGCGCACTGAAAATCACTCCAGCTCATGACGCTAATGACTTTGAAGTTGGTGCTAGACACAAGCTGCCACAGCCCACAGTGATAGATCTTAGGGGCAAACTAATTGCCAATGAGTTTGTCCCTGAATTTTTGCATGGTGTTGACCGCTTCGAAGCCCGCAAACAAACGGTGGCAAAACTCGAAGAGCTGGGCTTGCTAGCAGAGTCTCGCGACTATACTGTCGGCCTCAGTCACTGCGAACGGTGCCAAACGGTGATTGAACCGCTGCTTTCTGATCAATGGTATCTGAGTATGAAAGAACTTGCTCAGCCAGCTATCGAAGTAGTAGAAGAGCAAAGAGTGCAGTTCATACCTGAGCGCTATGCTAGCTCTTACATCGATTGGATGAAGAATATTCGCGACTGGTGCATCAGCCGACAACTCTGGTGGGGCCATCGCATTCCAGTTTGGACCTGCACTAAGTGCGGAGTAGTCGATGCCTTCGAATCGGCTCCAGCTGCCTGCGAGAAATGTTCAGCCCCAGGTGCTGAAATGAAGCAAGACGAAGATGTGCTTGATACTTGGTTTAGCTCTGCTCTCTGGCCTTTTGCCACATTAGGCTGGCCAGACGAAACCAAAGAAATGAAGATGTTCTTCCCCACCACGATACTTTCGACCGCTCGCGAGATCATCAATCTCTGGGTGGCTCGCATGATCTTCACTTCGCTCAAGTTCACTAAAACAATTCCCTTTAAACATGTCCTGATTCACCCTGTTATCCAAACAGAAGATGGTAAGCGCATGTCTAAATCGAAGGGCAATTCGATTGATCCTCTCGATATGATCGATACCTATGGTGCTGATGCAAACCGTTTTTGGTTCACTTCAGTTGGTATCAAAGGCGACCAAGATGTGCGCTTCAGACCAGAGAAACTTGATGAATACAAGCGTTTCGCTAACAAGTTATGGAATGCTGGCCGCTTCGTCTTGACGCAACTAGAAGGATTTGAACCAAGAGGTGTTAATCCGGCTCACCTAACTTTGGCTGACCGCTGGATCTTGAACCGCTACAACGTCTTGCTAGATCTCCTACAGATGTACTTCCAAGACTATGATTTTGATAAAGCCGCCAATCAACTGCACGATTTTACCTGGAGCGCTTTCTGCGACTGGTATGTTGAAATTGCCAAGATTCAATTGGCTCAAGAAGCTCAATCTGGCGAAGGCACTGGTCAAACAAAGGCTGTTCTGCAAACTATATTTGAAGGCTTGCTGAGAGCTTTGCATCCGATTATGCCTTTCATTACAGAAGAGCTGTGGACCAAAGTTCCTAAATCGTCCTTCTTCCCGAAAGACTTTGTCTCCATCATGTTCGCTCCTTATCCTCGACCAGATGAAAATCTGATTGACGATGATGCCGAAGAGAAAATGGAATTCTTGATGCGCGTCATTCGCTCAATCAGAAATATCAGACAGACCTATAACGTGCCAGCTTCTGCTGAAGCTGAAGTGATGATTGTCTGCCAAGACGAAGACGAAATGAAGTGCCTAGCTGACGGAGCTATGTATATTGAGCGCTTAGCGAAAGCTAATCCGCTAGACATAAGTATGGATTGTTCGCCACCATCTATGGCGGCATGCGAGGCCGTCTCTTCGGTCAATATTTATGTGCCTTTGGCAAAACTAATTGACGTTGCGAAGTCGAAAGACAAACTCAATGTACGCAAGCAATCAATTGAAAAAGAGATTGCCAAAGTAGATATGCAGCTTTCTAATCCTGACTTCAAAAGCAAGGCTCCGCCTGACAAAGTAGCAAAAATTGAAGCGCAGTTAACTGAACTGACTCGTCAGCTAGAAAGTGTTCATGCCCAACTGAAAGTCTTAGAAGCGAGTTAGAAATCAATTTCTAGTTAGCACTAATACGCTCTAGTAAGCATTAACGATGTCTCTTCAGAGAGTGCAATTTGGCCTCTAGGTTTGATCAAACAAGCTTAGTTGGCCATTGTCTGGAGGTTTCTTGCGCGGCCTAGCTTGCCCTTTTTCTTTGTTTGAGTTTGAGCTAGAGTCTGAGCTTGAACTTGTACTTGTACTTGAACTAGATTCGTCGCTAGTGTTTTTACCGACGGCTTTAAGCTGTCTAGCAATCTCTTTAGCAGCGCTGGCCTGCGACTCTTCATCTGCTTTCTCTTGCAGCGGGTCAATAGCGGCAATCAACTGTTTGCCATCAATAGCAGTGCCATTAACCTGAGTAGATACTCGGTGGCAGACAATCTGATCGTCTGGATAGGGCTTAAGAATCGACTCTAGCTCAGGCAAATTCTTGTTAGTTGGATCAAGCCAGCGCCCTTCTAAATGTCGAGGAATTATGGCTGGCATGCGATCATGAAATTGGGCCATGACACGATTAGCTGGCACGGTGATGATGGCACAGGTACGAATTTCAACCCCATCAAGTGAAGACCAATCTTCAAAAAGTCCGGCAAAACCCATCAGGCCCTTATCTTTCAAATGCACTCGCCAAGGCTTGCGGGCTTTGCCTTCACCTGTCCATTCATAAAAGCTATCAGCCGGAATAATGCAACGCCTAGCTCTAAAAGCCGTTTTAAAGAACGGTTTCACGGCAATTGATTCGCTCCGGGCATTAATCATAGGTGCCACCCGCTGGGCACCAGTTTGATTGACATCTCGCACCCAGCTAGCAACAAAGCCCCAACGCGCCGCCTCGATCCGTCGACCACCTTCCATTTGATTGGCTATGATGATTGGCACCCAGTTCGAGGGCGCAATGTTATAGCGCGCGGCAATCGGCAACTCTAGCGCTTTAACGCCGAAGCGAGCCAGAATATCTTCAGTAGAATGAGCTAGGGTGTACCTTCCGCACATAATCAGTAGTATCTCACTTTATTGCCTGTAATAATAACGCTAAGTAATGCCTGTAGAATGTTATGTGAGCGCTGAAACATCAGTAAAAAAGCTGTAGTCAAGCCAGCGAGAAGGGAGCCATGGACGACAAAGAAGCAAGCTTGCACTTCCAGCAAGGCTTTATCTATTTGCAGCAGCAAAGCGCTCACGAGGCCGCACGCTGCTTCACCCAGGCCCTAGCTGCTAGCCCCGGACTCTGGCAAGCGCAGCTGAACCGCGGCAATGCTCTGATGATGGACGGTCGCTATGATGTTGCCATTCGCGATTTCGAAGCGGTAATTGCCGTTGAGAAGAGCGCTCTGGCCTATATGAACAAAGGTTTGTGCCTGCACCAACTGGGGCGCTCTGAAGAGGCTCTCACATTAATTGAAACGGCCTTGCAAGTGGCTGACAATAATAGCCTGCTGGTCATTATCATGTCAGCCAAAGCAGAAGTACTAAGTGATCTTGGACAACTTAACCTAGCGTTAGTGGCCTACAACAATGCCATCTCAATCAAACAAGACTCTCCGACACTTTACAGCTTCAGAGGACAACTTTACTATCGCTTAGAGCATTTTAGAGAAGCAATAGACGACATTACTAGAGCTGTTGATTTGAGCCCAGCCTTTGAGCCTGATTTGTACTATCGCGCCCACAGTCTATGGAAATTAAAGCGCTTAAAAGAAGCGCTGGAAGATTTCAATGTTGTCATTGAAAGTGAGCCGGAAGAATGGACCAATTATCTGAGCAGAGGACGCTTGCTTGATGAGATGGGTCTTCCAGATGCGGCCATGTCTGATCTCAATAAATCGATTAGACTAAATCCAGAGTGTGCTCAAGCCTATTTTCACAGGGCCTTCCTTCACGCTCTAAAAGACAACGATCGCAGTAGAGAGAAAAGCGCCATCGATTTTGAAAAAGCATTTTCGATCGATCCTTCTATTCGCACCTGGTATCTAGCTCAGCAATAATTTTTTGTAGGCATCCACAGAACAGTAGAACAGTAGGCACTTTTTGCGATCTAAAAATCTTAGAGAGATGAATGATTTGGGCGGCATGAGAGACTTCATGCGCACGACTTTCACCATCCTAAAAATGTTGTCGCAGGTGGGCTTAGTCATGCTCATTTTAGGCGGCACTGTGGTGGCACTATTGGTTATCCAAGAAGTCAATCACTTACCAAACATAGACTATCTCAAGAATTACAAACCAATTGATTCTATTTCTATTTATGACCGCAACAACAAACTAATTGAACGCATTAACCTCGGAATGTCGCGCACCCTCATTCCTTTTAAACAAGTGCCACTCTCAATGCAACAAGCAGTTCTAGCGGCCGAAGACAAGAATTTTTATAAACATGGTGGCATGAGCTTTCAGGGCATTCTCAGAGCTTCTTTCGCCAATGCTAAAGCCCTAAAGATGGTGGAAGGCGGCTCAACCATAACTCAGCAACTGGCTAAAAATCTTTTCTTTCCTGATGTAAAACGCACAGGCATAATTAAGATAGCCGAAGTGGTGGCATCTTACCGACTAGAAGAGAAATATACAAAAGAACAGTTATTTACTTTGTATCTCACCGAGATCTACTTCGGCAATGGTGCCCGCGGAATTGAGCAAGCGGCCCACAATTATTTCAGCAAGAAGGCAAGCCAACTTAATCTTCCAGAATCGGCCTTCTTGGCTGGCATTATTCGCGCACCATCATATCTGGGTGCTAAAGAGCGGCGCCGAGAAGCTATGGTTAGGCAAAAGCAAGTTTTGCGCGCCATGGTTGAGTGTGGCTTTATCTCTGAAAGTGACTGCCTCTTAGCTGAGTCACAACCGCTTGTTTTTAAGCGCGCCGAAGTTGCTAAAGCTAGTCAGCCTTTTAGTCACTATCCTTACTTTACGGCCCTGATACTTGAGTCAGTACGAAGACAATTTGACCAACGCACAATTGGCTTGAATGGTTTAGAAATTTATACGACCATAGATCCAATCGCCCAAGAGGCGGCCGAACAAACACTCAAGTCTGAAATTCGCAGGGCACCACCCGGTATCGAAGAAGAAGCACTAGTTAGCCTCTCAGTTCAAGATGGTGCTGTTCGAGCCCTGGTAGGTGGAGCCCACGACTACTGGAGTAATCAGTGGAACAGTGCGGTAAATCCACACACAGCGGGGTCTTCACTAAAGCCGTTTGTCTACCTTACGGCTTTTATGGGCGGAATACTTACCCCTGAAAGTACAGTACTAGACACTCCCTTCAAAATGACCCAAGAGACCGGTGTAGAGTGGGCTCCCAAAAACTACGACGGCAAATACATGGGTGAGATAACAGTGAGAGAGGCTCTTTGTCAATCGCGCAATATGTGTACCATTCGGGTAATGGAACAAGTTGGTATCACTAATGTTATCGATACTCTAAGGGCGGCCGGAATCAGATCGACCCTGGCACCGACAATGGCTCTAGCACTCGGCAGCTCTGCTGTGACGCCCTTAGAACTGGCATCAGCCTATGGCACGCTAGCTAGAGGCGGTGTAGCAGTGACACCTTGGATGATCCGCGAAGTTAAAGACAGCCGTGGACAGTTATTAGATCGCTATGTGCCTGTTATACACAGGGTCTTCCCCTATGAGCAAACAAGTTGGCTGGTCGATATTTTGACCGAAGTTGTAAGGCGCGGCACTGGTACACAGGCAAAACTAGCTGGTCGTTCAGTGGCTGGAAAGACAGGGACGGCAGACAAAGCAAAAGATATTTGGTTTGTCGGTTTCACACCAGATATGGTGACTGCGGTGTGGGGCGGCGGCGATGAAAAAAGCCCTGTTGCCGATAAGCATGTCACTGGTGGCACGGTAATGGCCCGAGTGTTTCGCCAATACAATCAGCGCTACTATGCTAATCAAAGCAGTCAAATTCCAGCCGGTGAGCTACCAACCTCACGCTATGCCTCGACAAGCAATACGCCAATGAGTAAGCCAATCAGTCATAGCAATGACGTGCCCTACAGCGAAATAGACCCCACTCAGGGCTATCAGCAGCCGGTGCAACAGGCGGCACCGGTGGTGAGGCCAACACCTAGTGTGGTGCGTTCGCAAAAGGGAGTGACTGAATACAACTGGTCACACTAGTAAATTTGAAGTAATTACCCAAGCGGCAACGCTACTGCTCGATTTCTATTTATTAGTTCTTACGGTAGTAGAGCCGAGCGTAGACACCGCCTTGCTCCAACAGTTGAGAGTGACTTCCACTCTCGACAATGCGACCATTCTCAAGGACAAATATTTTGTCAGCATTAATCACAGTAGTGAGGCGGTGGGCTACCACTAAAGATGTTCTCCCTACCATCAACGGCACGAGGGCAGCTTGTATGAGAGCTTCGTTTTCATTGTCTAAAGCACTAGTGGCTTCATCTAAAATCAATATGCGAGGATTCTTCAAGAGCACTCTGGCGATTGCCAGCCTCTGTCTTTCGCCTCCGCTAAGCTTGTGCCCGCGCTCGCCAACCACGGTCTCATAGCCTTCGGGCATGGCGGCAATTACTTCGTGTATGTTGGCAGCTCGACAGGCCTCTTCAATTTGTTCAGTACTAGCGTCAGCTTTGGCATAGCGCAAATTAGCAGCAATGGTGTCATGAAAGAGGTAAGTCTCTTGGGTGACAATTCCTATATTCTCACGCAGAGTGTCTCTAGTAACAAATTTAGTATCGTGCCCGTCAATTAAAATACGCCCTTGATCGATTTCCCAAAGGCGCGGCAACAGGTTAGTAATGGTGCTCTTACCGGCACCGGAGGGGCCGACAATTGCCACCATTTGGCCTGGCTCAATGACAAAATTTAGATCTTCAACGCCACCACGACTGCTTCCGCCCAGAGATGGGTAAGCAAAGCCGACATGTTCAAACTCAACTCTGCCAGAGACGGCATTATGATCGAGTGGCAGAGCCTCTGGTAAATCTTTCTCTTCTTTCATATCAAGATAGTCAAAAATGCGCTCGAAAACAGCTAGCGCACTAACTATTTGAATTTGCACACCGGCTAAAGCTGATACCGGTGTGTACAGTCGACCAATCAGGGCGACAAAGCTGACCAGAACACCGACGGTGATGCCATGATAGATGGCAAGCCAACCTCCAGCCAACCAAATAATTGCTGGACCGACAGTCACCATGGCAGTAATTGCCATCATGAACCAACGACCGATCATAGCCACACTTATTTCTAAGGCCATTAGTTCAGTAGCCAAATTATAAAAGCGTTTACGCTCAAACTCTTCTTTGACAAACGATTTGACGAGCACTGTACCTGAGACCGAAAGAGTCTCTTGAGTAGCAGCTTGAATCTGGTCTCTCTTGGTGCGTGTCTTTTTGCGCACTTCGTACATGCGCCGACCAACTGGCCAAAGCGGTACTACCATTAATGGCACCACAATAATAGAAATTGCTGCCAATTGAGCATTTAAGGCGAAAATTGCCACGAGCGTTGTGATGATAGTAATGATGTTAGTAACAATAGAAACCATGGTGCCGGTGATTACGCCATCCACGCTTTCCACATCACTACTGACACGGTTCATAATTTCGCCAGTCTTTGTGCTGGTGAAAAACAAAAGCGGCATACGATGAAGGTGCGAAACTAGGTCTGTGTGCAAATCGCGCACAATACCTTCACCGACTTTTGAATTGAGATAGCCCTGATAGACTCCGACTAGTCCAGCCAATATGGCAGAGACAACCATTGCCAGCACCAGCCAGGCCAACATCGTAAAATCGCGCGCCGGTAAGGCCTTGTCAATAATGGCCAAAGTGAGTAAGGGCGGTGCTAAGCCAAGCGTAGAAGAGACAAGGATGGCAGCCACGACCAATAGCTCTAAGCGCCAATACGGGGCAAAAAGAGCTGCAATACGGCGCCAATCAACCTTACCCTTAAGCTTGGCTTTGTCAGGGTTGAACATATTGGACCACATTAGATGGACCGGTGGGCCGCCACTAAACACTGAAAATCCTCATATCTATCAATAGGCTATTGAAATAGACCTTTTAGTCAGTCTAGACGCTTGGCATCGAATGTCCCCTTTTTTCATGAGTACCTAAGAACATCAAGATATACTCAAGATTCTATAAAGAACCTCTGGGAAGTGCCGTGAGAGATAAGAAGAATCCATTTCGTGATTGGCTACTAGATGGCCTTAAGCCTACTAAAGAGACCAATGAGCATACTGATCACCAAGACTCTTGGTGGAAAGTAATGTGCTTAACCGGTGTAGATTATTTCTCCACTCTCGGCTACCAACCTGGTATCGCTTATTTAGCTGCTGGAATTCTTTCGCCTGTAGCGACTTTGGTACTTGTGATAGTCACTCTCTTCGGAGCCTTGCCAGCCTACTGCTTTGTCGCTGAACGTAGCCCTAACGGTCAGGGCTCAGTGGCCATGCTCGAAGGCCTGCTGCCCGGATGGCGCGGCAAAACCATTGTCTTACTCTTGTTAGGGTTTGCAGCAACTGGTTTTATTATTACGATCACACTCTCTGCAGCTGACGCCACCGCACACATACTTGAAAACCCCGTAATTCCAGCAGCCTGGCACAATCACAATCGCGTGCTTGTAACTCTGGTTTTGCTTACGAGTCTGGGAGCGGTTTTCCTCAAAGGCTTCAAAGAAGCGATTGGCATTTCTGTCTATATCGTTGGTGCCTATTTATTACTCACCAATATTATTGTTGGCTGGGGCTTAATTCAGCTTTTTAGCCATCCCGAGTTGACGCACGATTGGTTACATAAACTGACCACTAATTTTGGCTCTATTTTCTCTATGCTCGGCTCTGCTTGCTTGCTTTTCCCCAACTTGGCTTTAGGCTTATCAGGTTTTGAAACTGGCGTCGCCGTAATGCCGATGGTGCGGGGTGATGCCACTGATGTTCCAGAAAATCGCAGTGGCAGAATTCGCCACGCCAAATATTTGCTCACAACAGCGGCAATAATTATGAGCTATTTTCTGGTGGCATCAAGTATGGTCACCACCCTTCTCATACCGGCCGAACTTTACAAAGAGGGTGGGGCAGCAAATGGCAGAGCATTAGCCTACCTGGCCCACACACACCTAGGTGAGATGTTTGGCTCACTCTACGATTTCAGCACTATTGCCATTTTATGGTTTGCCGGTGCTTCGGCTATTGCTGGCTTACTGAGCCTGGTGCCACGCTACCTGCCACGCTATGGCATGGCACCAGATTGGGCCGGTGCAGTGCGGCCCCTAGTAATATTTTTCACTCTGATATCGTATGGCGTCACTATTATTTTCAAAGCCGATGTTGACGCTCAGGCGGGCGCGTATGCCACTGGTGTGCTTGTACTAATCACCTCAGCAGCTTTAGCTTCAGCCATTACCTCATGGAAAAATCATTTACCTAAGCGCTTTATCTTTACAGCCATAAGTCTTGTTTTCATCTGGACTTCGATTGTAAATATGACTCAGCGTCCAGAAGGCGTGCGCATTGCCCTCTTTTTTGTTATTAGCATTCTAATTAGTTCTTTTGTTTCACGCGCAATGCGCTCCACTGAATTGCGAGTGGAAGAAGTGAAGCTCGATAAAAAAGCTGTTGAGTTTATAGCCGCGGCAAGCCATGAACACTGGGGCGAAATAAGGCTACTTGCCAATCGCGCCGGCACAGGTTTTCTCAAAGAAAAAGAAGCTCATGCCCGCTCAATTCATAGCATTCAAGAGCGCGAAGGCAACTTCATTTTCTTAGAAGTAGAACCAGAAGACGTATCAGAATTTTCTGATACGGTGCTGGAAGTTACCGGTCACGATGTCGACGGTCATCACGTGCTGCGCTGCAAAAGCTTG
Source organism: Candidatus Obscuribacterales bacterium (assembly GCA_038231015.1). GTDB lineage: Bacteria > Cyanobacteriota > Vampirovibrionia > Obscuribacterales > Obscuribacteraceae. The sequence continues at coordinate 99,327 of JBBRMD010000002.1, forward strand.
GCAGTACCTAATGCCATCGCCGCAGTACTGTTGCACCTGCGCGACAAAACAAAAAAAATGCCTCATGTCTATTTTGGTTGGACAGAGGGCCATCCGATCATTTATACGTTCAAATATATTTTCTTTGGCGAAGGAGAAACAGCTACACTCACTCGCGAAATAATTCGCTCAACAGAGACCAACGAATTTAAAAGACCTCTTGTGCATGTCGCCTAAGAATCTTGCAAAAATATTTGACGTAACTGGAGATCTCAATGTCTACATCTAACACAATCAACCCGATGCCTAGGCGGCTAGCAATAACGGCCTGTTTGAGCCTATTCATAGCCATTAGCGTGGGCATTGGTTGGCTTGCAAGAGGCCTAGATGGCCTAACTATTGCGGCTATCTTTGCACTAATGGTGGTGATTCTCATTACCGTGACTGTGAGAACTCGTGATCGCAAAATAACTATCAAGCTCGATGAGCGCGCTCAAGCGTTTGTACAAGAGTCAGCCTGCGAGCACATGGGCGTCTTGCGCTTGCTGGCCCAAAAATTTGGCAGCAGAGACTACGAGAAGCTCCAGCAAGATGCCAGACGCAAGCACAGCATTCAAAAAGAAGAAGGTAATTTCATTTTTGTAGAAGTCGAGCCCAAAGATGGTCAGAGCACAGATTGTCTGTTAGTAACTGGTCACGAAGTTGAAAATCATAGGGTTTTGCGCTGTCAGTCTCACGCAGTAGCTGACGCTATCGCCGCCCTCCTTCTGCACCTAAGGGATGACAAACAAGTCAACAAAGTGCCCCACATATACATGTCATGGAGTGAGATTCATCCGCTAGCTTACGCTCTAAGGTATGCAATTTTCGGAGAAGGCGAAACTGCACCGTTAATTAGAGAAAAGCTACGCTCACAAGAACACGAACCTGCCAATCGGCCAATTGTTCACGTTGCCTAAAAAAAGAAGTTAAAGAGAACAAATATAAAAATTATTGTCAAGCGGCACCGGCTGACAACAGCATTAAGTTTAAAGTGTTGCTAGTGGCAGTTAGATAGAACGGTCAGTGTGCCCAACTACATTCAACTCAGTCAAGCGCTTCAAACCGCGCTCAGTATTGAGGTCAAGAATACGTAGCAAGGTGCCGCCATCGCGGTAACGGTGCAGGGTGACTGTGTCAGGCGCATTGCGATCAGCTGACAAGAAACACCGCGGTCTGCCCGCTTTTACAGTGTCTTCCACTTCGACCATGAGGTGGTCGCTATTGCTTTGCTGTTGAAGTCTCGCTAGTTCCTGGATGTCCACTTTTTGCTCCTGTGCAATTGATGCAATGGTTGCACATCTGTGTGAATTAGACCAGACAATCGTGAGATAGAAATCAATATTGCTTGATCAAATTGTAAACTACCTCTTGGCATAAGAAAGCCGCTTAAGGCAATCTAGCCGATATAATGGGTGTACGAATGGATCCCCAAAGGTGATCTTAACCAATGCATGAGTAGCTCAGCGGTAGAGCACGCGCCTCTTAAGCGCTCGGTCGAGAGTTCGAATCTCTCCTCGTGCACCATTTTAAACAAACAAATATATACCGGTCTGCTCTGGCGCTATTATCAGCCTTTGGGTTATTCGCTAGCTTCTTTTGGGGCGTGTTCTTCGATGAAAGCCAGAGCGGTACCGAAAGCTTCGTCAGTGACCTTGGTGTCTTCAAAAGTATAGTGATCGCCTTCGGCCAATCGCACGAACTTTTTGTCTTTAGTGGCTAGATTCTTGAAAACACTTTCTGAGCCAATCAGTTTCGACTCGCCGTCTTTATCGCCATGAACAATTAAAACAGGCATTTCTTTTATGTCTTTTGCCATACTTTTGGTTTTGTACATGAAGAATTGACAAGCAACCATCTCACCCGAGGTGACATCCATCCGCACCATCTCATCGTCACTCAAGGCTTCTTTCAATTCTTGCTTGGGTGTTGCCACATCCATAAGTTTTTCGCCTAGTCCAAAAGCGTGCTTAGAGCCCACAGCCATGCTCACTCCAACATTGACAAAATTATTGACTGACTTAAAGTGATCGCCCCCAGGAGCAGCCGAAATAATGCCATTAATCAAAGTTGGATATTTACTGGCCGCTTGAAGAGCTAAGGCCCCGCCCATGGCCTCACCCAAAATGAACACTGGCACGCCTTGGTGCAATTTGCGAATCTCTTCGCAAGAGCCTTTCACGTCAGCCAAAGTCTTAGCCAAGTCCATCTTGCTGTCTTTCTTGTCAATCTCGCGCCAACCACCAAAACCGCGCAGGTCGATAGCATAGACGGCAATATTCTTAGCTGCCATCCGAGAGCCAAGATCGTCGAATACGCCACTATAAAGACCTAATTCGTGCAAGCAAAGCACTATTGCTTTAGGCTTCTTTGCTTCCCAGTATATAGCTGGTGGATTGCCAGGAACCAACCCAACTTGCGTCCCTTGTAGCTTTCTTTTTTTACGCTTGGCACCGTCTGAGTGTTTCTTAGAAAATGGCCAAAAACCATGTGCTGGTGGCGCAGAAATTAATAGAGGCATCGTCAGTAGAGCGAAAACAAGGCTAGTGGAGACAAATTTAGAAGGGCGTGCTCTGTCGGGCAGAGCTTGCACCATTTTTATATCGCTAAAATTAGGCCTAAACATAATGTTCTCCTCAACGCTATCTAAATTACTTCGGTTCTAAACTCGCTCTCGGGTTTGCCGCTCCGGCAACAGCGCTTGGCTCGGCAACTGAACGTGGATTAGCTGGCTTGCACCCTAGTTGTGGCTCATTTGCTGCGCCTAACTTAGGCACCACTACTGGTGCTTGAATTTGGGTACGATCGCGCAGCACCTCTTCTTCAACACGATCATGCAAATAAGTGAACGCTTGCTCAAGTGTAGTATCTTTGCCATGCAAAGCCAATCCTTCAATCAAACGTCTGGTGAAGACGCTATTTGAGTAACGTTTTGACTCCCAAGAGATTTGGTCAGCTTGACTGGCAGCCACCACCACTTGTCCTGGCGGCGAGGCTAAAGCATTTTCGTCAATATTGCGAATGCGATAAAGTGCTTTCCCGCCACTAGCAGTGCTCGCTTGACCTATCTCTGAGACAGACTCGGGGCTAGACTCGGGGCTAGGCTTAGGGCTAGGCTTAGTACTAGATTCAGGCTTAGTGGCATCTTTGTGACCATTGGCGGCCGCTCCACTATGGCACACATCAAGGAACACACAAATGCGATCACTATGAACCAAATCTTTCAAACCAGCGATTAGCCATTGCATCGGAATGCCAGAGAATACAATATTTTGAGCATTGCCTTCATAGGGCACTATAAAATTCGCTCCACCAACTTGATTGGCAGCCTGAGTTCCATGGCTAGAAATATAGACCACAGCTAGGTCGTCAGCCTTGACCACTCTCTTCAACCACTGATCACCGAGTAGTGCCACGATGTTTGCTCTGGTGGCCTCATGATCAGTCAATAATTTGACATGGTCGGCCCGAAAGCCCGCTTGATTGACCAAAAAATTCCTAAAATCGACCGCGTCTTTGGCAGCAAAGCGCAAGTTAAGGGCCGCATCTTGGAAGCTGCTGATTCCAATCACTAATGCCCACTTATCTTGAATCGCATTAGTAAAGGGGCTAGCAGCTGTCGAAGAGTTAGAAGCATTTCTTTGCTTTTCAAAGTACAGCCCTTTTTGCATACTTTCTATACTGCGTGCTTTAGCAATTACGGGCTTGGCCTCGCCAATCTTATCTTGGGCAATAAGAATTTTACCGAGCGACTCAAGATCACGAGCGACTAACAAGCTGCCGCCAGCAGCGGCAGCCTGGTCGTGCTCAAGCACAAGGCGGGCATACGTTTCTGCCAGAGCAAGCTTAGAAGGTTGGTTTTGCAAAATGTCGACTAGCTCGCGCTCAATCAGTAAAACATAGTCATGATTAGGCCCGAAAGCAGTCGTTTCAATTTTTAAGGCGCGCAGTAACAACGGTTCAGCTTGCTCAGGCTTACCAGAGCTAACCAGAAGGTCGGCCAAATTGATAAGATTTTGAGCCACAAAAGGATGTTCACCACCATAAAATTGCTCGCGAATTTCTAAACCAGAGCGCAACAAAGTTTCACCCTTATCATACTCATTCATGTTGCTATAAAGAAAAGCGAGGTTGTTCATGCATGCAGCTGTTTCAGGATCTTTCTCACCTTTGAGCTTTGTGCATATTTCCAGAGCTTCGCTATAAGCATGCTCGGATGCACCATATTTACCTTGGCGCAAATAGAGTTGGCCAATCGTGCTCAAATCGACCACTACAGGCAGTGACTGTCGACCAGAATTTGCCAAATCAATATCTAAAGCTTGCTTCAATGCTTTTTCAGCGGCATGGTAGTTATCACTATCTAAGTATGCCTTGGCCAAACTAGTTAAAAGCGCACTGACATTAGGGTCATTGCCTTTTGCCTCTTTCAGGCGAATGGCTAAGGCACGATCGAAAAGTGCAACAGCATCGAGCGGCTGATAGGCCTCAAGTAGTATTTTGGCGCGGGCAGACAAGGCAACAGCTAATTCTGGACTTGCGCCCCAATTCATCTCAACCAATGCCAAAGCTTGGCCAGAGATGTCATCAGCCGCACTGATTTTGCCGTTTTTTTGATAAAGTGCGGCTAAATTATTTAAATCACGAATCAAACTTTTGTCTTTGATCGTCGCTGACTGACGGCGTAAACTAACGGCTCTTAAATATTGACCTTCGGCCTCACTATATTTGCCCTGCAAGAAATAGCAATCAGCCAACCGCTCTATACTGCCGATTAACTGGTTTTGGGCCACACCATTGTGTCCACCCTTAAAAATTTTTTCGCTGAGCTGCAAGGCCTCAAGTAATAGTGGTTCGGCCTGAGAGAAATTGCCAGCGTGCTGGGCAGCCATTGCTTCTTCGCTAAGCTGGTGGGCTTTTGCACCAAATTCACCTTGCTCTTTGCTGGAGGCAGCCAGGGCAAGCGCTGATGGCCACCGATCAGCCTGCGGACAGACCAAAAAGGAGAGAAAGAGAAGAGCAACGATAGAGCGGTGTAGGTTTACTGACATTCGATATTTATAGGTCGTAGAGGCGCAATTCTATCAATGTATTGCCCATACGCGTTGACTTAGTCAATTAGGAGGTATTATCGACCAATGTTTACACATACTTACTCTCCACGCCCTTACTCCCCCTCCCAAACAAGCGTCGCAGTGCAAAGAACTGCTGCCTACTTTGACTCGGTAAAGGCAATTAATACGGTCTGCTATGTCTCTCTGATTTGGCTCACCTATAAATTCATTACTCACCACTTCGATTGGCAACTTTCTAGCGGCTGTGTTCTTGTTAGTGGAGCCTGGGTAATTCTTACAAGAGTAAAAGTAGACCATCTGTTACAAACATACTTTGACGTGCTTTCGCGCATCGAATTGCAACTGCCGGTGGTGCTAGGAATTAGTCTTAGTATCATTGCTCTATTTGCCCAGGCCTTGCACCCCATGGTGCACGTAGTGGCCCTGGCCGAAATTGCTTTCTGGATTTATATATTTGTACTCTATCGCCGCAACAAAGCCCGCTTTAAAAAACAGGGTTACGGGCCAGTGCCCTTAAATACTTTGGTCAATCCCAGAGCAGAGCAACTACAAGCCGGAGACTTACTTCTAACTAGTGGTAACGTCGCTCGGCGCTTGCATGAAAGTGTCGGCCATGCAGAAGTGGTGGTAGAAGACAATGACGGTGTCAAATGGCTGCTCAGTTCTTACATGGATAAGGGCTGTACCCTGCATCAACTTAGTGATTTGACTGGTCCTACTTACGATGGACATTATGTCGGTCTACATTTGCAGAAGCCCTGGTCTCAAGATCAGAAGTCGAAGGCTTTCACCATCGCCCAATCTATGGTGGCAAGCAATCGCCAATGGGCAGAAGAAGAAAATGTTCGCGTACTTAAACGCATAAACTTTTTCCATCTACCTAAGTGGCTCAGTAATGAGTTGAAAACCTTTTTTCATGCCAGTGGCTACGATTGGTTCGGCACTTTCATGGGACGCATTGCTCCCGACCGCTGGACCTGCATAGGTGCCTCTGTAGAGTTGTACCGTCGCATGAATGTACCGATTAATCGTTACGGTACAGGATTATTAGGAGTTGGCACCACTCTGCTCGATCCAATCATGCCTGTGCGTTTTTTGTCAGATCCTGCTTTGGTCTTGATTGCTGGCGACAACAGTGAAAAGTCTTTAAATTTGTAGATTTAGAGCCCAAGGAAGTCTTTGATTTTGTCTGTGGCAGACACTTTCGGCCTATAGAATTCACCAGTCCAGCTCTGATTGCCAGTGGCCGCGCTATTTGATTGCGACGCACCTGCCATCTGAGAAAGAGTGGCTACTAATGCGCGGCATTCGGCAGTAGAGCCTTTACCCAAAACAGTTAATGGTTGTGGTTTATAGTTATGACTGCCACTACCGGCACTGGCACCGCCGGGGCTAGTCGGCTCACCAACAAAGCGAGCGAGTTCAGGTCTGAGGCTATAACCAGTCAAGATCGTCTGCGGTTGTGCAAATTGGGTTGCCATCTCGTCGAGCAAAGCTTGTTGAGCATTGAGGTCCCAAGCCAAAACCTGCCGGCCGTCAAACAAACGCCCAAGCTGAATAGACATTTCGCTGTAAGACATAGCGTTGAAAACAATCGACTGCTCAAGTCCGTGATCTTCAATCAACTGGCTAGCAATCTCTTCTTGGGGCTTCAGGACTCCTTCAAAAAGAACTTTACCGCCTGGTGAAAGTACTGATAGAGATAGAAGTTTGACTGGTGACGATATCAGACTAGTGGTGGCAACATTCAAACGAGTGACTGTGCTGGCGAAGACTAGCCAGTCGGTAGAATCGATTAGATAGCGCGACCAAATAATTGATTTGTTGCGGTCAATAGGATTTGGATGATCTGGGTTTGAATGATTTGGTTCAGATTTTGCTGAATGCATTAGTCGCTCTTCGGAAGGGGATTTTCAGAAATTCTGAAAATACAGTTGAGGATAATTTTGATATGGAGCTATTTTAGCTCGTACAGCGAGAAGGAAGATTAACACTTTACAATCTAGTGATTCTTACTGTAAAGCCTACGAACACTCTCTTTATCCCGTTCTGTAAGCTCTGTAGAGCACGACTTCCAGTACATTACATCTTGACCACCTGGTGAATGGCCAAGACCAATGACATGTCCAAACTCATGCATGAACAGAGTATAAAGTTGGGTTCGAGCATAAGAGCTCATTTCTTGATTTTCGATTTTGTCGGCAGCACCATCTGCTTGCGAAGCCCGTCCATCGTAAGAAGGGCAGTAGACGCGCACGTGGGCACGCTCTAGCGCTCTCTTGTTGTCTTTCTCATAGATAGCGCTTGTGCGTCCTGCCGAGCTGTAAGGAATATCTTCGTAAGAAGTGACTCGCTCAATATAGACATCAGCGCTGTCGATATTCGAAACATACTTGAGTCTCACTGGCGAGCGATCATAGTTCGTCCATTGCTCCATCGCTTTTAGCATAAGTTCACGCATGGGGCCGCCAAAGCCATTATTTGCTGAGGTTTCAACAAACACCTTAATCGGAAAGCGGCCTTGCTGCCAAAACGAATTTGCCTCAACCTTCAAATAGTCTTTATCAGAGGGTGGGCTCTTTCGCCGACTATCAAGGTTGTACTTAATATCATCTATTGTCCAATTAACAATATCGATTTGTTCTTGATCTTTCTCTTTCTGCAAATGCTTTTTAAACAGCTTACGAGAAGCTATAAAGTCGCTTTTGGCTTGAGCGTATCTACCAAGTAGATCATTCGAAATAGCACGAGCCTGATACCAATCGGCTAAGGGACGAGGGAGGGGAGAAGGAAACTCTTCAATCAGGCGGCCATAATACTTCCTAGAACTGTCGACATTGCTAAGGTTGCCAGCCATAGAAGTAACCCATCCGAGCTGCCACAGAGTAGCCACTATCTGCTCACGAACGCCCCTAATGTCTTCAGCGCTAGCCTTAGCTTTAGCTTTCTCGACAAGTGCTTGCTCACGCAGCAAAAGCAAAGCCGTATCACTGTCAACAGCTTGATCGTATTGTCTGCACGAAATAGCGGCATCAGCCAAACTTTGTAAAGAATCCTCGTACTGGCTTCTGAATTCAGGATTAAGCTTGTTAGTAGGATCAATAGCTACTTTACTTAGACCTTCAATCAAATGTGGCAAGTCAAGCAATTTTGCATTCTCAAATCCATTAGCGAAACTCTTTCCGGCTAGCAATTGCAAAGTCTCTATATAGAATCGACAAGCTCCTTGACCGCGGCCACCAACAATTAAGATGCGACCAAATGTTGCTCGCAAATTGAGGGCAGTGGCACTGTCGCGCCCAGACTTTTCTCGCAAATTTAACGCTTGCTGCATATAGTACTCGGCTTCGTCTAATTGCGAGGCCCAATACAAAGTTTCGCCAAGGTCATAACAAGTCGTAGCTAGCTGTTCATCTAATTCTGGGAAGTAGTATTTATTGATCAAATAAGCGCGTCGAAAGAGATGAGCAGCTTGAACCAAGTCACCATCTACTTTACAGAGATAAGCGGCTACAACAAGCGAATTTAGACCGTGCAACAATCGTGCTTTCTTCTCAAGAGTCAAATTAACAGTTGCCTTCGCTGGTGGTGCATCTTTTTGCCCACTCAATATTTCTATTTTAACTTTTTTACTATCTAGTTTATTTGTGACAGGCTCATTTAAGCCTAGCTCACTCCAATCTATTTCATTTAAGTCTACCTCAACTAAACGCAAAAACTGAGCCAAAAGGCGAGCGGTATGCGGTCGATCTGTTTTGGGCATTTGTTTCAACCGATCAACTGTTTGATCAAAATATTCTTGCGCCAACTCACGCCTATCTAAGCTGACAAAAGTTTGAGCCAAGGCCAAGCGACTATCGAAGGCTCTCAGTTGATTATCGTTCATAGCCTTGTCTTGCAATTCAATAGCCTGCTTAAGCTTCGCTTGCGCTGTTTCTAGGTCACCAGATTTAGCCGCCTGCACTCCTTGCCTGTAGAGGTCTTCAACAGCAGCGGTAGTAGTAGTAGTAGTGGTAGTGGTAGTAGCAGTAGTATTAGTCATCTGAGCTGGTTCAGACACATTTAAAATATTGGCTGCCAGCTGCAAATATTTTGCATTGAGAAGATCTTCTGCCCGTTCAAATCGATTGGCTAAATTCTGCAAAGTCTCGGCCGTACAGCGCTCTTGTTTTTTTGCTTTTACCTTAACTTGGTCAGCCGGCGTGAGCAATTCGAGCAATCTCAAACCCTCTTTCTTAGCCAAATTTGTTTGTTTAAGTTCAAGCAGCAACAAAATTCTTAGAGGCAAGTCGTTAATTGAAAGTGGCTGAGAATCATGATTTTGAAGAGCCTTAGAGCTAAGTGTCAGGAGGCGCTGCTGCTCTTTAGGAAGGGTACTAGCAAGAGCAAGCGACATGTATGAGTGTGCCAAATAGCGATCGACTATTGATTGATTTAGCAGATCTTGCTTGGCAGAGTAAGGTCGGGCCTTCGCGCCCAGATCGGCAGCCGAGAATGGCTCGTCCCACATAGTAATTTTGGCATCTGGGCCATAGAGAAAACTATCGTAAGATGCCTTTGCTTCTAGGCTATTTCCGAGCACGACAATGAGAGCAAACACGGCAGCTAAATTTTTAGACAAGTGTCTTGCCACTGCGTACTCTGGTTGTTTCAAGCTCAATTCTCCATGGCATAAAAGATTGATAGCATTAGTTTACAGGAATATTTGCACAAGGATAGGTGACGCTTGAGTGATTACGGAGCCCAATTTAATTCTGTTGCTGATTTGCTCTCAACAGCTACAAAGGGCCTCTACAATAAAATAGATCATATGCTTTTCAAGGCCCTTGTCGCCTGTCTCAAAAGTGAAGACTATCAAGCCGCCAGTGTGGCTATCGATCAGTTAGTAAAAGAGCAAAAGTTGATAAGTATTCCCCCGCTTTACTTTGTCTCTAAGGCCCATCCAAATGAACGAGTACAAAAGAAAGCTTTAGTTGCTCTCACTACGTTCAATCAAGACAAGCGCATCGCTGAGTTAACAGAAGGCAAAGAAATCAAAGTCGCGGTCACTGAGCTTATCAAAGAATATGGCAACTACAAGGGCTAGCTTAAGTTTTCTTCCACGGATTGAGACTTTGTTTCTCGGTAGAACGCATTAGGTTAGACGCTTTGGTAGCCGGAGCAACCTCTTGCTCGAAGTAAATAACTTTGAAATATTGCAAGAACTGCTCTGTAGTGAAGCGCATCGGCTCATCTTCAAACTGCGTATGATGACCGTATACAGTGTGAAGAAAAATCTGGCCCCTTTGGCGATCAAAACCGGTTAACGGATAGGGCTTATTCGCCATCGGGGCAGAGCCATCGAACGACGACATTTCTGGCACGAAATCAGATGAAACAGCTACAATGACACGTTTTCTGGCGATCAAATCTGAAAGTTTGAGCAATAATTCTTGCGCTGTGCAATCGGCAGTTACAAGAGTACCGGTGAACGACCCTGTCAGAGTTTCGATCACTTGAGATGAGCGCGTTAGCGCTTCGTTGCGAGGCTCAGACAGCTTGCTTGCCAGCCTGTGTTTTTGCGCTAAGTGAATACCGTAAGCCTTTTCTAGCAGAGGGAACCAATAACCAAATTTTGCCACCAAGCCGTAACGAACAATTTCTTCTGGTCGAGGTTGCATGACCTCAAGAGGATTGCCATGTGCGCCAGGAAAGGCCACAGAGAAGCTGTGGTCAAAGTTCTCAGAAAGGATGCGCATGATCGCCCGTGGGCGACATTCGGCCAATGAACTAACACCAGCAGCAAAGTAAGCATCACCCATAGTGCCAAGGCGAACAGCACCTGGTACTAGCGACATCTGTGGATAATCATTGTCAGCATATACACTAGGTTTAAGCTCAGTGTAACGCTCACTACTACGATTACTATTAGAGCTCTGGCTCTCTGTGCCAGGCTTAGCTAAAATCCCTTTTGAATTAGCATCTTTGCCCAAGGTATTGGCACATTGATAAGCAAAGGCTAAGCGAAAATCATCATTGGTCAAGACCGGCACAGTGCTAGAAGAAACAGCTGGTCGCTCACCAAGTATTTTGCAACCAACAGCATAAATCATGCGCACAAAACCTTTCTCTGACTCAGAAAGGTGCTCGCTAGAAAGCACTGAAGCCATTTCAGGAAAATCGACATAACCACTAAAATCGAGATCAACCAAAGAATAAATTCGATCAACTGTGGCCGCAAGTTCAGGTGCTAGGGCCAAACCGGAGAACCGTTTGTCGGTGGCCAGGTGAAGTGGTGTTGGTATACCGTGCTTAGTAGAAGGTTGGTTGCGGTTGAACTTGCCCTCAGCCGGCCAGATGCCACCATCTGCTTGCTCGTGCTCGAAGTCGTCGTGCCCATTCCCGGTAGCAGCTCCCGGTCTTGCGCCGAAGCTAGCGTTACTGCCTGAGCCACCAGCAGTGGCTGGTGGCTCAGGCTTAACCACACCCCAATTTCGCAAACTGCTATTTTCTTGTGTATTGAAGGCGGCAGGGTGAGCTTGAAAATTGTGGACAGCTTTAGCATCCTGAACAGGCAAAGCGTCCTGAACTGGTAATGCATTTTGCACAGGTAAAGCGTTTTGCACAGGTAATGCATTTTGGATTGGCACAGCATTTTGTACTGGTAACGCGTCTTGAATAGGGGCTGCATCTTCAACGGTGAAAGCACTAAGAACTGGTACGACATCCTGAACAGGCAGTGCATTTTGCACCATTAATATATCTTGGACTAAATTTACGTCTTGGACTAGATTTACATCTTGAACTAGCTTTACATCTTGCACTAGCTTTACGTCTTGGACTAAATTTACGTCTTGGGCCAGCTTAACGTCTTGGGCCAGCTTAACGTCTTGGACTAATTTTACGTCCTGGACGGCCTGCACTTGAATGATACCTGCCGCTGTCTGCGCCACATTTGCGTCATAAGAAAAAATAGCTGTTTCAGATACAATCGCACCCTGACTGACAGTGGCTGACTGCCCAAAAATAGCATTCTGTTGAATGCTTTCTTCTTTTGCAAAAATAGCTTGAGCCATAGGAGCGCCATAGACTGCAGCAGGGCTAGCATCTACTTTAATATCATCGCGCTCGTGTTCTCGAGCCATCTCCGCAGCTGCGGCCGTATAAATAGGAGCATAGTCTAAAGTTGAGTAGCCGGGCAAGCTGCCCGCTGACGGTTGACCAAGACCATAGTTATACTGAGCATTGCCTGGTTCGTTGACAAAGAAAGAATACTCTAAAGCAGGATCTTTAGCTTCTGGCGGTGTTTGTGGAAGAGGCGCTGCGGCTCCCTTCTTTTTATCCTGATCAGACTTATCAGACAAAGACTAACAACCTCGGGTCAATAACCTCTTCCGCCTCCCAGCCATCTGCGACCACCCATGCCACTATAGCCGTAGCCACCGTTAAAGCCATAGCCGCCTACCGAGTTATAGGTACCATCTCGGGGAGTATCACCCCAAGAGCAAGCACCCATTTCACTCTTCAATTCATTAAACTGATTCATCTGCATTTGATTTTGGAATTTTTGCTGATCTTTATCGTCCTGCACGCCCTGTCTCAACGAATTAATATCAGTATTTAAATTTGCCAAAGTATTGGTTTGGCTGGTACGCAAATTGGTGATGCACTGCTCTAATTGATCGATATAGGCTTGTTGCTTAACGCGATAGGCACCATCTTGCTGCAACCAAGAGGTAAGCACCGCCATTTCTCCCGACTTAGAACCAGCCAAAGAGGGTGAAACTCCCTTCTTCTGCTTCTGCAGTTCTTGAATGCGTTGCTCAGCGTAGAGCCTGTAAGAATTAGTCTTGGCTTGTTCAGCCGATAACTTAGATTCAGCCTCATTTTCAGCACTAGAGTACTGATTAATCATAGCTTGGTCGGTATTGAGCATTTCTTGCTCATCGTGATAAATAGTTTGGTTGGCCCCAGCTACTTGAGCAGCCGCCGGGCTTGCGCTAGAAAGACTTACCAGTGACAGGGCGACCAGCGCCATCTGGCAAAATTGAGTTTTCTTAGTATCCATTCTCACTTCCTCCGCTTAACCAAGTTCTCTATACCCGGCACGAAAGATTAAACAGCAAATATATGGAGCCTTGTTAACGTCTACTTTTGCCAGTTAATTTCAGCAATTTATCTATGCGGTCGCTCAGCACTGCCTTATCTTCAGGAGATAAACTCAAGGCTCTCTGGTAGTCATTTAAAGCCAAAATATACTTGCCCAATCCCTCGTAGCTCTCGCCTCGTCCGATATAAGCATCGGCCTCTTTTGGGCTTAAACGTAAGACTTGGCTAAAATCGTTTAGAGCTTCAGTAAAGTGCTTATTGCGCTTTTGAAACTCCCCACGCATGAGATATGAACCTGGATCTTTAGCTCCGAGAGTAACCACCCTTGAGTAATCGCTAAGAGCTGATGGATCTTTGATCGTCTCTTTCAATTTTGCTCTCTCAAGGTAAGCATCGATAAACTTTGGCTTGGTCAAAATAGCAAGATTCAAGTCTTTGAGAGCAGCTGCATTGTCTCCTTCTTTGCGGAAGATAGCAGCTCTAGCAAGCCGCACCTGCACCTCTTTATCATCGAGAGCCAAACATCGATCATAGGCAGCTCGAGCCTGAGGTAACTTATTTAGCTCTGTGTAACGACCACCCAATAGGTAATAGATATCAGCAAGATTGACAATATTCTCGTCTTTGCCTTCAAAACGTTCACGTATCCGGCCAGTTTGCGCTGTGTAGTTGAGAGCGACAACCCTTGGTCTGGGTTTCATATCGGTGATCGCTAACAAATCGATAATAGAATTTCCCTTCTCCCCCAATTCACCCAAGGCATCAGCACGCAGATAGTAAAACCACGCTTCATGCGGAAAGGCCTCGATCAAATAGTCAAAGTCTTTGATTGCTAATCGATAATCGGCTTTATTGTTGTAAGTGATACCACGCAAAAGTCGCGCTCGATGAAAGTTTGGTTGCTCAGCAAGAACAACTGTCAGTAGTCTAATAGTCTGATCAACTGCACCACTTTCACGAGTATCGCAAGACTTACGAATGAGAGCTTCTAGCTTTGCTTTATGAGTGGCATCAGCCGCAAGTTTTGCCTTTCCCAAAATTTTGTACAAAGCGGCCATATTGCTAAAATCAATCTGCACAAGAGGTACATAATAAACTGGCTTTTGTGTCTTCACTGGCGGTGAGCAACAATACTTTCTCAAAATTAGATTTGCTTTCACTAGGCCAAGCTGGCACTGTCGTGGAGAACGAAAGCAAGCTAATTAGCGACAATAGGGCGGCAGGTATTTTCAACTTTGCCTCTCAGAAGAATACTGGCGATAACTGAGATCTGATTTTAGATTTTGACAAAACTGAAGCTTAACTCTTCACTTCATTTCGAAAATCGTCACCCCGTTATCTTTAAGGGTAACTCTTGCCAGCTCAGTGAGCAAGACTCGCATGCGATCATAAGCATCAATTTCAAGATTGAGCCAAGCTGGATCATGACGCTGGGTGACAGTAAGAGCAAGAGCGAGCTCTGGAGAATTAGAGCACAAATTAGATTCTGCCGCTGCTTCAGAGGCAACTAATTGGCCATTGATAAAAGTTAGAGTACGACGCACTTTAGCATCGCAGAAAGTGATACGAGAGTTGAGCAAACAAGTTAATCGCTTAGCTTGCAGATGTAATTTGGCCGAGCGCGCAAGAATGCCGTAAATCATCTCAACCAGGTCGTTTTCATCAATTTCACGCGGTTCTTCGTCAAGCTCGTCCCCAAGCTCTTCACCAGACTCATCACTACTATCTTCATTGGGACCGTCAGTAAGGCAGTCTTCAACTGCAGAATCAACCTCAAAATCAGCCGCTGCCTTAAGCCTGGTCTGCTCTCGCCTTTCCGCTCGCAAGCAGTTAACCTCTTGCCGAACCATGGTCATACCAATGGCCATCAGTCGACGAACGCTTAATTGTTCGACTCTGTTAGTGGCAAGCGGTCCGTCAGCAAGCACCAATGCAAAGGCTTTGGCAATCAGCTCTGGGCTAGCCAATCCCCAAAAAAGCTCAACGGGATAGGCCTCACTTTGCAATGCCTGAAGAAAATCAATTAAGGGAGTAATTCCTTCGCTTACAAATGGCCCTATTGAATGAACAGAGTCTTGCTGCAAACTGACTTGACTGAAGTCATGACTAAAAAACTTGAGCACCCTTCCTCTCTGACGCAGAGCACGGTTGTAGGGTGGATCGTACTGTTTGATCAAATCAGTCTCAAGCAAGGCCGCTTCAAGAGGAGTTGCCACCACCTCAACAGCGATATCAAAAATCTGACTAATCAATTCTTTTGTCTTCGAGTCTTTGCCTTTGCGACCACGAAAATAGCTATTCACTCTGCTTTTAAGTGAGGTGGCCTTCCCAACATACAGAATTCGACCATCGCTGCTGAGCATGCGATAGACGCCTGGAGAGTTCGGTAAATCTAAGCGCTTCAACCTTTCCATCGGAATGGCATAAGGGTTTTTCTTAGCCTTAACTGCCGCTTTAGCAATTGGCTGTCGCAGCCAATCTACTAACTGCTCATCTTCGAGAATGCCAATAGCAGCAAGATCTGCCACTAGTCTTTGCCAAATAAAGTAAGTAGCTTCTACGTGACAAGTAGAGCGTTTCATTTCGGTCAGACTAAATCCGAAGTAGCCACCAAGGGCTCGAATGGCTCTTGATGGCAAATCGGGATAAAGACGCTTAGCAATTTGGCAAGTACAAATAAAATCGAAAGGAAGATTTTGCTCTGGCCGATGATCAGCAAAAAGCTGATTGACAAAGGCTTGTTCAAACTGGGCGTAATGGGCAATGGCAAAGCGAACTTGCTTTTGATTTAAATCATCAAGTAATTCGCTAACAACGGCAGAAGGAGCATGGGCCTCTTGCATATGGGCAGTAGAAATACCGGTAATTCGCTGAATGCGCATCGGCACCTCCTGATCATCGGGCTGTTTAAGCAAACGGCTCTTGATCTGAGGTTGAAGATTGCCTGGCAATTTCAATTTTGCCTCAATAGAATGAGCTAAATACCAACCCAATTCAAGTATTTGAGCACTTTGAGGTGTAGCGCCAGTCGTTTGGCAGTCAAGTATTAGAAAGGGTTGCTCAGCTAATTTCACTTAGGCATTTTTTCTCATCAGCTTTCTGCCAGAATACCTCAATGTCAGAGATGATGCTCGTCGAAACTAGCTCACTTACTTGTTTTTCAAACCAATCAGCGGGCATGGCCGAAGCATATTGTTTCTGAATAAATCTTTGATCCATTAGTACAATTAGGCCGCGATCTTCGCCAGAGCGAATTACTCTGCCAGCTGCTTGAATCACTTTTGCCATGGCTGGATAAACATAGGCATAATCGAAGCCATTGCCATAGCGCTTTTCATAGTAGGTGCGTATTTGTTCTCTTTCAAAATTGAAATTAGGCAAGCCTGGTCCGACGATGATGGCACCGATAATCATATCGCCAGGGTAGTCAACGCCTTCGGCAAAGACACCGCCCTGAACAGCAAAAACGAGGGTGGGCGAATCAGTTCTACTTAGAGAAGCCATGATCTCTTTGGCCTTGGCCTGGGTGATCTCACTCTCTTGCTTAAGCAGCAAAACCGAATTTGGCAACTTGCTCTTGATCAGCTCATAAACACTACCTAAAAAAGCAAAACTTGGAAAGAATACGAAATAGTTACCAGGTTTTACCTGAACAATACGAGCGATGCCATCCGAAATCTTGCCAAAGTTGCGCTCGCGATCTGAGTACTTGGTTGAGACCTGCGGAATAATTAGCAACTTGCGGTGGTCACGGGGAAAGGGGCTAGTATATTCACGCCGCGACAGCTCAGGATCATCTAGGCCAGATAGTTGCGCAAAATATTCGAATGGCTTGATGGTAGCGGAGAATGCCACCACATGTTCAAATTCTTTATGGGCCAACTTTAGTTTTGCCGAGGCGTCGCAGCAGACAACCTTCAAAGCCTCATCAACAGTACCGTCACGCATCTTGTTGCGAGTATAGAGATGGAAGAACTCATCACCTTCATAGTCAACGGCGTCCATAAAATCATTAAAATAATTTACGATCGACATCAGTGGATCTGAACCTGAACTAGATCCAGTACCTGAACTAGCTCCTGAACCAGTCGACTCAGCAGCTTTGCGGGCAATTCGACGCACCATCAAGTCTTGCAAGGCCGGCAAAGCATCGTCAAAGAGTTCTCGCGAGACAGTCAGGCGAGATTCTTTAAAGCCCACCATACGTCCAACATTCGAGATTACAAACTGTATTTTTGAAACCAACGCTCGCGCTTCTACCACTTGATCAAAGGGCAGCGATGAAAGCTCAAGAGCAAGCTTAGAAATAACAGCAGAGCTAAGAGCCTTACTATAATAATCGGCGGCCCGCTGGGGTAAGTTGTGGGCTTCATCGATAACTAAATTGGGTTTTTCAGTAAATTTACTGAGAGTGTAAGTGAAGCGTCCAAGGGTATTGCGTGGCGAAAATACATAATTATAGTCGCCAATAACAACATCAGCTGCCGCCACCGCATCTAGTGAAGCCTCAAAAGGACAGACCTCATACTCTTCGCCAATTTTTTTAAATTCTTCAGCTGTAAGAGAAGTCATTTCTGACATTTTCTCGACGACTTTATGCTTGTCCATTTTTGTGTAATAGTCGCGTGCATACTGACAATAGCCAGGATTACAAATTACTTCTTCCTTCAGGCACATCTTTGCTTTGGCGTTGAGAGTAAGCACCTTGACTGGTGCACCACCCTCTTGCAATTTGGTAATTGCCTCTTGCGCTACAGAATGTTGGGTGTTTTTTGGGGTGACATAAATAAGCTTTTGGCCACGACGCAAGCTGTCTTGCAAAACCGGAAAAATGACACCAATAGTCTTACCTAGACCTGTTGGAGCTTGAACCAAGACTTGATGTTTACTCTCTAAATCGTGTGCCAATTCATCAACTAATTCTTTTTGGCCGCGACGCAAATCGGTAAAAGGGAAAACTAGTTTTTCAGATAGTTCCATGCGCCTCAAACGCGAATTTTCTTCAGCCACAACCTCGTTTTCAAGCTCAGCTAAGCGCAGAGCTAGCCATTTTTCGTAGCTCTCCACTTTGAAGTCGACATCTAATACTTCGACCTTATCAAAGGTATTTGATGTGATTAAAAATCTCGTCTGTGGCACAACCTCTTTTTCTAAATACAAAATATAGGCATAAGTAGCTAGCTGCAAACAGTATGGGTGCTGTGGATCTATCGCTAACTTAGAAAGCAATTCACCAGGCGATGTAGAGCTTTTAATTTCTTCGACAATGGGCACCATCGCTTCAACAAGGCCATCCATTCGCCCTGAAACATTGAAGATATAGCGCTCACTCTCAAACTTATGGGCCGACTTCACTTCAGCCTTATATATAGGAAAAAGCTTTTGCCTGTCTTTTTGAATTTTGCTGTGAAGTTGCCGACCTTCTGCGGCCAAAGCCAAGGGCCCGCCAAATAATTGACCATAGCCCGAGTTTACTTCGATGCTCCCAGAAAGTGGACAGGGCATAGCAAAATCGCGAATACCTATTAAGACGGTCTTTTTTCCAGACTTTGACACTAGTAACCCTGGCAGCCAAAATGTTTTCGAACTTAAGCTTTACATAAATATGTATGGTAAGGCTGATTTGTAAATCAGTCAATTATTAGATGGTTTTGAAGCTTGACCGATATCGGTCAAGCTTCGATAAAACGGTTAAGAGCTAAGCCTGTTGGCAAAAACTGAATTATTTGCCGCCGAAATGGTTGGCATCTTTGATTTGCTCTCCGCAATGCTTGCAACGTGGAAATTCTCCATCCCATGTGCCTTTCGGGAAAACGTGCCCGTTGACATCGCAAGACGTCACTTTCTTGCTCGGAAGAGCCATAGCAAAAGAGCCCATGATGCCGGCCCAGAAGCCTTGAATGCCTTTAAACATCTGGACAAAGAAAGACTCTTCTTTGGTCTGCACAGACTTAAGAGTTTGCAAATCGTTGTGAGTCATACGTGCACCGTTGCGCCGCAGCTGCACATTGGCAGGCAATGGGCTAGGTTCACCATCCGCATCATTCTCAAAACCTGAATTTGACATACGCAATCCTCTTGACACCTAGTTATATACCACTTTTATATGGTTACAGTCTCTCACAGGTAGGGCTCTGTCGGCGGTTCTTGACTGGCCGCTCTGCTAAACTTCAGTGATATAAAGCATTACACCGTTTCTTGGGAACGCTAAAAATCATGGGAAAAACAGTCGGAATCGATCTTGGAACTACTAACTCTGTCGTTGCAGTTATGGAAGGTGGTAGGCCCACCGTTATATCCAACGCTGAAGGCGGACGCACTACCCCGTCGGTAGTTGCCTTCAACAAAACAGGTGAAAGGCTAGTCGGTCTTTTAGCCCGCAGACAAGCTGTGGTAAATCCAACCAATACAATCTACTCAATCAAGCGTTTCATAGGCAGACGCTTTTCTGAAGTTTCAGAAGAATGCAAAATTGTCTCGTATAAAGTAAAAGAATCATCTGATGGTGGCGTGCGTGTTCTTATCAGCGATAAGGAATACACCCCTGAAGAAATCTCAGCCATGATTCTGCGCAAACTAAAAGAAGATGCTGAAAAGTATCTTGGTGAGAAAGTAGACACAGCGGTTATTACAGTGCCTGCCTACTTCAACGACTCGCAAAGACAATCTACCAAAAACTCAGGCACAATTGCTGGTTTAGAAGTATTGCGCATAATCAACGAGCCAACCGCTGCAGCCCTTGCTTACGGCATGGAAAAGAAAGACAAAGACGAAACAATTTTAGTCTTTGACTTAGGTGGCGGTACATTCGACGTATCTGTATTAGAAGTAAGTGATGGTCTAATCGAAGTGAAGTCGACCTCTGGCGACACACACTTGGGCGGCGACGACTTTGACTATGCTTTAGTTCAATGGATTGCTTCTGAATTTCAAACGTCTGAATCAATTGATCTGCGCAAAGATCCACAAGCTCTTCAACGTCTGACAGAAGCGGCTGAGAAAGCAAAAATTGAACTGTCTTCAGTAACTGAAACAGTAATTTCACTGCCTTTCATCACAGCCAATGACCAAGGTCCTAAGCACCTTGAAATGAAACTAACGCGGTCACGCTTCAACGAATTGACTCATGCGCTAGTCGAACGTTGCAAGGGGCCAATCGAGCAAGCGCTCAGCGATGCAAAATTGACCTACAACGAAATCGACGAAGTAGTTCTAGTTGGTGGTTCAACCAGAATTCCGGCTGTTAAAGAATTAGTGAAGAGCCTCACCGGAGGTAAAGAACCAAACCAGAGCGTTAATCCAGACGAAGTTGTGGCTGTAGGCGCAGCTCTTCAAGCGGGAGTGCTTTCTGGTGAAGTGACCGACCTAGTCTTGCTCGACGTTACTCCACTATCACTGGGTATTGAAACTCTTGGTGGCGTCTTTGCCAAATTGGTCGAACGCAACACCACTATTCCTTGCCACAAAACACAGCTCTGCTCAACAGCATCTGACAACCAGACTGCCGTTGATATCGTCATCTTCCAAGGTGAGCGTGAAATGGCACGTGACAACAAAAAGCTAGGCAACTTTAGCCTAGACGGAATAGCTCCAGGAGCACGCGGTGCTTCGCGTATTGAAGTTTCGTTCGATATTGACGCGAGTGGCATCGTTAAAGTATCGGCCAAAGACTTGGGCACTGGCAAAGAGCAGCACGTCACTATTACAGCCAGCACAAACCTGACCAAAGAAGACATTGAACGCATGGTAAAAGAGGCTGCCGAGAATACCGAAAGCGACAAAAAAGCTAGAGCAATGGCCGATTTGCGCAATGAAGTTGATGGCTTGGTATATACAGTTGAGCGCCAAATGAAAGACCTCGGCAAAGGTCTTACCGAAGTGTCTAAAGCCAAAGCTGAAGACATCATTGGCAAGCTTCGTGGTCAGGTCGCTGCCGAAGCTGAAGAAGCCGAAGTGCGCGAGACCATGAACGAACTTCGTGGCCATGTTGTAATCATGGACCAAGAAGGCAACGAATATAAGCAGAAGCAAGCTGAATCAGGTCAATCTGAAGAATCTTCAGAATCTGAAGGCGGAGCTGAAGGCGATTCTGACGCTAGCGGCGAGAAATCTAAAGATGCTGACGCTAAAGGCGAAGACGGCACGCCAAACAACGGCAAGCCAGAAGATGAAAAGCCAGAAGATAGCAAGGCTGAGGATAGCGAAGAAGCACCAGCAACTACTTAAATAGACACATAAAACTGAATATACAGATAAAAATGAAAGTGTCTCTCGG
Source organism: Candidatus Obscuribacterales bacterium (assembly GCA_038231015.1). Lineage (GTDB taxonomy): Bacteria > Cyanobacteriota > Vampirovibrionia > Obscuribacterales > Obscuribacteraceae. The sequence goes on from JBBRMD010000002.1 coordinate 120,783, forward strand.
GGCACTTTCATTTTTACTAATTTGGCCAGAGCCGCCAAGCAAGCATGGTCTAGTGCATAACCGATATAATGAACCGCCGATAGCCATTTTCTTTATCCCTGAAGACCCCCTAATTTAGAGGCGTGGTCGGTTGGGATAAACGAGAGAAGTCTTAAATTTGAAGTGAAAGTGATGAAAAAAACCAACCTAGCCTTGTTGACCAGCGGATTACTCGTCAGTCTGCTCAGTGCCCAGACAGTAAGCACTAACAGTATTTATCAGGTCAATGCCCAGGCCAGCGGTGCAAAATCTGGAAAAGCCGATAAGCTCGACAAGATTCCTTGTATCCGCTGGATTGATGAAGCCACTGAGCCTAAAGCAGTATTGCTCTGTATTCACGGCCTAGGCTTGCACAAAGGCACCTTTGAAGACTTTGGCCGCGAAATGGCAAAGAAAGGCGTAGTTACCTATGCAATTGATATGCGCGGTTTCGGTTCATGGATTCCTAAGCAAAAAAATGCCTTAATCGACTTTGACGGCTCATTAATAGATGTCAAAAGAGCACTTACCGAAATTCGAAAAGCTCACCCGGGCTTGCCGCTTATTGTGCTAGGTGAATCGATGGGAGGAGGCATTGGCGTCCATGCCACAGCTCTCTTTCCTGATTTAATCGATGGCTTAGTCTCTTCAGTGCCATCTGGCGACCGGTTCAACAGCGTTGACAATGGTCTAAAAGTTGGTGTTCATGCCATTTTCGGCGGTTTCAACAAACCAATTGATATTGGTCCAATGGTAGTCGGTGCTGCCACCAAGAAAAGTGATTTGCGCGAGCGCTGGCTCAACGACCCACTTTGCCGCACAAAAATCAGCCCTAATGAGCTAATTGCTTTCCAGAAGTTTATGAACGGCAATTATGATAGTGCTGGCATGATTAAACAAACACCCGTGCTTTTCATCATGGGCTCCAATGACAAATTGGTTAGACCAGAAGCCACCTTCAAATTATTCGATAGCTTAGCTACTCCAAACAAAGACAAAGTAATGTCAAATTCGGCAGAGCATTTGATCTTTGAGGAAGGCCAATTTACCAAAGATGACGTGAACTACGTCAGCAATTGGATAGATAAAAAAGTATTGGCCAAAGGCACAGACGCTCAAGATACAAAGGTTGCCGATCAATCAAATAGCACTAAACTAGCCGAGAAAAAGCCAGAAGAAAAAGTGGCTTTGGCTCCGGCTGTTTTAGTTAAACCAGCGGTTGCAGCCAATAGCACTGCCACTGGTATTGGCGCTGGCAATTCTAAATCGTTCGATGTACCGAACTCTGCCATAAAAGTCTCTGCTAGTTCGGGTATGTCCTACTGGATCGAACTAAATAGAGGCGGCAAAATTTATCGCTGCAACAACAAAATGGCTTTTAAGTCAGGTGACTCTATTCGCTTCCATATTATTCCTGATTCAGCAGGCTACGCCTACATTGTCATGAAAGAAGGAAGTAGCGGTAAGAAGACAATTCTCTTCCCGTCGAAAGATACTGGCACCAAAAACTATCTAGCTGCAAAAACTGATTATCCATTGCCTAAAGATTGGCTCACCTTCGACAATAATCCTGGCATTGAGAAAATGAGCCTGCTATTCTCCACCACAAAAATTGCTAGCGAGAAAGCACTCAACCCTCCAGAATATCTAACAGCCTATGTTTCAAATGACGCGTCTGGCGCAAAAGATCTTGTTCCCACACGCATGCAACTATCATGGGACGATCCAAATCCGGTAATCTTGCCTGATCAAGTACCTGGTCAGGAAAAACTTGCAATTCGCAGTTACACCTCAACAACCGGCAGCCTTGTCAAAGTAAGCTTTAATGACCCCAATGGCTTGATGGCCGTTGATGTCGCCCTAGCCCATCAATAAACTAATCGTATTCGCTGGAGAAATTTAGATGAGAAGCACAGTGATCGATTTAAGCGCAGTCTTTCAGAAACTAAGCCTTCTAACGCTTACATCGCTGCTGGCGTCAAGCCTAGCAATTACATCTGGAGCAGCAGTTGGCGCAGCAAATAGCGATGTCGATATCAACAAGGCTCCAGCCAACGGCGTGCAGTGGACAAAGATTCAAGACCTCAATCCTAATGCCACCTCAACCAATAGACCGATTAAACAGAAATGGGCAGTCGTAATTGGTGCTTCTAAATTTAAGGAGAAGCGCCTAGAGGGTGTCGATGCCAAAATGGATATTGCAGCACGCAACTTCTCTGCTTATCTTAAAGATCCAAATGCAGGGCGTTTTCCTGAAACACACGTTAAGACGCTCATTAACTCAGAAGCCACCCGTCAAAACATCATCAACAATCTAGGCAAAGGCTGGTTGGGAAGCCTAGCTGGGCCTGATGACTTGGTAGTTGTCTTTATCTCTACCCACGGCTTTCCCACCACTGATGGTACTACTTATTTGAGCGCTTACGACTGCGCTCTCGATAATGTCTATTCGACTTGCCTATCGATGCAAAATCTGATGGATACCTTGAAGAAAGATGTAAAGACTGACCGCATTGTGATGGTATTAGAATCACCATATAGCGGTGCTGCCGAGCTAACAGCCGGCGCTAAAGCACTTTTCATGGGCAGCAGCATTGACTTGAACAAAGTCTCTTTGGGCAAAGGCTACATCATTCTTACTTCGAGTAAACCAGATCAAATGACCTGGGGAAATTCGTTCTCAACAAACTTGATCAAGTCACTGCGAGAGAACGATGGAATGCCATCACTCAACGATGCCTTCCTCAAAGCGCGCGCACAGACAGAAAGCGACACCAATGTCAGCAGCTCCAATTCTAAGCGTCAGACTCCGGTGATGAAGTCTGATTGGACCGGCAATGATATCGTCCTTGGTGCTCCCACTTTAGAGCAAGTAAAAGAGATTCCTGATAATGTCATGGCCTTTGTCGCGGCTGAAGCACACTATCTCAAGGCCAACAATTTTGTCGGTGAAGGAAACTTTGATGAAGCCGTCAAAGAGTATCAGGCAGCCGTTGCCACCGATCCTGACTACGCCGATGCGATTGCTGATTACGGTGCCATACTCACAATTAAAGGTGACTGGGCTGGCGCGGCCGAAAAATACAAAAGAGCTATTGAGCTAAAACCAAATGATTCACTGTTCCACTCAAACTATGCTCGCGTCTTAACTAAGTTAGGCCGCGAAGATGAAAGCATTAAACAACTAGAACTGGCGTATCAGCTTAATCCCAAAGACAAAATCATACTGGGCGCCTTAGCCAACAAATGTGTGGCAGCTGGCAATTTTGATAATGCCATCAATCTATTAGAACAGGCCGTCTATCTCTTCCCCCAATCAGCACAAATGCATGATCGACTGAGCTATGCATTTGCTCGCACAGGTAACGTCAGCCAGTCGTTCGCCCACGCTAAAGAAGCTGTCAAGCTCGACCCGAAACTGGTTTCGGCAAGGCTAAATCTAGGCTCTGCATTGATGCTAAAGGGTGACCCGGATGGTGCCAAACAGGTCTACCAAGAGACAACCTCGATTGATCCTAAAAACCTTGACGCGCACTTCTTGCTAGCGAGCACAATGGAAAAGTTAGGCGATTTGCCAGGTGCCAAAGATGAACTATCGACCTTTGTAGAACTGGCTCCAGCGCAAGATCCACGCGTAGAAACAGCCAAGGCAAAAATCAAAACTTTAGGGAACTAATCTGCGGCATTTACATGAACAAACCGAGAGAAATCTGTGCGGCAATCGGTAGCTTTGCAGCTGCACCGGCGCTGTGTATTGTTGCTGCTGGGCTCAGCACTTTGCAAAAATCAAAACCATCTATCCGTTCCAATCAGTGCGCGCCAGGCCAGACAATTTCGGCATCGCCATACTCAGCAAGTTTAAAATTGAACGAGAAAGCAGAGAATCATTAGGCGACGCTGGTTTGCCAACTATATTCGCAGACATTGCCTTAGCCTCTAAGCCAAGTCTAACGAATTTAAGCGAGAAGAAAATTATTCAAGTGATTGCCACTCACCCACTTCCACCGGTATCACCAGAAGCTACTGCAATGCGTGACAAACAGATGCATTTGTTAGCGACGAGAATAGCTAATAATAAAGAAGTGACTCTGTTAGCTGGAGATTTTAACGCCACACCCTGGTGCTATATTTTCCAAGACACACTTAAAGAATCAGGCTTAATTGACAGTAGGCTAAACAAAGGGCTACAAGCATCTTGGCCAACCATGTTACCGTATACGACCATACCTATCGACCACATTCTCATGTCGCCTTCAATTAAGTGCACTGAACGCAAAGTCGAACAAGATTCTGGCTCTGATCATTTTCCGGTCTTCGCCAAGTTTGCTTTGTAAGCTGGCACCGAGGCAATAAAGTTTATAAACGGTCTGGGGTAATGAAATACAGATCAGCAGGCGATGCTTGCGCCTTTGCTGGAGAGAAGAAACGAACATTGAGACTGGGTTTATGTTCATTTAGGTAAATAATATCTTGTTTCTTGAAATGCCCTCTATCAACAACTAGAAAACGAAGAGATGGAAATTTCTCAATTGTTTTTGCCATTGAGCTTTCTTTGATGTGTATGTTTACGAGCGATAACTCAACAAGATTTGACAACTTTGAAAGGTGACATAGGTCTTCAACTGATACTTTATTTTTATCAAGTATCAATCCCTTCAAATTAGATAAGGTAGAAACGTACTTATAGTCTTCAGAGACAGCTCCTGTCTCACTAATATCTAACTTTGTTAGATTTTTTGAGCCGCAGACTTTCTTCAATAGCGGGGTGATTTGTCTGCAACGGGATATTTCTAGCACCTCAAGATTCGGCCAGATGTCAGCTTTTGCAAGCTCAGAGCCGTCGAAACTACAATTGAAGGTAAAAAGACTTTTTAAACTTCGAAACTTGTTCAAGATAGGTACTATTTTAGGCGTAAAATTTTGACATTCCATCAAACGAAGTTCTCTTACTCCGGGTATTTTTGCTGCAGCCGCCAACAAATCATCGCTAGCATAATGTGGGTGCATTACAAGCCCAGAAATGTCTCCTGCCCTAAACTTGTTAAAGAACTCTGGTGTCGACAAAGCATCTGGCGTTGGCACTAAATATATAGGAGAATCACTAGGAAATCGGCAAACTCCAAAAGTTGCGACTCTGTCCAGCAAAGTGGTGCCGATGTAGGCTAGTGGATTATCACTCGCTTTCGAAGGAAAGTCGAATTGAGTAAGTTTCTTGCCGTCTACTGTCACAAACTTGGAAAAATACTTACTGCTAGTTAATTTTACCGCTGCTGTGGAAGCACCAGATTCAGTGACACCTTCCAGAGGAAGAACACCGTCAAGATACAAATCAACTTTAGCTTTTGAACCACTAGCCGCTTGCAGACCGCTATCAACCTTAGAAGGCACAAGCATCCCATACGCAAAAAATCCCAAGGCACTAATAGTGGAGACGGCAAATAGCGAAATGATAACAAGCTTCGCTATGTTCGACTTATCATTGGGCTCACCGTCGTTATCATCATCATCATCGTCGACGTCTTGATACTCGCCCGTAACCACAAATTCACCAGTACTTTCAACATCTCCGGAGGTCTCATACCCTCCTGAGACATCCTGCTCATTGGTGAATGTCTCACGGTCAGATAGCTGATCGGTAAACCGATCAAAACTGGCACCTCTGCCAACGCTTGCTGGCATATTTGAAGACGAGCCTTCGATTGTACCAGCTCCAAAGTTCGATTGAGCCATGAAGGCGCCACTAAGTGGCTTGCCTTCAATCACATTACGCAGGTCAACAGCCACTGCATCCATTGACTGATAGCGGTACATTGGCTCTTTTGCCATCATTTTAGCGACAACGCTTTCGATGTCTTCAGAGAAAGTGGCTTCAGGCAATCTACTAGAGAGAGAAGGTGAGGGTGTGCTTACGTGCATCATCATGGTTTCTGAGGCACTGCGGCCGCGAAAAGGAATTTTGCCGGTGAGCGCTTCAAAAAGACTTACGCCCAAAGAGTAGACATCAGACCGTGGATCTACTTTTTGCCCGGTGGCTTGCTCAGGGCTCATATAGCTAGGACTGCCGCAGACAATCCCCATTGCCGTGAGCTTCTGGGCATCCGGTTTGATTTCTTCAGCAAATTTGACAATACCAAAATCGACTACTTTTAGCCTGACGCCGTGTGCATCTGGTTTATCTAGAATGAGAAAATTGGCGGGCTTCACGTCTCGATGCAGAATGCCTTTGCGATGGGCATAGCTCAAGCCAGCACAGGCTTCAATAAATAAAGTCAGGGCTTCTGTTTGCGAGCGTGGACCAGAAAAAACAATCTTATCTTGGAGGTCTTCACCCTCCAAAAGATCCATGACATAGAACGGCATAGAGCCTTCATGGACTCCAAAATTGTAAATGGCAACGATGTTCGGATGAGTTAGCTTTGCAATGGCCTGCGCTTCGTTCTGAAAGCGAATGACAGAAGTTTCGTCGTGTTTGTTATCAGTAAGAATCTTAAGGGCATACTCGGCAGGCAAAGTGACATGCTTAACCCGATAAACCATGCCCATTGCACCGCGACCAAGCAGCTCAATAACTTCATAACTGCCGCCTACAATTACACCAGGCGCGAAGACACCCGGCCTGGCAGCATCAAGTTGAGTAGACGGCCCATCGGACTGCTCTGTAGTGGGAACAGAGGCAGAATCAGATTGATTAGGAACTTGAACTTGCGCGTCGTGTGAGTCAGTTGATTCCATGCTGTGGATACCAGGGCAGAGCGACAAGATGTACCTATTCAGTTATAAGTGATAACTAGCATTTTGTTGCCAATTTATAATATTTTGCTAGAAACAATGTTAAGAGGCTTCGAAGGCTAGCTCAGAGAAAAGAAGAGTAGAAAAGATAGGTTCTTGATCTACTCATCGATAGGAAAATTGACCGTGTTGCCACCCGAGCGTATACCGATCTGCAGGGCTTCAACTGTCAGAGCAATTAATTGATCTGGTTTGTCTATTCCTTCTTCTAAACTAGCACCACCCACGGTGACGGTAAGTAAGATATGGCTTGACTTATAATCGACAGAAAGATTCTCTAGTCTCGTGCGAATGCGTTCAGCAGCAATCTCAGCACCACCACGAGGTGTCTCAGGAAGTATCACCCCAAAGCAGTCATCTCGGCAACGCCCGGCAATATCAACGTCGCGCACGCTGCCCAATAAACCTCTGCCGGTTCCTAGAATGACAGCATTCTCGCCTTGTAGACCAAAGTTTTCTACTACCTCTGCCAGCTTATCAATAGTAACGAAGAGCAACGACAAAGGCCTCTTGTAACGACTGGCTCGACGAACTTCATAGTTTAAGCGCTTATAGAAAGACCAGAAATTGAAAGAGTTAAGGTCGAGCAGGGCTCTTCGTTCAACTTCATCATCAGAAAGTGCGGGGTCTTCAATATAGCGGTCGGCAAATAGCTTTGACTGCTCAGCCGGTATTTCAAAGTCTGGCTGCTCTTTCATATTCCAGGGAAATTGATTATTACGCGCCCGCAATTCAGCCAAGCGTTTTTGGAAAAGCAGCTCTTGCTCTTCTCGCATAGTCAATCTCTTGGGCTTGTCAGACATCAGTTACCACTCTTAGCTTTGATCGACTTATCTGTCATCTGCCCAGAGAAGGTTCCCTCAGTTTTCTCATCTTCCATATACTTTGAGACCATGTTTTGCTCAGTGTCATGCACCAGTGCTAAAACCGAATCAATCTTGTTACCAAAGCGAATCTCGGCTGCTCGCCACCATAATTCACTGCCATCCAGCAATGACTCGTGAATCCATGCTACCTGATACTTTTCTTGAGCCTTTTTGAAAGTCTCAGCCGAACTAGAAGACTGCCAATATTTGCGAGCAAAAGCCACCCTGGTTTTGTACGGCACATAGGTAGCAAGGTTGTTGCCCAAATCTTGGTGAAACGGCTCAAGAAAATCATGGTATGCCAGAGCGAACTCTGCCTTGTCATGAGCGCTAAGAGTTCGGTAAGGTGATTTGAAGACCCGCGCTTCACGCCCAGCTATCCAACCATCTTCAAAGCCTACGTCGACCTTCTTGGCAATCGCAGCCACGTCATCAACAGTCACGCGCTCGGGGCCGCTTCCACCCGAGACAATCGTGTCGGGTCGAGGCGTCCCATTGGCAGAACTGGAGCGAGAAGCTGTTTCAGTGGTCGTCTCGGCAGACAAACCGGCCAAGGGTGAAGCTTTTGAATGCGGTTCAATATTAGAGAGATGCTCGGTCTGCATCTTGCCACAGCATGTCAAGGACAAGCAGGTAGAGGCAGCAATGATAGAGGCGAATATTGAGATTAAAGAGGCACCGCGAACGCTGTTCATTTGGTAATGATAAACTACATTTCTGTTTGAAGTTATTACTTCCCGACCTGAGACCTAGTCGAAGGTACAAGCGTTATTGGCAAGCTATGACAGAAATTGACAGCTCAAGCACTTATCGCCCCGGTCAAAGCGTAATGTGCAAAATAGAAAGTGTTGAGCCAGGCGGTTACAACGCTGTGGTAATCGGGTCTGGTTTGCCACCGCTGGCAGATCCTGCAACCGACGTCGAAAGCAATCATGTACTGAAAGCCTTTCTGCCCAGTACAGAGCCATTGAAAATTGGTCAAACAGTTCCTGCAACATTCGTTTGCATGCACAACAATCGTGCACTAATGACTTTCGCATTTATGTTAGGCACAACTGAGCGCATCCAATTGAGCACTGACTCTGATCAGGACAACGCCTTTGCTATTTGGGTCGACTCATATCCAACCAGCCAAAGACTGCGCCGTGCTATCGACTTAATTATGCCAGCCGTATCAGGCAAACTGTACCTAGAGCTAAACTGCTCAACAGCTGACTCATCAAAGCTTCTGTCAGAACTAGAACTAGCCAATTTTACAGGCTGCGTCAAAGCCCGTTCTGAAGCGCAAAAATCACGTTCTGCCATGCTGTTGTATGAAGGAAGAGTTGCTGGAGCCATATACGGCCGCAAAGATGCGCAAGAGACCTTTGCAGTAGAAAAGGCGATCAACCTAATTAAAGGTGATATCGCTGGCGCTGACACATTCTTGCAAGTCTATGAGCTACCGACAGACGTTGTTTTAGCAATGTCTGCATTGTTTCTTGGATGCCCACTGGCAAAAGACGATTCGAAAGCAATGTTAGACTATTTCGACACAACTCTCATGTCTATATCGCTCACCGGAGAGACTGGCTGCCTAACTTACAGTGAAGACAGCAGTCCAGATATTTTGGTTTTCATCAACAAAGGTCAACCCTTTGGTGGCTACAAAATTGCTGAACAAGAATACGTTGAAGATGCAGAATCGCTGCTTTCAGAAATTAGAAAAAACGAGAAGGGCTCAATTGAAGCGCACATACTGCCAGAGCATTTGCTGTCAGAGGCAATGACATTCGGCTACAAGCTTCATGGAACCAAAGCCTAAATAACACGAAAATACGAGGATTCATGGAAACCCTGAAACATCAACGAGATATCAAACTTGAAACTCTACCATCGGGTGTAGCCATTCTCTGGTTCAACTGCGCTGGGAAAGTAAACGTTTTAGGCCATGATGTTTTACTAGAGCTCACTGAATTAATTCCTCAGATCAAAGCTGACAAAAAAATCAAAGCCTTAGTAATTGCATCGAGCAAAACAGATACTTTCGTTTCTGGTGCTGACCTTCACGAGATCATGAGCTTTGATTCGCACGAACAAGCTCACAAGCTTTCAAAAGAAGGACAAGCTGTATTCAATCAATTAGAGAATATCGGCAAACCTACAGTGGCTGCCATCCACGGCGCCTGTCTGGGTGGTGGACTAGAAGTAGCTCTCTGTGCTAATTTTCGCATTTCGTCAGATTCTGAACTTAGCATTTTTGGTTTACCTGAAGTACGTCTAGGATTGATACCAGGCCTTGGTGGCACTCAGCGACTGCCTCGTCTTATTCCAGTTAGACTGGCTCTTGAGTACATTCTTACTTCTGAGATTGTCTCAGCTGAAAAAGCAAAAGAACTCGGAATTGTCGATCAAGTGGTGCCATACGGCGAACTCTATTCAACAGCAGAAAAACTAGCTCTAGCAATTCTTGATGGTACCGCCCCAGCAAGACCAGCGAAAGAAGAAGAGAGCCCAGAGAAACTGAAAAAACTTTTTGCCACAATGGAGCGCTCAATTAAAATCCGCCTCAAGGGCAACTATCCTGCACCTCATAGAGCTATCGAAGCAGTGCAGCTATCAACAACAGCTACCTTAGAAGAAGGTCTTGCCCTTGAAGCTAAATCATTCGCTGATTTAGCCAACGATAAATCTTCTAGCAATCTCATTCAATTATTTTTCTCCCAAGATTTCACTGCTCGCTCAGCAGCAAGATCAGCTGAAAAAGCTGGCGCTAAAGCAGTAAAAACTCTTGGTGTCATTGGCAGTGGCATTATGGGAATGGATATTGCAAAACTGGCAGCCATTCATGGAATAAATGTTCGGGTGAAAACCAGTTCAGTAGCCAGGGCTGATGAGATGGCTGACTTTGATGCTGCCCACGAAGAGGCCCATGCCTCAACCTTGGCAGGCGGAACCAGCGTGCGAGGCAAAATTAGTTTCTCTGACAAGTTAACAATATTGAAAGATTGCGACATGGTTATTGAAGCAGTACCAGAAGATAGCAAGCTCAAGCAAAAGCTCTTGGCCGAAGTTGAAAAACATGTGGCTGATGAATGCGTGCTAATTACCAACACATCAGCTCTTGAGCTAATTGAACTCGGCCAAGAAATGAGCAAACCAGAAAGATTTGTCGGTCTGCATTTCTTTTATCCTGTCGACAAGATGCCTTTAGTTGAAGTAATTAGCCATCCTAGTACAAACGCCAAGACCAATAGCCTTGCTTTAGGCTTAGTTACTCAGTTGGGCAAAGTGCCAATTGGTGTCAAAGACTCAGTCGGATTTTTGGTAAATCGCCTTCTCACAACACATCTGATGGAAGCTTCAAGAATGCTTGATGAAGGCTATCCATTTAATTGGATTGAAGATGCTGCCGTTCAATTTGGCCTGCCGATGGGACCGTTTACCTTAGTAGATGAACTTGGACTACCTCTGTGCTTCTCGGTGGCAAACAAGTTGCACGCAGCCTTTGGCGACAGATTCACCCCGCCAATAGCAATGAAAAGCACAGCCGCAGCAGGCTTGAAAGGAAAGAGTTCCGGTGCTGGCTGCTACCTTTGGGACGCCTCAGGACGAAAACTTGAGATCAATCCTGACTTTGCTCGCATCACCAACCTCACTATTAAAGAAGAGAAACCTAGCCCTGAGCAATTGGCTGCAATGCAACACCGACTGATTTTCGTCATCGTCGATGAAGCCGCTCGCTGCCTTGAAGAGAAGGTAGTGCGCAAACCAAGAGAACTTGATTTGGCATTAGTGATCGGCTCTGGTTTTCCACCATTTCGTGGTGGCGTCTTGCGCTATGCCGATAGCTTTGGCATTCCACAATTGATTGAAGAGTTGAGCAAAACCTATACGACATGCGAGCCCAAAAGACAGGTATCAAGCCTTCTTACCTCCATGAGTGAGAGCGGAAGAAGGTTCTACTCTTCGGGCGCAAACTAGTCTAAATTTTGCCTGAATATTCTGTCTGAAAGATTTGTCTGAAAGTTTCGCCGCAAGAAATCACCTTCGTATTTTCCGATAGAAATAACAGAAAATACATTTGACAGTGGCTGTTGCCGCAATTATCATACGACTATCGAAATATAATGAAAACCTTAAGACGGGCTATAGAACCGCTAGAAGTAGCTGTTTTGCTTGGGCTAGGCAGACTAACATGCCAAAAATTGCCTCCGTTGCAGCGCTCAACATATTGAGGATTCCTAACTCATCCCCTGATAGGTCGCTCTATGGAAGAAATTCTCTGCATTTGCTCAATCCCAGTCTTCTATGCCATGTCTTTCAAAATTGGCAGCTTCATTGATGGCATGCTAGAAAAGCGTTGGCCCACTGAGACTTAGACTTCTACAACTATTTTTCCTTTCTGTTCATTCGATTCCATGTAGCGATGTGCTTCCACGATCTGATCGAAGGGAAAGACTTTGTCTATGACAGGCACGAGCGTGCCGTCTTTCAAACCAGAGTAGATATATTCTTTGCCACGAGCAAATCTAGCGGCATCGTCTGTCACTTGAAACATAGTGTAGGCCCTAACCGAAAGGCCTTTCTTGAGAGCAACCTGCAAAGGAAAGGCAGTGGTCTCGAGGCTCAAAGCTCCATAAATAAATATAGAAGCCTCATAAGCTGCCGCTTTCGCTAGTTGCAACAATATTGGACCGGCCACCGCATCAAAGATCAAATCAGCTCCCTTTCCAGCGGTTGCAGACATTACTTCGCCAATTAGGTCATCGCTGTCAGTGACAATGACATGATGGGCTCCAGCATCAAGAAGAGTCTGCTTTTTAGTCTCACCGCGGGTAGTGGCAATTACTTTTGCTCCCTGACGGCGCGCAACTTGGATGGCCGCAAAACCAACCGAACTTGAGGCCGCCGTAATTAGGACAGTCTGCCCGTTTGTAAGGCCACCCAACTCGATCAAGGCACCATAAGCAGTTAAATATTGCATCCAAATTGATGCGGCTTCAATATCGCTCAAATTATCAGGGTACTTAGCAATAGCGCGCAGCGGCACTACAGCCCATTCGCCGTACACGCCATACTTACTTTGCGAGAAGCAAGGCACCGTGCTAACTTTATCTCCAATAGCAAAGCCTTCTAAATTTGCGCTCGCTCCGATTGCCTCAATTACACCACTTGCCTCGTAGCCAATGCGTGAGGGCAGGGCCGGTTTCTCTAAATATCTTCCTTGACGCAACAAAACTTCGGCGCGATTGAGCCCAAGAGCACGCACGCGAATTTGCACCTCATCGGCGCCGGGCTCAAATACCGGTACATCCTCAATCTGCAATACCTCAGCAGCACCAACTTGATGAAAACGCACAATCTTAGACACTGAATGATTCCTAGAGAAGAAAAAGAAAAAAAGAAGAGGGACAAGAAGTAGAAGTACAAGTAGAAGTAGAAGAAGTAGTAATACTAGATAAAGACGCTCCCGAGCGCCTCTCAATGTTACCTTGAAAAAAGTGTCTTATTTTCTTAAGAAAATCGGACATCCTGGTAAGATAGCGGCGTTAAATCAGCAACTAGTAAATACTTACATGAATCTCCGCGCTTAAAATTAGGTGCTTAGAAAAAAGTAGCTAGCGATTAAAAACTAGCAACTAACAGTAGCAGCTAGCAGAGGAAAAGTTAATGGACAGCAAAGCGCGCACGCAAGCCGACGTTCTTGTTATCGGCAGCCTCAGTATGGACATCGTCATTCGAGTACCCAGGCTACCAGGGCGCGGCGAAACCCTCAAAGGCTCAACCTTTGATACTTTTCCTGGCGGCAAAGGCAACAACCAAGCCCTAGCGGCAGCCCGCTCAGGTGCTGCAGTAGCGATGATCGGTAAAGTCGGCGACGACGCCTACGGCCAAATTCTGCTAGACACATTGAAGGAAAATGGCGTCAATACTGAGGGCATGAGCAAAGACAGCGCACAAACAACCGGCATCGCCAACATCTGGGTGGGTCCATCAGGCGAAAACAGCATTGTCATTGTGCCAAATGCAAATAACGCTATGACTCCGCTCTATGTCGCATCGCAAAAGGCATTATTGAACGACGCCAAGGTACTTTTACTGCAGTTAGAAATTCCTACTGAAACCGTTATCGAGGCAGCAAAATTAGCCCGTGCAGAAGGGCTAACGGTAATCTTAAACCCGGCTCCAGCTCCAGAAAACGGGCTGCCGGCCGAGCTTCTTCAAAATGTAGATGTAATCGTGCCCAATGAAACTGAAGCGCATTTGCTCACCGGTATTAATCCAACCACCCCAGAGCTAGCTCACAAATGTGCACTGAAACTTATTGAAATGGGCCCCAAGGGAGTAATTCTGACCTTGGGAGAGCGTGGCGCTATGATTTTAGAAAGCGCCAACCCTGATAAGCCTCAAACCGTTAGTGCATTCAAGGTTGCAGTAGTCGATTCGACGGCAGCAGGTGACGCTTTTTGCGGCACCTTGGCCATGAGACTGGCAAAGGGCGATAGCTTGGTTGAAGCGGCCAAATATGGCTGTGCAGCAGGTTCTCTAGCCTGCACGAAAGCTGGGGCCGTACCCTCCCTGCCAGGTCTTGCCGAGCTGGAAAATTTAATTGGCTGCAAATAAATTATAGGACGCTTCCGGAAAATTCTGGGTATAAAACTTTAGGAGTCTAAGGTCAATTACCGTGAGTTACTTTAGGCTGCCATGCAAAAATTGTGTGTCTTCATCTTGTCGTGCGCCCTCTTGCTACTAGCTGCTCCGGCACAGTCTGCAACTATAGAGGATGAGTTTCATGCTGCAATATCAGAAGAAACACACGGACAATTCCGCGAAGCAATGGCAAGCTATCTAGCCGTTGTAGAGCGTGCCGCTAAGCAGAACGAAACGACTTGGCTAGCCAGAGCCAAGGCGCGCATTGCACGGCTACTCATAAATAAAGGCCGATTAAAAGAAGCAGAACCACTCTATCTGCAATCACTAAGAGTTACATCAGAGCAGCAGAAGAAAGACCCAGAATTACTAATTGATCTCGACGACCTGGCCGAGAGCTACAACGCTCAATCAAGGAAATTACCCGATGCAAAAGACTGCTTGTTTCATGCCCTGGCTTTGAGACTAGCAGTAAATCCGCATCATCCGAATGTCAATGAATCGTACCGCAACATAGCACTATATATGGTGAACCACGGCGATAACGCCTCCGCTGTGCGATATATCAAGCAAAGTATAGAGCTAGACAAAAACTGTCCACCCGACAAGGTCTACCGATTGGTACAAGATCAAGGCTTGCTTGCAAGCTTCTACATGCACGGCAATGAATGGGTTAAGGCTGAACAAACAGCAAAAGATATATTAGTCCAAGCAGAAAAGTATCCGTTCCTTTCTTGGGCCTGGCCTCAATTGCACTGCACTTTAGGCAAATGCCATTCTGAGCAATATAAGTATGAAGAATCGGATCGCGAATATCAATTGGCCATAGCACTGGCAAAGAAATATCCAAATCCAAAAGGCGACATTAGCCCTGAGTGCGTCAAAGGATTGCAGGAAAATGCTATTTTGAAAGTTAAAAATAAGGCGAAGGCGAAGAAAGCACCCATACACAAATAATTTCCGCGCCTAAAATAGTGCTACACGCACACCTTAGAAGCCTCTGAATGCCTTAATTTCTGCCGGTGATGGCAAGTCAATGACGACACCAACCACTAGCGGATGGCGTCCATATTCGACTTCAGGCAGAACATGCTGCTTATTCTTGCTAAATAAGAGCGGTGCCAAGGTGAGATCGTTCAATTCAACCACAGCAACAGATTCGACAGTATCACCAGCTCTGACGATATAGGTATAACGACCAAGTGGAGCCGGCATTTCTCGGCTATTATTTGCTTCTTCATCGGAGCTGTTCCAAGTCTCTTCTTGAGCGTCAAGAGCTGGATTGACATAGCGCAAGCGCCGCTCACCTTCTTTTGCCGGTGACCGCTCTAAAGAGTCCGTCTCTAATTTCTCTTTCGACTTCTCGTTAGATTCTGAATCAGTATCTACGCCTGATTGCAAGGTATGTTCTTGTTCTTCCATTAATCGCCGCCGCTCTTTTGGATCAAGCTGAATGCTTTTCCGGGTAGAGCTTTGGTCAACAATTTGATTGTTATTTGGAACATCGATATACGGCGCAGCACCAGCAGCGGTAGCAGCGATCTTGGTGTCAGTTAGCGGCTCGGCTTTAACTGGTTCAACCCTAACTGGTTCAACTCTGGTTGGTTCAACCTTCACCTGTTCTGCTCGGACTGGCACAGCAGGCTCATAACGCCTTACGACAGGGCCGGTGTAATTGCTATCAACACCATGCAACTGTATAAACGGACGAGACTTTACTTCAGGATTGTTGATATCAAAGGGCTTGGATTCGCCTTGCTTGTTATCTAACGAGTTGCTAGCAGTTGGCTTATCACCGACTGATTTACCATCAGCGGACTTAGCTCCCAATGGCTTGCCATCTCCCGTTTTTCCATCTGTGGGTGTTTTGCCATCTGTTGTAATCTTATCCCCAAACTTATCGGGAACAACAGGTAGCGGAGAATCACTCGGTCTAATTCCAGGAGCTCTTACGATACTCCAGTTAACAAAGCCTTTTGGAATCAAGACAGCAATAATCTGTACGCTAGAAATATCGTCGCGCAATGGTGGCATTTTGCCCCGCAAAGCCACAACAGCTAGCTCACCTTCTTTCAACGAAATAGCAGGCTGTGTCCGGTCTCCTAAGTTCTTAAGTGTGCCCTTTATATTGTCTTTGACAGTTTCAACTAAACCTAAGAAACCATCAATTGCGTTAGATTTGGCTCCAGGAATACCAACACCACCCTTGGTATCGCTACCGATAAGTGGTTTCCCATCTGGCCCAATGGTTGCTTTGCCGCCATCGGCTTTGCCGTCTCTGCCACCATCAGACTTAGCTGGCACGCCAAACCCACGAATGCCAGCCTGATTCTCGATAAATTGAATAAAACCAGGTGCCCCAGTACCACCACCAACCTTGCCCTCTGGCCCTTTTACATTGCCAGCCTTACCGTCAGATGCTTTGCCGTCAGCAGTTTTCCCATCGCTTATCTTGCCGTCCGTCAATTTCACATCGCCAGACCGAATGCCCGACGAGGCACTGTCGGCAATCTTGCCTTCAGTCAATGGCACATGTCCGCTGCGAAAGCCGTCAGTTCTTGAGTCTGCAGACTTACCTTCAAAAGACTTACCATCGATTGACTTACCTTCAAAAGACTTACCCTCGATTGACTTGCCATCAACTGACCGACCATCTAAGCCTTTAGATACTATGCCTTGATTGGTATGGTCGATGCCGGAGCGAACACCGTCTGCAGCTTGATAGTTTTTGAGAACTGAGGCGCCGTTTTCCGGCCGCTGTGCGGCATCGCCCAACTGGCGACCAGCTTGGCGGATGGCATCATCGTTTTTGATGTGGTCAGGACCAGCCTGTATCTTCCCTGTCAACGCGCCCGCACCGAGCTCTCCACCGCGAAGGCCCGTGTCATTTCCCTTTCCGGCAACAACATCAGCAGATTTTGCCACAGCCGGTTCTTGAGGTTTAGCGAATGCTTGCTCTTGAGGCTTAGCAGCAACAGGGTCATGGACTTTGCCATCACTCGTGCCAATGCTCGGGACCGATCCCTGCTGGGTCTTACCTTCCGGCCCAACAATGGCCAAACCTGGGAGATGCGCTTTGTCAGACGGCAACTCAGAAGAAACTGGAGGCTGTCTCTCTACTAAACGCTCGGGAGCTGCCGCAGAAGTCTGGTTAGGCAATTCAGCCGGACGCTGGCTTGTCGGCTGCACCTCTAGATTTTGAGTCTTTGGGGCGGTAGCAGTGCCGTCGGAAGAAGTCCGTGGCTGTTCAACCGTTCTCGCTGTCTCACTCGCCCTAGTCGGTTGGTCTACACCCCTATCAGTTGTGCGCCCAGCCGGCGTGACTGTGTCTTTCGGAACCTGTTCAGGGTTGCTTGGTGTTATCTTTGGATTGGTTTTATCACCCGGATCAGGTCTTCCACCTTCGTTAGATGGGATAGCAGCCTTATCAGTTCTGGTGTCAGTTTTAGCTGGCTCAGACTCAAACCCCGGCGGGAGGGAAGCGCCGACAACATCTCCGGACATCTTGTTGGCAGAAGCCGCTGCATTACTTTCACTGACCGCATCCGCACTTAGCTTACGGCTAGTTGATGTGTCTACAACAGCCTCTTTATTGTCTGGTTGTAGATCACCTCGGCCCATACAACGTACCTACAGAGGAACGGAACCTTAGCTACAACTTGCCACTTGGCGTCTAATTAGTAACGCGACTACCTAAATTGCCCTTAGTCTTACTATTCAACTCTTTCTTAAAATTAGCAAGTAACTCAGCCGCACCCTTATCTGATGGTTTTATCCTCATAACATTTTCTAGATCACTTATTACCTGAGGACATGCTCCATACAAAAAATAATTACAGGCTACCCGAGAATCATAAGCATCTGGGTCATCTGGATTTAGCTTGATCGATTGATTAAGGACGACAAGGCCCTCGGCGTACTTCTTTTCCTTACAAAGTAAAGAGCCTTTCAAGGCCAATAGATTTGCAGTTGGAGGGGCAAGCTCAAAAACTTTGTTTAGAACCTCAATTGCAACCAAATTATGGTTGAGTCCAGCATGCCCATTAACTTCCAAGACATAAGCGTCTCTCCAAGTTGGATATTTAGCGGTTAGTTTCTTAGCTTCGTTTACCTCTCCTTCAAATCGCTTCAAGCGCCCCATCAGGAAAGCATGCCTATACAGCGCTCCTGGATCACTCGGTTTAGCAGCCAGCTTAGCATCCACCTGCTTTAGCTCAGCTTGATACTCAGCTTCCGTCTTAACTGGTTCAGCACACCAACCAGGTCCGCTCCAGCCGGCAACACCAAAGATAAGAGCCGCGCCTAAGGCCGTATTGAAATATCCATTAAGCATAATAGAAGTCCTTTCAGAAACTTCGGTCGTTTAGGCATTATACCTTTCATCTAAAATGTGGTGCGCTTTGGTATGCTGAAAACCAACGAATCAGAAATGTCATATTTTCTGCAGAAAATGTGACATTTAAAATCACGGCAAACTGAGACAAGAGCCTTACTCAATCAAGCCTTACTTAATCAAGCCTGCCTCAATCAGTCGCTCAAGCCAATGTCAGCAAAACTTGCTTAATCTCATCAACAGACTTCTGTCGATCATCAGGCTCCTTCGCCAAAGCTTTCAGCACCATTTCTTTAAAAACAGCAGGAGCAACAACCCCATCAGGAAAATCAGGGACAGGGCTAGAGACATGCATATTCAGCGTTTCGTAGACGCTGCCAGCAAGAAATGGCGACTTGCCAGCCAGGCACTCATACATGATGCAACCAAGAGCATAAATATCTGCTCGATAGTCCACAGTTTTCGAGGTGCATTGTTCGGGGCTCATGTAGGGAGGGCTTCCATAACAATCGCCAGTTCGCGTCAACTCAATTATGTCAACTTCATCGCGACCAGTAATCTTTGCCAGTCCAAAATCAACGACTTTAACGTCCATTTTGCCATTTGGCCCAGGGCTGCACATGATGTTAGAGGGTTTCAAATCGCGATGAATAATTCCCTCGCCATGGGCGTGCACAAGAGCATCACACACTTGCAGCATTACCATTGCAGTTTCCTGCACCGTTAAACCTTTGCTCTTCTCAATTAAATTACTGAGAGAGAATCCTTTCACATATTCCATCGCCAAGAATGCTTCACCACTGGCGGTGAATCCAAAATCTCTGACCGCGACAATGTTGGGATGGTTCAGTGTGCCTAAAGCCTTAGCTTCCTGCTGAAAACGTTTCACATCATGAATACTGCTCGATCCAGAAGCATGCAAAACCTTCACAGCTAGTTCTTGTTTAAGGTAAAGATGCTTCGCCAGATAGACACTGGCCATGCCACCGTCACCAAGCTGCCACATCACTTCATACTTATCAGCAAAAATTTGGCCAACCAACGACTTGTTAATCAACCGGGTAAGAACAGATTCGCAAAATGGGCAGACGTCCTCATTCTTATCAATCTCTTCTTCACAGGCCAAACAGACTTTTCTCACATGACTCGCTGAACGGTCTATTTGATCTTTAATGACTCCATTGCCAATGTTAATCGAAAAGTCAGAACTTGCAGCCTGGCTCAGGGCCAAAGAAGCGCTCGGGTTAAAGAGTGCAGAGGCGGGCAAGCCAGAAGCTGATACTAGTAGTTGTTCAGCCGATTTAACACCACTGATGACCAAGGCTATCGTTAACGCTAGCGAACCCAATCCAAAAACAGCCCATCCCAAAGCGTTATCAACAATCTTGTAGTGCACAAGAGCAAAGCGTATACCAAATAAAATTGGCAAAAATACTATCAGCAAAGCGGCTCGTCGAGCCACAAGAGCAGAAGCAGTCTTAGAACATAGAAATCCAGAAAGGCCCTGCTCTGGCTTGAGAAAGAAGCAGGCACTGCTCATAACAACGAACAAAAAAGATATTCCTTCAGACATACGCAAGCAGCCGAAAAATGTACAAAGAGATTCAGCACCGCTAACAGCGCCAACAAGAGGAAGTGATGTGATTAGCAGTGCTGCAATGCACAGCCACTGAGCGAATGTAATGAACCTGGAAGGAAACCATGTTTGAACAGCCAGCGCCGCAGTTAGTGCCATGAAAGCGAAAGAGACATCTGGAGTCATTGGGCCAGGAAAAGAAAGACCAGAAGAGTCTTCGTTAGCGCGATACCAAATGTGGTTCAAGCTCAAATCTAAACCACAAAGCGTTTCAATTGATGTGCTCAGCCCAGCAACAAAGGCAATCAGACACAGCAAACTGGCAAATACTTTTATACCGACTGTAACCGGCCTAGACAAATTGAGACGGTGCACCACAACTAATAAGCAGATGGCCGTTCCAAGAAAGAGGGTGTTAATGCCAACACTTGACCACACGACAGGACCGTCAAGAAGCATATGCTTGAGCAGGCTATTGTCAGCAATCCAACCATAGGTGACAGCGGCGCCCAGTAGCAAACTGGCAACTGATAGAAACATTGCAATGACAGTGGCATAACCAACTAAGTGCTCATTAAGATCGTTACGGGGCTGAGCAATTGCCATTTATTATGGTGCTAGAGCCTTGCTGATTGCGTCTGTATAAATTTCTTTCTTCTTAGGGCCAACTAGCTCTTTTAAAAGCTTGCCCTTAGCGGAAAAGACACCTATGACCGGCGCATAATCAGCGTTTTCATTGAGAAATTTAGAGACACCAATAGTCTTAGCGGTAGTCTTACTGTTTGCCAATTGTTCTTTTGAAGTATCCAATTCAACAAACTGAACTTTCGATTTATACTCATTTCGCAAATCAGACATGATTGGCCTAACTTGCCCGCACCACACTGCACACTCATGATCGTAGATCATTACAACACGAGCATCATACTTGCCTGCCAAACTCTTAGTTAGATCAATTGGGTTATCAGCCAGCGCCGCATTGTGAGAGGCTAAATCGGTAAAAGCTAACGAGAAAAGCGCCAAAGCTGAAGCAGCAATGAAGCCGGTGCAAAATTTAGCGCTTGAAGCCAACCTGACATAGAAAGAATTTGAAGCTTTCATCTAATCCCCGCAGTAATGCAGCTTTCATTTTAACTTGTTATGACTTACTTTTATTCCTCAATAGATAGAGAGGCTTCCTTCGCGGCATAATCGTCTGACATTAACATGTAGCCTCTATTGCGCACGGTTTTAATCAAAGTGCCTTCCGATAAACCTAGACTGCGACGCAAAAGTTTGAAGTGAGCGCGCACTGTATCAGTTGAGACCATGGCATCATCCAGCCAAACGCGCTCCAAAATCGCTTCAGCCGAGAATACTTGGTTTTGATGGCGCATCAAAAACTCAAGTAGGCTATAAACCTTTGGCCGCAGCTTCAACTCTTTGCCATCGCGGGTGACAACACACGTGGCGGGGTCTAAAGTGATGTCACTCACCGTGAGCACAGTGCTTGCCAAAGAGCTTGGCCGGCGCAAGAGTGCACGAATGCGGGCTTGCAGCTCCCTGTGTTCGAAGGGCTTGGTTAGATAGTCGTCTGCTCCGGCATCTAAACCCTGCTCTTTATCTTCTAACAGGGTCTTGGCAGTCAACATTAGAACCGGAATCTTGCCTCCAGCCGCGCGGTAGGCTAGCAATACCTCTATGCCAGTCAAATCAGGCATCATCCAGTCAAGGATAACCAAATCGTACTTGTTGACGCGCAGATTTAAGAGAGCATCGTCACCGTTAGAGGCAATCTGAACCATATGACCTTGAGACTCAAGGCCAAACTTGGTCACTTCTGCCAGTGCCGAGTCATCTTCTACCACTAAGATTTTTGCCATATTGGCCTAAATAATACCAGTAATATAGAGAGGGCCGTTCACTACATATTCACAAGCTGGGCGTAGCCTAAAATTGTGAGTGTGCCAACAAGCGAGAGAGACTATGAAAATTGCTATTGCAGGTGCCAGTGGGATGGTAGGTAAGGCTCTGACCAAGAGCTTGTCTGCGAAAGGCCATGTCGTTACACCTCTGGTGAGAGGCAGTGCTGATGACCAGGTCTTCGTTGGAGTTACTTCAGAATATCTACAGACCTTCGATGCTGTGATCAACTTAGCCGGTGAGAACATCGCCGCCAAACGCTGGTCTGACGAGCAGAAGAAGCTTATTGTTGACAGCCGAGTCAAAACTACTGCTTTCTTGGCTAATGCACTTGCTAAGACTAGTG
The DNA here is from genome assembly GCA_038231015.1 of Candidatus Obscuribacterales bacterium. Classification (GTDB taxonomy): domain Bacteria; phylum Cyanobacteriota; class Vampirovibrionia; order Obscuribacterales; family Obscuribacteraceae. The sequence goes on from JBBRMD010000002.1 coordinate 143,246, forward strand.
GCAGCCCTAAAGTGTTCATAAACGCTTCGGCCATAGGCATTTATGGCAATCGTGGCAGCGAGTCGATAACAGAAGAAAGTTCACCGGGAACCGGATTTTTAGCTAGCACCTGCCGACAGTGGGAGGAAGCCACCAAACCAGCGCAGCGCCAAGGTTTAAGGGTGGTTATAGCCAGACTTGGAGTGGTCTTATCTAAAGAAGGCGGAGCACTTCACAAGATGCTTCTTCCATTCCAACTCGGAGCAGGAGGGGTCTTGGGTAGCGGTCGTCAGTACATGAGCTGGATCGACATCGACGACCTGGTCAAAGCCTTTGTATTTTTGTTAGAGAACGACGTTGAAGGCGTAGTCAATATGACATCACCTAAACCTGTCACCAATGCAGAATTTACTTCAACCATGTCGAAAGTGCTCAGTCGCCCGGCAATTCTACCCGCACCAGCCTTCGGTCTAAAACTAATTTTGGGTGAAATGGCCCAAGAGATGTTGCTGGACGGCAGTCTCGTACTGCCAAGCAAGCTAGAAAAAGCCGGATTCAAATTCGACTATGCCAATCTTGAGTCATCCCTGAACCACGAAATTAAGGCACCAGCTGCCGCTGGGACGCATTAGAGGAAATCTACTTGGACAGCAATTGCGCCGGCAAAAATGAACAGTTGTTGCTTTTCAAAAGAACGGTAGAATCTGTACGCAACGGAATTTGCATCACTAATCCGCGGCTCCCAGACAATCCGATCGTTTATGTAAACGAAGCTTTTCTTGAGATGACTAGCTATCAAAGACATCAGGTGATCGGCCGCAACTGCCGTTTTTTGCAACGCGACGATCGAGACCAAGGAGCAATCGAAAATATTAGAGAAGCGATTCGCTCCGAACAGGCGGTCACAACTGTTTTGCGAAACTACAGACGTGATGGTTCCATTTTTTGGAATGAGTTGACGGTGTCTCCTGTGCATGATGAGAGCGGCACGTTGATAAATTTTGTCGGAATACAGAACGATATTTCGGCTCGCCGAGAAGCAGAGAAAAGAGTGTCTGAGTTTTACTCAGTTATTTCTCATGAGTTAAGGACCCCATTGACTTCTATCAACGGGGCACTCAGTGTAATTGCTGACGGTTCGGCAGGAAAAGTCAATGCACAAGTGATGCGCATGGTGAGTATCGCTCTAGAAAATTCTGAGCGATTGATTCGCCTAATATCAGACATCTTAGACTGGAAGAAAATCGAATCTGGCAAATTCAAATTGAACACGGCCATCGTAAGCCCAGAGCAATTGATTGACAGCGTTATTGAAGCTGTTAGGCCGCTTTCAGTCTCGGCAAAGGTTACTCTCAAGAAAGAAGTGTCGACAGCTGCTGAACTTTCAGTAGACATTGATCGAACTCTGCAAGTGCTGACAAATTTAGTCGACAATGCCATCAAGTTCTCACCGGCAAATAGTGTCATCGCACTCGGCGCCGAATTGCGTGGCGGAGACACCGTACGGTTCTCGGTGACAGATCAAGGTGCTGGTATCGCGCCTGATCAACTCAATAAGCTATTCAAAGTATTTCAACAATTAGACTCATCTGACAAACGAAAAGTAGGAGGAACTGGCTTAGGTTTGTCTATTAGTCGATCGCTTATAGAGTTGCATGGTGGGCAGATTGGCGTCGACAGCAAATTGGGAGAAGGAAGCACCTTCTGGTTCGAGTTCTACACAGCAAACAGCAAAACCACGCAGGTTTCATAGGCAAAAAAGTTTTAGGGGTAATGAGACGACAATTGAGGAATTTAAAAACGCTTTCCGAATATCTCTAGATGTTGGCGCATTCGAGACATTCAAATGGTGAGCAAAATGAACGAGCTAGACACATACATAGTAGATTTTCCACCCAGTCCTTTTGACATTGAAAGCCAAGGATTCGAAAATTCGATGGCTTCACCCTCAGAAGTAGACGGTGATGAAGACAGTGAAGACGACAAAGAATCGAAGCCGGCCGAAAAAGAGGCTAAGGCAGCAGGCGCAGAGCCTGCCCTCTATGCCTATTTGCAAAATATCGGCAAAACCGGTCTGATTAAAGCTAACGAAGAAATCGAATTGGGCCGCGCAATTGCCTGTGGTGATGACGCTGCTCTATCTAAGTTGGTGGTGAGCAATCTCAGATTGGTCGTCAGCATAGCTAAACGCTTTCGTAACCAGGGTCTAGATATGGAAGACATGATTCAAGAGGGCAACCTGGGCCTCATTCATGCGGCCAAGAAATTCGACCCGACAATGGGCAACAGGTTCTCCACCTATGCCACTTGGTGGATTCGCCAGTCAGTCATGCGAGCGATCGCAAACAAAGGCAGAACTATACGCATTCCGGTGCACGTGCGGGCCCAGATGTCTCGCATTAAGCGCTATGCCAAAGAGTTTCGCCAGAGCAACGGTCGCTTTCCTACTGAGGTTGAACTGGCGAGCGCCTTGGAGCTGCCTGCCGAAGAGATTAGTCGATTGGTAAGCAGCTCAAGCAGTATCGTTTCATTAGACGAAACAATGCCAGGCACAGAAAAAGATACGATTGGCAGCTTTATAGAAGACCAGTTTTCGGCCCTTCCTGAGCGTATTGCTGAGCAGACCATGCTCAGACGAGGCATTGATCGCCTGACGCGCCATCTAAGCCCCCTTGAGAAAACGGCAATCAGTTATCTCTACGGCCTTGAGGGAGATGGCATGTACGACTCAAAAATGGTTGCTGCCAAACTCAATATAGATGTGGCCGAACTGCGTCGTATCCAGAAACGCTCATTGAAGAAATTACGGCGGCATTTACACAACAAATCGCTAAGTGACTTCATTTCTTAGAATTTAACTAGCATCAAGCCGCAACCTAGTTATGTTCACCGCCTGTTCACTCTTGACTAATAAGCTGTACTTGCCAACATCTAGAGGTGAAGAGGCGGGGTGTGACTGGAAATAAACTCTGTAAAGATATGTTTACTGTATACCCTGTGATCACTTTAGAGCATAGATAATAGGCTGTCCCTAAGGAGTGCTCGTTTTTTTATGACTCTTGCCAGTTTGGCCATTGTAGTCCTCGGCACAGTAGTTTTCACTTTGATCAATGATTATCTGCCCGTAGGCGGAGATTACATCGAAGATAACACTTAGCTTCGCTTCCTTTTTTTCATAGCTTACTTAGATGTATCGGCGTAGCAGAAGTGACACCACCTGCGATGCCGTTATAATTAAGTTGGCAACTAGCAATTTAGCGCTTGACAGAGTGGTGCTGAAAACACTATGCTGTTCACAGGCCCTTAGAAGTCTTAAGTTCATTTCTTAAGTCAAATTCTTAAGTCTATTTCGCAGTTTAACCGCAGCGGAAATTCGCAGTACACATCCGAAGTCAAAAAAGAGAGGTGCCCCATGGGACCATTCTATACAACCAAACCAGGCGCCAGCACGACTTGTGCAGCCCGCCGGATTGGCGACTTTGGGGCCGTGAATTTCGCCACAGCGAATATGTTGAAGGGCAAAAATCACGATCTCTGTAGAGCAGACGGCGGGCATCCGGGCCGAGAGCCAGATACCCTAAGCAATTAACTAGTTTAAACAGTTAAAGAGACCAACATAACAAGGCAACCATAAGAGGCGTTTCTCACTAGTCTGACAATCTAGTTTAGATGCCAAAACCCTCCGAAACAGGCCTTCTAAGGTAGCGTACATCGACTTAGTGATGTATCAGTGTGAAAGCTGGGCTTTGGCTCAATTGATCAGCTGAGCATTCTTCGATCGAAACCGTATAACCATTACATCGGCACACCGTATATGGTGCAGACAATTTTCTGCGTCAAACGGCAGTGCGGGCTCGTCATATTAATCATAAAAACCTTTTGCTCTCAATCAGAGCGTCCCCAGAAATTTCACTACAAATAAAGGAGCAACCACTAATGAGGTTCATAATTGAAACGATAAACTGGCAACAGCAAATGAGAAGATTCAGTGTCGAACATATCTTCGTCACTGCCTATCGCCAGTACGGCAACTGCCGCAGAACACACCGCCAGACAGAAAACTGCCAAAACAACTGTCAGACAGTTGGCGAATTCGCAAGTGAAATTGAAATAGAAATAGAAATAGATGGTGAAATTGAGGGAGCCGAGGTGGCGAGTGTAAGCGACAAACTTGATGCCGTGAGGCTATTTAGCGCGGTGAATAGCCTATTGGCGGTATTTAACTCAAAGCCAAAGCCACTTATAATTTAGACAACAAATAAGAAGTAGAAAAGAAAAGACGAGAATAAAATGAACATCGAAAAAATCCACTATGCTCACGATGACCTACCCTATGAAGTAATTAGGATTCACGAAAAGAAACCAATCAAAGCTTGGGTAAAGGGTGTAGCCCTAGAGGCTTCTGCTTTGCAGCAACTGATTAACTTGGCCTCTATGCCATTTATTCACAAGCACATCGCAGTTATGCCCGATGCCCACATGGGCAAGGGCACCACTGTCGGTACCGTCATCCCAACATTCAAGGCAATCATTCCTGCGGCTGTTGGAGTTGATCTTGGCTGCGGCATGATTGCTATGGCAACCACGCTCAAAGCTACCGACTTGCCTGACAATCTACGCTCGCTCAGAGCAGCAATCGAAAATGCCGTACCTGTAGGAAAAGGATACTGGCGCGACGACTTAGCTGGCAGTCATCCAGCTGCTAAGCCTGTAAATCAGGCATGGTCAACACTGAGCGATAAGTATGATGTCATCGCTGCTAAACACCCTAAAGTCGACGACGGCAACTACAGCCGCAACCGTCTGCAGCTGGGAACACTTGGCTCTGGTAATCACTTCATCGAGATTCTTCTCGATGGAGAAGACAATGTCTGGCTGATGTTGCACTCAGGAAGCAGAGGTGTGGGAAACCGCATCGGTACTTACTTCATCGACCTAGCTCGCAAAGAGATGACGAGAAATCAAATCAATTTGCCAGATAGAGATCTTGCCTATCTTTCTGAAGGCGCTGATTACTTTGATGATTATCTCTATGCTGTTCAGTGGGCCCAAGATTATGCTTATTTGAACAGACAAGTGATGATGGGCCAAGTAATCGAGGCACTAAGACGCACAGGCGAACTACCTCAATTTGAGGCAGAATTGCAAGTGATCAACTGCCACCACAACTATGTAACTAGAGAAGATCACTTCGGCGAATCTGTCTGGGTAACAAGAAAGGGTGCAGTGAGAGCACAAGAGGGCGACTGGGGAATTATCCCTGGTTCGATGGGAGTTGGCTCATACATCGTTAGAGGAAAAGGAAACCGCGAGAGCTTTAACAGCTGCTCTCACGGAGCCGGACGCACCATGTCTCGCAGCCAAGCGAAAAAGGAGATTTCACTTGATCGCCACGCTGCTGATACAGCTCACGTTGAATGCCGTAAAGACGAAGGTATTCTTGATGAGTCTCCTGGTGCATACAAGTCACTCGATGCGGTTATGGCTGCCCAAGCTGATCTTGTTGAAATCGTTCACAAGCTCAGACCTCTAGTATGCGTCAAAGGCTAAGAGAAGTGAGTGAATCAGAAGAAAAGCTTTCCAAACCAATGTTAGAAAGGTTTGGAAAGCTTTCTTACTCACGAAACATTCACACTTGCTCAATTATCCTTCTAAGATATATTCGAAGAGAACAATTTGGTTACTAGTATTTCCAGCGATAAAATCATTGACCAACGCTACCAGATTGTCACCACAATCGGGCAGGGAGGCATGGGAAAAGTCTACCTGGTGGTCGACCTTGAGAAAAATAGACAAGTTGCTCTCAAGACTCTAGAGCGAGACCTAAACGACCAAGCGACTTGGGGCCGTTTTGAGCGTGAAGCTCGCAACGCTAGTAGGCTCAACCATCCTAATATAGCTCGCGTCTATGACTTCGGCAAACTTAACGGCGAAGTGCCATATCTTGTGATGGAGCTGGTCAGCGGTCAAACCCTGCACGACAGAATTAAAGCAAAAGGTCCGTTGAGCGAAGGCGAAGTATTAGTTGTCTTCTTGGCCATGGCTTCAGCTTTGCAGCATGCCCACCAGATGGATACCCTGCATCGCGACATCAAACCCGCCAATATAGTCGTAATCACTGACAAAATTGGCAAGATTGTCGATGCAAAATTAATCGATTTTGGTTTGGCCAAATGCTTTGCCGAAGGTGAGTTTGCCCAGTCACTCACTGCAACAGGCGAGCTAATCGGAAGCCCTTTCTATATGAGCCCAGAGCATTGGAATAGCGAACCACTTGGGCCAGGCTCAGATCTGTACTCTCTGGGTATCACACTTTTTGAGGCACTGACCGCTAAAGTACCCTTCTCTGGCGAGAATGCCTTTGCTACGGCGGTATCGCACAACACTTCACCACTACCGCTTCTAGCCAATTTCAGCAACAGCATAATCGATGATAGTGATTGGCAAATCGTACTAAATAAGATGCTGGCGAAATCAATTGACGACCGCTACTTAAGCCCAGCGCAATTTGCCCACGACCTCAATTGCATCGCCAGGGGCGAAGCAGTCAACCCAGATGTAGATAGCTTATCTAACGAAGAAACAAGAAAGCCATTTAAGATAAACAATTTGGTGTTGCTGTTAGGAGCCTCGGCAATATTTCTATTTCTTACCTATATGGTTTCTTGGGCATTTTTCAGCATTCTAGCCAAAACTCCGAACACGCGTGCGAGCCGGGTAGCTTTTGAGCGCATGCCGGGCAACAATGACCGAGCATTAGAAGCAAAGCCTGATTTCACAATTTTCCACGATAATTTGCGTCATATCTTCCACTTTCCTAGAAGCGACAAACTCGGTTTGGTTGAAGTTGGCAATGATGGCGTAGAAAGGCTGGCTATAGGCGATATCGAAGTTAAGTACAACGAAAAGATGCTCTTTCGCCCTAGCGACCTTTTTTTGATGCACCCAGAATTATTCAAAAAGTTTGGCGCCAACGATCTTACAAACCTCTACCTGCAAGGTACTCCAGCAGTTATAAACGATACGGTAATAAGCAATATCAGCCACCTAACTCGCCTGCGCCATTTGGTTATTCGCGACTGCTCTATTACAGAAAAGGCAATCAATACACTTAATTGCCTTCCTAACCTGGACAGCCTTACCTTTGATGATGACGAAATTGACGGAGCTGCTCTGACCAAGCTCAAACGTCTAACGATGTTAGATTCATTGAACGCAAACGATGTAAAAAATCCCCGCCCTTACCTAATAAAGCTTGTCAAAAGCCAGTCGCTGCGAAATCTTTCATTGAAGGCCACCAATCTTACAGATGATGACCTTAAACTGGTCAGTCAAATTCCTGGCCTCAAAGAATTGGCAATTAACAACAATCCGCTAATTACCAACAAAGGACTAGCTTATCTATCTCGGTGCAATAAGTTGAAAAAACTGCAAATCAAGAACATTTCGGCAACAGCGGGATGCGGACCTATTCTAGGTAGAATCAAAAGCCTTAAGACGCTGGTACTCGAGAGCGAGACAATTGGTGAGCCCGATTTGGCGGCGCTACGGCGCCTGCTGCCCGATTGCAACATCGACTTTGGCGTGAACGAAAGCGGAGAGGCTAAACTGCCAACCGACAAGGACCTTGGCGAAACTTTAAAGCGGCTTAATACTGTCACGTAATTTTCACAGTCTATCGAACATTATTGAATCTCCCCTTTCACTTAAGAAAGACACCCCGGGAGACACTTACTATGAGCCTTGAAGCATCTGATTCTCAGCCTAAGCATAAATCTATTGACCGGCCGGCTGAAGGCAGCGATAACACTAAAAGCGCTGTTCACGACCAAGTTAATGGATTACCAGCTAAAGACCAACTTCCTGCCAAGCAAGATGTTGTCTCGGACAATGCTGCCATTGCCAAGATGGGCTTCCCTACTCCTTTAATAACCGACTCGACCTTCGGTCTCAAAGGCTCACTCTTTATGAACGATGCCGATCGCAAACTCTTAGATGGGCCAAAGAAAGATCTTGAGTCGCACTTAGGAGACACTCTTACCGATCGCGTAGTTAAGACCGTTGCTAGCAACGAAGGCAAATTTACGACACTTACACTTAATGATGCTGGCCATGGTATATCGGTAGGCGTTAGACAATGGAATCAAAAGAAAGGTGAGCTGCCAGACTTGTTGAAGAGCTTCCATGACAAAAATCCTGAGAAGTTCGACAACATATTTGGAAAGTACGCAGACAATTTATTGAGCGAAAAATATGTCAGACGCACCAATCTGGCAGGCAATAAAGATTTGATGGGCAAAATGAAAGAAGCTCTCAAAGATCCTGAGTTTCAAGAAGTTCAAGTAGATAAGTTCAAGAAGTTTGCTGAAAAGTCTGGAGAGACAGCTAAGAAATATGGTCTTAAGTCTGAGCTAGGAGCCGCACTAGTAGCTGATATCGCCAATCAAATGGGCGAAGGTGGTGCCCGTCGCATTATGCGTCGCGCTGGCCTCACCCCTGGTGGCGAGGTAGCAGATGAAGCGGCCGCACTGAAGAAGATGGAAAAGCTTACTCACCGCCCCAATTCTAAAGCTCGCTTCGACTCTTTAGCCAGCAGCTTTAGCTCAGAAAAAGATTCTCGCAAGAAGCTAGAAACTCCTGGAAGGCGTCAAGAGCCAAGCCCATCGACATATGTAGCCGATCTTGATCTGTCGTCTTCTAATGTTGCCTAACTTGATACTCTAAAATTAGCGCTTATTAGTCTGGTTGTTGGTCAAGAACCATTGCTGGCAGCTTAGCCCTTGTTCGCCAGTTCTTGGCCGCAGTCTTAAATACTGACCATCGCTTTGCATAACCCGCGACTTGTTGGTATCAAACAAATAAGTCTTGAGCACAGCATCACGCACAAAGCGAGCCAATCTCTCGTCTTCAATAGGGAAGAGGACTTCGACACGGCGGTTCAAATTTCGTGGCATCAAATCGGCACTGCCACAGAATATTTCGTCTTTGCCACCATTGCGGAAGTAATAAATGCGGCTGTGTTCTAAGAAGCGACCGACAACACTTATTACTTGAATGTTTTCACTAACACCAGGAATGCCTGGGCGCAAGCAGCAGATGCCACGAACAATCAAATCGACTTTTACACCAGCTTGCGAGGCGCGATAGAGCAATTCGATTAAGCGCTCATCAACAAGGGCATTCATTTTTAGAATGATACGACCCTTAGCGCCACTTTTAGCGTGTTCTATTTCTCTCAGTATTAGCTCTTCAAAACGTTCACGCATATTGATTGGTGCAACCAACAATTTACGATAATCGCGCTTGGCTGAGTAGCCAGTGAGGTAATTAAAGAGGTCTGAAATATCGGTGCCAATCTTCTCATCGCAGGTGAGTAAGCCAATATCAGTATATAAATGAGCAGTCATCGGATTATAATTACCGGTGCCCAGGTGCACATAGCGGCGAATACTATCGCCTTCTTTACGCACAACCAGAGCAAGTTTCGAGTGAATCTTCAGACCGAGCAAACCATAAACAACGTGCACGCCCTCTGCTTCAAGAGCCTTTGCCCATTCGATATTGCTCTCTTCGTCAAAACGAGCCTTAAGCTCAACTAGCACTGCTACTTGCTTTCCGCGTTCTTGCGCTTTTAGCAATGCTTCAACCACAGGTGAGTTTTTACCAACTCGATAAAGAGTCATCTTTATGGCTAAGACATTAGGGTCACTAGCAGCTGCATTGAGGAAATTTATAACTGGTTGAAACGAATCATAAGGATGATGGAAGAGGATATCGCGACGAGCAATAGCTGCGAACATATCCTCGTTTTTGTCCATTGTGTCTGGATCAAGAACCGCAGGAATAGAGGGAATGAAGGGAGGATATTTGAGATCGTGACGATCTAGATTGGCTACATATTTGAGCGAACTCAAGGGCATACGACCTTCTATCAAATAGACATCATATGGTTCTATTTGCAGGTTACTCATCAAAATCTCGAGAATGTAAGCAGGCATTGCATGGTGCACTTGCAGCCTAACAACATCACCAAAACGTCTTTGCCTGACGCCTTCTTCAGTAGTTTCTAAAAGGTCACCGGCTTCCCATTCTTGAATTTCCATTTCGGCATCACGAGTGACATGAAAAGGATAAACTTCGACAATCGACATGCCTGGGAAGAGCTGCTCGATGTTGGCCTTACACAAATCATCAAGCCAAATATAAGTATTAGGCTTGCATTGAATAACGCTTGAGCGTGCGCCAGGTGGCTCAGTTTTACCGATTGGTACCAACTGCGGTAAACTATCTGGAATTTTGACACGAGCAAAGCGTTCATCTGAAACAGGATCACGAATCAAAACAGCCAGATTGAGACTGAGGTTTGATATATGAGGGAACGGATGACCAGGATCAAAGGCTAAAGGAGTAAGAACCGGGAAGATCTTCTTGCGGAAATATTCGCGGGCATCAACCTTCTGTTCTTCAGTTAACTCATCGAAGGGCAAAATTTGAATACCAGACATTTTCAATTCTGGAAGTAAATTGCCTTTCAAACAGTCATGGGCGCTAGCAAGCAAGCGAGTCACTTCAGAACTGACAGCATCTAATTGCTCTGATGGATTGAGACCATCAGGACCAGCACTGGGAGTGCCTGACTCGATTTGGCGCTTGAGGCCAGCAACGCGAACCATGAAAAATTCTTCTAGATTGGAGCCTAAAATTGACAAGAAACGGAAGCGTTCTAATAGTGGATTAGTGCCATCCATGGCTTCTTCAAGCACGCGCCATTGAAAAGCCAGTAGGCTCAGTTCGCGATTGAGGTAGTAGGCCGGATCAGTTAATAGGGGCCTAACATCTTCAGGAACATCGACTGGCGGCTGCTCTTGAGTTACATTGACCAGAAGGTTATCAGGAGGAAGTAGGTGAGGAGAGCCTGGCTGGGCCAAATTGGGCGCTAGAGCGGCCACAGGGGTAGATGGAATATCTTTCGCACCGGCAGCGACAATCGCTTCAAGTGCTTCAGAACGTTTGATTTCAGTCGTTTTACGACTATTGGCCGTGTCAGGTGATTGCATAGATTAAATTGTAAGGCATCTGGCCTCTTGGCGACAAGGCTGTCAGGCACCTGTAAGCAAATAGTGACAAAGATCTCAGCGAATTTTGCTGTTGGTCGCAGCATTTTGTCATCTAGAAGCAACAAAACAGCTAGTTAGTTAGCCCACAAGGAGACAATCAGCGAATGTCAGGCAAGAGCAAAAGGCGCTAATAGAGGCCATACAGGTTTATTGCGTTGCTGCGCAGCACAGCTCTCTCAACTTCTTCCATCTGAGCCTTGAGCAAAAAGCCTCTTTCGGTCAACTCTTTGAGAGCCTCGCTGAGACCTCGTCTTAAGCAAATTGCGCCATACCAATAAGACTCTGGCTGAGTATTGCCGCCAGTTCCAGCCAAAAGTTTAGAGTATGGTGCGGCTGAAAGTGCTTCGTAGTATACCCGCGTCAAATCGGGTGCTAGCAAACTATTGGCTAAAGACAAGTCGAAGAAAACACCCGGATAAACAGAGGCGAGATAAGCAACTTCGCGAACAAATGGATAACTGTGCAAGAAAACTACTTTGAGATCAGCAAAGCGTTTTGCTTTCAAAACAGACTGAAATGCCAGTGGGTTTGTCTCAATATTGATTACTCGTTGATCACTAGCAGCCCTAACTTGCACAGGAAGACCAAGTTTTACAGCCAGCTCTAAAACTTCTGTCAGTAAATAATTGTAAGACGGGGTGCAACCCAAGCGGCCACTATCAAGTAATTCTTTGCGAGCCGGATGATAGGCTGTTCTAGCCGCAGCAACAGTGGCACCGTCAAGTGCTAAGCCACCATTAGCCAAAGTTGTCTTCAGTGCCACCACTTTCAAATGACGCTCGGCACTGGCCTCGATGGCCCGATTAAGTGCACCTTCAAGGCTACGCATAGCTTGGTCAAAAGTATCGTTTTCAACAAAGAGACGCTCTAAAACTGACTCAATGCTGAGCACACGATGAACATTTAAATTAGTCAACTGAGCGAGCTGCGATGCCGGTAGGAGGTCATCAGCACTAGAAGAATCATCAAGTAAAATGGTGCCAATACCAGCATCCGAAAACAACCCACCAAGATGATCATTTTGATTTTGAATAGCTCGCATTTTCAGATAGTCATCAAGACCTGTGCAACGGAAACGAGCGAGCAACTTGCGTATCATTGATTGATAGAAAAGAGACAGCGGAATATGTCGACTGAGCATCTCCGCTTTCTGGCTTTCACAGTACGGTTTAGCGAAATCAACTAACGAGCAGTTGCGATAATCAAGCAACAAACATTGCCCTTGATTGTCTACCATTTCAATCAACTCTGGCTTCCTCACACAATTTACTTGCCTTTTGACTTAATAAGTTTTTGCACGTCAGATGCTTTTTCTTTCAAGTCTTTAGTCAACTCTTTGTTTCCAAAGTGAACTGCTTCATAGACCGTGAAGAATTCTGAAAGAGCTGTGGGCAAATCGCGATCCACTTTCATTCCTTGCTTCAATCGATCTGCCACAATTTCACCTACGCGTCGAACAAACTCTTCACTGCTTTCGGTTTCGATGCGAACAATTTTGATTTTCTTCAAGGCTTTGACAATAGCCAAATAAACTTTCCACTCGGGTCCAAGCCATTTATTGAGAGCAGCCTTACGCTTGAGATGGCGCAAGAAGAGAATCAACCCAAAGATAACGCCTGCAAGGAACAATAGCGCCGTGAAAATAATGGCAATTAAACTGGCAATTCGTCGAGGGCTGAGACCCTCTTGGTCAGAGAGGTTCATTCCTAGCTGACTCTCAATCATCTTCTGAATACCTGATAGGCTGTAGCCTTCTTCGCGGGCCTGAGATGGAAGAATCCCATCAGGAACGGCGTCAAATGGAACCCAGCCGTATTCAGGAATAAATACTTCAGACCAGAAGTGCAAATCATTGGTGCGCACTTCGCGAATGCCAGAGACCTTATTGGTAGTACCAATTCCATAGCCGCTTACCAAACGAGCAGGCAAGCCTACACTGCGACAGAGCACCACAAAAGCCGAAGCAAAGTCTTGACTGTTACCAAGTTTACGCTCAAGCAAGAACTGTTTAACGCGATCTTCAGCAGGAGCATAGCCTTCTGGCTTTGACACTTCGTAGGCACACTGAGTGCGCACCACATGACAGAGTCTTTCGGCTTGGCTAAACCAGTTACCAGTAGTTCCAACAGCTTGGTTGGCAAACTCAACCACCTCAGGAGACATCTCTTTGGGAAGCTGCAGATAGTTTGAAAGTGTCTTGCGCAGAGTGTCTTCTTGCTCAGCTGTAATAGCTGGCTCAATCCTCATATGATTTGTGTCATATAAAGGAAGCTGAGAAATCACTTTGAAAGTGGTGCCTTTCTTGATCGGCTCTGTTGTATAAACCATACCGTAATCGTTTACAACAATTTTCTTAGTATCAATACCAACATTCTGCGGTATCCAGCAGACAGGCACGATATTGTCGAGGTCAGCAACCATCTCATAGCCTTGAGTTAGCTCAACCACTGGCATTATCTTCGGCACTACAAAAGCGTTAGCCTTTTTAAGGTCGAAATTAGCCTTCTCTGGTCTAAAGAAAACCCAATGCACAGCAGTTTCAGAGCCGAAGCCACTCAATTGCCCATCAAGAGATCTCAGCCTCTCTTCTTCAAGTTGACGTTCAGCCTCCTTATCTTCTAACTCAGCTTGTTTGGCTGGATCATTAGGAGAGGCATTACCTAAAGCAGTGCCATTGGCAGTATCAGGAGCATCTTCTAAATCTCCATTAGGATTAGGCCCCTCGACATTTTCAGAGTTAGCATCACTAGGGTCAGCCGACTTGGTGCCAGACTTACTAGTGAGCGGTCTGATGTTCATATATCTTGCTTTTATGGCATCTTTCGAACGACTCCAATAGTGTCCATCAAAATTATCAAAGACCGCTCTGCGCTCCCAGAACAAGCGAGTAGAGCTAACTTTAAATAGAAGCTCTCCACGTTTCTGAACCGGATTGACGTCTAAATCGATCACGTTCGGAGAAATGATACCGGGTGGCAAACTTTCTTTGTCTTTGCCATCTTTTCCGCCGCCACCCTTGGCCCCGGCTGATTTACCGTCTTTACCGTCTTTGCCTTTTTTATCGTTACCGTCTTTGTTCTTATCTGCTTTACTCTTGTCAGCTTTGCCCTTAGGGTCTTTTTCTTTGCCGTCTTTATCTGCTTTTTCTTTAGCAGCCTTCTCTTTCGTTTTTTTCTCTTTAGCCTTTGCCTCAGCGTCAGCTTTGCCTTTGCCCTTGCCACCATTCGCCTTCGTCTTCTCAGGCAATGAAGGCGGAGCGTGCTTATCAGGTGCTTTTATTGGTACCGCTTTATCTTTTTCGTTGCTCTTGGGCACTTGCAGATTTTGCAGCGGTGCTGTGTACGGATTTCTCCGTGGTTGCTTCGCTGGTGAGTGGTCAGTAAAGTCAGGAAGTAAGCGCAGCAAATTAGCAAAGCTTAGATTGTGAATACTTGAAGTAATAATATCGATGGTGTCATCAGAACGCGGGACGAAGAGAAATGCCAGGATGGTAATAAATGGCAATAGCGCCAGAGTTAGCTGGGCACTGCCTTTTGGCCGTCGGCGCTTTTCGGAAAAAGAAGATGGCACTACGGGAGCTGCCACCATCGGCCTCTCAAGCCAGTTTGTCAAAGTGCGCGACATACAATCGTAGTAAAGCATCATGGTACCGAAACTGATATACGTCAGTACCGTGATACCAAAATAGATACTACGCGCCACAGGAGAGAGGCAGCAGAGTATCAGCGCACCAAGCATGGCTGAGAGATTGATATCAGAACGCGACTTCAAGTCGAATGTGTGAAGAGCAAACGTGCCAGCAATGAAGTGCACCACTGGGCCCCAGAAATCGGCGGCACCATTGATCGGGTTGAGAAACTCAGCTAGTGCGTTGGCGCCAACGCCAAGCACACCAACAATTACAATTCCCTGCATCCAGCTCTGCTTCTCATAGCGGTACTGGTAGGCCACCAGACTCCCCACTGTGCAGAGAGTGAAGGCCAAAACAATTACAGGCCACGATGTTTTGATAAAAATACAACTGGCTATTATGCATGTAAGAGTCATGCAGTAAACAATCACCCGCAGGGCAATTGAATCTTCTGGAACCTCAACTTCGCGCTTGCTCATAAGCCTTCGAAATCTCCTTCCCATTCAATTCGGGCAAGAACTGTACCCGATGTTGGTCCCAACTCTGCGCGCTCTGTTTTCTTAACAGAAGCACCACGACTCTTTGTATTAGATGCCTTTTCTACAGCTTGTGGTTCCATACCTGGCAAAGGAATATCATCGTCTTGCCAGCTTGGCGAAACTTCAACTACCTCAACTGGCAAACAAACCACATCGCCCCTACCAGGGCTGAATTTTATGATCTTGTCATTGGTCGGCAGAACTGCCACCATAGGCCTATCGTTGGTGTGATCCCAAGTCTCAACAGAGTTTTCAGACTCTTCATCAAAGGTTTTACGGTTAGCTGCTACTTTTGTAATCGGCTCAACCCTGGCCAAGATTTCAGCTGTTAGAGCTAAGCCTGGTGGCATGTGCGGCAAGTCAATCAAAAGATCATGCAGGTCACCTGACTCAGTAGAAGGATTGAGTAAGAGCCTAGGCATGTGGCCCAAACTATGGCCGAGATGCATTAGCGAATTGACGAGCTTAACAGTTAACTCGAATTGCTCTTTACTGCGATAGTTAGATCTCAAGTTGAGCAGAATATCGAAGACTGGGAGGGTCTCTGAATCAAACTCTCGCACAAGCATTTTGCCTTGACGGGCTGTCGAGGCCCAATGAATGTGCCTCATACTATCCCCGCTGCGAAACTCACGGACGCTGCGGAAGCTACTTGATTGATGAGTGAT
Organism: Candidatus Obscuribacterales bacterium; assembly: GCA_038231015.1. Classification (GTDB taxonomy): domain Bacteria; phylum Cyanobacteriota; class Vampirovibrionia; order Obscuribacterales; family Obscuribacteraceae. Next base: position 159,180 of record JBBRMD010000002.1, read on the forward strand.
TACTGAATTTGAGGTGGCATGGCCCATTGGTGAAACGATGCCTGTAAGCAGGTAGAGAAAGTTACCTGATATCGGAAGGACATCGGGATAAACAGTAATACTTGGCTTGATCTCAGACTTCTCAGTCATCTTGACGGTGCGTGACCACCAGGTGATACCAAAAGGAAAACATGTGGAAAGCTCAACGCTCTCAAGGAAGTAGACACCACGTATTAACGATGGAGTAGGAAAACTGTACCACTCGTCACTTTCGAGTTTATCGATAAGCACAGGGTCAGGAGCAACCATGATATCGCTAGGTTTACCATCAGCAGCGCGCTTTGTCATGTTGACTGTCATTCGAAGAGCGCGCGTAGGCACCACCCATGATATCGGACCAAATTTAAAGTGGCGTTTGATATTGACTCTAACTGTGGCAGTTTCTAGGGCAGCCACTTCTTGCGGCAGAAGATAACTAGCAGAGAGACCAGCTAACTCAAAGAAAGGCAGTAGGGTGCCAAGCACTAGGGCGACAAGAAATGCTGCCGATAGAAGGTAAATCCAATCAGAGGCAACAAATGCAGCAAAAATATAGAGAACAGCCGAAAGTACCAGCAAGCCAAACTGGCGACCTTCAAGGGTGACAGTGTAACCGCGCCCCATAGGCAGGCGCAGACGTTTACCACCAGACGACCCGAAACCCTGGTCATGCGATATCGGTCTTCCCGGAGCCATTTTAGTTGTTTGTGGCGTTGCTTGAGGCGATGAGAAAACTGGCCCTGAAGCTTGCGCTCCGGGCTGTGGTCTCATACCGCCTTTATTGCCTTTATCAGGCTGGGACGGGGACGGTCTCAAGGATTTTTTCGATGAGTTCTGCATGACTGACCCGATTGGTCTTTACTTTTGGTAAAACACGATGACCGAATACCGAAGGAGCAAGCAACTTAATATCGTCAGGAGTGACGAAATCTCTTCCATCAATAAAGGCATTTGCTTGCGCCGCTCTAACTAGCAGTTGTGAGCCACGAGGGCTGACACCAAGTAAAACAGACGGGTGTTTTCTAGTAGTTTGGACGATTTGAACCACATAGTTGACCAAAGCGTCATGCACAAAAATCTTCTTCACGCCAGCTCGGGCATTGAGAACATCTTCTGTGCTGAGAATAGAATCAACTTTAAAACCACCTTCTTTCATGGCTTTCTTGATGATCTCAGCTTCTTGATCAGCTTGTGGATAACCCAGAGACATAGACATCATAAAGCGGTCTAATTGTGCTTCTGGCAGAGGAAAAGTACCGTGGTGCTCGATGGGATTCTGTGTGGCAATCACAAAGAAGAGTGGTGGCAGCTGTCTAGTAGTACCGTCACTGGTGACTTGCCCTTCTTCCATCGCCTCTAGCAATGAAGATTGAGTACGAGGAGTGGCGCGGTTAATCTCATCGACAAGCAGAATATTTGTGAAAATCGGACCAGGCACGAAGTGAAAACTATTGTCTTTCTGGTCAAAGATGTTAACACCAGAGACGTCTGAGGGCAGGAGGTCGGGCGTGCACTGAATACGCTTAAAATTGGCAGTTACCGAATTAGCGAGACTCTTTGCCAAGAGGGTCTTCCCGACACCTGGCACGTCCTCTAGTAAAACGTGGCCACCAGCGAGCATTGCTACAACGGCTAACTTAGCTGGGCGGCTTTGACCCACCAAAGCTTTGCCCATGTTCTGGACCAATGCCTTTGCTGCACCTGTGTAAGGCGAGGTTTGAGCCGGGCCTGTGTTGGCAAAAGCTTGCGGTTTATTCACGTTGTTATGACCCTTCCTTTAAAGACCAACAGACTTTTTCATACCCAGCTATAAGTTACACCTAAACCATTGAAAATAGCTGCCAGCGGAAGTCAAGCCTGTTGAAACTGACGATTTAGCCAATTTATCAGCCTTAAATACCTATGCAACGCTGGTTATTCTCATATAATTGCGATGTAAAAGTGCAATCCTACTTTTACTGTCTTTTTTTACGGTCTATATCACGGCAGGAAGCGACGGATGTCAAACAACACTAAGTTCATTTTGATCGGGCTAGCAATATGTGTGGTCCTCGGCGTCTTTCTACAAAACACCATTTTTAACGCTCTCAAGCGCGATGTCGGTGGCACTGACGAGCTGCTAACTCCAGACCAAGCTGCTAAAAAAGCCAAAACTGACGCTATCAAAACCCAGAAGAAATTCGAGAAGAGTCACAAGACACCATAGCCAAGCTTGGCTGATGTGTAATGTTTCTTAAACTATTGGCTCTGTGCTCTCTTTAGTTTCAGCCATTTCTATCACTGCGCTTTGCAGTAGGTATTTGTAGATGACATTAAGGGCGCTGGCTACTGGAATGGCAAAAATGATGCCAAGCATGCCATCGATTTTGGCACCAATCATGATTGCTATGAATATCACCACCGGATGCAGGCCAATCTTGTCACCGATGTAGCGAGGGGCCACCAGATTGTCTTTGAGCCATTGGAATATATTGAAAACTAGCAGCAAGATCACTACTTGAGCAAAGCGATTGGCCGGAATATTGTCGAGGCCATTGAGTAGAACGACAATTAGAGCAGGCAAGAAACCAATCGGTGGGCCAATTACAGGCACCACTTCCCAGATACCGAGAATGACGCTGAGCACCAAGGCAAAGGGCACGCCTATAACTAAGTAGACGAACAGCATCACTACACCAAAGAACAAACCAAGCACAAGTTGGCCACGAAAGAAGGCTTGCAAACTGACATCGATTTCAGCGGCCATGCTCTTAAGTGAATGACGATAGCTTTTAGGAAATGTCGCTATTACCCAATCGGTCATCCGATAACCGTCGAGCATAAAGTAGAACGAAACCACCAAAATACTCAAGGCGTAGAGCAACCAAGTCATAGTCGACATCGCTACTTCACCGACACGAGAAAAGATCATCGAAGTGTCAGGTTTAGGAATATTTTGAGCAACAGATGTTAGCAAATCGATTGCTCGTATTTGTATCTGGGCAGCATGCAGCCTCTCATCAAAAGGCGCAAGGGAGCGGCCGAAGCTCTCAATTGTGCGTGGCAATTCGTGGAATACCGACTCAATCAACTGATTAATTTGCACCAAGAGTGATGGCACAACAGTTAACGACAAGATTACTAAGATAACGGCCACAATCGCGTAGACAACAAAAATTGAGAAAGCGCGATTTTTCAAGAACCTCTCAAGCCAGTCGACAACGCTGATAAACAGGTACGATATTAAGATTGAAATTCCTAGAATGCGCACGATATCTAAGAAGTAGAGAATGAAATGACAAGCGGCACTAAATATTATTAGCGCCATAACTGCAATTACAAGCTTTCTCTGCAGCGATAGCAAAGGATCGATCGCTCTGTTCGAATCTGACTCTGGCACTAAATATTAACCTATGGTCTTGGACATTTGTATCTGCGGACTTAAGGAGCAGGCTTTGCAGCCTTTATAAAATCGATTTTTGCTCTCAATTCACCAGGGATAGTGGCAGCAGTATAGCCCCGGATCTCAACCACCTTCTTATATTGATTGAAAGCTTCATCAAGGTTCTTCGCCTTTAGATAAATATCTCCCAGCAACTCGCAGTATTCAGAACGATCTGGTTTGAGCATCAAGGCCAATTTGATCTCTTGCTCGGCATCATTACTGTTAATACTGCCAGTATTACTAGTTGCCCCCTCAGAGGCTAAAAGAATCTGAGCCAGACGAAAATGCGAATCAGTATCGGCCGGATCTAACTGAATAGCCTGGCGAAACGCGCTTTCAGCCTCATTTAGCTTCTTTTCTCTTTGCAAAATTATGCCGAGATTAAAATGATAGTCAGCTCTTTGTGGCCTAAGTTTTAGAGCAATACGAGCCTCAGACTCAGCAGCCGGGCATTGATCGAGGTCTTTTAGAGCTAAGGCCAGATTATTATGATAGCCGGCAGCGGCGGGGTTAAGCCGAATCGCTCGCCGGTAGCACTCCACGGCCTCTTTCAGCTTGCCGCTAGACTGCAAGTCAATACCTTTGAGGTTTAGTTCGCGAGCGTTCGTCGGTAAAGCATTAACGCTTGAGGCTGCCCGCGTGTCTGCTGCCTGATTACCCAGCGAAGCTTGAGCCATCGCCGGTCGCTCTAAAGCTAGTGAAAAGAGGGCCGCCAGAGCCAGCCAGGTTATGCGACCATTAACAGAGCCCGTTTTAGCAAGCATATTTGCAGAATTCACTCTCTAAACCAAATTCATATTACTCTGCTAAGCTTCACAGGTAAAGTTAGTAAGAGGCCGTAAGAGCTATTAACCGTAACCCATGAGAAATCGCCTTTTAGTTTCAGCCCTAGTCATTGCACTCATAGTCGATGTAGCGGGCATTGTCTTTTTTATTCTGTTCTTGACCCAGTCAAGCAAACTGCACAAGGTTCAGAAAGAACGACAGGTTCTCGCTGGCAACTTAGCGGCCATGCGCAACACTCAAGGCTTAGTAGATAAGCCGCTGGAGCTGCCAGAGCGCCACAGCTTCATATCTAAGGTTGACGGAACATTAGATAGATACGCCTTAGCTCCACCGATAGTTTTTGATGGTTCCAAAGATCTAACCCTTGTGATCTACCTTCACGGCATGGGCTCAAACGAGCTTGAGCCGTTCATGTCGCCAAAGCAAAATCCTATTGCCCAGAATATCCAAAGCCACTATCCAGCAACAATTTTTGCCTCACCAAATTATCGGGCAACCACTTCCTGGGCCAATGCTTTAGCCATATCTGACATCGATCAAAATATCCACGAATTGATGGAGCGTTACCCAGTAGCCCACATCGTGATCATGGGCACCTCAATGGGTGGGTGCTCGTCACTTGCTTACAGCTACTTAGCGGCCGAAGATATTAAAGCCAAAATTGTCGGAGTTGTCTCATGCGAAGGCGCCGGAGACTGGCTAGAGCTCTATGCAAAAACGCCATCGCGCTTGGTGAAGACCGGCATGATGATTGGGCTTGGCGGACCTGCAAAGGCCGTTAGCAACATCTATAGAGAACGCAGTATCATCCACAACCTTGAAAAAGTTAAGGCTGGCACCAAGTTTGCTTTGCTCTCTGCTGACCAAGACACAATCATTCCGCCAGTCTTTCAGAAAGAAACTGAAGAGAAATTGAAGGGCGCAAACCTACCAACCAAACTAATACCAATACCAGAAAAGCACGGTGTGCCCGCTTCTGACTTCTACTTGGAAGGTCTGAATTTCGTTCTAGCTAAGTAATCGCTATAGAGATTAAGATGATACTTTCTTCCAAAGACCCTGGCTATGAAGCTCTTTCCACTTGTCGCCTTCTTTGACAAAGACTTTAGTATCGTGTGACTCGAATACAACTGGATGCTTTCCGCCCATAACCTTACGTAAGACGCAAGTGACAGTGGCAGTATTGCCATGAACTTTGGCATATGGTTGATAAATAGTGTACGAAACAGCGTGACCTTCAGAGGCCTGCACAGACTGCTCATAACGCTCTTTGATGCGGCTGATTACTTGCTTTTTGCCCACCAGAAGTTGTTTGGTAATATCGTCAAAAGTGGTGACATCCTCGTCAAAATACTCAGCAAAGTGTTCGAAATCGCCTTTGTTGATTGCCTTAGCCATTTCATGCAAAGTATCAATCACTTTTTGAGACTCAACACAGGCAGCATGTGGATCAACACAAGTGACACTGCACTCGTCTTTCTCTTCTTTTGCATCGGCAGCGAAAGCGGCCAATGTGTTTGTTGGCGAGCAATAGAGGCAGCTCATGGCCAGGATAGACAACAGCGAAAGTTGAAACTTATGAGCCTTTCTAGACTTAGTATTTGACATTATTAACTCTCCTCGGCTCTTACTGAGACCGGTTCATAGCAGTTTCAACATCACGCAAAGCTCGATCGTTATCACGCAAATAGCCGTTGACTGTATCAAGCTGAGTTTGCAAAGCAGAAATTCTCACACCAAGACGGTTTGCTTCGCCTTGCAAATAGGTTCTTTGATCGAGCAGGGCATCGCGACTGCGCTGCAGGCTGCCGTATACTTGCGAGTTAGCAGCCATCGAAGAAACACAGGCAACAACCAAAAACTCAATTACCATAATGGCAATTGCAGTTGATACCTTCAAATTGACGGTCGTAGTCACAGCTTTTTCAAGCTTCATATCAACTCCATAGACCCAGAGCCAGCGACGCATATAATATTAACGCATTCTCAACTAGATTTCAAAGGGCAATTCATCAAATTATGTCAACTGTGATATCCACAAAAATTACAGCCCAACTGCAAGAGCAGCTGATCGAGAAGTTGCTTGACCTTGCCTTTTTAGAAGACTTCGGCGGCATAAGTGAAGACCCTGAGCAGCCTTTCGACCTCACAACCTCAGCTACGGTTAGCCCAAAGCTCGAAACAAAAGCAGAAATTCTTTTGAAAGAGTCCGCTGTTGTAGCCGGATTGCCATTCTTAGCAAGAGTAATGGAGCGCCTCAGCAAACAAGTAGAAATTGAACTGCTTGTCGAAGACGGTACCTATATAGAAGTATTGTCGAACCCGGTGCCAGTTGCCAAACTTCACGGCCCGGCTCAAGCCATCCTCAAAGGCGAGCGCTTGGCACTGAACATCATGCAGCGTCTTTCAGGAATAGCGACACAGACGCGGCGTTACACGAGCCTGGCAACCCCCAAAGGCATTGCCATACTAGACACTAGAAAAACTTCGCCTGGTCTAAGAGTTCTTGAGCGGTACGGAGTGCGTGCCGGCGGCGGTACAAATCATCGCTTCGGCTTATTTGATGCAATTCTCATTAAAGACAACCACCTAAAAATTGCTGGTGGAGTTAAGGCTGCCCTCTCTGCCGCTGACAAGTTTCTCAAAGCTCATCCTCACTTACAGATGAGCCAGGTATTGTCGGTAGAGGTATCAAATTTGGATGAGCTGCAAGATGCCCTTGATTTGGGAGCCAAGCGCGTATTGCTTGATAACATGAGCCCAGAACTGGTGCGCGAGTGTATCCAAAAGATATCCAAAAGCAGCAGTAATGAATCTGGTGACTTCTACGTTGAAGTTTCCGGAGGCATCACTTTAGAAAATCTCAACGGTTATTTAATTAGTGGCGTGACCGCCATCTCAACTGGCTCTCTTACTCATTCTGCAAGAAACATCGATCTCTCACTAGAGTTCATAGACTAGCTATTGACTTGTGTTTAGCTCGCAAAAAGCTGATTAAGTTTCTTGCATCTTGTCACTTGACAGCCTCGTGCGGCACTATTTCTGCCTTTCCAAGCATTGAGGCGAAGGTATGGTCCGCCAATGCAGTACATTCCAAAAAGCTAGCTAAGGGTATACACTTGCATACATCTTCAGTTTGTCTTTATTTTTCAAAACAAGTTAATTAAGCACTTGGGCTGGTAGTTCTGCAGTCTAATGTTTTACATTGTACGTGGATAAATTCAGAGCGAAGCTACCCCCCAAATGACTCTCAGGCTCCGCAGGTTAGGCCTGAAAAGACTAGGAAGTATAGAACTTATGAACCCGCCCACCAAAGTTTTCATCGTCGACAGCGACCGTCTTGCACTGGTTACGCTGAGCCTTTGGCTTGAGCAGCACAAAGACTTCGAAGTAGTCGGCACCGCCCTTCCGACTAACAAATTAGAACAAAAGATCCGCGAGAGCCAAGCTGATTTGGTCGTATTGAGTCTTTCAACAGTAGGCATCGAAGCTGTCACAACTCTGCGTCGAGTGAAGCATGCTTATAGCGATCTCCCAGTAATTATTCTGCATCAAGGTGATGCAAAAGCGATCGAAGGACCACTAGCATTTGAATCAGATGCTCAGCTTTCTCCTGATGCGAGCTTGAAAGATTTGGTCGAGACCATGCGCAAACTTGGTCTGCGTCAGAAAGTTGTAACTGGTTCACTGACTACTATGCTGACCATGGCTGGCTAACTAAAGTAAGTGTACTTTGTCGAACTAATTGCAGTTTGCATAACCCTTGTGGTTCTGCGAAGCTTTTTGTCAGGCGAGCACAAGATACAAGATAAAGATGCAGGTGAGAATCTAGATCTCGCTCCTGTTGAAATTGCCTATTTATCTGGCAACGGTGACAGTACCTTTGCCCTCAGTGTACTTGTCTTCGACATGCTACATAAAGAGGTAAAAAATCGTCTGGCTAGTGGCGCTGAAAACGTACTAATAACAGGATCATCTGCCAATCTCCCAGCCATAGGAGGTCTAGCAGCAAAAGGAACATTCTACGAAGAGAGACTGCAAGCACTAATCAAATCTTCTTTTAAAAACTGGGGCGAAAGAACGGTTGATGCCGCCGGTCTCAACATCAAGAAAGATCCAATTGGCTTCATTCGCAGGGTACCTCTTCTATACAGACTACTCTTAGGTGCTCTCAAAGGCACAGCCCATGAAGTACTAAAAGACCCTCGCCACTTGCGAAAATACATTTCGAAAACAGCTCTCATTCGCATTCTTGCTGAAATTGGTGCATCAGGCTTAAAACAGCAATTTGCCCAAGAATTAGAAGCAGAACTTTTGGCAAAAGGTTTGCTATTAGAACCTAAACCACGTAAGCAACTTGCAGCGACCTACATTGTCTGCTTTACTACAGCCCAAATTGCGTTTGTCACGTTGCTACTACTGGCAATACCAAATCATACCCAAGCCATTATCATATTTGTTGTTGCTGCTTTCACAGCCTGCACAGTCAAAGCAGCAATTGGAGCCCGTTCATTCATACCCTTATATGAAGATCTCAATGAAGTACTAAACCATGCCACTAGACGAAATTTTCGCATAAGACTGCTGCAAATATTTTTGCACACAGTCAATTTGATCTTGAACGGCCTCAGTATTATTGTATTTTTGGTTTTGCTCGGCCTTGGATCACTAATTCTCTACCTTACTCAAACTGTCGATAGCGCTACCACCTACCTGATGCTAATCAGCATGATGTTGGCTCAATACATTGCGGCCGGTTACTTACTTGAAGCCTACCGCCTCAGCCTATCAGAATGCAGCTCACCATTAGCCCAACGGCATCTCAAACAGCTAAAAGCTCGCTACCGTAGCTCTTCATCTGTAGATGCTCTAAAATCAGTTTTACTAAACAGCCAATATGACCCAGAATTATCATACTTACTAGCAATTTATGGAATTGAAACTCTCTTTTTTATATAGAACCCAATATTATGTCAAACAAAATTAAGCAGAACACTAGAGTAATCATCACCGGAGCTTCAACCGGCATCGGTAGAGGTCTAGCGTTACTCTTGGCTGAGAAGTACAAAGCTCACTTAGTTCTAACAGCTCGCAGTGTTGGCGACCTCACTAGTGCAGCCGAGCAAGTCAAAGCGCTTGGCGGTGAAGCCGAAATTGTAGTTGGCGACATCGCAGCAGAAGGTATGATTGAAGCAGTCGTTGAAAAGTGTCTCACTACCTATGGTGGCATTGATATCATCGTCAACAATGCTGGCATGGCCATACCGGGAAAATTTGAGAATCTAACAATGGCTGATTGGCGGCGGCTTTTCGAAGTAAATTTCTTTACCCCGTTAGCTCTCACCTATGCCGCACTGCCTCATTTAAAGAAATCTCAGAGCGCCAAAATAGTCAATGTCGCTTCAGTGGCGGGCAAAATTGCCTTTCCTGGTAGTGTCAGTTATTGCGCAAGCAAATTCGCTTTAACTGGCCTTTCAGAAGGTCTAGCGGCCGAATTAGGGAGCGCCATCGATGTTCTAACTGTCTGCCCTGGCTGGGTAAGAACAGAATTCTTTGAAAAGAACGCAGTAGCAGGTCAGAAAAATCCAACCATAATTGCCGAGCGCAAAGATCTCAGTGGTGCCCTAATGAAGCATGTATTGAGCATTAGCACCAAGCAGTGCGCTAGTGATATTGAACGCGCTCTGGCCAAGGGCGGTTCTCACGAACTAATACTGACTCTCCCCGGACAATTTGCCGAGCGGCTGCATGGCATGGCGCCCGGCCTAATGCGCTTTATTGCTAAAGGCATACCGGCCGAATTTCCAGAAAAGTAAAGTAGACAACCTTGAGATTTTACAATCAACAAATTGCTCGACATATGGCCTCATCAGCTATCGATGTAATAATTATCAATTGCCTTTGGCTTAGTGTAACCCTGTATTTTGCTCTGCCAATCAACGAACAATATCTCACGAGTAGTTTCAACATCAACAACCAACAAGGCTGGTTGATTGCTAGTTTGGTCGGCTACCACCTTGCCTTCACGGTACCGCTGCTGTACTTCGCTTTTTTTGAGTGCAGCAGCATATCGTCTTCACCAGGCAAATACCTTCTAAATTTGAAGGTGGTACCAGAAAGTGGTTGCAGCAATTCTGTCCTTGATGGTGTCAAACGGGGTATCTTCATTTTATTATTCGCCTACGGTCTCGATGCCATCGCTATTCATATCCTCAAGCTTGAAGAAACCATTTTCATTGGGCTCACTATTTTTTCGGTATTGATCCCTTTGATGACATATCCTGCATTTAGAGGCAATCGACAGGGCTTCATTGATCTACTAAGCGACAAATTGGTTATCGACAGAGACAGCTTAGTTATTCATGAACGAATTCCGCCTCTAAGCAAACTTGAACAAGTAATTTACTCAGGACGGCATCTAAGTACTTCTGTAATTTGGTTAACTATGTCATTTCTAGTGCTTTTAGTTCCAATTATTCCGCTTTTCCTATCTTTAGCTGATTCCAAAATTTCATCCAATTTGAGAGTGTTAGCGCTTTTCGCACTTGCACCGTTTTGTTGGCTTGTCGCACTATTTTGCCTGTGGAAATTTCGTGGTCGCTTGCTGGATTATTTTGCGAGGATTACCATTTGTCTGTTACCACTGGCTTTCTTGGTTGCATTTTGCTTGCAATTACCAAATTCAATGGCTCGCATACAGGCGACGCCAAGGGTTTTAGTTCTCACTGAACAAGCAATTCAAGCAAAAGAAGCTGGGCGAGAAGGAGAGTATAAAAGCCTCTGTCAACAGGCAAGAACGACTGAATCTTTTGCCACCTCTTATTTTGGCATGCCATTTCTACTGCTAGACACGCTAAATTTTCACCCTGACAGAATCGAATTTAAAAAGCGACTGGCAGTACTCTCATCAGTAAAACTGTAACTTCAAACTATTCCATATACTTCGAGCGAATCAACTGCACGCGCCGATCTAAAGTTACAGCTTCAGTTGAACGATTAGTTTTGCGCAGAAGCTCTGCGTAGTTTTCTAAACAGGCTGCTACATAGGCATGCTCAGGCCCAAGGGCGTGCTCCCAAATTTCAATTGCACGACGGTAGAGGCTCTCGGCTCTGGCATGATTACCATGCTGATGATAGAGCCAACCCAAATTATTGAGACTCTCTGCTACTTTCGGATGGTCTGGGCTAAGCACCCGCTCTCTTATTGCCAGAGCCCGTCTGTGCATGGGCTCGGCTTGGTCAAACTGCTCTTTAGCTAAGAACAACGAAGCTAGATTATTGAGAGCATTTGCGACATTGGGATGGTCATGACCATGCACCCGCTCTTCAATTTTGAGTACACGCCTGAACAACGGCTCGGCATCGACACGTCGGCCTTGCTCGGCATAAATATTGGCCAGCGAATTGAGTATTTCAATCAGACTGCCGTCTTCAAGACCCAAATAGCGCTCGCGAATCTTCAGACCACGCCGTAGAACTTCTTCTGCTTCATTAAAGCGGCTCAGGGTCATATATAAATCGCCAAGATTGCTCAAAGCCGAAGCAATACTAAGGTGTTCAGGGCCCAGCACTTTTTCTTGCAGGCTCAAGGCCCGCTTAAACAAAGGCTCGGCGTCTGCATACTTGCCCTCAGCCAGATAGACCAAGCCCAAGTGATTCAGAGCAGCGGCCACATCAGGATGGTCTACTGCCAAAAGACGCTCGCGCATAGCCAGAGCCTTAACGAATAACTCTTCTGCTTCTTCAAAACGACTGTCGTGATAGAGCAAAAGACCAAGCGAAATGTAGTAATCGGCCAAATCTTGGTGATCTGGGCCGAGCGATTGCTCCATATCTGGAAGAAGCCTAAGAAGGGCGTCTACATTCTCGTCGATGGACATGACTATGGTTGATCCGCGGTTGCTTTCCTCTACCTTCATATCTTTTCTACCAGCGCAAGGGGATGTTCTAAACCTGTGCTTCAAATATGGATGCACACAAGGATGCAATATGACGGCACCCTTGGGTTTTGCCCAAGGAAAATTCGAAATATCCTTCTGCACCAAGCAGTTCTAGACTTTCACAATCTTATTTACTTGAGTTTACTTGTCGCGCTCGCCAGACACCAAGGTAGCCTGAGCTGCTGCCAAACGAGCCACTGGCACTCTAAATGGCGAACAGCTTACGTACGATAGACCAAGCTTATGGGCAAAGGCAATAGATTGTGGTTCACCGCCATGTTCGCCACAAATTCCTAGTTTTAAGTCAGGCTTGGTTTTGCGACCCAAATCAACGGCAATTTGCATTAGTTTACCGACCCCGTCAAAGTCTAAGACCTCAAAGGGGTTGTTCCTCAATACTTTGTGCTTAGTGCCGTGATACTCAACGCCATCAAGGTATCGTTGCAAGAATTTGCCTTCAGCGTCATCGCGTGAGTAGCCAAAGGTCATTTGGGTGAGGTCGTTTGTACCAAAACTAAAGAACTCGGCATACTCTGCGATTTCATCAGCAGTAACGCAAGCGCGAGGTATTTCGATCATAGTGCCAAACTTGTAGGCGATCTCTAACTTTTCTTTGGCCATTACTTCTTTTGCCACAGCTTCTAGCTGCTCTCTGGCAAATTTCAGTTCATTAACATGACCGACTAGTGGAATCATGATTTCAGGCAGAACTTCAATGCCTTGCTTCTTCACAGCAATAGCAGCTTCGAAGATCGCCTGTACCTGCATTTTGTTGATGCCAGGATAAAGCAAACCAAGACGGCAGCCTCTCAGGCCCATCATCGGATTAGCTTCTTTCAACTCGCCTACTTTTTTCAGCAAGACTTCTTTCTCGCGCAGCTCAGGCCCCTTCACACCTTTAGCGCGCATGGTGGCAACTTCTTCGATGAGGAGCTCTTCTCTAGGCAAGAACTCGTGAAGCGGTGGGTCGAGTAGCCGAATTGTCACAGGCAGACCGGCCATGGCTTGGAAGATACCGGTAAAGTCTTGGCGTTGCATAGGCAATAGTTTGGCCAAAGCAGCGTCGCGCTCTAAATCGGTATTTGACAAAATCATTTGCTGCATCACAGGCAAACGGTCTTGGGCCATAAACATGTGCTCGGTGCGACAGAGGCCGATACCTTGAGCACCAAATTCACGGGCCAGCTTTGCGTCTTCAGGAGTATCAGCATTAGTACGAATCAACAGTGTTCTTACTTGATCGGCCCAGTCGAGCAGAGTTTTGAAATCTTGCGAAAAATCTGGGTCATGGGTGATGATTTGGCCTTCGAAAATTTCACCAGTTGATCCGTCTATTGAAATGAGGTCGCCTTTTTTAAATAGTTTGGCACCAACATACATTTCTTCTCGCTCTAAATCTATTTTAAGAGCCTCGCAGCCAGCCACACAAGGCTTACCCATACCGCGAGCAACCACAGCAGCGTGACTAGTCATGCCACCACGACTGGTGATCACTCCTTGAGCTGGAACAATACCGTGAATATCATCGGGACAAGTTTCAATTCTGATGAGAATTACCTTCAGACCTTGGCTGGCCATTTTCTCTGCTTCATCTGGATTGAAAATAATCTTACCGATAGCCGCGCCAGGAGAGGCATTTAGACCGGTAGCGATCAGACGATTTTCTTGCTTGGCTTTTGCTTTGTCTTCAGCAATGAACGAAGGAAGTAAAAGTTGATTGAGTTGCATTGGCTCAACGCGGTTGAGAGCTTCATCACGGGTGATGATACCTTCAGAGACCATATCGACGGCCACTTTTACAGCAGCGGCAGCGGTGCGCTTGCCACTTCTTGTTTGCAATAAATAGAGTTTGCCTTGCTCAATTGTAAATTCGATGTCTTGCATATCGCGGTAGTATTGCTCTAAGCGACCAACGTTAGCCAAAAGCTCTTCGTAGACTTTCGGCATGTCTTTGGCCATTTCAGATATTTTTAGCGGCGTGCGCGTACCGGCCACCACATCTTCACCCTGAGCATTGACGAGATATTCGCCGTACAAGAGCTTCTCGCCAGTGCTGGGGTTACGGGTGAAGCAGACACCAGTAGCTGATGTTTCGTCGAAATTACCAAACACCATCGATTGCACATTTACAGCTGTGCCCAAGTTGTGGTCAATTTTGTTGAGATTGCGGTAGTAGATGGCGCGGCTGTTATTCCACGATCTAAAGACTGCTTCAACAGCGCCCTTTAGTTGCTCTTTTGTATCTTGGGGGAAGGGTTTACCAGAGCGCTTTTCCACAAGAGCCTTGAACTGACCAACCAAGTTTTTTAAATTATCAACGGTCAGATCAGCGTCACTCTCAATTCCTAATTCGTCCTTGAGATCTTCTAACAGATCTTCAAAACTATCTTTGCCAATCTCAAGCACTACACTGCTATACATAGCGATGAAACGACGGTAGCTATCCCAAGCGAAACGTGGATTGCTAGTCAGACCGCCAAGAGACTCAACTGTTTGGTCATTGAGGCCGAGGTTGAGAATGGTATCCATCATCCCTGGCATTGAGAATTTTGCACCAGAACGAACTGAGAGAAGTAACGGTTTTTTCAAATCCCCGAGTTGACGGTCTACTTTCTTTTCTACATGCACCAACTCTTTCATTACTTCGTCGAACAAGCCTTCTGGCATTTTCTGCGAATTTTCAGTGTACTGTCTGCAGCAAGAAGTAAGAATGGTTAGACCAGGAGGAACCTGTACTCCTGATTTAGTCATTTCAGCCAAACCAGCGCCCTTACCACCGAGTAAATCTTTCATGGCTTCTCTATTGCTAGCAAAAGCATCACAACCTTCGTCAAAGAGATAAACACGCTTCGCCAATTTTAGGTGAGCATATTTATCTTGAATTTGAGCTTGACTGCTTTCTGTCATACTCACCATGATTTCTCTCTCCATTTTTTAGTTTTGAGCTGTGCTTAGGGCTAGATTTAGTCTTACTGTTGGCTTTAGTTTTTTACTTAGTCGTCGCGAATCTTCATGTAAATCTCTGAAGACGTCTCTTCAATCGCTTTAGCTGAAACGTCAAGGATATGGCATTTTAGCTCTCTAAATATTTTCTTGGCGTAGCGACTCTCTTGCATAATGCGATCCGGATCGGCATAGTCGCTTGTTCCTGGCATGCCGAGTACTGCCGCTCTGGTGCTTCGAATTTCTTGCAGTTGATAGGGGTCAATTTTTAAACCAAAAATGCGCCTGGCAGGCACTTGAAACAAGGCGAGAGGCGGTTCAACACCATAAACAATTGGTACGTTAGCGGCCTTGAGACCATAGTGATGTGCCAAGTACATGCAATTAGGGGTCTTGCTTGTGCGCGAAACGCCAACTAAAACAACATCGGCCTGAAGGATACCATCGGGATTTTTACCGTCATCGAAACGGATAGCGAAATCAACGGCTTCGATGCGTTTGAAATAGGTCTCGTCGAGTATGTGCAAACGACCTGGTTGCGAAAGTGGCTGAGCCCCAGTCAAATTGCCAATGCGAGCCATCAATCCACCAATCAAATCGATGCTCGGCACTTTGTACTTGTTGGCCTCAGCCTCAAGGGTCTCTCTGTATTCAGGCAATACCAAGGTATAGGCAATTATCGAACGACCATGGGAGATTTCTTTGACCATGGCTGGAATCTGCTGCGAACTGCGTACCTGTGGTAGCCGATAAATTGAGGCGTGTCCCGGCGGAAACTGCACAAGGGCTGCTCGAGCAACAGCTTCAGCTGTTTCGCCGCTTGAGTCAGACATAGTGTAGATAATCAGCTCGCTTGAATTCGACGGCAGCTTAAGCTCATGGGCCAGAGTCTTACTTGAGTCATTGTGTGCGTCTTTCACTGATCACTCACGGCGGTGCTGACCGTAAGTAAATATCACATTTCGCCTCAAAAATGGGCCTACGATATATATGTTTTATAGTTTGCCTCTTGAATCCAGAAACCTGAAAGAAGTCAGGCTAAAATAAGTGCTAGGCATCTGAAGCTAATCACCGACCTGCTTGGCACCGGAGAACCTGTTGACAACCGTCCTGCCATTTACAGCCGCTGTGTGGTGATGTCGCTGTCTGACAGGCGATACCTCAAGTAATACCACTGATGGTGATACAGCTGTCCAGATAAAGACACGACCACTGGCCGTCAAGAAACAAATTGCGAGATATATTGCGCCATGCAGGCCAAGAAGTCATTTAGGAAATTAGACCGTTTCGACGCTTACGTCAAAATGATCCCAATGGTTAATACCGTGATTTCGGCGGCAGATAGAGCTGCTCTAATTGGCAACAGGAATGTTGAGAGACTTTAAAATCAGCAAGAGGTCGACTCCTTCTGATATGACTTTGATCAAATTGCCCTGATTAACCCGAGGCACAGATATTGACGGGCTAAACTTAAGGCAGCCAAGATATGGTGCCTTAGTGCGAGAAGCCAGTAGCAGAGCCACTTCTGTGCGAGTCAGTTTGCTCTCTAATACTTTGCCTTCATTGGCTTGGGTCTCAACAGTAACCATGCCAGTAATCGGCAAGTCTTGCATGTAGCTGTAGGCCAGCACAAGCTTTTCAATAGCTTCTTGGTTGTGGTGCGCCACAATAATGCAGGGGTAACCGAGTTCAAGTGCAAAATCTCTAGTGTCTTTCCACGAATGAGCCAAGGTGCCTACGCTGTTCTGCTCAAAACTCATTGGCGAAGCACAACCGCCCGGAGTTTCAACAAAAGTGAATTGAGAAGCGCCTGACCCTACAGATAGTGATTGCTCCCACTGCGCTTCTGAGAGATTCTTCGCTGAAGAAATTACGGATGCAGGGTAGTTTCGCGGAGTGCCACTTATAGAACAAATAAACGAAATTTCAGAGTCGGCTCGCTCTTTAGTACCAAAGACAATCGGCTTGACAGCGCGCAAATCAACGCCTTGTTTGCGCAATAGAGCAGACAAGCCAGTCATAAAAACAGTTTTGCCGCAACCAGCCTCAGTACCAATTATGGTGAGACCTTTGTGGCTGCTTGGCTTAGTGGCTTTATTGGTTTGAGCTGGAACAGTTGACATTGATTAATTCATCTTGCTTGCTGAAGTATCATCTTCGCTGATGAACTACAAGAATAGCAAGTTGAATGATATTGATCACTAACAATAACTTCGAACGTTCTTTTTATTATCTCTGCATAGCTACTGCACGGCTAAGTGATCTGAATCTTGAATGCGCTTATGAACAGCCTCTAGTGCTGATTTTAGCTGCAAGTCTTTGCCATCTTCAGGCCCGCGACGGATGCCTGCTGTTGGTTTCTCCAACCACCAAGGACCTTTTTTATCTTTCAAATCTTGCTCTGAAAGCTCAATTGCAACATCAGGAGAAATGCCTTTCTTATGGATATCAGTGTCGCTAGGAGTGAGGTATTTAGCAATGGTGACATTGACACCACTACCATCTTCAAGACGGTTAATGCCTTGCACAAGCCCCTTACCGAAGGTTCTTTGGCCAACAAGAATGGCACGGTTATTATCGTGAAGAGCACCAGATGTAATTTCAGAGGCTGAGGCACTGCCCTTATTGATCAACAGTGCCAGCGGCTTCATACAAATTGGATGACCATCTGATTGAGCCGGTGTTTTGTAACCATCGCGATCAACAGTAGACAGTATATTTCCTGAATCAAGAAACATATTTGAAATGTCGATTGCATTGGTGAGCAAACCACCAGGATTATCGCGCAAGTCGATTACCAGGCCTTTCGCACCAGAAAGCTTGGCGATGGCATCTTTCATTTCACGACTGGCTTGCTGAGAGATGAAGCTTGAGAGCCTGATATAACCAACTTCATTGTCGAGCATTTTTGCAGTGGGGATAGCCTTGATAGCAATTTCTGCACGCACAACTTTGACTTTGACACGCTTACCGCTGCGAGTCAAAACCAGATTGACTGGCGTATTGATCTCGCCCCTAATATGCTTGGCCGCATCTTCGACATTGAAGCCTTTCGTACTCTTGCCGTCGATTTCTGTGATTTCATCGGAGGCGAGAATACCGGCCTTATATGCTGGGGTGTCTTCAATCGGGGTAATGACAATTACTTTGTGACTGTCTGGGTCAAGGCCTATCTGCACGCCGATACCAAACAGCTTGGCGTCAATTTGAGATTTTTCATCGTCAAAGGCGTCTCTGTCTAAGAAACGAGTATAGCGATCGCCCAAACTAGCGAGCATAGTCTCAATCGCTTTGTGTGAATCTTCAAGGGTTTTCAATTTACCGTCGTAGCGATGCTCCCAACGGTCCCAAGATTGGCCACTGAAACTGGGCTCGTAATAATCTTCTTTGATCAGTCGCCAAACCCGGTGGTAGAGACCGTCTGGTCGAATTGAGGGTACTAGAGCTATGTTGTGGGCCAAGCGTTCTTTGTCGGGGAGCGAGGCAAGATAGGTATTTTGGGTCTGAGCGTTTAGTAAACCAGAGCCACCTAAAGCCAGTGATAGAGCAACTGGGAGTGCTAAAAAGTGTTTCCATAACATATTAAAACAAGACCCCGACTTACTTTCGAAACGAAACCACTACCTTGACAAGCTCTTTATACCCGGTCACGCCAGCTTTTAGACGGTTTCGCTGTTTCTTTTTTCTGGCCAGCTTGCCAAAGAGAGATTTGCTCGTTAGCCGACCAAGGCAATTACTGTTAGTGATAGGATCAACGCTATATTTATTGTTTACTTCTTAGCATCAAGACGAGAATCAAATGGCAACAAAATCTGGCTCGGGACATGGCGATTTAGCAGATATCGGAATATTTGGCGGCTCTGGCTTCTACAAATTGTTCGATAAGTACGAAGAAAAGATGGTTGAGACACCCTATGGTCCCCCTTCAGCTGCAGTTGCTATCGGCACCATGGGCGGCAAACGTGTAGCCTTCATGCCTCGACATGGCGAAAAGCACACTATTCCACCGCACAAAGTGCCTTTCAGAGCTAATCTTTGGGCAATGCAATCTCTGGGCGTGACCAGATTGGTCTCTCCTTGTGCAGCCGGTTCATTGCAAGCCCACGTCAAACCGGGCGAATTTGTGGTCTGCGACCAGTTTGTCGACCGTACATCCGGTCGGGCAGACACATTTTATGACGGACCAATCACCACTCACGTCTCGCCGGCCGAATGCTATTGCCCACAGATGCGCGAGCTGGCAGTGAAAGCCGGCGAAAAAGCGGGTATCACCATGCACCCATCTGGCACAGTAGTGGTCATTCAAGGACCGCGCTTTTCCACTAAAGCCGAGTCAGCCTGGTTCAACAAAATGGGTTGGGAAGTGATTAACATGACCCAATACCCTGAAGCCTATTTAGCCAAAGAGCTTTCTATGTGTGTTGTCAACGTTTCGCTAATTACCGATTATGATAGTGGAGTTACAGCAAACGTAGAGCCCGTTTCGCACGCTGAAGTAATGAAGGTCTTTGGGGCCAATATCACCAAGCTACAATCACTCTTAGTCAATTTGATTGAAACCATTCCTGACTCAAGAGACAAATGCACATGTGCTGACACTCTCAAATCAGCTCGCGGCTAACCAAAATAGAGACAAATAAATGCTACGCAGTTTCTCATTAAATCATGTGGTGGCACTACTAGCCTTCGTTCTTTCCGTTGCTTCGTATCTCATGCTACGCCGCTATGGTGCACCCGATAAGGTCTGCGTAGGCGCAGCCATTTTGTCTCTTTTAGTGGTTTCAATATTTTGGTCAAGTGTTTTACTTGGCACCGACGACGACGAAGATGACTAATTGAGAACATGACTAATTGAGAACATGACTAACATATAAGAATGATAGAAAAGGATCAACTCTGCTAATGAATTTTCCAAAAAGATGGCATGGTCGCCGCCAGCAGACCGAGTGTGCTCAAAGGGCCTTCAGCACTGCACTCGGCCTCACGCTTGCAGTTTCTGGCCTTTGGAGCAACGTCGCCCAAGCTGCTGACAGCGACAAACCAGATATCAAAATCAACAAACCTCTAATACCTGTCACTAAAGACTTTAAATTAGCCAATGGCTTGAGAGTTGTTCTTTCAGAAGACCACTCTGTACCGGTTGTATCAGTTGCAATTGTCTATGATGTCGGTGCACGCGACGAAGTAAAAAAACGTTCGGGCTTCGCCCACTTGTTTGAACATATGATGTTTCAGGGTTCTGAAAACGTCGGCAAAATGGACCATTTTAAATACATTGAGAGTGCTGGTGGTAGCCTCAACGCTTCTACTCATGCTGACTTCACTAACTATTTTGAAAAGCTTCCAAGCAACCAACTAGAACTAGCCCTCTGGCTTGAGTCAGACCGCATGCGCTCGCTCAAAGTTACTCAAGAGAAATTCACCAATCAGCTAGAGACTGTTAAAGAAGAGAAGCGCCTTCGAGTAGACAACCAACCTTACGCGCCAGCATCAGTAAAACTCGAAGAAATGGCCTTCGACAACTGGAACAACGGCCACCCGCCAATTGGTTATTTTGAAGATTTAGAAGCATCGTCAGTTGAAGATGTCCGCAAATTCTTTGATACCTATTACGCACCGAACAATGCCACCATGGCTATCGTAGGCGATTTCAATAGTGCAGAGGCTACCAAGTTAGTAGAAAAATATTTTGCGACTATTCCATCGGTAATACTGCCAAAGCGTCCTGATTTGAGCGAACCAACTCAAACTAAAGCCAAATATCTCAAGGTAGAAGATACTCAAGCTCAAGCGCCGGCTTTCTGGATTGCCTGGAAAGCACCAGCGCGCAGAGAAAAAGATTTCTACGCTCTAAACTTGCTACAGACTATTCTTTCAACCGGTGAATCATCACGACTATATCAGCGCTTGGTCAAAGAAGATCAAGTGGCACTGCAAGTTAATTGTTCATATGACGAACGTCGTGGACCATCTTTATTTGAAACTTTTGTAGTCTACAAACCAGGTTCTACAGCCGAGAAGGTAAGAGAAGTTGTTTTTGAAGAGTTAGACAAAATCAAAACTGCCAAGGTTACCGACGTCGAATTACAGAAAGCAAAAAACCAGATTTTGCGTCAGCTGTTTTCGTCAAATAGCCATTCTTCACTACAGCGCTCACTCGGTCGAGCTGAAATTTTGGCTGAGTATACCTCTTTCTTTGGAGACCCAGGGCTGGTAGACAAAGATGTTGAAGCTTACTTAAATGTCAGTGCTGATGACATTCAGCGCGTGGCAAGCAAAATGTTTTCAAAAGAAAGTTCTACCACTGTCGATGTCGTTCCGGCAAAGAAAAAGGAAAGCTAGAGTTAAAATGAAACTGCAAGAACTACAAACAAAACTCTTTAGCCTCACCGCCATCTCTCTTTTGTTGGCTTCGGCAACTATACCCCTTTCTGCCGCTGCAGCTGTCAAAGCAAAGCCTAAGGCTGCTGCAGTAGCGCCAGTGCAGCCGTTAATTCCAAAAGCCGAAAGTATCTCACGAGCACAAGTAACCAACACCGCTGTCGAAGCTTGGCGCAAAGAAGCACCGAAGATGTCGGCACCGCGACCATTTAATTTGCCCGAAATTGTCAGCTACAAAATGGCAAACGGTTTAGAAGTGCAATTAGTTGAAGATCACCGCTATCCATTTATATCAGCAACTCTCGGCTTCCGTGATGGTTCGGCCAACGAGCCAAAAGACATGCTTGGTTTAGCTGATATGACTGCTGACCTTCTTACAGAAGGCACGGCCACAAGAAAGAGCAAAGAGATTGCTTCTGAAATTGACTTCATTGGTGGTGGGCTAGCAGCTAGTACCGATTATGACTACACAATCTTAAGTGGCTCGGCTCTTTCGCCATACACAGCCAGACTCTTTGATGTGCTCTCGGACGTACTACTTCATCCTAGTTTCCCCGAAAATGAATTGACCTTGAAAAAAGTCAATCAAATTCAGGCTCTCACAATAAAGAGAGGCAGTCCTGAATTTCTTGTAGAAGAGAGATTCAACAAAGTACTTTTTGGTGAACATCCTTATTCTGTAATCTCTGCCACTGAAGAGTCGCTCAATAAAATCACGCGCAAAGACATCGAGGCCTATCACAAAGCCCACTATCAGCCGAATCATTCGGTCTTTGTTGTAGTTGGTGACTTCGACCCAACCAAAATGCGCGCTCTCATTGAAAGTAAATTTGGTGAGCAATGGAAAGCTTCTGATGTCCCTCTGGCTGTGCAGCCAGAAATGCCGAAACAGAGTGGTCGGCGCATTTATTTGGTAGACCGTCCGGGCTCAGTGCAGACTGCTTTAAAGGTTGGCAACGTTGGCGTTAAACGCAGCGATCCTGATTATTTCGCTATGGTAGTAATGAATCAGATTCTTGGCGGTGCTGCTCACGCTAGACTCTTCCTCAATATTCGCGAAGCAAAAGGTTTTACTTATGGTGCCTATAGCCGCATGTCGGCTCGCAAGCAACCAGGTACTTTCTTTGCCGGAGCCAACGTGCGCACCGAAGTGACAAATCCATCTTTGCAAGAATTTCTCTACGAGCTAGAGCGTATGCGCACAACCAAAGTTACCGACGCTGAGCTAAAGAGTGCGCAGAACTACCTAGCTGGTTCTTTCCAGCTTGGTCTAGAAACTCAATCTGGTTTAGCGCAAAGGCTATTAGAAGCCAAACTGTATGACCTCCCTGATGATTTTCTCAAGACTTACGCTGACAAAGTAACCGCAGTTAAAGTCGATGATGTGCGAGCGGCAGCACGCAAACTAATTGATTCAAATAACCTTGTAGTAGCAGCAGTTGGCGATGCTAAAAAAATCAAAAGTGATTTAGAGTTGTTTGGGCCAGTAACTGTATACGATGCTCAAGGCAAGCTAAGCTCACTGTCTGAAGAAAAGAAAAGTCAGTAGAAAAAAACAAATAAATATAGGGTTAGAAGAATGGCAAAAAGAGCATTAATTGTTGTAGACATTCAGAATGATTACTTTCCTGGTGGCAAGTGGACTCTAAGCGGTATGGATGCAGCAGCAGACAACGCCGCAAAGGTGCTAGACAGCGCTCGCCAAAATGGTGATTTGATAGTTCATGTGCGCCATGAATTTCCTACTGCCGATGCCCCCTTCTTTGCGCCTGGCTCTCATGGCGCCAAGATACATAGCAAAGTACGCAACAAAGAAGGCGAACACGTAGTCGTTAAAGAGCATATCAACTCTTTCAGAAACACAGATTTAGCAGAAGTGCTCGACAAAAACGACATTGACGAAGTAGTTGTCTGTGGCGCCATGAGCCACATGTGCATCGATGCCGTTAGCCGAGCCGCTAACGACTTTGGCTACAATGTCATTGTCGTGCATGATGCTTGCGCTACTCGCGACGTAGAGTTTAATGGAAAAGTAACCGCTGCGTCCGATGTACACAATGCCTACATGTCGGCACTGCAATTTGGTTATGCCACCCTAAAATCCACCGCTGAACTAACTGCTGAAACTGAATCAGTAGCTGCATTAGAAGCTGCAAAAATCTAAGGCTTCAGCGCAGTTGTTGTTGATTAATCAGGTCAAGCAATTGTTCAAAGGTTGAGAGCTCTGGGCTTTCAGGATCAAGCAATTTGATCTTGCGCAGATGCTCTTCAAGTTTTGGTATCTGCCAGTAAATCAAGTCAATAGTTGACAGCAAAAGCCAACCTTTGATCATGTTAGGATTCTGCCGCACCACCTTTGATGCTAAATCAAAAGCTCTATCGACTTCACTCGCAGTCAAGAGAATATGCCCTAGCTGAACGTAAGGCCATTCAAAATCAGGATATTCTCTTATAAGCAGTTCTAACTTTGCCTTGGCATCAACTATCTCTTGGGTGATGTAAAGCTTTAAGGCATCGACGTAGCGCCGGGTAGCATCATCACTGACCTTGCTCTGTGGTAGACGTGTTCGCAGCCGTATTTTGGCTCGCTTGCCTTGCATTGTTTCGGCACCTTGATCAATGGTTTGCTGCAGAGCAGCTCGCGCTTGCTCGGCAAAGCCAAGCTGTTCATAGCGCGCCCCCATCTTTAAATATTCAGATTGCGATAGACCCTTCGGTAAATGGTCAATTGGCAATCCGATGCGGGGCAGAACCACACCTTCAACAACTTTATGCAATGCACTATTGGCTAATTCATTTGCCAGAGAAAAGACATTGCCGACATTGCGCTTTGCTTTCGCTAGGGTTTCATTGCGATCAATTACTTTGCCAGCTTCAGAGCCAGCCAACCTAACGGCTTCTTCAAAAGTATCTCGCACAGCATTAACAGCATCATTAACTGTAAAAGTAATCTCTAATGCTGCCATAAGAGCACCAACTTTACGTCTAGTCTCTTCTGGTATATCGTCACCAGCAGCAGCCATACTGTAGCGCGAACTTGCAGCCATTTGCTTTGGCCATTTGAGCATTTGATAGCGAATAGAAAGCCGTTGATACTCAACAGCCGACAAACCATCTGGTACTTCTTTTGGTGGCAGCAATGCTCAAATCCTCAAAAACTAGCACATGAAAGCGAGATCGTAACACAAGCGTAACACGAGCCAGCAGGTAACTCAGGGTTTTCCCTATTATCGCCGAAGGGTGCAAAGGGCAAGATGAAATTAAGACCGATTGATTTTAATTCTCGCCACCAAAGGAGGTCAAAATATGACCCTCAATCCTCTGCGCACAGTTTTACTGATGCTCTCACGCACTCCCCCGGCAATCATGCTGCTAATGATAATTGGGGTGGCTGTGTTAATCACTGTCACAGTAACAAGCAGCGAATCTGGCCGTGACAAAGCCTTCAACGAACAATTGCAAGATCTAGAAAGGAAGAACAGTGCCAAGGCAAAAGTTGTCTATGTCATCAAAGATATTGCTGATGGCCAAGTGATCACTTCAGATGCCCTAGAAGAAAAAGAAATTGAACTAACAAGAACGCCCCAAGATGCACTCACCAGCTCAAATTTAGCGATTGGTCGCACAGTCAAGTATGGAGTGACCATGGGACAGATTCTATCAACTCATGATCTAGCACCACAAGGTATCAGCTTGAGCTTCGAATCACATGTCAAACAAGGCATGAGAGCCGTTACGTTTGCCGTTGATGCCAACTCTGGAGTAGCTGGCTTCATTGCTCCGGATAGCCACGTCGATATCCTCGGTATGGCTGGCTCTGGTGCTGAAACAAAAGTGGCACCAATCTTGTCTGATGTACAGGTGGTTGCTGTCGGTCAAATGTTCGAGCGACAAGCAAAAAATCAAGCAAATCCGGCTGGTTCAGTAACAGTAGCTGTTTCGCCAGAAGATACACAAAAGCTGATAAAGGCACTTTCGGCAAGCAAACTGTATCTATCACTGCGCAACGGTTCCGACCATACACCCGTGGCTACAGTCGATGTCACCGCTCTCTATCCACGCCCAGTTAAATCAATTGGTGCCACCAATAGCGGTGAGCAGGCAATCTCAACTCTAGCACCACCACCGCTTCCTGATTTCAATGGTGGACCAATAGCCAGTGCCACATTCAACTCAAACAATACAATGGCACCAACACCGCCACCGTTGCACGAAATTGAGATGTGGACCGGTTCAAAAAAAGACGTGATATCTGTCCCTAAGTAGGCAGAAACTAAATAAGCTAGCCTGCTGAACGAGGATTCGAAACCGGCTTTGGTCCCTTCTTCTTTTCTGACTCTGAGTGTGAGCCAGGAGAATGAGGGGCTTTGCCCTCTTTTTTCTTTAGTTCTGGCAAAACAGCTGGAGCAGACATTTTGATTTCAAAGCGCTTTTCAGTCGGATTGATTTTCACTTTTCCAGGATCGCAATTTTTGGGATTTTTCAATCGAAACTGACAGACACTTTTAAAAGTCATGTGCATGCCATCGCGATCAAAGCGAGTCTTGTCGACCACTATAAACGGGGCTGGGATGAGAACTCTAGTAGAGGTTGCCACCGAAACCTGACGCATCTCGGAGCTGATTTCATCGTAAAAAGTAATTAGCTCTGGCCGTTCAACGAAGAAACCACCCGGTCCGCATTTATCCATAAAGCCGTTAGCAGCTTGGCGCACGACAAGCGAATCTTTACCTTCTGAAGCAGCCTTACCAGCCAAGGCAATGGCGATATGGCACATTCTTTCATTGTAGTCATAGGCCAAATTAGCAATAAAAATATTGACAGCAAAGAGCGAAACGAAGGCAAGCAGTAAAACCCCAGCAGCTAGGTCAAAGATGCTGAGTTTTACAACGGTAGGGGCTTCGGCCGGAGCAACTGTTGAAATATTCATTTCTTCACTAACTTCAGCTTGACGCTCGGCTTTAGGCTCTGATTCTGCTTCTTCTGACACTGGGCCTCTAAATGTTGCTTACTGCTTAGCTAGCTTGAGTTCCCCTAGGTAGGGACGCTCGCGGTATTTCTCCGCATAATCAAGACCATAGCCCACAACGAAGAGATCTTCAATACTGAATCCTACGTAGTCGGCTTCAATAGGCACAACGCGGCGGGAGGGCTTATCTAGAAAAACGGCAATTTTCAAAGTATTAGGATTGAACTGATCACGCAGATAATCCATAAAGAACTTGGCTGTGCGGCCAGAGTCAATGATGTCTTCAATCACAATAATATTGCGGCGTGAAATATTGGGCAGCTCTAAATAGGGAGTCTGCACAGCCCCAGAGCTTTCAGTCGCACTGCCGTAACTGGCCAAGCGAACAAATTCAATTTGTAAGGGATCGGGAGTGACAATCTGTCTAACAATATCGGCTAAGAAGCAAAATGCTCCCTTCATCACCCCAATAATCACAGGGTTTTCTAGTTCTACATAGTCGGCACTGATTTGTGCGCCCAGTTCGGCTACGCGCTGTTGAATCTGTTCGTGTGAATAGATAGTCTTAATCGACTCGACTTCTTTGTCGCGCTCGATTTTAGTTGCCGCCATATCAGTCTTTCCGGACATTTTTAGAACTCCCTTAAGAACATCGAAATCGTAACAGGTTCACATCTAAGTTTTACTCAATCTAAACTTGAAATATGCAACGACCTCGTACGTAAGTACCCTCAACGAGGCGATCGTCTCCCAGAAATACCAGGCTTGAAAGAATCTCATCGGTGGGCTGACTCAAGATATCATCAACGATTCCACTCTTGCGACTCGGGTCAACAACAATGAAGTCAGCTTCTTTACCAACGGTCAATGAGCCCACCAAATGGTCGAGATGTGCCGCCTCGGCCCCCCCCAGCGTAGCGCGGTAGAGCAATTCTGGAGGTTCAATCCAAATATCGGGCTGCATATAGTTTGCATCTTTCATGACATTGAATAAAGACATAGCTGGGCCAGCCGCCACATCAGAGCCAAGACCAAAGAGACAACCAGCATCACGAATCTTTTGATATAAGAAAACACCACTTTTGAGAAAGAAGTTAGAGCTAGGACAATGAGCCAGAGAGCTTCGACTAGCGGCCACGGTCTTAATGTCTTGGTCATCTAAGTGGATAGCATGAGCAAAGACAGTGCGCTCGCCGATGATGCCAAAACTCTGATAGACATCAAGGTAGCTGCGAGCATCCGGAAACTGCTTCGAAACAAACTGAATCTCTTCGCGCGCTTCAGATAAATGAGTGTGAACGTAGGTGCCCTTATGTTTAGCGAAAAGTTGACCTACCCCTGCCAACAACTCTGGGGTAGATGTGACACCAAAACGGGGCGTAAAAGCATAAAGTAGAAGACCATCACCCTGGCCATGCCATTTAAGGGCCAATTCTTCTGACTCACGAAGCGACGCTGCAGTATCTTCGGTCAAAGCCTCAGGAGAATTGGCATCCATCATCACTTTGCCCATAATCACTCGGCTACCCTTTTTAAGAGCAACTTCAAAAGCAGCATCAGTAGCCGCCTTATGAATAGTCGTAAAAACGACAGCTAAGGTTGTGCCGTTAGAAGCTAGCTCATCGAAAAACCAGTTAGCAATTTTGCGGGCGTGGACAGTGTCTGAAAAGCGGGCCTCAGCAGGAAATATATATTTATTAAGCCAAGCAAGAAGATGCTCACCAGAGCGACCGGTTTGCGAAACCTGCGGCAAATGCAAGTGCAGATCGACAAGGCCAGGCAACAAAAGCTTTTGACCAAGATCAATAATTTCGACATTACTATCATTTATATACTTGGCTTGAATGTCAGCCCAGGCAGACACATCAACAATCTTCCCTTGACTATCTACGACTAGGGCGCCCTCAATGTAGTCAAGATAAGCCGTACTCGATAGCGGCGTGATCACATGGCCCAGATAAACCCTGGTCAATTTGGCTTTTGTTAAATCAGATTCGGGGAGCTGCATAAACTCTCTGGAAGACACCATAATCGAAACAAATACTGTAATACTAACTGCAAGTTAAGATACCGTGATTTAGCCAATGACATTGTCCGAAATTCGCGATTCAGAGATTTTGCAGGTGCTGCATGAAACCTATGAATTGTGGTCGTCTGGCCTAAGTAAAGAAGACTACTATCATTACAACGCCTTTCAGCGCAATCACGACTGGGGCAAACGGCACCTCAAATTTTTGGCTTTGAAAGAAGGCGGAGAAATTGCAGTTGGTTGCAAAACCTATGAAATTGAGTTAACGGCCCGCGGCAAGTCTTATCCTTTTTTAGGTGTTGGCGCTCTTTACTCTAGGCGAAAATTTCGGGGAAAGGGCTTCGGCGCTCGCTTTATGGAAGAATTTCTAGATCGAGCCGAAAGCATTGGTGCGGCAGGAGTTTTGCTATTTTCAGATATTGGTCCAGAGTTTTACGAACAGCTTGGTTTCCAAGAGCTATCTAGTCTCGATTTTTCTATTGATTTAGCTGTCGCGAAGTGGAGCTTACCTAGTGGCGCCTATTGCCCCGAATTCACTTGTGCAGCACTGACTCACGAAGATATCGAGTTAATGCACCGCTACCACCAGCGGTGGCTGGCAAGAAGACCGTTTGCAGTTAGACGCTCTGCCAAATACTGGCATTACAAAATAGCAAAAGAGCTATTTCTACACCAAAACTCAACTTTAGCTTGGCCACAACTTCAGCTGCTTATGTGCGAGGGCGGCTATTGCATCTACGAAATTGGCGGCAAGACTATGCGCATACTTGAGCTTGTCGACGCTGGTGCCGGCCCTGAAAACATCTGGCGAGCGATTTTAACCCAGGCAAATAGTTTGCAAATTCGAAAGGTAAGAGGATGGGAAGGCAATCTTCGCGACCTTAGCCCTGGTTTTAATCTTAAGAGTTTTCTTGCCGGCGACAATTTTCAGGCTGATTTTCGTGGTCAAATCTATTACTCTGAGAGAAATTGGGGAAGGACCATGATGCTCGCCCTTGACATTGAGGTATGCAATTGGTTTGACGAATTCCCTTGTCCGCTTATGGAGCTAGATCATCTCTAATATTTGAGTGCAATGACAAAATCCTCAACCAAACTTACCTGCGACCTGCTTTTGCAACAGCTCCTCACTGAGGGCGCTAGCCAGATATTTGTGGCACCACGCTCTTGTAATTCGCCTATTGCTCAAGCACTCTCTGAAGTGAAAGGATTTCGCCAAGTCAATTGCGCTAGTGAGTTAACCGCGGCTTTTATGAGCATCGGCTACGCTCAAGCTTCCTCCCGCGCAGCCATCCTCTTACTCTCTGCCGGTCAAGGCCTGGTCACTGCACTGCCAGCAATTTACACAGCAAGCCGCATACATGTGCCGATGATTGTGATCTGCGATCAACTGAGCACGCAGATTCTCAATGACGACCCGGCCTTGTCTTTAGATGTATTGTCAGTTAGTAAATCAGTCACTAAGTGGTCTGCTGAAGCACGCAACGCTGGTGAAATACCACGCTTAGTAAGGCGGGCATTTACCGAAGCTTTCTCACCACCGAAAGGACCGGTTGTTCTAGCCATCCCGGTTGACATCTTAAATCAGGCCGCTGAAGCCAGCATTATCAATCCACCACATACCAGCCCACTTGGTGCCGCCGATCACAACTTCATTCAGAAGAGCGCTCGTACTCTCGTTTCTGCTGCTAGCCCCTGCATCATTGCTGGCAACGAAGTCAGCCAGTTCCGCTCACGCAAAGAGACAGCTACGTTGGCTGAAGTGATGGGTTGTCCGGTTTACAGTGAGCCCAATCCTACTGGCGTCAATTTTCCAAACCGCCATCCGCAGTTTGCCGGTGTGCTCTCAACTGAAATCACTCAAGCCCGCGAAAGCCTTCGCGGCCACGACCTAGTGCTTGCTCTTGGTATGCAATGCCGCTTGCCAGAAACCGCTGACCAGGCTTCACTAATTTCACCACGCACATCGGTGGTGCAAATCAACGTCGACCCCACATTATCTGGCAAGACCTTGCCATGTATCGCCACTGCCACGGCTGATATAGCCGAATCTATGTCACGCCTTAGAGCAGAAATTCAGCTGATCTCTGATGCCAAGTGGCTCAATATGGTGCGCAAAAGAGCACAAGATAATATTCAAAATATTTCTAGCGAACGCCAGAAGATGGAAGAAAACTTGGTCTATCCCAAAGAGAATGACCCGATATCACTTTTCTGGTTGTTACGCAGTCTCGATGGTGCACGTGCCACTAGCTCAATTATAGTTACTGATATTGTCGGAACCACAGCTGATCCTGCTGTGGTAATGAGTTTAGAAGGCAGCTCTGCATATTTTGCATCTAATTCTGGTGTTGATGGTTACGGCATTGGGGCAGCCCTTGGTACCCAGTGGGCATCTCCAGAGAGCACAGTTGTCTGCGTCACCTCAGACCAATCGTTCTTACAGGCTAGCCAAGCCCTCTGGACAGCAGCTCACTATGTGCTCAATACCAAGATTGTGATAGTCAACAACGGAGGCACAGACAGCCTCAATCTTCATCTTGGGAACTCGGATCATCAATTCCCCTTGGACTGTCCCGAAATTGAGTTTACGCAGATGGCCAAAGCGATGTCTATTCCAGCACTGAAAGCTGAGACTATGGGTGAGCTTGAAGCGGGCCTGGCATCAATGTTTGAGACCAGCGGACCATTCTTAATTGACGCTCGCATTCGCTAATTTAGACTTTAATTAAGATTTCTAAAAATATCTAAAAGCTTAGGCAATTTGGTATTTGGGGGCGATTCTGCGCGGTGATTGATAGACTATTGAACGTACGCCCACAGAGTTTTCCAATAGGATATTCGCACAGTGAACACACTAGCTGCCGATAGCAAAGAAAAACTGGAGAAAGGAAGAGTCGTTAACGACTTCTCCATCCAGGTTGCCACAGTAAACGGCTCAGGAAGCCAATCTTCAAACAGCATTTTGATGCGCTCCATCTTCCAGATGGGTATACCGGTTAGCGGAAAGAACCTCTTTCCTTCTAATATCGCCGGCCTCCCTACCTGGTTCACCATCCGCGTAAACAAGAATGGTTATGTTGCCAGAACTTCAGACACTGAAATTCTTGTAGCCATGAACCCACAAACAGCTATAGACGACGTTAAAAGTCTGTCTACCGGTGCCGTTTGTATCTCACCGGCTGAGTTGAAACTAGACGCTATACGCAAAGACGTTTTGCACTATCAAGTGCCCTTCACTGAATTAGCCAATAAGGCTAGCGAAAACCTCAAGTTGCGCAAACTGCTCACCAACATGCTCTATGTAGGTGTGGTTGCTGAACTACTCAACATTGACCATGCGCAAATCGAAAATAGTATTGCCAAACAGTTCGAAGGCAAAGCTAAAGCCATCGACCTCAACTTGAATGCCGTCAAAATTGGTCGTGAGTGGGCTCGCGAAAATCTCAAAAAAGAAGATCCATATTTTGTCGAACCGATGAACAAGACTCAAGGCAAAATCATCATTGATGGTAACGCCGCCTGCGCTCTTGGTTCTCTCTTCGCTGGCGTCACTGTAGTGACCTGGTATCCGATCACTCCTTCGTCAAGCCTGTGCGAACAGCTAATTGATTACCTCAAAGAATATCGCATCGACAAAGAAACCGGCAAAGCGACCTTTGCTGTCATTCAAGCCGAAGATGAATTGGCTGCCATCGGTGGAGCTTTAGGAGCTGGCTGGGCTGGTGCTCGTTCGATGACCTCGACTTCTGGCCCTGGCATTTCGCTCATGGCCGAATTCACAGGTTATGGCTACTTCACCGAAATTCCCACTGTCATCTTTGACGTTCAGAGAGTGGGCCCATCAACAGGCATGCCGACCCGTACATCACAAGCCGATTTGATTAGCGCCTACACTCTTTCACACGGCGACACTAAGCACATCGTTCTCTTGCCTGGTTCAATCATGGAATGCTACGAAATGGCTGGTGAAGCCTTTGAACTAGCAGAAAAGTTCCAGACTCCAGTGTTTGTTCTTACCGACCTTGATCTCGGCATGAACAACTGGATGAGCGATCCTTTCGAATATCCAACCAAGCCCATCAACCGCGGCAAAGTAATGACCGCTGCTGATATCGAAAAAGCTGGTAAGTTCGAGCGCTACAGAGACGTTGATGGCGACGGTATTCCGTACCGCACATTGCCTGGTACCGACCACCCTCAAGCGGCTTACTTCACCCGTGGTTCTGGTCACAATGAAAAAGCTGGATACACCGAGAAGCCAGAAGACTATCTCAACTTGATGAACAGACTAGACAAGAAATATCAAACTGCTCGCAAGTTTGTGCCAGCCCCGGTTGTCGCAGTTGAGACGGGTGCAAAAATCGGCATCATTGCTTTCGGTTCTTCTGACTTTGCTGTTGAAGAATCACGCGACCAACTAAAAGTGGCAAATATTGCCACCAGCTACCTTAGAGTTCGCGCATTGCCGTTCAACGACGACCTGCGTAAATTCGTTGAGAGCCACGACCATGTCTATGTAGTTGAGCAGAATAGAGACGCCCAAATGCGCGATCTAATCCGCCTAGAGCTTCCTGATTTAGCGATGAAAATTCGCTCAATTAGACACTACGATGGTCTGCCGCTCGACGCCAGATTTGTCACCGACGCAATCATGGAGCAGGAGAGATAAACAATGGTAACTTCAACACCTCCGACTAACAGAATCGGCCTAACAATGGCTGATTACAAAGGGGCTCCATCAACACTTTGCGATGGTTGTGGTCACGATGCCATTACGGCTCAGATCATCAAAGCCTTTTATGAATTAGGCAAAGAACCACATATGGTGGCAAAGCTGAGTGGCATTGGTTGCTCATCAAAAACACCAGCCTACTTCTTGAATCGTTCACACGGATTCAACTCAGTACACGGCAGAATGCCATCAGTCGCCACTGGTGTAGCGATGGCTAATCACACCCTTAGCATGATCGGTGTTAGTGGAGATGGCGATACCGCTTCCATCGGTTTAGGCCAGTTCTGCCACCTAGTGCGTCGCAACGTACCTATGATCTATATCGTTGAGAACAACGGTGTCTACGGCCTCACCAAAGGTCAATTCTCAGCCACAGCCGACCTTGGTTCAAAACTTAAAAGTGGCGTCATGAACGAATTGCCACCAATCGACCTCTGCGGTCTAGCCATCGAGCTTGGTTGCAGTTTCGTTGGCCGCTCATTTGCTGGCGACCCCAAACAGCTAGTGGCCCTGCTGAAAGCAGCTGGCTCACACCGAGGTACTGCTGTAATTGACGTAATCAGCCCTTGTGTCACCTTCAATAACCATGAAGGTTCTACAAAAGGCTATAAATACGCTAAAGAAATGGAAACACCACTTCACGAACTTGGTTACATTCCTTTCTTCGAGCAAATCAGCGTTGACTACGAACCAGGCACAATGCAAGAAGTAGAAATGCATGACGGCTCTAAGATTAGACTGAAGAAGACCGAACGCAATTATGATCCGACCAATCAGACCCAAGCGATTTTGACGATCAAAGAAGCTCACGACAAAAAAGAGTTTCTTACTGGCTTGCTCTATATCAACGAAGACAAAGCAGATTTCACCTCACTGATGAATGTAGGCGATGCTCCTTTGGCGACCTTGCCTCAAGAGACAACACGGCCAGCTAAGAGCGTTCTTGAAGAAATTATGGCTGGGCTAAAATAGTCTTGCTGCTTAGTTTTCTTTTGAGTTTTTAGCTCTAAGCTTTTGATATAAGTTCTTTTGCGATTCTAAAAATGTCCGATTTCGGTCCCGAAATCGGACATTTTTGTACCTACTTAATTAGCAGGGCAACTGTAACCAAAGCACTAAGTCGTGCTCATCGTCAGCAAAGCCACAGGCACCACCACTGTTGTTAATTATTGCTCTCGCCAAAGGTAGGGCTAGACCTAAATTAAGATTGACCGCTTGGAACGGCTCGAAAATCGTTTCAAGTAAGTCTTCTGACAATTGCAGACCGTGAACGCGTAGATCGATAATCACCACCCGCTCACCACTCTCAAGCAATTCAACTTTAACCTCAAGGCGAACCGTGCCCATAGGGCTGAGGCTATCTGTGCCATTAGGGCTGAGGCGAACAGCGCTCACTATAACTCTGACCAAGGCCTGCTTAAGACGATCGCTATCGCCGTCGACGGAAATCTCTGTTGGACAGCCGTCAAAGAGTATACGCACTCCAAGTTCTTCAGCCAGCGGAGCCGCTAGTTCAACAGCGCTATCGAGCAAATCTTCCAAATTCGATTTAGTCGCGCGCATTTCTAATTGCCCAGCTTTCAATTTTTCAAGATCGAGCAAATCATTGATTAGTGTAATCAGTTCTTCGACTTGTTTCTCAGCACTCTTGGTCTCGTCAACAATGGCCGAGCCGAATTGACCGTAGACCCCCAAAGGTAACATGTGGAAAAATCCAGCCACTGAAGTGAGCGGTGTGCGCAGGTCATGGCTAACCATGGCGACAAATGCTTCTTTCATTTTTTCGATTTCGTGTTTTTCACTAATATCAATTATGGTGGCTAGACGCTTCGACATGCTTTCAAAATAAACTTCGCTTACTGATAGCTCAACAGGAATTTGCAAACCATTCTTTTTATGGGCCAATAGCTCTAAGGGTCCATCAACACTACTAGTGTCTAGCAGAGGCTCGGCGCGCACTCCTAACGAAGTAAAAAGGCTTCCTAAGGCGCTCTCGACCAATTCGCCACTCTTATAATCAAGTAGTCTTTCTAAAGTAGGATTAGCATATTCAACTTTAGCAAATTGCTCCGACTCATCTATGATCACTAAGCCTATCGGCATCTGCTCGATAATCGTTTGAATTTGCTCAGTGCTAGCGCGCAGAAGATTTTCTTCCCGCTCAAGAGAGTGAGACATTTCATGAAAAGCCTCATCAATAGAGGCAATTTCATCATTGCCTGAGAGAGGCACGCGAAGACTTTTTCGCTGGCGCAAACGTTCAGCATTTTCTTGGACAACCTCTAGACGAGAGGTAATACTGCGCAAGAACCAGGCAACCAGCAAATAGGCAAGGACAACGTTTAGAAGCATGCCTCCAGCCAATAGCCAGCGAGTGCGCTCTCTTTGTAGTTTGATAGCGATCGGGCTGGCACTTTCTATCTTTTTCTCGGCATTGAGAAATTCAACGAGATCGCCAGTAACCTCTTGCAACTCTAAGCGCATTTTTGCCCGAAGCTTCAGGCCAAATTGGGCTACGGCTAGTTCACTTTCATTTTCACTCATTCCTTTAAGCTGAGAGAAGAGTGCAAGGCTTGAGTTGACATTGGTTTCAATTTTTTCAAAAAGTCGATATTGCTCACTGTCTTTTTTGAGCTGTTCTTTTATCCAAATAATCTTGCGCGTCAACTCAGAGCTTTTCTCTTGGTACTTCTTCAAGGCTACGCCATCACGCTTGGTAGCATACTTAGCGACATTATCGCCGGCATCAAAAAATATTCGCAGCAGTTGTCCTGCCGTGCTGACAATCTCTTTAGACTTTTGCTGCCTAAGTGATTCGCGGTCGGCCTCAATTAAAAGAAAAGCGTGGCAACCTACGAAAATAATTTCAAATACAAGCAAAAGTGCAATTACAAGAATTCCTTTTACTTGCAGACTAAGCTGAGTACTAAACTGCGCGCCAAACTGCGAGCTAAACTGATCATTAGAAGTATCAGTCATTGGCTACCCCCAATCGGGGTAGTTTCAGCCAAAAAACGCTACCTTTGCCGACCTCGCTATCGACACCTATCTGTCCATGGTGAGCTTCGACAATTGCTTTGCAAATGGCCAAGCCCAAGCCAGTACCGCCCTTCGCTTGAGCATCAGAAATCTCAACTTGACGATAGGCTTCAAAAATCGACTCTAAATGCGATTTGGGAATACCACGTCCATGATCGATCACACCAATCTCAATATATGTAGGTGTCTGCCGAGTTGCCAGAGTAACAAGTGAGCCTGGCGGTGAAAACTTAATTGCATTAGAAAGCAGATTTACTAAAACCTGCACCAGACGATTGGCATCAACAAAAAGCTCTAACTGACTTTCAGCCACTTGCACCTGCACTTGGTGCTTTTGGGCGAACACACCAACGGCATTGACAGAGCGTTCAAAAATAGCACTAAGACTGGCCATGGTTGGCTCGATATCAATTTTGCCAGTTTCTAAAGTATCGAGATCAAAAAGATCATTTAGTAAAATAATTAGGCGCTCAATGTTCTGCTGCATTTGAGTTGTTGCTTTGACTGCCTTAGGTGAAACATTAGCAGCACTATTTCGAAGACGATTGAGAAAGGCACTAACTTTGGTCAATGGTTGTTTTAACTCAGAATGCACCATAGCGACAAAGTCTTGACGCATCTTTTTGATAGCATGCTTCTCGCTGGCATCGACAATCATAGCCAAAATCTTTGGCTCCCCTTCAATCTCTACAGCGGCCAGCATATAATCTACGGGAAACTCTTCGCCGTCCCGACTGATAGCCACAAGTTCAACGACATGACTTGAAGCTTTGTCAGGAACATTCTGACCAGAAACAAAGAGCTTAGCGATACGCTTACCCAATAGTTGGTGAGAAGAATAATTGAAATCAGCTTCTAGGGTCGAGTTCAAAAATTCGATAGCACCATTATGATCAAGCATAGCGATTCCCACAGGCAAATTTTCAATTAGCTCGCGCACTTTCGATTCGTTGGCTTTGAGTGCAGCCATATCTTGTTTAAGCACACTAGCCGTTTGATGAATAACGGCATCAACTAAGGCTATTTCATCGCAGCCTCTCAACTGCAAATGCAGGTGCCGGCCCTCCCTAAGACGCGCTATATTGTCGTTTATGATGGCTAAGCGGGCGGTCACACGACTACTAAAAAGATAGCCAATTAAGAGCACTATCGAGAGTGAGAACACAAATCCTACAACTAGAACATTCTGAGTCTGTTCTCTAATGACGCGCTCGCGCTCGGGGCCTTCGCTTTCGACAGCATCAGTGATGGCGATGAGAGCCGGCAAGTCTTTTTCAAGAATACCTAAGTTGGGAAATATCGAGTGTTTTTTGGCCAACCACTTCTCTTTCTCGCCTGGTTCCTCTAAATTAGGTCGCTCTGCTTCTAACTCGGTAAAGACTGGTACGCAAGCATTTATATTTACTTCAATACGAGCAAGCAGCACCTGAGCTTCAGCATTGTCGTGAAGGGCGTCCTTGAGCCATTTTACAATAGCAACAGCTTCTTCCATTGGCTGCGATATATTTTCAGTTGGGCTAAGAGCTAGTAGACGATCTGCACTTATGGCGCTATCACCGGTATCAAAGCCAACAATAAAAAGTCGATTTGCCTTTGAGCTAATCATGCGAGCGCGCTCTTGTCGGCTCGCTTCTGCTTCTGCCTTTGAGAGAAGGAACGTTAGCCCACCGATGAAGAGCAATTCGCTGAGCAATAGAAGAGCCACTAAGACGATACCTTGCCCGGCAAGGGTTACCGAAGGGCTTTGCTGTTTACTGGCGCTAGACACACTAGTTTGCTAAAGGCTTACTAATTGCGACTTTATCTTTGTTTTTATTTTTGGCCGCAAGCACAACAACTCGTTTGCACTGACCTATACGAGAAGAAATGCGCTTCTTCTCGTGAAAGAGGCCGAGAGAAAACTTACTGAGCTTATTAACCGAACCATTATCACTATCGACAAGCTCAAGCCCGTCACCAGGTGTATCAGTGGCGGCCAGGTTGGCAATTAATTGATAAGGAATTGTGTGGCCAATGATGCCGTAGTCTAGGGCCGTGAAATCAATACACTCAAACTTGATCATCAAATCAGGTCGGTCAGACTTTGCAGTATCGCTTTCTCCGCTGATCACACTATTAGCCAAATCTACCATCTTGTTGAAAGCTGAGAAACTAAACACCGAAGTGAGCATTCCATCAGCAGCTTGACCCAATCTTGTATAGCCACCATAAAGAAATTCAGACAATGGCAGGGCATGATCGCGGTGCGAAAAAAGAACTCGCACTTTGGGCGGCTTGAGCCCAGTTGCTTCAGCACTTTGCTTAATTTCATCAGTGACACGGGCATAGCGAGACATGTAGTGCACAAATGTCTCAGCATCAAAATCAGCG
>JBBRMD010000003.1:0-166847 GCA_038231015.1 Candidatus Obscuribacterales bacterium
AGGAACAGAGAGAACTAGACCGGTCGTCTACAAAAGTGTTACAAAAAATCTCCTGATAGCCAAACCTAACCCAACGGCTGGAAGAGAAACTCTAGGTCAGCTTCACTGAAACTAATTGAAGCAGCAGACTCGGCGTCAAAGATAGCTTCGCACAAGGCCCGCTTGCGCACTTGCAGCTCTAACATGCGCTCTTCAATAGTGCCGCGAGCAATAAATTTATAGACAAATACTTTTTCAGTTTGACCGATGCGGTGGGCCCGGTCAGTGGCTTGGTCTTCGACCGCCGGATTCCACCAAGGGTCGTAGTGCACCACGGTATCGGCAGCAGTTAAATTGAGACCGGTGCCGCCAGCCTTGAGACTAATTAGAAAGACATCGACTTCACCAGCCTGAAAACGAGTTACCGGAGTGACCCTATCAGTAGTATCACCACGCAATTGCACATACTTAATTTCGCGTGCATCTAATTCTGGTGCAATTAAATCAAGCATGCTCGTAAACTGAGAGAATACCAAGATCTTTCTACCATTGGCAATCAAAGGCTCTAGCAAATCTATCAAAGCTTCTAGCTTGGCCGAATCGGTAATTGAAGGAGTTTCTGAAACAGCAAGCTTCACTAAGCGCGGGTCGCAGCAGACTTGGCGCAGTTTCAACATGGCATCTAAAATGGCTAGCTGAGCACGGTTCAGACCCTTCTTATTGATCTCTTCTAAAACTTTTTGAGCACTGACAGTACGCACAGTTTCATAAAGGTCACGCTGCATGCTACTCAAATCGAGTTCATGCACAATCACAGTTTTATCAGGCAGATCACGGGCGACCTGTTCTTTGATGCGGCGGAGTATAAACGGGCTTAGGCGCTTGGCCAAGAGTTGCCTGATATCGGCACGCTTATACTTTTCAATTGGTGTGCGGAAATGTTTAGCAAAAGCCTTTGCATCACCTAGCATTCCCGGAGTGAGAAACTCAAAGAGCGACCACAGTTCGCCAAGGTGATTCTCTACAGGGGTGCCACTGACACAAAGGCGGTAGTCAGCTTTAAGCGAACGAGCTGCCTTAGCCGCTTTCGTACCCGAATTTTTAATTGCTTGCGCTTCATCCAAAATGACCGCTTGAAAATCAATGCGAGCTAACTCTTTTGCATCGCGAATCAAGAGAGCGTAGGTAGTGACAATCAAACTCGGCCCGAGCTGTCCGGCATCGAGCAAGCCTTGACGTTCGCCGCCATGATAAGAAATAGCATTGAGCTGCGGCGCAAAGCGCTTTGTCTCAGCTAACCAGTTATGCAAAACAGAAGTCGGGCAGACTACTAATACTGGTTTTTTAAGCAATCCATTTTCATGCTCAAGAGCCAAGTGCGCCAAAATTTGGACAGTTTTACCCAAACCCATATCGTCAGCAAGAATGCCAGATAATTCTGCCCGAGCCAAGCCCTGCAACCAAGAAAGGCCATCGAGCTGGTAGGGCCTAAGCTCAGCATTAAACTGCTTCGGCGGTGCCACCACCGGAAGACTCGCAAGCTTGCGAACTTGCTCTAGACGCTCAGTCAGTGAGGGCGAACCAGTAACCACCAAACCGGTCTCGCCGGCATCTTGAGTAACAGCATTTATTTGAGCGAGTGAAAGTTTCAGCTCAGTAGCTTCAGTTACTTCGCGACTAAGAAGCTCAACCAAGTTAGTAAGAATGGCTTTAACTCTAGCAAACGGTAAGATCAAGATGCGGCCGTCGTCTAAACGACCGAAGAATTTGCCATCGCGCCCTAGGGTTTCAATGTGCTTGGCAGAGTATCCGGTGAGCTTTGACAACGCTCTCTGTAACACAGGCAAGAGCGCAATTGTTTCACCTTCAACTTCGATGCCAAGGCTGACACCAAACCAAAATTCTTTGCTTTCGTGAATGTCGATTTTCCAGACTGCATTGCTGTCAGAGCAGCTTGCACTGGTGGGATCGCTTAAATCAATCACTCCAGCGCGAAAGGGTTTAGGTGTCCAATCTTTTGGTTCTGACTCAGACTGCATCAAACGTGGTGAAGACAAACCAGCTGAACCTCCCTTAGATAACCCAGAACTCGACCCAGAACTTAATGCTGGATTTGTAGCATTTGCCATGCCCGAATTGAGCGAGCCAAAACTGATCGGCCGAGCATTCGATGGCAGAGAATCAGCCTGTGAGGGAATTAGGTGAGCCTTCCCAGCCTGATCAATTTTGAGATAGCCGCTTTCTCCAACTATTGATTCTCTAGCTTTATCAATTGAAGTGCGAGCAACAGGGCTGCTTCCGCCCTTTTTGAAATGCATACCGCCAGGCAGAGCGGCCTGATCGCTTAATGATTTACTTGGAAGGGCCGCGCCAGCTGGTAGGTCTTGATTATCAAAATCAAAAAAGGCATAAATCAAAGCAGCGCCATGCTTGCAGGCTTTACGCTCGTCGCAGGTGCAGAGAGACCAACTCACTTCAAAGCCACTGGGCTTTAGAAAAACACTGACTACATACGGTTTTGGCAAGCTACCATGCACTTTTCCACTAATCGAATTGTTCTTTTCATCATAGCTAAAGCTGACAACCCGCCCTTGACTATGGCGCTCAAAACCCTCATGCAGAGCCACTTTGTCAAAATATTTCAGACCTGGTCGTTCCATGTTCACTTTGATTTACGTCGCCTGCAGTTATGCTTTGCCATTAGATGATTGAGCCTTCATAGTAAACTTTGCGCGCCTTCACTTGCACAACCTCAAGCTCAGGATAGCGTAAGGCTGACAGATAGCCGCCAAAAGAGCAACCGGTATCGACATTGTAAACGCGGGTACCTGATTGTGAGACGATGGTCTCGACTTCTTCGACAACCGAGTGCCCACGTACAACGGTAGTATGCGAGCCAGAATAGCTGCGTGCCCATTCTTGCAAGCGAATAGGATAACCGCTGATTTCGTCTGTGCCACCCACTTCGCCATACAGCGCCCATTCGCGGTCGCGTTTAGACTGCTCGCCAAAGCTGACCGAACCTATAGTTGAAGAGCCCGGATATACGGCTCCGTGCACGACCAGAAGCCCTTCATCAGCAAATCGGTAAGGTAGCTCATTAAGAAACTGACTGACCTTCGCAGTGAAGGCCTTTCCTCTTGGCTCTAATTGCGTCAGGGTAACTGCCAGCATATGGCCCACACGCATCTCTTTGCCCTGCAAATAGCGCTTAAGCTTCTCGTCATGGTTGCCGAGCAGCACTATTGCCCGCCCTTGCTCGTGCAGGCTCATTAGAAGCTCAAGCACGCCATCACTAGAGGGGCCGCGGTCTACCAAATCGCCCACAAAAATAAGCTTGCGCTCACCACTGTTGCACGACCCATCATGGCCATAGCCGAGCTTCTCCATGAGCTCTAGAAGCTCATCAAGACAACCGTGCACGTCGCCAATAATGTCGTAGTTCATCACCAACCGCACAAAACGAACCGTAAGACCAATACAGTTTAAAACATATATATCGACACTTGCTCATTTGCCACTAGTTATTACGCTTTGATTTCAGGTCGTCTCTACTTGAGAGCAACAATACTCGAACTGTTGCGAAGAGCTCTAGATTTCTCTTTGGCGCTCGTAAGCTAACTTCAGTGAATCGCCCACAAAGGAAATTTTTATGAAAAGCATTTTTTCGCTCTTACTTACTGGAGTCATTGCCCTATCTATCTCTTCTGTACCGGCTCAGGCCAGCAACTATGGTGAGAAAGACAATGAATCAACCCAAGATGCCCACCAATTTCTCACCGATACGGCCATGTTACCCGTGCGCACCGCCGCTGTGGGAGCCTCGCTTGTACTAGGTACTCCTATTGCTATCATGCGCTGCGAAGCCAACCGCCTGGGTCAATACGCTGATGCTGTCTCGACTGAGCTAAACGCCAAAGACGGCTCCGCCCCTCTTTTACTGGTGAGCATTCCCGGCCAAGCCATGAATTTAGTGGGCACACTAGGCGAGGGTCTAATTAAAGGTGGTAAAAACGCCTTAGGGGCGTGGGATAAGCCTTTTAGCGAACAATCATTTAGTCTAGATTAACTCTGACCATGATAATTTCGCCGTGAAAGTTAAGTCAGTCTA
The DNA here is from genome assembly GCA_038231015.1 of Candidatus Obscuribacterales bacterium. Classification (GTDB taxonomy): domain Bacteria; phylum Cyanobacteriota; class Vampirovibrionia; order Obscuribacterales; family Obscuribacteraceae. Next base: position 4,091 of record JBBRMD010000003.1, read on the forward strand.
CCTGAACGCTTTTGTTGTCTGAGAGTGGGCGACAAACTAAAATCAACTGCAATGTATAGTATCGTGAGCAAAAAAAACTAAAAAATCCAACTAGCGCAGCAGTAGCCTTGGCCTGATGCTGCGTTAGTTAGATAAACTGAAATCAGTGTTTTTTCTTAGCCTTAGTCTTGACTGTAGGCAAAGGCCCACGAGCTGGCTTTTTCAACTGAAAATAATTGAAAATACCACGCGCTATTGATTCAGCGACGCGCTCCTGATAGCTAGCACTGTTCAACAAGAGATTGGTGCGAGTATTGCTCAAATAGCCAATCTCAACCAAAGTGGAAGGCACTACATTGTGATGCAAAACAAAGAGCAATTCGTGCTTGACCCAATTGGCATTTTCTCGCAAACCAGACGATATCGATTTCAACAAAGTGGTGGCAAGCATAGCTGAACGGCGGCCGTAGTAGTAAGACTCGATTCCATCTATTGATGTGTGGCGGTTGGCATTAGAGTGCACACTAACAAAAATATCTGGCTTAAGGCGAACACTCTTATTTACTCGCGCCTGCAAGCTCAAATCGCTGTCATCGGTGCGGGTCAGGCGCACAGTTGCACCAAGTAGTTCTAAACGAGCTTTGAGCTTAAATGTCACCGCCAGATTGACGTTCTTTTCAGCAACACTGTCGTAAAGTGCGCCATCTTGGCTTCCGCCATGACCGGCATCAAGCAAAATGACAATGCCTCGCAATGAAGCAGGGTGGGCATTGGCAAAGGAAGAAGCTAATGAATCTGAGTTGACAGAATCAGGAGCAGCAGCGACTTCACATAATGACCTTAGCGTAGGCATTGAGCCGTGCGAAGTTATCGAGTCTTGTCTCGAGGTCGAGTCTTGTGCCAATTGAGGCGCGTGCTCGTGGCTTTGGCAGCTGACATGTGTAGCCAAAAGGAAAAGGAATAGACAAGCCAGAGATATTCGAGCGCTTGCTCGAACGAAGGCGCTCTGGAAGCGCACAAATATAGGTTTCATTCATACAGGGTTTATAGTTATGGAGATCTTGTAGGTCTATGGTTCTCCGAAAAAAAATCGCACTGATGGCTAGGCATAGGCAGCCATGAATGGGCAGTGCAGATTGAGAATGAATAGGACATGAATAGACCTAAAACCTAGCCCCAGATTGCCAACAGAAGCAAGCCTAGAGCCAGGCAAAAGCTCCGCGAGCTGCGCCAAAAGGGCAATCAATTATATTGCTACAGCTAACGCAACTGAGTTGCTTTACAATGTTTAGGAGCTTTTCTAGGTTACTTAACCTAGCCACTAGCAGCTAAACTGCAGCAATTTCGAATCTCTGAACTAACCGCCAGGTCCAGCGATTTTCGGTCCACCAGTTCCGGGCCCGATGGTTTCATCGAAATCTGTACCGCTGATTGTCTGCTTCTTCCTGGCATTTTCGATGGCGTCCACATGGCTGAACGGTCCGGTCACTAGCTGATCGGCAGCTGGCTTGAGGACATCAGAATTGCCATATATATAGCGGAAGAAACGATCGAGCCAACCGCGCTCAAGCATAAATGTGAGCAGGGCCACGATACAGATACTAAAGAGAATGACACCGAATGCTACTTCGCGAATAGTTTCGGCGCCAGTTACTCCTGACTGCAATACCAACGAAGCCAAAACAGCAGCAGCTAATCCTTTTGGCACCATAATCGATACCAACGAGCGGTCATAGGTTGAAAGATTTTTACCAGTGGCGAAGCGCACAACAATCAGTCGCACAAGCAATGTCCATACTGTCAAAAGCATGGCAATTCCCGCTAAGTGCCACGAATTAAATTGCATCGACAAGCCAACATAAACAAAGAAGAGCGACTTGAGCAAGAACACTAGTGCGGCAAAGAAGGTTTTTTCTTGGTAGGTAAGGCTGACGGTTTGAGCCTTTGGCATACTCTTCAAGAAGGTCATATCTTTGATGTTGCCTAAAACCAGACCGAAGACTAAAGCGGCCACAGGGCCACTATAATCAAACAATTCGGCCGTGCCGAAAACGATACAAACAAAAGCCGGTGTGCAGAAGATATTGTCTTCTACGTGGCGAACCACCTTGAGCAGACTAGACCAGACGACTCCAGCAGCAAAGCCAATCATGGCAGCCATAATGAACGAAGCAAAGATGTGGCCGACCATTGCAGTTGGCTGAATATCGCTCTGAGTGGCAATCTTGATGAAAGCTAAAGTAGTAACAATGCCGAGCACTTCGCAAATTGTCGACTCAAGAATGAGCATGGTTCTGGTCTGCTCAGTGGCACTGAGCTTAGCAAGCATCGGTATCACCACTGGCGGCGAACAGGCAGCCGCGATACAGCCGAGAATACAGCCTTCAATCGGACCAAGGCCGAGAGCCTGCATACCGAGCCATACGGTGGTGGCAACAGTAATCACAAAAGTAATCATGCCAAGCTTGAGAGCTGGCAAAAATGACTTCATGAGCAGATTAAGATCAAGCTCTAGACCGCAATTGAAGAGAATAATCACAAGAGCCAAAGTAGTAAATACTTGACCGACTTGGCCAAAGTCGGATGGTTTGACAAAGTGAAAAACCGGTCCGAACAAAACGCCCAAAATGACCAGCGGTAGCACATCAGGAATGCGCGTCTTCTCAAAACTCACCGCAAAAAGGTGAGCGAGAAAGACAATCATCCCGACAACTATAACGGCAATTGCCGAATCCATCGCAGTACCCTCTTTAAGACTTAGACTCTATTGAGCAACAGGTTTTTGCTCGTCAAGCTTGACGTTGGCGACGCAGTCTTTGCTTCCGCGTACTTGTAATTGAGTAATTATCACAGCAGGATCTAAATCAAACGTTCGGCTGGCAGAGCGCATCTTGCGAGCGTAAATTGTCAGATGTTCAGGCGTCTGAATGACGTAAAGGTAGTAAGGTGTCTCACCGCTTTTCGGTGTTACTTCAAAGGGCTTCACTGCAGTAATACCAGTGAAAGAGCCAGCTGACAAGCCTGTTTCTTTGGCAATGCGTTCGTTATTGAACTGCACTTCGCGAATACGATTGGCAGCAACAAAGTCTTTGTTGAAGCGGCTAGAGCCAAACGAACCAATCTTGCCCACATCGTAGGCCTCAATCAAAATTTGCTCAGGACCGGCTGACATTTTGGCTGAATCATAATCTTCCCAAATCTTGATTGACTTATCGGGGGCGATTTTCAAAAATGCTGAGCTGGCTGAATCTTGCAGCTTAGCCTTGACCGGTACGAAAGTTTTGTTGTTATAGCGAACCGCGAGGTCGCAAGCAGGGAAGACAATAACGTCATGGTCGCTATCGAACGACAGCCCAGGTTCTGCCAGTGCGGCACATGGATTGAGTGAACCTATAGCCAAAGCAAACAGAGCTGGCGCCAGCTTGGCAACGGTATATTTCGATAATTTATAAGACATTGACTTCCCTAATTTAGGTGATAGCGTCATTCTACCGCACTCTGACGATGGCATAACCTTCTCCACCTGACAGGGTGACAAACCTCTGTGCATCCGTGCCCATACACGGTGAGCGTAACCTTTAAGGGTTGGGCATAGCCCTGACAGGGCATGAAGCTAGTGGCAGATGTGGCAACATGCAGCAGCACTTAGAGGTCAGCCGGGCCCGGATGGTGATGAACAAGAAAAACAAGAACAAAGAGCTTCAGCTTAGTGGCCAACATTTTCAGGTAAAAAGCAAACGAAATCAGGGCAAACTGGTTCGACCTGATGGCACGACTGAGCCGACACCTATGGCCGCTCTTGCAGTTGCCGGATTAGGCTGTTACTTCATCGCCCTTGGTCTGGGCTATCTTCCGATACCACCAGGTGCCTTGCACGGGCCAGCCTGGACTCTCACAGCCATCGGCAGCGCTCTGTTCTTCGCCGGTATCAGTATTGAGCTACAATGCTTGGGGTTGGTGCAAACATGGCTTTATAAAATTGTCTTAGTAGCAATTTTTGTAGCGATGCTTTCTCCCTTTGCCTGGCTCGTCTTTGGTGATAGTCATCTGAATCTCTTCTTCAGAATTGGCTTTTCTAGCCCCTTTGTCATAATTTTTATATTGTTGCTACCCTTCGGAAAAATAAAAATTATACCCAATCCGCAAGGCAAGCCTATGATCGAATTAGTCAAGGATCGACTTGCCGAGCCAAGTGCGCTGCAACAAAGAAAATTGAAAATTGAAGAAGAAAAAAGCAAAAAGAAAAACGGAAACAATGAGATCTAAAACGACTTTGGTCACGGCCCTGTGCTTGCTAAGCATAATTAACTCAGGCAGCCCCTGCAACCTCGCTTACGCAACCAGCGCGGATGCAGCAGAAACAAAAACTCTTTTGCAAAAAGCGGTAGATGATTACCAAGAAGAGCAGTACGATCTGGCAGTTAGTAACTTCGAGAAACTTTGCCAAGATCGCACGATTGCTAAGCCAGAGCTGATTTTGGCACATACAGGTGCGGGCTCAGCGGCCTATCAAAACAGCCATATCAAATTAGCGATGAAACACTATTTGAGCGCCTATCGCCTGCTCAAAGAAAATGACAAAGAGAGCAAAGTCTCTGCCAGTGATTCAGCCGAAAACGCTAGACTAAATGCCGAACTGACTGCCGACCTCGGCGACGTTTACTATGAACTAGAGAAATACAAACCGGCCGTTCGCTACTTCAAAGAAGCTCTTGCCCTTAGTGCAGGAAAAAAAGAATATTTTGATATTTACATGCGTTGTCTTGAGGGGCTGGCCGCCTGTTACTACAAAAACAAACAATACAAAGAATCGCTGCCAATCTACGAAGAAATGGCTTGGCGTGACCGCTACTTATACGGCCCTCTCTCAACTCAATACGGCTGGTCCCTAAGGGTTCTTACCGATGTCTACCAGGCATTAAATGAGCCAGAGAAAGCACGACAATGTTTTGAGCGTTCTGTCTGGAACTTTAGAGTAGCTGACCGCGACCGCTTAGTAGCCGAGCTAGGGAGTGAAACGAAATACTCTAAAGAAGAGTTAGTCAAACGCCTGACCGAGCGCACTATCGGCACCGGAACAATCAAGCCAGAGCCCGAGCTAAGTGCGGCATACACTGGTGAGAAAACACCGCCCGAAGCGCTTCCACCGCACAAGCATCCCAAGCGGGCTGGACAGTTTCACACTGAGCTACCGTGGCATAGAAAACGCATAATTATGCATCAACCAGCGGCTATGCAATGGGTCAATCCTGATGTTAAAGCTGTGGGTATCGTGGTTTGCATTCCTGGTTTCGGCTTACATAGAAGCTCATTTACAGCGCTTGGGCAAAAGCTGGCCGAACAAGGCCTCTTGGTTTATGCCTATGATGTTCGGGGCTTTGGCGCCTACACAAGCATGAAAGCGCGTGACCGTATCGACCTAGTAAAAACAATTGAAGACTTGGAAAATTCTCTAAAGACTATTCGTCGCGACAACCCTGGCTTGCCGATATTTGTACTCGGTGAATCAATGGGTGGCTCTATCGCGCTACAGCTGACTGCCGAGCATCCTGAATTGATTGACGGCCTAATTGCAGCTGTACCATCATCTCAGCGCTACAAACAATGGAAACTTGCATCTAAAATTGGCGTCGCAATTGTCACTGGCAACAAAGAGCCAATCAACGCCGCACCAGCAGTGATGAATCGTGCCACCACCGATATCACCCTCAAGCAAGAATGGGCTGTCGACCCCGAAAGCCGCTTCACAGCTACTCCTGAAGAGTTTCTTGCCGTAAGCGCCTTTTTATCAAAAAACAAAAATTACGCAGAGAAAATTACAAAAACACCCGTAATTATGTACCAAGGCGTGCATGATCTCTTGATCAAACCAGAAGGCACCATCAGCCTTTTCAGAAAAATTGGGACGCTAGACAAAGACTTATCGCTGATTGGTCGATCGCAACATTTACTTTTTGAGCAAGGACAGTTCAGCAATAACTTACTCAACAGCCTTTGTGACTGGATCAAGAATCATTCGAATAACAGGACAGACAAAGACTTCAATCAGGAAACCACAGTCGAAGAAAGTGGTAACAAGTAAGGAGGGTTACTTCGATGCTTCCACTATCAAAGTCACAATTTGAGTTTAGTCGTCTAACTTCGCTTGTTTTGGCAGTATCTATCTCCATATCATCTATCTCCATATCCTTAGCGGCTCTCTATCTGGCTCCGGCATCAGCAGCTGAAACAGCCTCTACAACAAAAGATTCACTGGAGCTTAAAGAGTATAAGAAGAGCAAAACCATTGAAATAAATGCCTCACAGTCTAAACTCTTCCGCATCAAAGACAAAATAGTACGAACTTCAGTCGGCGATGTCGGAATTGCAGAACCGGTGGTAGTATCAGAAAACCGCATAATAGTGCTTGGTAAAAACCAGGGCGAGACTACCATTCAGGTTTGGGACGATCTTGGTGGCGAAATACATATGACTGTTATTGTCAATCGCGCCCTGAATCGAGCGAAAGGTCGCTTTGCAAATGAACTCGACAAAAAAGACGTAGAAGCCCATCTTGAGCGTCCCGCTAAACAGCAAGATGACCTGCTGACGGTGCCAGGAGGAGAAGTCGTGCAGATTCTAAGCAATTTTAAAACAGGCAAAACTTGTAAGACTATCGAGCTAATTGCCCACCAATCTAGAACTTTTAGGGTGAGTAGCACTCTAGCCAAAGTAACTGTGGCAAACACAAACATTTCAGAGCCGATAGTAATAGAAAAAAACGAGTTTGTATTGCTCGGCAAACTGCCTGGCAAAACACAACTTGAGCTGCAAGACAAACTGGGCAAGACCCTTGCTGTTGACTTAGTTGTAGACAGACACTACGGCCGGCTGCTCAACACCGTCATGATTTTCACGAGATTTTTTAGCAGAGGCATTTCGCCACATAAGCCCAACGCCGTTTTTGAGCCTGTCAAAGTAGAACCCCTCGAACTTATTGAAGTGACGCCCGGCGAGAATATTACGCTTAAGCCCAATGAGCAACGCATCTACAACAGCAAGCATAACTTAGTAAGAATGGCAGTGGCAGACCCTGGCAAAGTTGAGTTAAAGTTGCTGACAGCGACTAAGCTTGCCCTTTGCGCTAACCACCCTGGACGTACCACCATATTTTTATGGGACGACGCTGGAGAGACGAAGGCTTTAGAACTGGTTGTCGCAGGGCCAGCCATGCCAGAACAAGCAGCCCAAGAGCAAGAACAAACTGCTCTACACCCGGAACAAGCGGCTCCAGGTCCCGAAGAGAATAGTCGAAGAAAGTCGCAAAAGGTTTCGCCAACTACATTGCATGAATGTGAGGTATGGCGCGGCAACAGAAAAGATATCGCTAGTGCTGCCGGCGGAACTGACAAAGATTGCACACTCTATAACTCAGAGACAGCCAAAAACGACAGTTTGATAGAACTGAATAACCTTGGTGTACGAGCCATCGTATCGTCAGACTTCACGAAGGCTATCGAATGTTTTGAAAAAGCGCTAAATATAAACCCAGACTACAAAAACGCTCGGGCGAACTTGGCTATTGCTTACAACAACTTAGCCCTATCTCATCAAGAAAATCCCGAGACAGCGATTCTGCATTTCCAGCACTCCATTTACATTGACCCAACAAACAAAACTACCCTGGGCAACCTTGAGGGAATCCTTCGTAGACTCGGAAAAGACCCCAACTCTTTTGTCGATCGCGTTAGACTGGGCGACGAAGCTATTCGCCGAGACGACACCATAGGCGGTATCGTCGAGTACCAAGCAGCACTAAGACTAAACGAAGATAAAACAGTGCGAACCAAGCTGGTCAAAGCCACAGAGATGCAGAAGCAGTCTGGCAAGCCTGCGTTGTAAACTGGTAAGTGCTTCTCGTGGTTAGCATCGTTTCTGGCCAGGCTGGCGACGTCACTGTCTCGAGATAATCCCCAAGACAGTCAAAAATGGCCTCCTAATAAACTCGCTACTCTTCCATCCAATCAGCCGCTTTTTTTAGGCCCTCTTCTCTCAACCGGCAAGAGTGCCACTGAGCGTATTGCATACTATCCTACCAGTGAGTTAGTTAGTTAACCTATAGGTTAACACGTAGTGAATCAACAACAATCTCGAGCTGTTATGTCAAAACTGGTCATAAACAAGTCAAATTTATTAACAAAATAATCGGCCGTAACACATACAGGCAAGTGCTTTACAGCTTCACCAACATATTTAAGTTTGCTTAAATTACTACGACCAGCGCAGCCTCTAATATGTGATTAGAGGTGCTGTGATGAAACAAAAAATCGTTTTAATAGTGGACGACGAACCCATAGTGCGCCTAGGTACCGTTATGATTATTCAGTCTCTCGGCTTCGACGCAAAGGAATGCTCGTCCGGTGAGGCAGCTCTCTCAGAGCTGTGCAATACCGTATTTGATGCCATCATTATGGACTGCAATATGCCCGATATGGACGGCTTAGCCTGCACTACTATCATCCGCGAACGCGAAAGAGGATCTGGCAAGCGTATCCCAATTCTTGGATGGACATCTAACGAAGAAGCCACCACACGAAACTCTTGTATTAAAGCTGGCATGAACGACTGCCTACACAAAACCTCCTCCGTGGAGACTTTGAAGTCGACTTTAAAGCAATTACTTAATGCAAATTGAAACAGCGGCGGCGAGCACTGCATCTGGTATCAACAGATGTTACTCATTTTCAATAAAAGACTTTGCACATGACTTTTCCAAATTCTTAAACACCAGGGAGCTTAGCAGTTTCGCCGGGCGATATGTTAGGTTTGGACAGAGCGCCTTAACAAAGATAGTATAGCGGCTCACTATGCAATACTGGCCAAGCGTTCAGCGCGTATGGCAAATCGCACGCTAAAGACTGCGATTAAGATTTACAGGAAAAAATGCACAGCAAAACCACCGGGAACTTCCTTTTATTGAGCCTTTCCGAGGCTGTGCGAAATGAAATACTTGATCAGAGTGAGTTATTGCACTTAGATCTTCACGACAAAATCTACGAAGCCAATCAAGCGATAGAGTTTGTCGACTTTCCCGAAATTGGCGTTATGTCTGTTGTTCGACCGTTCAAAGACGGTCCTGAAATAGAGGTTGCCACCATCGGCAACGAGGGTGTTGTTGGCTTGAGCGTAGCTTCTGGCGTCAACTCTGTTAACCAACGCGCTTACTGCCAAGTAGAGGGCTCAAGCCATCGTATTCCAGTACCGTCATTCTTGCTCATACTAGAAAAGCATACTGAGCTCAGGAACCTTTGCAGGCTCTATGCAGCAACCTTAGCAGATCACATGGCCTGCAACATTGGCTGCAATCAAGTTCACACAGTCGAGCAGCGCTGTGCCAAATGGTTACTTGTCACCCAAGACAGAATGAATCAAGAGCAGTTCGTCCTCACGCAACAGTTTCTGGCAATTATGCTCGGAGTGTCGAGAACTAGCGTAAATCAGGCTGCTAGCGCGTTCGCTTCAGCGAATGCCATAAGTTATGTACGCGGCAAATTAAACATAATAGACAGACCAGCCCTACTGGTCGCTTCCTGTTGCTGTTATCAGGATACCAAAGACTATTTCAATAAAGTGTTCCCTGCGTTCTCGCAGCTCTCAAACCGCAACTTAAGCTGAAATAGCAGCACACGGGTTCTTGCGAAAGCATTGAGCGTCATGATCATTGACGATACCGACAGCTTGCATAAACGCATAAACTATAACTGGTCCGACAAACTTGAAGCCACGTTTCTTTAATTCTTTGGATAGCTGCTCTGACAAATCAGAAGTAACAATGCGCTCTTTACCATTGCTTTGAATGGGCTTGCCAGCGCTAAATGACCAAATGAAATCAGAAAACTCTACTCCATCATCCTGCATTTTCAAATAGGCGTTGGCGCCGCCAATGGTGGCAATTATTTTCGCTCTCGCTCTGATGACGCCTTCATCTTGCATGAGGCGCTCTATGTCGCCTTCTGTAAACTTTGCTACTTTCTGCACATCAAAATTTTTGAATGCTTTGCGAAAGGAATCTCTCTTTTTGAGAACAGTATTCCAAGAGAGACCAGCTTGAAAGCCTTCAAGCATGAGCATTTCATACAACGCCCCGCTATCAAAAATTGGCACGCCCCATTCACTATCATGATATTCAGTCATCAATGCACTACCTTCGGCCCATGTACAGCGTTTCAAAATTGTTCTCCGTGGTACTGAACACGACAACTATAAAAGTGTTCTTTTTAAATGCCTTCGGGCAAGCCTGAAAACCTTAAAGGAGAACCTCTATTTGCCTATAATTGATAAACCTCATATTGAAGATTATACTAAAGTTTAAGTAGCTGTTTACCTGGGTACAAACCTTCCACACAACCAAGGTGTGCAGCAAGAGGCGATAGTAATGAGTGACGGGCAGGCTGAACAAGAGCTAGCAAATTCTAATGCCGATCTCAAAGCACGCACTGGAGAACTTGCGTCATCAAACGCTGATCTTGAGATGCGCACTGGTGAACTAGCTTCTTCTAATGCCGATCTAGTGACACGGACTGGAGAACTAGCTTCTTCTAACGAGAATCTCACTGCATCAAATAGAGATCTCAGCCAACGTACCCAAGAATTAGCTGCAGCTGTTGCCGACCTGAAGTTGCGTACAGCAGAGCTAGCGCTCTCAAATTCAGAACTTGAGTCGAGAGTAGAAGAACGCACTAGAGAATTGGTGCTGTTGAATAAAGAGCTGGTAGAAGCAAAAGATCAAGCCCAAACTGCTTCAAAACTAAAATCAGAATTTGTGGCCAATATGAGCCATGAGATTCGCACTCCGATGAATGGCATCATTGGCATAAGCAATATTCTTCTGCGTACAGGCTTAGACGAGCACCAGCGAGGCTACGCCCAATCGATCAAACATGCCAGCAACGCCCTTTTAGTAATCATAAACGACATCTTGGACTTCAGCAAAATTGAAGCTGGCAAAATTGAGCTAGAGCTCACCGACTTCGACCTCGTAAGCGTAGTCGAAAGTGCCTGTGAAATTCTAGCCTCTCAAACAAGAAGCAAAGAGCTGTCGCTGATGAGTTACATAGACCCGGCCACTCCTCCTTGCCTGCGCGGCGACGGCGAGCGTTTGAGGCAGGTGTTGATCAACCTCATATCAAATGCAATTAAGTTCACTGAACGCGGTGAAGTTGTAGTACGAGTTTCAATGCAATCACGGCAAAATAATATAGCCAATATTGAGTTCTCGGTTGCCGATACTGGTATCGGCCTGACAGATGAAGAACAAAAGCGACTGTTTCAACCATTTGTTCAAGCTGATGGCTCTATCAGTCGTAAGTTTGGAGGCACTGGCCTTGGACTAAGTATATCTAAACGATTAATTGAGCTAATGGATGGAACAATCACCCTAGAAAGCAAAAAAGGATTAGGCTCCACCTTCTCCTTCGTGGTCCCCCTCGAGACTCGAGTCGGAACCCAAGTTGACGAGAAACCTGTGTCGACTGATGTGCGCGTACTCATCGTCGACGACGAGAAGAATGCTGCAGAAATTTTGCACCAATATATCGGCTCATGGGGAATGCGCAATGACACCAGCAGTAGTGCCGAATCTGGGTTGCGCCAACTAAAACAAGCATACGTCGATGGCGACCCTTACACCGTAGCGATAGTTGACTTAATGATGCCTGGCAAAAGCGGTATCGAAATGGCCAAAGAGATTTTGGCTGACCCAGCCCTGAACCACACTAAGTTGATTTTACTCACAGCCAGCGGCAGCGCCAGCCTTGGTACTCAAGCAATTGAATTAGGCTTCAAAGCCTATGTTATAAAACCGGTCAGACAAGCGCAGATGCTCGATTGCTTGCTTAAAGTCATCCGTGGAGGCGACTCTATCATTGCCGCGACTACCAATGACACTGAGAGCCATGAAGTCGCCAACCAACAAGTACTCAAAGCTGAACTAATTCTCATCGTGGAAGACCATCCACTTAACCAACAAGTTGCAAGACTGTACCTCGATGAACTTGGATTTGCCTGCCACATCGCCAACAACGGCAAAGAGGCAGTGGAAGCCATTACCACTAACAACTACGCGCTTGCCTTCATGGACTGCCAAATGCCTGAAATGGATGGATTGACTGCAACAGCTCTCATTCGCAAAGCCGAGTTGCTTACCGGTAAACACATCCCAATCATCGCCATGACTGCGCACGCCATGGGCGGTGACCGAGAAAAGTGCATTGCAGCAGGTATGGACGATTACATAAGCAAACCAGTTGAACTTAACGACCTAAAGACTATTCTCGACAAATGGATACCAAGCGAAACACGCATGGAAGTGTCATCATCAAACAAAGTTCTTCAAGACAAAGATCTGCTTACCGCTGCGCCAATAAACATTCCTTGGCTGCTAGAGCGATTTAGCTTAAAAGCTATTCGCTTGCTAGTAGATATGTTCGTAACTTCAACGCCAGACACTCTAGAAAAAATTAGCACCGCTATTGCTCAAGATGACTCGGTAAGCTTACTCGCCTTAGCACATTATCTCAAAGGCGCGAGTTCAAATATCGATGCCAAAATGTGCACTGAATTATGCCGACAACTCGAAGAAACGGCACGGAACAGCGACCTATCGGCAGCACGTATCATTGCGCCGAAGCTAAAAGAGGCATACGAAGAGGTAAAGCCGTACATGGAGAAGCATCTTACTATTGGCGGTTGAGAAATATTCTACGAGAGAAAGACCCCGACATATTCAACTTGTGCATCAAAAATTGGCTTGTGGTATTGCGCAATGAAGTCGGTGAAGAGAAAGGCGCGACTTATAAAGGAATCGGCATCGGTTTGGGCTACTTTCAAGACGAAGAACGTACAATCAACGCCAAACACAGGCTAAAGGTATTGACTGGCTACAGCGCACTAGTTCTTGCTAAGCAAGCGCTCAAGAGCTACTAGCATAGAAGCATGAGCGACCGGATCTTCTTGCATAGCTCGGCCACTAGCAGACAAAGAACGCCTGGCTATGTCCAAGTAATTAACATCAGAACTGTCTATTGGTGAAGGTTTAGACGCCACCTGATTAGGCACATTCGATTTAGGCCCGCTCGTATTAGGAACGGCAGCAAGCCTAATAAGATTTTCTATGGCCACACCAGCAGATCCGGGCCAAGTACTATCGGTGGTGGCGTAAATTTTGCTCCCAACCTTTACACCAAGCTCTGAATCGCTACCTCTGGGAGAATACAAAAACTTGCCGCTTTCCTTCTCTAAAAATCGCTCCAGCACTATATCGTTAAGCTCTTGAGCCTTCCGTAACCATTGAGAATTTTTAGAAACAGTAGAAAGATCGAGCAATGCTCTCTCTAGGTAAGCATAGTCATCCAAAAAACCTTCTTGAGTAGAACTGTCACTGTGGGCCAAGCGCTCAGCCAAAAACATCTTAGACAAAACAGCCGTAGCAGCACGCTCAGCAGCCTCTAAATATTTAGGATTTCCGGTTGACTGAAAAGCAGTTATAAGGGTCGATATCGCCATACCGTTCCAAGAAGCTATCGCAGTATCGTTGCGACTAGGTTTAGGGCGCTTCATTCGCCAGTCTTCGAGCTTGCGTAACCCCTCACTGATAGCAGGTTGCTTGGCCGCGGCAAGCGGCTTAGTTGTGTTCGTACTTTTAAAATACGGCAGGTTTTTACCATCACCGCAATTACCTTGTGCGGTGAAATTGAAGGCCTGATCTGCTGCTGCCCTAATCGCTTTGGGTAAAGCCTTGTCTAAATCTTGGGCACTAAAAGTGTAGTAAGCCCCTTCGGCCTGCTGACTCAAACGCTCATCACTATTTTGACTTAAACTGTCAGCACTAAGGCTACCTGCGAACATACCATTGGGCAAAGCCAATTCTGCCAAAATAAACTCGACAGTCATGACACCTTTGTTAAGCCAAAATCTGTTTCTAGTGATATTGTAGGCTTCAAAAAAATTTTGAGCAATTAAGGCATTGTCAGCGAGCATTTTTTCAAAATGAGGCCGCAACCACTCTTTATTGGTAGCATAGCGAAAAAAACCACCGCTCAGCTGATCGTTAATTTGGCCATTAGCCATGCCATTAAGTGTGGTGGCAAGATAGCGCCGACAGAACGGGAGCAAATCTGAATATGAATTGTTCATCTCCTTATTTACTGTCAGCCGCATTATTAGGGTATTGACCGCGGCAACCGGAAATTTGCGCGACTGCTTGAGACCACCAAACTCTTGGTCACAGCGCTGCAATAGCCGACCAAGTGCAAAATTGAGATTGGCATAATTCAATAACTGGGCAAGAGAAGCATTCTTGGGGCTAGATAGGCTATCTGAAACCTTTGCACAGGCGGCATCGATAGCACGTTGGTCGCTTAACCACATATCGTTGATTTGACCTAATACTTTCCGAAAAGAATGAGGAGCATTCTCATCACCGGGCGGGAAATATGTGCCAGCATAAAAGGCCTTACCGTCAGCACGGAGGAACAATGTCATAGGCCAACCGGCACGACCAGAAAGGGCCTCTAATTGACGGGTGTAATAAGCATCGACATCTGGTCTATCTTCGCGATCGACTAAAACGTTAATAAAATGGTCATTCATATATTTGGCAGTGGCGGCATCGTTGAACGATTCTTTCTGCATAACATGACACCAGTGACAGGCAGAAAAACCGATAGATAGCAAAATAGGCTTATTCTGCGCCTTCGCCAAGTCAAAAGAAGCTTGACCCCAAGGCGACCAATTGACTAGATCGTCCTGGTGAGCGCTTAAGTAAGGGCTAAGCTTGTAACTAATTACAGTGCTGGCTGAGGGGTCACTGCCTTCAGTATTGCCAGAGGTCTTTTTAAGGTCAGAGTTGTACGGGGCACTGCACCCAGCCAAAAGGAGAGCACTAGTAGCAAGCCAAGGCCAAAGGCGCCTACTATAGCTAAGTATGGGAACTCGATTCATAAGTAATACTTGGAAAGTGCCAAAACAGCCATAACGAAGTAGAATTTCCTTACTGTAAGAATTGGTTAGCGGGAGAATCGCATGAAATCTGCTTTGTTGTCCACCATGGTAGTCGTCGCACTGGCATCATCATTCGCTCTCACTTGCTGTGCTGCCCCTGTTGAGCCAGGCACGTCTGCTGGCCCTGAAATGGTCAAAGTAACCGGCGACTCTAGCTTCAAAAAAGATGTACTCGAGTCAAAGTTGCCAGTATTCGTTGATTTTTATGCCGACTGGTGTGGCCCCTGCAAAAAGCTCTCTCCTATAGTGGAAGACTTGGCCAAAGAATATGACGGCAAAGTAGCCTTCTATCGCATCAATATCGATAAGAACGAGGCTCTAGCAAATAAGTACGAAATTAATTCAATTCCGGCAATTAAAGTCTTCAAGAACGGCAAAATCGTTGCAGATTCACTCGGCTTCAAAACCGCCGAACAGTTACGACCAGAAATTCAGAAAGCTCTGTAAAGACGAAGTCATAAATTGATAACAAAAGTTGCTCAATCTGATGCGCCCCAGTGGGCTTAGAGGTTGAAAACAGCAACTTCTCGTTACGAAGTGGTTTCTGGGCGTTTTTGATGTTAGGATAGTTGAGCAACTACAATTTGTACTCACGTGACTACAAATGACCTTGAGAACGCCCTAGAAGCACCGTGTGTTGACCAAAATGGCTGAGAAGACAACCAACATAAGCCTTCGAATTCCCGAAGAATATAGAAAGCGCCTTCAACTCCAGGCCGATCAAAAAAGCTTAAGCTTCAATGCCCACGTGCTTAGGGTACTTGAAATCCACTTGATGAGCTCAGGATTTGGGCCAACCTCCCAAACATCAAGCACTGGCCGCCTTTTCCAAATTAGATGCGAGCCATATATCGACAATGTTGATGAAACTACTTGGGCATTTTTCATCGATGAGCCAAAATTCGAGAAAGAGCGTGCCTATTACTCTATCGGTATAGGTCGTACAATTCTCAGAGATTGGCAGGTCAAGGACAAGGCCACTGTTTCGAAAGAAATCGGGCTGGCACTCTTGGGCTACTACAATCGCAAGGGCATGGAACTGGACCGCTTGGTCTGGAACCAATATCCAGGGCCCGACAACGATGGCCGCAGAATACTGCAAGTGGCTGAAGTACCGGAAACCTTAGAGCAGTTTTTGGATCTGCTCATGGCTGATAAATGGACCGACAAGTTCGTTGAGCAGTCAGATAAGAGTCAGGACATCCGTAGAGGAAGACCTGAATCTGCTTTGTACAGGTAATAGTGCAAAATCCTGTGCGAAGACAATGAGAACCACAACGAGATGTTGATACACCAAATATGGTGCCGTCGATATGCTCAGAGGAAAAAACAATGCTCGAATTCATTCTACTTTTTGTAGCCTTCTACGTCTGGCATGCCTGCGGCATTACACTGGGCTATCATCGCGGCCTCTCGCACAGAGCTTTTAGCTGCCCCAAATGGGTGGAGTATTTCTGGGTTTTCCCAGGATTCTTAGCTTTTGAAGGTTCGCCAATTTGGTGGAGCACCATGCACCGCGCTCACCACCACTTCGTCGATACAGAATTAGATCCACACTCACCACGCTACGGTGTTGCTTATGCTCACCTTGGCTGGCTGAAGAAAATGAGCTATCCAACACACATTGACCCTAGCGTTCAAGCTAAAGACTTGGTCAATGATCCGATCTACAAATTCCTCGAACAAGGTGGAAACTGGCCCCGCGCCCACACTCTTTCGTATGCACTGAACTTGCTTTTCCGCGCTGCCATCTGGGCCTTCTTCGGCTGGGTGCCTGCTCTAGCTAGCTTGCTAGCCGGTTTGGCCGTGCAACAAATTCCTCTTATGCTCAACGTTCTTTGTCACTTACCTAAATGGGGCTACAAAACCTACGCCGGTTACGATGACAGCGTCAACGTCTGGTGGGTCGGCCTGCTCGCTATGGGCGAAGGCTGGCACAACAACCACCACGCAGCACCTGGCTCAGCCAGAAGCGGCATGGCTTGGTGGGAATTAGACGTCTCATACATGATTCTTGTAGTCATGAAAAAGCTGGGCTTGGTTACCCGCATGAATGTTGTCTCGCACGAACGTATGATGGAACTAGCTTCGAAGTACCAACCAGCAGCCGCTCCTGAAGTAGCTCCTGCAGCTGGTGGTAAGTATTCTGACGTGATTGAATCGCTAGAAACAGCGGTGAAGAACTCGAAAGACTTGGCTGTCGATATCAGCGCTAACCAGAAACAAAAAGCGGTAGCTTACACAATCTCGCTGTAAGCAATCTCTCGAGCAACAACTCGAACTAAGAACTCAAATGCAAAATTGAATAGGGCAGAGGCAAGAACTAATTTGTCGCTGCCCTTTTCCTTTGTTAGAGTAGGTTGAGAGCTCGAGAACCTACAATTGCCACAGTTACCCCACAAACATGAGCACAACTCTGCCGGCAGCAAAGCGGCCGACACGAACGCGCCTGGGCAGCCGGAAGCAAATCTAGAGCAGACCGCGGCAGCCAAGCTTGCCAACGAAGCGAATTTACTTCTCGGTGCCCTCAAGAAGGCTCCTCAGGCTCTCGTTCACCGGGCTAGCGAAGCAACCGGAGAGAAGCTGGGCGAGACTGGCATTGAAGTCGCTACAAGCGTTGCCATCGGCGCCGCCTTTGCCTTAGCATTGAAAAAGCCTCAGATGTTTGGAAAGGTCTTGGCTCCTTACGTTGAAGGCGCAGCCCTTCATGCAGGCAAAATCTTTGGGGCTGTGGCCGCAGTCGACATCGGCACAAAAATAGGAGTGCCGGCCTATGACGTTTGGAAAAATCCGCTAACTCTTGAGAGCAATAAAGCAAAACTCGGCACTGCCTTAGGTGGAATGGCCTTTGATTATCCAGTGATGGCTGCTTCCGGCCTAGCCGGATTTGGCGCGGGCTCAAAATTAGCGCGCTTAGAAATTGGCGTGAAAGCGGGCACAGAAGCCAGCCTTGGACTCAGCAAGAAAGTAGAGCTAGGCACGACACCACACAATTTTGAAAAACTAGCCAGCCAAATGAAAGCAGCCCAGGCTAATGAGCAAAATATTGTCGCTTCAGTAAACGAAGCTAACTTCTTAGGGCGCGGCAGTAACGGTGCGGTTTACAAACTAGATTTCACGAATGACTTCGTTGTGAAAGTACCAGAGTATGGCAAGCGCTCTCCGGCGACAGGTAAAGTCGAAGAAGTAGCCGACTTCATGCCCGGCCACAACGTCGGCCAGCCGGTCGCCAAAATGGGTGACTATGAGATTCTCAAAAAACAAGATGGTTTTGCCGCTGGTGCACCCGGGCCAAAGGCGCGGCGAGAAATGGGCCCAGAAGCGGCTGAAGCAGTCTTTGCGAAAAGCGTGAAGGCTAGTGCTGAACTGCCACAATCAGCCTATGATGACCTTGCTCACACTATGATGGCAGTGGAGAAACACGGATTGCAATTTGATCCGTCAAAGCCTGGAAACATTTTGATTGATCCAGTCGGCAAAAGATTCAATCTTGTAGACATTTCAAAAACCAACGCCACACCTTACGAACACACAGTGGCAGACATTATCGTTCCACTAGCAGACAACTATTTTGTTGGCTCAGTGCTACCAAATAAAGGTGTCGCCTATCAATCTTACTTGCAGCAAATAATTACCAAAGCAAATGTTGCCGCTAAGAATGCTGGCATGCACGAGCGGCCAGAACTGGGTAGTAGTCTAAGTTATAGCTATAAGTTGGCGGGGCTGAAAGTACCGGGTGAATAGTTTAGGGAACCCATTCTGCACGGCTCTTTCCAATCAGGCAATCCACT
This sequence comes from Candidatus Obscuribacterales bacterium, assembly GCA_038231015.1. GTDB lineage: Bacteria > Cyanobacteriota > Vampirovibrionia > Obscuribacterales > Obscuribacteraceae. The sequence continues at coordinate 22,900 of JBBRMD010000003.1, forward strand.
CGAACTGACAAAAATCGCAGTATTTGTAGTCATTCAGTTTGACAAGCGTAAAGCTACAGGCTACAGTGAATAAGATGAGGATACGCAATTTTGTTCACAAGGGTTTGAAGAAGCTCTACGCAGAGGACAACGCAAAGGGCGTATGGAGTCTCAGTGTTACGGCTAACCGGCGGCTGACATTCTGCATTGATACATCAGAACGCGAGTTATATGACTTGAATTTAGAGGACTATCACTAGGTTCCAAGAGGAAAATAAGATGCACATGAAGAATCCGTCTCATCCAGGAGATTTTATTAAAACTGAAGTAGTTGAAGCCGCCGGATTAACGGTGACGGCAGCAGCAATAGCATTGGGTGTATCGCGACCAGCGTTATCTAGCTTACTTAATGGAAAGGCCAATCTTTCCGGGGATATGGCGCTTCGTATCGAAAAAGCCTTTGGAGTAAAGATGGACACGTTGATGCGGATGCAGTCTTCTTACGACATTGCCCAGACTCGTAAGCGCGAGAAACAAATAAGAGTGACGCGCATTCCATCTCTCGCTGTCAATAATTAGATCGATGTTTGTGCCAATTAAGCACTCAGGAACAGTATTGTCTATCGTAGTGATAATTTCGTTTGTTCTTGGTCTGCTTCCGAGTTTCAGCCAGCTTCTTTTAAGCACATCTATAGATGGTGGCATCTCGATTCTAATTAACTCTCTTGTCTCGGCAGGAAACACATTCGTTTTGCTGTTTGGCATTGTTACTTTTATTGCTTCATTGCTTGCGTTAACTGTCAAAAGCAATCGCTATATCGCCAGTAAAGTGCTCTTTATCTGCCTATGTGTTGTGGTCTTTGCTTTCGGTGGAAGGAAGCTCCAGCCTGCCATCCAAACCAAGCAGTTCGAGGACTTGGCAGACCGCTCCAGACCCTTAATTGCTGCAATTTCACGCTTTGAAAAAGAGCAAGGACGGCCACCAAATAATTTAGCGGCATTGGTGCCTAGTTATACTAGTAAAGTTCCTCACACAGGCATAGCTGCATACCCCAACTACGAATATCATGCATTATCGACAGGTCTGGGCCGAAGCCTAAAACACAGTGATGCAGCCTGGGCGTTAAGCGTTTCCTGCCCAGTCGGATTTTTGGATTGTGATTACTTCTATTACCTACCAACTGAGAAATATTCAGACTGTGATTTCGTCGAAATGACAGAACCAATAAAAAACTGGGTCTACCTTCGGAGGTGAAGTGTTTATCAAATTTCTTCTAGCCTTGCAGGACATGACAATAAGCATGCCTGGGCAAAGAGCTGGTCTCAGCCCATACCACAGCTCCCGCTAATGGCTAACTTCTGCACTGAAAACCAAACTAGATGTCCACATGCTCCATGTCGCGGATAAAGAATACTATCGTCGTTCGTCCCAACCAATTTAAAAAGTTGCTCTTTCTCCGCACTGCAGCTCTTAACTTTAACCTCTCGCACTCATCAAAGTCTTTAGTGTCAAAGGCTGGTGAGCTTACAAAAGCAAGAGGCTTACTGTCCCCTATCGAAATAGGAATAAGCGATTGCCAGCATGACATTTGTTCTTGTTGGTCTAGATGTTGATCTTTTCAAAGTTTCGCCTCTCGATGCCGAAAACCCCTGCCAGCATGGGGAATAGCACCATTGCCCAGGTCAAATAATCGGAGCAAGATGGTCTATAAATGAGGCCGAATAATGACGTTGCTCCACCCCAAAATCTCTAATCTTCAGCTTGCTGCCATCTCTGTCGTTACAGCTCTATTTCTTTGCAGCGATCCTCTCAACCAGATCAGAGCACAGGCATGGCTGGATAATCATGGACAAAAATTGCCAGAAGTATCTGCTGAAATACGGTCTCATTGGAGCTCAACTGACCGAGAGATTTACGAAATTCTCCATCCAGCACCGAGGCCCGGACTGGTAGGAGCAGGCGGTCTGTCAGATAGACATTTAATTCTCTGCAACCGCCTACTGCACCTTGCAGAGTCGTCCAGTGGCGATGAATTTAGAGATACTATCTTTAGCAGAGTGGCAAAACTTCGTCTCAAGGGCGTGCCGGATAGCCGCTATGAAGCCCAGCAAGTACTCGGTATGGCAGAACCAGTCGATAATGACCTTTTCATGACCCGACTATTCTTTCTCGACAGCAGTCTTGCCACCTACATTTCCACCGACATTCGGTTAGGAACTCACTGCGCCGGATTCGAATGGAATTCGCCATTCAGACTGCTTGCAGAACAAACACTTGCTTTTAATACACGGTCAAAAATGATTGACGATCTCACATTTAATTTGCTCTAGTTTGGCGAGAACCTAGAGCACAATTATTCAACCTTTCGTCGAGCCCACTTACCCATCAATTCACATGCGACTGCCACCATATCAGGATCAAACTGTTCCACATAATCGCGGTAGTGATCGAAGCGCGCGTCAGACTTCAAGGTTGCCACTATAGCCTCCTCGGGTAGACCACTAGAAAGCAGCTCTAACAGCGCATTTTGAAACTCTGCATATTTCAACTCTTCAGTCATAGTAGTGGTCCAATATCTCTCTGATGGTGTTGAAGTCCTCGCGAAATTCCTCTTGTTGCTCTGGCTCCATCATCGTGTAGCCTAACCGTTCCAGAATAACAATCTCCACATTAGGACAAAGCTTGAGCGCCAAAGCTGTCAGATTGAAAACTTCTTGCGGTACACCATCATCGTGGGTATCTCGCCTAACTGCAATGCGGCTACCCGATACAGAGTGGCTCCACGAGCCGCCAGACAAATGCATCTCGCGCACTTCAGACAGTGGATAAAGATTCAACAATTCAAGTTCAGACATATTAAAATTAGCAACCTGACAGAAAATATTGTGCAAGTCCAGAAGTAAAAAGCCGTCAACATCAGAGAGCAACCGATCAATAAAATCGCCTTGCCTTTTTACATCTTCAAGTGAAAAGGCAAAGGCTAGATTTTCCAGACCTACAGGACACTGAGTTGCTTCGGCAAAGCGCTTCATCATCTCCTTACCCAGGCGCAGAGACTGCTCATTCATTGGTACCGCTAGCGGTGCACCATTCTCAATCGGTCCCGCTTCAGAAAAGCCAAAGTGTTCAGATGCGTGAATATATTTCCTAGATTCAAACTCTTGTTTTGCATGGGCGAGCCATTCTCTCTGCCTGATGCTAAAACTAGCCGACAGAGGCGAAAGCTCCACTCCGTGACCCGTTAGAGCACCAGCTTCGGAAAATTGATCCAGCAAATTGTTGCTCCACGATTCGGCAATGACACCGTTGAAGCCAAAATCAAAGCTCCATTCAAGTGCTTCCACTTTTTTGCTCTGGAACAATTCAGCAGTAGCTAACCGAAAATCTTCGGTGGGCATTAGAGAAAGACCGAGTTTTGGTTTTTTGTGGATCATGTAATTCAAGTTCTAACCCATGCCACAATCACCGCTATTATCTACTTTTTTCACTGACCACCAAACGACATGACCACACATACCAGGTTGCGGATATAAAATACTGTCATCGTTGACACCAACCAGTTTAAACAGTTCTTGTTTCTCTTTAAGCGCCTTGTCGTTTTTACCGAATTGCGAATACCAGAGAGACAGATCACGATGCGCTTTTCGTCTATCCTGATCACCAGCAGGTAATCGATCTAGTAGCGCTGCAGCTCTAAGCTTGAGCCGCTCGCATTCATCGAAGTTTTTCATCTCAACAGCTGTCGCATGCACTGGCACCGGTGCCTTGTAGTCAGCTATTTGAATAGGAACAAGGCCATAAGCCATCTTTTTTAAGATTGAAACAATGGTTTTGATTTGCATGCTATCAACAGATTTATTTGCCTCACAAGCCTGAATACCATCATTAAGCGCTTTGGTGCACGCTTCTGCACACTTTACGTTTTTTGTAATTTGAGACAGATTAGAGGCAATTCTGTACATAGTCAAAACTCTAGGGGATTTAGCGGCTTGACTTAGTTGCGCTGTAGCAGCTTCGATTGCCAGATCGGCCAGAGCATAGTTCGCAATAAAATTTGCTTTTTGCCCTGGCTGGCCGGGCCCATTTGGTGCAGCCAAATTAGTTGGCCAGCCAGTTTCTGCCCAATGAGTGAGAGCCATATCCACTCTTGCCGTATTGTGAAAAGGCCCATCATTGCTATTATGACGCGATCCCGCCTTAAGTTGAGACTCTAGTATTGTGGAATCTCGGCCGGTCACATAACAATTTGCCAACTGCAGCAAATTTAATGCCTTTTCTTCTGGCGTCGCCTGACCATTTTTTACAATAACCTCAATTGCAGACTGCGCGGTAGTGGGCTGCTCTTTGCATAACGCTGGCGGTGGCGCTGTGAGCATACTACTAACAAAGGCAATCGCCAGAAGCGCCTTAGTTTTGGCTGGTCTGTCTATTGATCTAGTCAATGCTTGGTGCCTCAATATATCGGGAATAACAAACAGCTAAAAAAAGTCAGAAGTGGGCGATTTGTTCACGAACAACCGTTAGAAATCGAATGGTAACACGGGCCAAGCAACCATGCGAAAAATGCGTACAACACGCCAGCCGCAGTTGGTCGTGAACAGAGACCAGGCCTAACCCATTCCGCATTTGGATTCGACAGTTGACTCTTTGTGTGCTATCCACCAGATAAAATGGCCGCACGGGCCAGGTTGCGGATACAAAATACTGTCGTCCTTCAGCCCTACCAAATTAAACAGCTCCCTTTTCTCTTTGGTAGCCTTTTCACTTTTACCTAAAAGCTGATACCAAAGTGTCAGATCGCGATGAGCTTTTCGTCTCGCTTGATCAGTACTTGGTAAACGGTCTAACAGCGCTGCAGCTTCTAGCTTGAGCTGCTCACATTGGTCGAAGTAGTTCATGTCGGCTGGTGTATATTTTGCAACTGTCTGCTTTTCGCTGTCACCAATAAAAATTGGTATAAATCCATAAGCCATAGAATCTAAGATAGAAGCTGCCGCTTTGATTTGATCGCCGTCAATTGCTTTACTGGCCTCACAAGCTAGAATCGCATCATTGATGACCTTGGAACATATTTGCTCATTCTGCAAGTTTCCTCTCATTCGGGAATAACAAGAAGCGACTAAATACATATTCATTATCTCCGCGTTTTTAGAGCATTGATTCAAATGCGCCATAGCAGCATCGATTGCCTTATCTGCACGAACGCAGTTCTCGCTGGAAGTATTCGTGTGTATTGATTTACTTAGCGCTCCAGACCCACCAGAACGACTCTGCAAAGAAGCCTCTCTTGCCCAAGTAATGAAAGGATGTTCAATGCTGGAAGAAACTTGCGGCAAGCCTTCCTCGCCGACACCAACCAAGCGAGCCATATATTGACTCTCGACTGCAGGAACGTCGCCTCCAGTGACGCAGCAACGCGCGAAATTCAACAATAACAATGCTTTCACTTCAGGCTTTGCTTTTGTGTTCCTTTCTATGGCTTCAATTGCACTATCTGAAGCCTTGGGCAACTCCTGGCTCAGCACTGGCGTTTGAGCGGCGAGCATGCTAGTAGCAAATGTAATTGCCACAAGAGCCTTTGTTTTGGCTGGTTTGTTTGTAGATCTAGTCAAAGCTCAGTCCCCTTACTACCTGAAAATAAGTAACCAAAAGTCAATGCTCAGCCCATCCCGCAGAGGCGAGCAGAGCTTACCTTACTTACAGTCCACCAAACAACACCACTACAGCCTTGCGATTGCGGGTACATGATTCTGTCCTCGCTCACGCCAACCAATTTAAACACTATTTGTTTTTCTTTGAGGGCTTTATCCTCTCTGCCTAAAATCGAATACCAGAGAGATAGATCTCTGTGTGCCTTTCGCCTATCATAATCGCAATTACTAATCTACGGCTACGAGAATCAAAGGGAAACCGCGAAAAAAGCTCTCATCGAAATAGAAGCTCGAAAGAACAAGAGAGCAAAAGAAGAATAGCTACTCCTGCCTGTTCTAATACACACCCTTAATCGAGAGCACAGAGAGAATGTCTCTGAAATAGCGGCGCACGCGCGAGAGCGGGTGATTAGGAAACTGCACATCATGCTCTGGTGCATCAGGTGAATAATGTCCTTTTGCAGTACCATGCTCAAAACGTGTAGCAGACTCAGAAAGTTCGCGTATAGAAACGCCTGAGGCAATGAAACGATCTAAAACAATTGCTTCACGAATGCCCGTGATGCCGGTCTCCATGCACATCAACTGCAGGGTGAAGAAACTATCTGTGAAAGGCAAAATCAAACATCCAGAATAGACCATGCCACTAGGCGCTTGACTCTGCTTCAGAATGTACCAAAGCGCCGGCACTCCAGCAGCCCCCACAACATCAACTGACACCATAATTTGACTGGCCTGGTCGGCAATTTCACGGACGGCCTTACGCACTCCCACATGGTCATCTAAATCGATGCCTTCAAGAGGCTCAGGCTGGTAAGTAAGCAAAAGAGTGCTGGCGAACTCGTCGCCCTCGGCATCCCGCATCCACTGCCGGCGTTGGCTATCTGCGTGCACGGCAGTCCAGCCCTCAAGGCGTAGATTAATGGCATCAAAACCTAACTGCTCAGTGACCATAATTTTCCATCACACGGCCAGTAACCACTCATATCTTTTTTACCCGCCGCTCAGTCGAAACAGCGCGAGTAATCAATTTTGCCTGACCAAATTGGTCAAAAACTTTGACCGAACTATCGGTTTTAACTAAGCCGTCGCGCACCAAGGTGTAGCGATTCAGCTCTTCGTCTTGGTAAGCCTCAACCACTCTCTTATCTTTTTTGCTCACCACCTGGTGGCTAGCTTGCACCTTAATGACAGCAGAGTTTGTGCCGTCCAAAACCAACTCGTACTTTTTGACTCTGTGATAGTCAACGGCAAAGCCGCGATCAACGGCACCAGCTGCACCGAGAGGCACAACCATGAAAACATTGCCGCGCCGATCTTTGAAGCCGCCAAAGGTATCTGTAACCTTAGCCGATTGCTTACCGATGGGCTTCAGCTCTTTTCCGCTAGGCAATTGCTTGCGCGACAGCTCATTGGTTTCAGTGCGTTGCCACTGACCGGCTAACCACGGCGGAATCTTGATTTGCACTCTGCCAGTTCGCCTTGTGCCAATCGCCAACAAATTCTGTTCAGACAATTCGCGTATTCGTTTTTTGTACAACGCCTGACCCAGGTCGATGTGCGGCGCGCGGGAGTAGAGAGAAGCATTTTGCTGCGCTTGAGCGTGCGAACGTAAAGCACTACTAGAAGCGGCATAGTTAGGGTTGCGGAAAGAAGCTGAATCAACCGCTGTAGGAGGGTGTGTCCTATACGGATTTAACAGCGCAGGCGAAGCCGGAGAAACCACAGAATTGACCGGCGGGCTAACTGATGTAGTAACAGGCGGAGTAGCAGTGAAATTAGAAGGCGGCGTCAAAGCCGCGGAACTAGAGCTTCCCTGAATAAAACCAACTCTCTCGTTCTCGGGCAGGGGCTCTAAAGAATCACTATGTGAAATTCCACCAGACAGCTTAAAGCTTCCTGGCTCTGGCCCTTGGGCGGCCGCTTGTAATGATGCGGGCATAGATAAGCTCAGAGCAAGCAGAGCTCCAGCAAGCAAATTTCTCGCAGGCAGTAAAGACTTAAACAGAAACGCCAGCCTTATCGCGAGAGTCTTTATAATCAGCTCGCCGCTGTTGCTCTAGGAGCACCATTAGCACTGAAATATCAGCAGGGCTAACACCGCCGATACGCGAAGCTTGGCCCAATGTCATTGGACGAATCTTGTTCAATTTTTCGCGGGCTTCTTTCGACAAATGGTCAGATGCTAGATAGTTGAAATCAACAGGCAGCTTGAAGCCATCAAGCTTTTCAGTCTGGGCTATGAGCAGACGCTGACGCTCGATATAGCCAGCGTATTTGATATCGGTCTCAACTTCTAAGCCAAAAGCAAAGCCTTGTTCAGAGGCAGGCGAGAGTTTATCGATAACAGAATATGGCACTTTCGGGCGACGCAAAAGTTCTTCTAAAGTAGCAGACTGCTTCATCGACTCATCGTAGGGTGCAAGCGCTTCTTCCCACTCGGGGTTTGGATGTATGCGCACGGTTTTGACCCGTTTTTTCTCAGTATCAATCGCTTCTTGTTTAGCGACAAATAATTGCCAACGATGATCATCAACCATACCAACTTCGCGACCAAGCGGCGTAAGCCGCATGTCAGCATTGTCTTGACGCAGGAGCAACCGATATTCAGAACGGGAAGTCATCATTCGATATGGCTCACCAATTTCTTTGGTGACCAAATCATCAATCAAAGTGCCGGTGTAACTGGATGAACGAGGCAAGATGAACGAGTCGCGCTCTAGAGCATACAGCGCAGCATTGATACCAGCCATGATGCCCTGAGCAGCAGCTTCTTCGTAGCCTGATGTACCAAGAATCTGACCAGCAGCGAAGAAGCCTGGCAAATCTTTGGCCATCAAAGCATGATTGAATTGAATGGCAGGAAGATAATCGTATTCCACCGCATAGGCAGGACGCACCATCGCTGCATTTTCCAAGCCAGGAAGCGAATGAACAATATCGTGTTGCACAGCCACTGGCAAGCTTGTCGAACAGCCTTGCAAATAGACTTCGTAAGTAGAACGGCCTTCTGGTTCGAGGAAAAGCGAGTGGCTATCCTTATCAGCGAAGCGCACAACTTTGTCTTCAATCGAAGGACAATAGCGAGGCCCCACGCCATGAATCATTCCTGAATACATCGGCGATTGATGAAGATTGGCACGAATCAATTCGTGAGTTCTTTCATTTGTACGAGTCTGATGGCAAGGAATTTGCGGCAGCACAGGCCGCTTATCGAGGAATGAGAAGAACTGCAGTTGATCGTCACCTGGCACAACAGGCAGCTGTGAATAATCAATTGTGCGCCCGTCAATGCGTGGCGGTGTGCCGGTTTTCAAACGACCAGTCGTGAAGCCGAGAGCGCGCAAGAAAGCGGACATACCAATTGCAGGAAACTCTCCGGCGCGGCCGGCGGGCATGGTCTCTTTGCCAATCCAGATTGTGCCTTCAAGGAAAGTCCCGGCGCAAAGCACAGCTGACTTACAAGCAATTTGATCGCCAAAAGCCAGTTCTATTCCTGAAACCTTACCATCGGTGAGCAGCAGGTTTTTCACCATGCCTTGTCTCAAAGTGAGGTTAGGCAACGATTCCATGTATTCTTTCATCCAAGCGGAATATTCGCGCTTGTCTGACTGAGCACGTAAAGACTGAACCGCAGGGCCGCGGCTTGAATTGAGCATGCGAATTTGGAGGTAGGTAGCATCGGTGGCGATGCCCATAACGCCGCCCAGAGCGTCAACTTCGCGGGCAAGATGGGTCTTACCAGGGCCGCCAACTGCCGGATTGCAAGGCATGGCACCAATAGTGTCGAGATTGACGGCTAATAGCAGGGTGCTCAAACCCATACGGGCACTGGCATTTGCTGCTTCGCACCCGGCGTGTCCGCCGCCTATAACCACTACGTCATACTGCATACTCATATTCTATATCTCGTATCTGAGTGCTCATGATAACAAATCCTCTTGAAAAACAGGTCAAAAGACGCCAGCTGGCGGAGCAATAGCGCAACATCGCCGTAATAGGGGGCAAGAGCACAGCAATATCGGCCTTCATTATCTATAATCTGTTACATGGCCGCCCCTGGGAGGGCCGGAATCTGAGGACCAGTTAATCTATGCCCCTGGCTAAGCCTTCATCGCCTAGAGCAAAAGCTCCATCGAAGGGATCTACTGCAATTAAGTCTTTGCTGCTAGCTTCGGCCGTCGCAGCGATTCTTTCTACGACAGCTAATTCGAGTTTAGCTGAGACGGTGGCGAGCCCGGCGAGCGAGGTGAAAGAAAGTACTGCGGCGAGCAACATCCCGCTAGCAACTAGCGACAAATCTAGCGAAGCCACAGTCCATTCCAATAGCGCATCAACCAGCGCCTCAAATAGCGAATCTAAGGCTAATGCTAGCGAATCTCTAGAAAAATCTGGCGTTCCAGGCGAACCACCAGTGCTTGATCCCAACAAGTTTTTCGGCCATGCCAAATCAGGGTATGCCGCAGCCAAACTCTGCCCCGAGATTTGCGCAAAGCTCTTTTGCTACTGCGGCTGTGATATGACAGATGACCATGACAGTTTGCTTGATTGCTTCACCACCGACCACGGTGTTGATTGTCACATCTGCCAAGAAGAAGCGCTCATAGCACTAAAAATGAAGCGAGAAGGCAAAACGATAAAGCAGATTCAACAAGCAATCGACATCATGTTTGAGAAAGAATATCCATTCGACGAACCGAGTGCAGTCATTCAAAAGTATCGCAAGAACCGGCTCTGGCAGCCGGGTACGGTAAAGACCCTAGGTTTACAAAGTGGAAAACCCTCTGGCAATGGTTCTGCAAAGGCAGCGGCAAAAGCAGGCGTCTCAACTAGTAAACCAGGGACGAGAGTTCCCGGAAAGCCAATGCTAGGCAGAGACGGCAAGCCTGCTGGGGCTTGCTGTGCTGGGCATAGCAAAGCAAAATAGTGATTCAAATAGATAACCTATTTGCGACTTGACCATTTATGCAGGAACGTAAGTCAATCTGATCACGCTCACGTCAAGCATGTCGCTAGCCACAAGGCGCAGTGGAGGTCTGGCACCGGCAAAGAATGGTTTGCCTTGACCGACCACATACGGATGGAGATAGAGTTGATATTCATCGATAAGACCAAGGTCCGTTAGGCTCTGCGCCAATTCTGGCCCTGCCACTTCGATCTCGCCAGTGAGTTCGCCCTTCAGCCTCCTAACGGTCGCTTCAAGGTCAGCGGCAACCAGGGTGGCGTTTGGGCCAACAGACTTCAAAGAGCGCGACACAACCCATTTCGGCTGGGCACGCCAGGCTGCAGCAAAGTCGCACTCATCCGGGCTCCACTCTTGAGAATCTGTGTCCCAATAATTCATTGTCTCGTACATGCGGCGACCGTAAATGCTGCCCGACAGCGAGCGCGCGTGCTCTACGAAATAGCGAAAAAGCTTAGGACCAGGCGAAAATGCCGTGTGATCAATGTAGCCGTCTAGCGACTGGTTCAAACCGAATACAAGCTTTGCCATGCCTAAAATCTCCATGCTAGGGCCATCATATTAACCTGAGCCAGCCTAGCGCACATGGCAATGCAAACTTGTTACCAACAAAGCAACCCTTGCTAAATTTCAGGAAATAGGCCTGGCAACCAACTAGACGCCAAAGCAGCAGGAAAATTCAAACGCACTGGCGCCCGAGAACTTGTCGAAGTGAGAATTTCCCGCTCTGTAAGTGCCGAAATTATTCGCCTAGCTGTGGCCGGGCCAACATCAAGCATTTATTGCACATCACCTCGAGGTAATTCTCCGCGTGTCAACAGCGTTTCTAAAACTAGCGGAGAACGGGACGGCAACCGCTGCTCCTTAACCTCATCAGCCGCCCATGCAGCACTCGCTTACGCAGTAAATCGGGGCGAACTAAAGACTTCAAAACGAACTTGGTCAATGCACTGCACTTTGCTCATTTGCTTTACCTTTCTGAATTTCAATAGGTGCCTGAATTTGCGTTTTTTTGAGCGGTTGCTTGAGCGCTTACGCTGCCTCCAAGAATGAGACAAGCACACATTTCATTAATACCAAATATCGGAGTCGTTCCTGAGGAATAATGACACCAAGCCAATAGTCAAACTTACCGCTCCAGCCGCAAAAAAAACTACCAGATCTATATTGCCAAAGACGTTACCTACCGATACCGGCCTCCCAGGATTAAAACCAAGATACAACAAGAACAAACCAATGAGCACCATAAGCGGAGCGAAAAATTTCCTGGGCTGCATGCGATCTTTCACGGTACTACCTTTAGTGATTTGGAACCCCCGAGGCAGCGAAGATTTGAGCAAGAGATTTGCTCGCATCAGCCCTCTGTTACTACATTCTCAATGAAGTTGGCATGACGTGAATAGTGTTTTCCCCGCGGCTAGAATCGCGCCGACGATTGGCATTAGTCTGCTCAGAAAGAATGGCAGAAAGTACATGATCGCTTGTCACTTTCGCTCGAATCTCTCGATAGCGGCGAGAACTAATTCCTTTGACCACCACGACAGAACACTGCACCCGTCTAGACACCTTCTGAGAAACACTGCCTAAGACTAACTTCGCCAGTGCAGATTTGCCATGGGAACCAACTAGCACTAGATCTGCTGGCCAATTTTTTGCAACTTTTACGATAGCTTCTGCCGGATCACCTTCAACAACCCCTGAATAGACTTCTTTGATCAGACACTCTTCTTGCAAAAGCACAGCCCATTCGTGAGCAAGATTCTCAGCAAATACTCGCTCTGCTTGCCAGGTCAACAATTGTGTCGCCTCAGACTGACTGTCGCTAGTTAAGCCAGGCGCTGGCCGCGGCTCAGCCACTGAGGTGAAACAGACGCGACATCCCTTCAACCATGATTGACCCATCAACCACTCCACGGCCGCACCACTGCATACAGAATCGTCAATACAAATTAGGACTTGCTTGGGCCTACTTGCCTCCGTCGGGCGCACAAAATTTCGCGCAACCAGCACAGGACAATCAGCCTGCTCTAACAATCCTTGCGAAACGCTTCCCAGAAAAAAACCTTCCCAGATGCCGCTATCTCGCGTGCCAGTAACAATTAGGTTTGCTTTAAATGCTTGCGCATAGCCGAGCAGCGCCTTCACCGGTTCACCCAAAAGTCGCTCGCTCTTCACCGCAACACCAGGAATTCTACTAGCAAGAGCTAAAGCAATATTCTCAAGAGCCGCCTCTTCAGTGGATACGCTGTCAGCTTTATCATTGGCAAATTCGAACATAGAAAACAATCCTGCAACCAAATCATTTTCAGAGGGGCCAGCAACGTGCACTAGCCTCATTTCACTACCAGGTGGCCAGAGTCGAGAAGCGCACTCCTCAATGACAGCTTGGGAATACGAGGAGCCATCTATAGCTACAACAATCTTCATTCATCCTCCAATTTTAGAACTCAGATTTGATAAATTACTCAGATAGACTGCTGACAACAGAATTCTCGCGATCGCCTTCTACTCCTGCTTCTTGACGCGAACTAAGCCCCTTTGGGAATACCAACAGAGATTTCGAGTCACTTGATTTGATAGCCCAAGCGATTACAGCCCCAGCGGCAACGATTGCTAGAGCTATTGCACCGCATACAACAAGAACAGCTGATTTCAAATCAACTAATGCAGCCGACAAGGCTGCTACTTGGCCATCCAAGCGACCGATGGCATTGGGCAAACCCTTCGAAATAGTTTGCAATGGCTCCTTAAGGCCTGAGACACTGTCACGTAGATCGGTGACACTGCCGTTCAAATCTGCCATTGGTTTAACTAACTCCTCGGTGCCACGGGTCAACTGAACAATGGGCTGAGCCAATTGCTCTGTGGTTTTCGTCAAACCATTTAGCTTAGGCGCCAAACCGCTGACTTGGGCACTCAGTGCATCAATGGGTCGAGGGAGTTTATTCAACGGACTCTGCAACTTGATTAACGGTGATTGCAGCGAACGCAAAGGCTGGCTTAGATTTGTCAAAGGGTCATGAAGATTATGAAGCGGATCTCGCAGAGACGATATTGGTTCCTCTAAATCAGCAATTGGCCTCTTTAGGCCTTCTATTGGCTGCTGCAGCCCCTCAAGCGGCCTCTCCAAACCAGTAATATCGTTTCCTAAACTCTGAATCGAGGTGACGTGGTCAACCATTTTATTCTTCACTCTTCCGTAAAGGTAACGCAAAGAAGCAATTGGATGAGTGAAATGCATCGGTGAAGCTTTCTTGTTACCATGTTTTGATTCGAATTGAACAAGCGCAGATTCAGATGTTGTTGCTTTGCTCACCTTATCGGCAGCATTGGCAGGCGAACCAACCACCGATGCTGCAACTACAGCAATCAAAGCTGAGCGAACAAAAGAGCGAGAAACCATGAGCATGACACCTTAGCCAACAGAGAAGTAAAGAGCGATCTCCCATAATAGACTTGTATGGTAAGAGTTGTCAGCAAAATGATAATAAATTCCCTTCCTCGATTGGATCGTTTTTAGGGCAAGAACACGAATATGAGCTGGCCTAGCTTGTCAGCGTGTTAAAAAGGTTACAGATACACAGAGCAGTTTAGTGCCCGCAGAGACAGGAATATGGAGTCGAACAAAACCAATATAAAGACAAGCAAAGCAGTAGGTAGTGGGACAAACAAAGTCACTATCAAGCCGCCGTCGCTTCCTGACAAAACGACTGCTGCGCTGAGCAATCTCGAATTAGAGGACAGTACCGAATACGGTGACTTTGTCTTAAATGGACAAAGCCTAATTGGCCAGACTTTCGAACGAGTTACCATTGAGCGCGCTCTATTAAAGCTTGTGCGCTGTTCATCTCTAAATCTTGAACATTCGAAGCTAGCAGATATTCGCTTCGAAGCCTGCGATTTATCGAATGCCAAATTTCAAGATAGCAAATTGACACGTGTTGAGATGGTTGATTGCAAAATCATCGGGCTGCGTGTGGCAGATGCCGAAATAGCCGATCTGCTGATGGAGAGCTGCACTGGCGAACTCGTTCAGTTTCAAGGGAGCATCTTTAAACGTGTCATATTCCAAGGCTGCCACCTTCGTGGTGCCGATTTTCGCTACTGCAATCTAGAGGGCGCAGTCTTCAAAGACTGCGATCTGCAAGAAGCTGAGTTTTACGAAGCCAAATTAGCCGGAGCCGACTTCCGCTCGTCAGATATTGCAGGAATCAAAGCCCATCCTGCCGATTTGAAAGGCACCATAATTGACTCAGACCAAGCGGCATTAATGGGCAAACACTTCACCAAACTATTAGAAATGGACGTCAAAGAACGGTAGAACACTAAGTGCAGCGCCTAGCTTGCAAAATGCCCTTGCCTCTGAGCTAGACCAAAGCGGCTCTTGAGAAAAATAGCAGCTTCGGCTGTGCGCACTTCGCCAGAGACAATGCGCTTGACCATTGGCACGCACATGTCTACAACTTCTTGTACGACGAGACCAGCGTCAACTAAAACCTCTCCGAGTTTGCGGTTCAAGCTCAGACTTACTTCTAAGGCATCAAAAAGCTCAGTTTCGTTAATAAACCCGGCTTTGACCATGAGCTGACCTAGCTTGCGAGCGCGCTCATTGACGGCCCCTGATTCAGCCTGGTCGACATAGGCGCCGCCCTGATAGAGCCGCCTGCATTCATCAGCCGCTTTAGCGAACGACATCTTACCTTCGCGATACTGCACCAATAGGTCGATACAATAGCGGTGGAAGGCAGGCGATATGCGCCGACGCATAATCAACAAGCGACCGCAGGTGATGTCGCTTTCAATACTTGAGCGCATCACGTAAGGAATTTCATTTTTAGTAAGAACGCCAGCTTGGCCCAACAAATCAATGAGAATACTCGATGGCCCTTCTGGGCGCTTCTCGGCGTCACCGACAACAATATGCTCAGCGCCCCAAGTCATCTCTTGCATAACGCGGCGAGCATCGGCTACCCCAAGGCCTCCTGAGCGAGCGCGCCTTTGCACGGCGACAAACCGATCAACCTGTTGATCTTGCAACTGCCCTGTCGACACCAACACTCGCCCGAGTGGTAGCTTCGAAGCAAAAGCTAGGGTGAGTGCTGCCTCAACAGCATCTCTAGTAAGAATTCCAGCACCGATGAGCAATTCGCCTAAGCGCAATCCGTCTGACATTGGTTTTTGAATACGCAGCATAGTGTGGCCTCGCGACGATGAGAGGGCTCTCTAAAGCCAGTGATAACATTGAGTTCTAGTAAAACGAACCTACATAAAATTTGCGTGGCATTACCAGTGATACCAGCACAAAGAAATGCGCGGATAGCAAGTAATTCACAAATTACTGCGGGGCTCTTATTAATCTGGACATAGTAAAAAAGGATACCGGAGACAAACTGCCTCAACGCAGAATGTACCAATGATTAACATTGTTGTCAAGCACTTTTTCTCTAGTGGTACAATCCTTGGCTATGGAATCTCCAGAGACAATCGACCCAAATCAGGCCACAGAAGCACCTAAGCCAATCGGCCTGGTTGCCACAGTCGACGCCGTTCCACAAAAAAGACTGCGCTGGTTAGAGATCTCGGGCCTAATTACCATACTAATGTTGGTCGGCCTCTTCGCTATTTATAATGAAGTCGAAAATCAACCTTACAAAATCTATAGCGATGCAAAATTGGTTCCGGCTACATCTGTTGCCATCGTATTTGGTGCTGGTATTGGTTCACGCGAATTTAAAGATCGCGTCAGCACCGCAGCCACTTTATACAAATTAGGCAAAGTCAAAAAGTTATTGATGACTGGCGACAACGGCCACCTGAGCTACAATGAGCCTCAGGCTATGAAAGATGTCGCTATTCAAACCGGTGTACCGGCCAAAGACATCACCTGCGATTACGCCGGATTTAGAACCTACGACAGCCTCTACCGCGCCAAAGAGATTTTTGAAGTTCAAAAAGCTGTGTTGGTCACTCAGCGCTATCATTTACCTCGCGCCATGTTTCTAGCTCAGAGACTAGGCCTTGAAGTAACTGGTGTAGACGCTGGTATTCAGTCTTACGGCTCAATTCAATCGTGGTACGACTTTCGCGAAGTAATCGCAGCCGAAACAGCTTGGCTAGACGTGACGACTGAGCACAAACCAAAGTTTTTAGGTAAGAAAGAACCGCTCTTTCCTGCAGCTGAGAACAAGTAGCGATATGAGCCGAAGTTACCACGCAACAATTAAAAGCCAAAAAGAACTAGAGCGTTGGAATTTTTCCGACAAAAATGAAAAGTCAAAATTAAGTGAAGAAATAAGTAAGAAGCTCGACCATAAGCGCACAGTCAAAGCAACTAATGTTCAGTGGCGGCGCAGCCCGGATGATTATTTCAGCACAAATATTTCTACGCTTCAAATAAACGTCAGCAAAGAAGGTGACTACGATCACCATTTGATTAGCGAACAAGATGTCAGAGCAATACTCAATATGCTCCCTGCCGGGACAGTCGATGGGCTTATAGCAATTGATTTGTGCCTGGGCAAAGAACATCAAGATATTGATGAAGATAGCCCAGACCCTCTAACGGGAAGATTTGGTGGAGAACTTGTTTCCGAAATATATTCTGGAGAAAGCTACGGCTGCTATTACCCTTCCACCGCCAGAATTTTCATTTTCAATTGGGTATACAAACACGACAATCAAATAGCGCAACTAATTCAGGCTTACTTAAAACTCTATTCGCTAAGTACGTTAGTGCACGAAGTTGCCCACCATTACGATAATGGGAATAGATTGAACCATCCTCGGTGGAGCACCAGCGGTTTAAAAAGCATAGAAATGTATGCCGAAGCGAAGCAATACAACTGGACTCAAGAGCTAGTCACTGAATACCTAGTGCAAGCCTATCCACAAGAATGCAAACGGCTTCTAGACTGGGTATCGGAATATGGCGGCATCGAATTGACATTGGCAGATTTAGCTCCCGAGTGTCGCCGAACTACGAAAGGAAAAGGAACTGGTGTCTCTCTTCGTTCTTTCTTTAGCTTGCATCAAGGTTTTCTCGAACTAGTAGAGAACTATGCAAAAGGTGAATCATCTGATTCTTGCAGGCGCTCCTTTGCCCTTTGGTTAGCCACCTCAGATCATTACGAGGAGGCTCTCTATGTCAACGCGAAATTCTTAC
Source organism: Candidatus Obscuribacterales bacterium (assembly GCA_038231015.1). Lineage (GTDB taxonomy): Bacteria > Cyanobacteriota > Vampirovibrionia > Obscuribacterales > Obscuribacteraceae. The sequence continues at coordinate 40,656 of JBBRMD010000003.1, forward strand.
TAGGCGATCCACAAGACATCTTTGCCTTAGTCTAAAAAATTAGAATCTATCGTCTAATCGGCAAATATGACGAGGCCAGAGAAATTGGTCTGAATTTGCTTAAATGGGCTCCCAAGTCTGATGAAGCATTGAACGCATTGTGCCGTGTGGAAGAGTCTTCAAAAAATTGGAACGGTCTACTGAAAGTGGCAGCAGATTTGCAAACTTGCTCGCCTTACGCTTCATATGAATGGTTCTCAGCTTGTGTTTTTCTTGGCAAGGCCTATGCCGGTCTCGATCGCTGGTTAGAGTTCGAAGCAATCTGTCAGCAATTGGCAGAAATAGACGCAAACCAAAACAAATATCGCATTAAGAGACTGCGATGCTTTGCTGAATCAATTAATTAGAAAACGAAGCGTCAGCTGCTAAGAAAACAGTCAGCCTTCGAACTAAGGTTGTCTCACTGAAAGAGCGACATTCAAAGATGAAATCGGTCGCAGAATAGTCTGGGCGCAGCTTACGAAGTGCTCGAATCTCATCGCCCTCTATAAAACGTACAGACGCATCGCCGTTTTTGAGCCGATTGACGTGCAGATTTTCAGCGCCATCGAAAAGTCAAAAGTAATGCCAGCCTCGGTTGCCCAATCAAGCTTTTCAGAATATCCCAAAGTCATCAACGGTGGCACAAGTCGAGATTGCGAATTTGCGATGGTTTCTGATATGGGTGGGTTTACTGTGATAAGAAGGAGCGAAATATAGCTAGGGAGGACCTCATCTATAACCCGGCGGAAATTTGACACCTTGCCCTCGGAAACTAGCATTCCGAGAGCCTTTCCGCGTACCATTTTAGTTTTGGTGTAACAACCGTATTTCACCAATTCGCATACTAAGAGGCTTCATCAACGATTAGCTTTCGCTAGTCCTTCTAGCTTCTCCCTCGACGGTAGGCCTCTTTTAGGCTTGATACTTTCCGCCTTTTGTCCCCTCCTCACACTGGCTCAATTACTTACTACCAATGCGGGTTGAGTCAGTGACTCAGTTACGCGGCAACAGGAAAGGGCGCATCCTTGGAAAGATTTTCACTTCCAATCAATTTCTTCCTCCTTTTCACATCGCGCGCAAAGTAGATGTGACATCCAAATGATTGGGTTTTTAAGAAAAGCAGTAGGCCACCAGCTTTACATTCTCACGACTACGCTGGATGCAAGCTCTACACAACTTGCGCCACAAAAATGAAGGATGGTCAAATGTCTTGCAAAAGGCATTCATGTTACAAAAGCGACGTCGCATTTATCGCACTAATTCAGACCATTTCTGTGGAAACAGTGAATCACACGTGCTACGCTTAGAGTTGGTACCGATGATTAGCTCGTGACACCAATGCCAGACCAGAAAGATAAAGTGGACGCCTACTGGCTCTGCCTTACATGTAATCAAAACTTCTCCAACGCTGATGGCGGCTGCAATTGCCAGTCTACGAAAATTGAAGTGAAAAACCAGTTCATGAAGGTAACCAACGTGCCTGGTTATCTTCTAGAAAAAGAAGTCGGACAGGGTTCCAGTGCCACAATCTACAAAGCAACTAGCATCAAACGTGGTGGCACGAGCACTGTTGCTATAAAAATACTACATGCCAGCACGGCCCACGAACTAGAGTCTGTCATGCGCTTTAGGCGCGAAGCGGAGTTGACCAAGACAATTACATCGCCCAACGTAATTGCCGTGCTAGATTTTGATGTATTAGACGATGGCCGCCCATTCACCGTTATGGAATTTATTGAAGGAAAGTGTGCTCGTTCTCTGTTAAATCAATTCGGTCCAATTCCGATTGAACGCGCTCTGCCTCTCTTTATTCAAATTGCTGGGGGTCTCGCTGCAATACATCACGCCGGTGTGCTCCACCGAGATATAAAACCAGAAAACATTATGATTAGCGACAAATACAAAGCCACCGACGCTGCAAAAATCATAGATTTCGGCATAGCCAAACATGACTTTCAAAGTCAAGACGATCCCCTAATATTAACGAAACAGGGAGAGTCAGTCGGTAGCCCTGACTATATGAGCCCTGAGCAATGCATGGGTGCGGTGATTGACCAGCGATCTGACATTTACTCATTTGGTTGTTTAATGTACGAAATGCTCACAGGTTTATCTGTTTTTGCTATCACCGATAATCCTGTAGAGATGATGCAAAAGCAAATAAACGAAGTACCGCAAATCGCACGCTTACGCCGAGTCGAAGGTTCAGGCCGCATGGAAAGCATTGTCTCCAAATGCCTGGAAAAACTGCCACAAGCAAGATATTTTGATGCCAGTGAAATCAAGGGCGCTCTCCTTCAACTCTCAGAATCGCTTCAAATTTAGAGGTAGATTATGGAATTGAATGGATGAAAAATTAGTGAATTCTTCATCCATGCCTTCGAAAAAACGTTAACCGCAAATATCAAGGCGCAGTCAATACTGCGATCGCCGTGGTGACCTTCTATGGCGCGACATTGCCAGAATGACTTCGAACCTTGATTTCACAGGCAGAAATAACTAGCTCTTTCCAATAGAAACATCTCTAGCGGCAATATCATTTTCAGAAACCTCAGCAACAGCCAACTTCGGCACAACTTGTAAATGCTTGATCTCAACTGATTTAATGTTGACGCCCCATTCGCGGGTTTGCTTCTCGGCCAAAGCTTTCAATCGCTTGTTAATTCCTTTTTGCTCAGTGAGCAAAGTCTGCAAGTCATTTTGAGAGACGGCTGTGCGCAAGGCAGTCTGCACAACTGCACCAGTGGCAGCCACGTAATCGTCGACTTTGGTCACAGCTTTAGCGACATCACCAACCTGAAACATACACACAGCAGAAACACTTACGGTCTCAAGCTCAAGAGTCGTTGCGCTAACTTCAGGAGTTTCTACCACTTTGACCCGGGTATCGACGGTCTCAGACGTCTCAAAAACAGGCATAACTAAGTGCACTCCAGCGCCCTTCGTAGCCACGACTTTGCCGAAACGATAAATAACTAAACGGTTACTATCTTTGACCACTTTTATGCCAGAGAAAATCAGCATGATAATCAAGACAAATATTCCGCCAATAATTTCCAAGCTGTCAGACCCTCAAGCGCCAAGTAAACAATCGTATACCACCAAAAGAGCTAAAACACAGGCAGGCGCAGATCAGGATATTCCCCAGTTTCAACTTTCTCGTCGCCAGCTAACATTGTAGTGGCTTTGGGAATATCAATGACAGGAACCTCGGCTTAGGTGCACAGAGCAGAAATCTGGAGATATAGATGCCCCAGTCCGCGCAGGTATCCAAAGAAAAGAAACCAGACAAAGGCAAGGCGCCCATCAAACAGTATGCGCCGAAGCCGTTCGACCCAATTGAACACGGTCAGGTAAAAAAACGCGGCTTGCTTTTTCTTTTTTGCGGCGTCGTCTTGCCTGCCATTGCCCTACTGTTCGAAACTAACTTTCATTTTTGTGCTCGCCATTTCTTCGATCCATTTCCAACAGCCGGTCACGTTGTGCTTTTCGGCTTAATTCCCTTAAGCAACTATTTGGTTTGGCTCGGCACTCGCAAAGATCTTTCTAACCACTACGCTTTCATGTCACTAGCTAGCGGCATGGCCATGGGTGTCAGCTGTCTCTACTCGTTGATGTTCTTGCCGCTCACACCCATATCATGTTTTTTCGCTCTGGCTCTGGGCTTCGGCCTGCTCGGCCTAGCGCCACTTCTGTCTGTACCATGCAATTTGATTGCAGGAAAAACAGTCTGTCACCTCGCCGGCCGCAAAGGAACATACTTCAACGCTCACCAGTTCGAGCACATGGGCCACATGATTATTCTTGTGATGGTGATAGCCATTGAGCTGCCATCAACTTTGACAAGAATGAATTTAGTCAAAGCAGCTGACAATAATCCGGTTGAGTCAAGTGCTGGCATAAGCTGGCTCAGGCATTACGGCAGCCCAGAAGTCTTACTGCGTTCTTGCTATGAGCGTTCGGGAAAAGCCACCGACATTCTAGGATCGCTCTACGAGAGCGCACATCACACGACCATTGATCAAAACCGCAGAGTATTTTTCAAAGTTACAGGTAAGCCTTACAACTCTGTACCGATTCCCAAAGCAGCCCGAGCAACCATTCAACACGCAGGTGCTATCGCAGACTCATCCGATCTCAATGCTGGGGTTGACGATGAATTTGACATTGATACAGACATAGCGGGAGAAGAAGTTAGCGGTGTAGCCCGCGGCTTATCAATTTCGCAATCGGAGATTGCCGGCCAGGTAGATAGTAATCTAGCATTAGCCGACCTTACTTGGAGCTTCGCTTTCAGTAACGACTCTAAGTTTAATCGCGAAGCTCGCGCCAAAATACTTTTGCCACCGCATGCAGTGACGACCAAGGCCACTCTCACAATCAATAACGTTGAAAAAGATGCCACCATTATGGTACGCAGCATGGCGCGAGCACGCTACAAGAAAGCTGTTATGGAGCACAAAGACCCGCTGCTAGTGAGCACTTGCGGTGCCGACCAGATACTAGTGCAGTGCTATCCGGTCAAACCTGGTGAAACAGTTAAAGTCAAATTGCAGATTGCCGCGCCGATGACTTTGAGCCAAAGTCGCAAAGCAACCATGATGTTGCCAGCATTCTTAGAGCGCAATTTCCAAGTTGATTCGCCAGTTAAGGTCGATATAAAATCGAGCGAACCTCTAATTGCAGGCGCGCTTAAAAGCAGCGAAGAGAGCACAACCGCCAGACCATCATACGCATTAAAAGGTGAAGTGGAAAACGCCCAGCTAGCCTGCTTTGGCACGGTAATTGCCGCTCCAATAAGGGCCAACGTCAAACTAATTAGCTATGACATGAAAGAGCTTCTTGGCCAAGGCAAGATTACCCGCAGTCTTCAACCAACCAGCTACAGAGGCGTCAAGAACTTAACGATTATTGTCGATGGCTCAAGCTCTATGCAGCCATTTTACCCTCAGATTGCCGAGGCATTGAAGGCACTTCCAGCATCACTAAACGTTCAAATCAAAGTTGTGGGCGATCAAAATGCAGAACTATTTTCTGGCTTTGTACCGGGTGGAAGCTCTGAGCTGCTTGCCGCCACTGAAAGGTTGAAGGGATTAAAAGCAGAGGGCGGTCAAGACGACTCGGCAGCATTAGAAGATGCTTTATCGGTTGCGACCATGACGAAAGATGCGGCAGTTCTTTGGCTTCATGCAGCCCAACCACTCACCAGCGGCACAGCCAAAGTGCAGAAATGCCTGAAGAGCGTCGGCCGTCCGCTTCTTTTCGATATGCAAGTCTTGGCTGGTCCCAACGAGCTTTTGAGCGGAGTTAACCACATGAAATCACTTGTGCGAGTTGACCGCACCGGTAACCTGAAAGGCGATCTTATTTCATTCCTCAATACCTGTGCCGCAGATAGCAATGGCGAAGAGACTGATGGAGCACCAGAGTATGTCTTCACTCAGGGTGCGGCTATATCAATGCCCGCGGAGGCAGTTGCTAGCGGTACTGCAGATGGCAGCCACAGCGATAACAGTTTGTCTCTCACTGCAGACAAGCGCCTAGGTCAAATCTGGGCCAACGAGCGAATCGCTGAAGATTTACAAGATCCACTATTGGCGAACAGTTCAGAACCCGGCCTGCTAGCCCACGCTTTCCAAATTATTAGCCCAGTTTCCAGTGCCATAGTTACTGATCCATCAGCAACAGAAGTGGCCGCCAAAATCAAACATAGAACTAGATTCTCAGACAAGTTCTTGAAACCGATGGGAGAACTCAGTGCTTTCCGTCGCAAGGTATCAGACGGCCTGAGCCTAGATCGCAAGTTCCAATCTGTACAGGAACAGCTGAATAGCCTCAGTTCGGCGGCTTCTACAGCAATGCCCGAAGGCTCTCCTTCGCGCTCGGCGACTCTAGCAAATGGACCACCACAAGCAGCATTTGGCGGCTCGGCTCGAAGCGGCGCTGAGGGCCAAAATGAATTAAGAAAAGCAGATGTTTCTGATATTCGAGGGCCATGGCATAAACAATTTGCAGCTCCAATGGACGACAAAGAAGCTTCCGATGAGGCTACAGGCAACCAGGTAGATGAGGATGGCAACACAACAGAGGCAAGCGCCAATACAGTTGATGCGAATGGCAATACCGTAGACGCTGACGGCAAGCCAGTACCCGAGGCCGACACCTGGATGCTACTCTCAATTCTCGCTTTAGTCTTCGGCGCAACTTGGTTGAATAATAAAAAGCGTAAGGCCCAAGGCAGTTGAAGTGTGAGCTGCAGATAAAATTTGCCGGTGGAGAAGGCGTGCCGTTAACCACGCTTCTGCCATTCGCTCTAGCGGTATCTTTCTGGCCTGTCTGGATTTGGTATTATCAGCGGCTCTGCGACCAATCGGATGAGCCACTAGGAGTAGTGGCACTTGTAACTTTAATTGTGCTTATAATTCGACAGAACACAATGGGCCCAGGCTCCGCCGAAGAATCTCAAGTGGATCAAGAATCTCAAGTAGATCAAAAAGCAAAAGGTGTTCAAGAACCTAAAGAAGATCAAGCTGTCTTAGAAGAGCAAAAATATCAAAACGATAGATTCCTGAAGTCGAAAGCTGCCACTCAAGCAATAATAGCTGCGCTGATTGCTTACTGCTTTTCGCTAGTGCTTGCCCCTAAAATGATTAGCGCGGCCCTGGCACTAGTTACCATCGGCTTCTCGCTTAACTACATTATGCGCCGACCTCTCAACATTGGCCACTGGAGCCTTCTATTATTGTCTCTGCCTCTAGTTGCTTCTCTTAATTTCCACCTTGGCTATCCATTGCGCTTGGTCGTTGCCCGCGCCGCAGTTGCAATGCTGAGTATCAACGGTTTTCCAGTAACTTCCGAAGGCACTGCTTTACTTTGGCACAATCAAGCAATTGAAATTGATGCACCATGCAGCGGAATTAAAATGCTTTGGGCAGCTCTCTATACGGCTGCAGTCCTAATAAGTCTGAGAAATCCACAGAAAAGGAGGGCTCTAATTTTTTTGTGTCTAGCGGCGACGACAGCTCTATTTGCTAATATCCTCCGGGTAACATCGCTATTCTATCTAGAAGCGGGAATCATCGCAGCGCCCGCCCAGCTGCCAACCTCACTAGCACCAATGTTTGAAACTGCAGTTCATACCGGCACAGGCATCGCAGCATTCTTGCTGGTGCCGCTGGTCTTAGTGTTCTTCGATAAGACTTTGGCAAATAGAGAGCCGGCTGGCACGCTCATATCATCTACAGACAGAAATAGCAAAGTCCAAACAAACAAGAGCAGCTTCTTCAAAAACACTACTAAAAATACATGTATACACACGCTTATTATTGCTGCTTTTCTAATGCCCTTTCTCTCATCTGCAAAATTTATAAAATCGGCAGAAAGCCAAGCAGTTATTTGGCCGAAAACATACTACGGGCAAGCACTCACGCCTATCCCACTAACAGCAAACGAAGCAGAATTTGCCGCTAACTTTCCTGGAAAGATTGCCATGTTCAAAACTGACACGCAAACAATTATTCTTCGACGAGTTCTCCAGGCAACAAGACAATTGCATCCGGCAGCTGATTGCTATAGAGCAAGCGGTTTGAATGTGATAAATCTTCCTAGGCAGAGCGGTGAAGACAATACTGTTTGGAATATTTTACTAGCAACTAAAAATGGACGAACCCTTGAGATACGTGAACGAATTTATGACAATTACGGCCAAAACTATACCGATGTCTCACACTGGTACTGGGATGCATTCTGGGGCCGCACCAAAGCCCCTTGGTGGTCGATTACGACAGTAAGGTCAACTAAGAACTAGCTTGAGTTGCAAAGGTCCACGGCAAGCTTTTGCGAAATAAATGCTTAGTTCGACTTTCGCGGCTTTTAGCTAGCCAGATACATGTATATTTGCTATCCTCTGCTGTCATGTATACATTAGCTCACGGCGCAATCCTGATAGCGATCTTTGTTTCATTGGCGCTTGCTGGCCAATGGGTTGTTAATCGCCTTATCAAGCAAGAAGACCTAGAGAAGCACCACAGCGCTGGCGAAGCGATGATGGGTGTAGTTGGTACGCTCTTTGCTGTTTTGCTCGGCTTCATGGTAGCCTCAGCCATGGACAAATATAACGACGCTCGCATGCATGACGAACAAGAAGCCAGCAATGTCGCAAGTATCTTCAGAGTGGCGCGAGGCCTTTCAGACATTGATAGGCCAAGAATTAGACAGTTGTGTCGTGTCTATGTTGACGACGTTATAACCAGCGAATGGCCCAAGATGGAACGTCGCGAAAAAATAAATCACGGCTGGAAAACTTATCAACAGCTCTGGGAAGCAACTGTAGCCACTGTGCCGGAGAACGATAGACAGAGTAATTTGCAGCAAGGCCTGATTTCGTCAATGCAAAGTCTCGGTGAGCACAGACGCGCCCGCATTTTGTTAGCGCAAACCTCAATGCAGCCAGCACTTTGGTTGATAGTTGGTCTCGGAGCCTCTATCACGATATTTTTGAGCTATATTTTCGCTTCAGATTTTCCCCAAATTCAAGGCACAATGACGACTCTCGTAGCCATTGCCATGGCACTTAATATCTGGATGCTTTCCGCCTATAGCCACCCGTACAGCGGAGAACTAAAAATTCAGCCAACAATGTTCTTGCTGTTAAAAGAGTCGATTCTGACTGTGCCAGATACACCTTCTCACTATTTGCACGACACTAAAGAGCAAGCCGAGCAGAGCAAGAATTTAAAAGAGGCTCCAGAAGTCAAAGACTTACCCAGTAAGTAACTAAAATCAGGCGGCAGAGCGCTCACATAAAACAAAATAGTTGAGTACTCAACTATTTTGTTTTAGAGATTACTAGGTAAGCCTGATCGCTATTGCTATCTAGGAATTAGGCAGATTAGACGAGCTATCAGCTCAAGAAACGCTTTAAGTAGGGCGCTGTGCGGCTATTTTTCACTTCAGCTAACTGCTGTGGACTGCCAGCCGCGACTATCTGACCGCCCTGGTCACCGGCGCCCGGTCCAATATCAATCACCCAGTCACTGCCAGCCACCACACGCATTTCGTGCTCGACAACAATAACTGTATTACCCGACTGAACAAGACCGTCGAGCTGGGTCATCAGTTTTTCAACATCAGAAGGATGCAAGCCGGTAGTGGGCTCATCGAGCACATAAAGGGTGTCGCCGCGATGTACACGCTGTAGCTCAGTGGCTAGCTTGATACGCTGCGCCTCACCACCAGAAAGCTCAGTAGCAGGCTGACCAAGGCGCAAATAACCCAAGCCAACTTCACGCAAGACATGAAAAGAACGTCGCACCTGAGGCTCATCTTCAAAGAATTGCCAGGCTTGATCGACTGTCATGGCCAAGACATCGGCAATGTTTTTTTCACGATATTTGACGTCGAGAGTTTTAGCATTGTAGCGCGCACCATGGCAGGTAGGGCAAGGCGCATAGACACTAGGAAGGAAGAGCAACTCAACCATGACGAAACCTTCGCCTTCGCAATTGTCGCAACGACCTTTAGCTACATTAAAAGAGAAGCGACCGGCATCATAATGACGAGCTACAGCCATTTTCGTGCTAGCGAATAACTTGCGAATATGATCAAATAAACCAGTATATGTGGCAAGATTCGATCGCGGAGTGCGACCGATGGCCTTTTGATCAACGACTACAAGCCGCTTGACGCCTTCCATTCCAGCGACAATGCGACCATCGGTTTTTACTACGGCAGTCTTCTCTAGTTCTTCCCCTTCTTCCTCAGCAACGGTAACCTGCTGACCGAGGGCCTCTGCAACCAGCTCTACCAAGGCCTGACTTACTAAGCTTGACTTTCCTGAGCCAGACACGCCAGTGATTGTGGTGAAGGCACCGAGTGGAAAAGCAACGTCGAGCTTATTTAAGTTATTGCGAGTAACTGCGGCAAGCTTGAGCCAGCCTGATGGTTTGCGCAAGGTTCTTACTGGTGGCTTTTCTTCAGCGAATAAATAGCGCCGAGTCTGCGATTCTTCGACCTGCGCCAAACCAGCCGCAGGGCCACTGTAGAGCACATAACCACCGTGTTCACCGGCAGCAGGGCCAACGTCTACAATCCAGTCAGCATGCTTAATCACATCAAGATCATGCTCAACTACAAATAGCGAATTGCCAGAACTCTTTAACTGTTCGAGGGCAGATAGCAAGGCTTCAGTATCAGCTGGATGCAAACCAGCCGATGGTTCATCAAGCACATAAACCACTCCGAATAAATTAGAGCGCACTTGGGTAGCCAATCTCAAACGCTGCAATTCACCAGGAGAAAGAGTCGGGGTGCCGCGATCAAGGGCTAAGTAGCCCAGGCCCAAGTCGAGCAAGACGGCAATACGCGCATTCAAATCAAAGGCAATCCGTTGCGCCACAATAGCTTTTTCAGGATGCTCCTTCTCAAGCTTAATCAGTGAGGGAGCTGTTCCATCGGCAAAGGGGCGAAGAATTTCAGATAATTTGATGATGGGATAATTGGTAATATCAGCAATATCCATACCGGCAAATTTGACTGATAGCGACTCTAGCCGTAGTCGCTTGCCTTTGCAGAGGCGGCATTCGGCACTAACCATGTATTTTGACACGCGTTTTTTCATGGCTGCACTTTGCGTATTGGCAAAGTTGTAGAGCACGTGTCTTTTCGCGCTAGAAAAATTACCGTTATAACTAGGCGGTTCTTTACGCTTCATCGCTGCTTTTACTTCGTGCGATTCGAAATTAGCATAAACAGGCACAACTGGCTGATCGTCGGTGAAGAGAATCCAGTCGCGATCTTTTTTAGACATTTCGCGCCAAGGTTTGTCGATGTCATAGCCCATAGTGACGAGCATGTCTTTCAAGTTTTGCCCGTGCCAAGCTGGTGGCCATGCGGCTATACACTTCTGCCTGATGGAAAGACTATCGTCCGGCACCATCGACTTTTCAGTTACTTCATAGATGCGACCTAAGCCGTGACAATCAGGACAGGCACCAGATGGAGTATTGGTAGAAAATGCCTCAGCATCTAAGTGTGGCTGATTGACAGGATAGGCTCCGGCACGCGAATAGAGCATGCGCAGGAGGTTTGAGAGAGTAGTCACACTGCCCACAGATGAGCGCGTTGTCGGAGCGCCACGCTGCTGCTGTAGTGCTACTGCTGGTGGCAAGCCTTCAATTTCATCTACCTCTGGAACACTCATCTGGTGGAAAAGTCGACGAGCATAAGGTGAAACTGATTCGAGGTAACGGCGCTGGGCCTCAGCATACAGAGTGCCAAAAGCTAGAGAAGACTTGCCTGAACCAGAGACACCGGTAAAAACGACGAGCGAATCGCGGGGAATTTCAACGTTGATATCTTTCAAGTTGTGCTCTCGCGCTCCACGCACAAGAACAAAACCGTCCTTTCTTACTGGTCGTACTGGTCGCTCTGTTCGAACCGGCTGATTAGGTTGAATAGATTGCTCAGATTGATTGGATTGATCTGATTGATTAGATTGAGCTATGGCTGCTTTCTGCTTTGCGCTCTGCTTCGAAGGATTTTTGCTACCGGGATTCATTGGTTACTTTTTTCTGGCAAGTCGGAGATTTTCAGTAGGTGCACGATACGTGGAGTATTTTAAATGGTCTTTTCGTCAGCGTTTATAATATAGCCTCGACCGAGCCAAGCCAAATATGTTCCCAAAGCTCTGCCTGTCAGAGTTTCAGAGAGCCCTCAACGTCGCCTCGACAAACAGCTGCAAAAGTGCCAGCTGAAGCCGTTCTTCAGAATTTGAAAAAATTACGCAACAGCTAAACCAAGAGCCCGTGCTAGCTTTAACGCCTTCATCCCCTTGACTTCCTGTCGCCCCAAGTACTAGAATGGTAAGTAAGCACTCATATCAATTTGCAGAAAGTGTCTGCAGGTTTTTAAGATGTGATTGCCAGGTGAAAATACTATGAAAAATTTGGAGTTTATTCTATTTCTGTTGCTACTCATTGGCGGCATAAACTGGGGCCTAGTCGGCGCTTTCAACTATAACTTCGTAACCACTGTTTTAGGTGATGGCACGGCAACTCGGGTTGTTTATGCACTTGTAGGACTAGGCGCTGTCTACGAAGCCTACAAAATGATGAAGAAACGCACGGCCTAGAATTGCCATTGTTACATAAAACGTGAACAGCTGAACATCAGTTGCGGCGCTCGCATAGCGCGTATTCTGCTAACTCATTAGGCAAAAGATGTTAACGAGGGTTATTCGGAGACAATCAAGCTGCAATACAGTTAGAATAAATACTGTAAGTCGGTAAATACGATTTGCTAACGTGTTTGTCATTAATTGCCCAATTGCTGCGACAACCTTCTCGCGAGATAACTACGTTGAAAAACTGCTTTTTGACCGCCCTAGCGATCATTGTCGCTTCGGCAACAAGTGCTTCTGCAGCAGAAACGCCCTATGAACTCGGCCTCCAAAGCTATAAGAAGGGCGATTACGTCAAAGCGTCTACTTATTTCGAAGAGGCTTTAAAAAAAACACAGCAAGATCCTTGGCTGTGGTACTACGACGCCCTCAGTTTTCACCAACTGAAAAACTGGCCAATGGCCAAAAGTCGCTACAAGACCATCGCTCAATATTTTCCGACAACCGAGGTCGGCAAGAGAGCCGTAGCGGCTCTCAAGGGCATCGACCCAACCTACGTGCCACCGCAGACAGCGAGCGCGACCAGCGCGACCACCCCAGAGTCTGCCGCAGGGGCATCGACCAAATCTAGTGTCGCAGCAGCCGGCACTAAGGGCGCGAGCCAGACCAGCAAACCTAACGATGATGATGACGATGACGACAAGCCACTTGAGCTGGCAGCTAAAGCAGCACTAGCCAAAGAGCTCGCTTCACTTCCGGACACTGCCCATTTCTACTTTAAAAAGGGCGCCAACGGTCACATGGAAGTCGATCTGATGGTCAATGGTCACCCGGTCAAAGCTCTCTTTGATACCGGTGCCACGGCCTTCTTCTATCGAGATCAATTGAAAGAAGCGGGGCTCGATCTAAACAATGCAAAAGCTGGAAGGGGCGCCAGAGGCTGGGCCGGGGTAGCGGTTGCCACTTCGGTAATTCCGGCTGAGGTCAAACTGGGTACCTTGACTCGCAATCTAAATATCACAATGCAAGAGAGCGTCACTACTGGTCACTTTGCCCAAAATTTGATTGGGCAAGATTTGGTTAGAGGCTATCAATACGAAATCGATGATAAAGGCTGCCGCGTCGATCTGAAGAAAACCCTCGCTATAAAAACAAGCGATATCAACCCAATGTACGATATTCCGCTGACAAAGAAAGGCAAAGACGATTACATTGCTTTCAGCATAAACAGCCAGAAAGCAGAAGCATTCATTGACACTGGAGCCTCCAACACAATTATAGGTGTCAGTGATGCCGCGCGTATGGGCATTCAAGGTAGCGGTGAACAAATGCGCATGTCAGGAGTAGGCGGAAGTATCACCATGGAGCGAGCTTACGTGACAATAAGAATCGGTGGAATGATGCGAGAGGGATTTCCAATCTTGATAGGCGGCCATGCAGGCTGCGCTCTCGGCCAAGATCTTATGGAAGGATGGCGCTACAAGGTCGATCGCGAGCACAACTTGCTGCGCTTCTATCACTAATGGCAACCTATACCCAGCGCAGCTGCGCGAGCGAGTATGCATGACAACAACAGTTGAGCTATACAACTAGTTTTCAAGCCGTTAAACAATACCAATTTCGAAGAGGCGGAGACAAAAATAGTTGGTTTTGCCTATTTGTCTGTGTTAGCAATGGGTGCACCTTTTTCTTCTATAAAAAACACTATATAAAGCTTCCACAAGATTTCTAAAACACTATCTCTAAACAAATTACCTGCACGAGCGCAGAATTTGTCAGACTAACTTGTAATGGAGAACTCCATGAAATTCGAACTTACACAATGGCTGAGAAATCAGGCCAACGACACGCTGCTGCCAATCCAGGCCAGCAGTCTTTCTGATTTGACCGATTTAGGCTCGACCGACACCCGCGAGTGGCTTATCACCAACGGTCTGGGTACCTACGCCGGCGCTGCCATCTCAGGTGCTAACACCAGACGTTACCACGGCCTTCTCGTCGCCTCCCTGCAGCCTCCAGTGAAGCGTACCCTTCTCTTGTCACGCCTTGATGAATCTCTCACGGTTGAGGGCCAATCAACTGCCTGTGAATTGGCAACCAACTATTGGCAATCTGGCTATGTTCACCCTCAAGGCTATTTGTACCTTGAAGCTTTCAGCGAGCTGCCTGTACCAACCTGGTCTTACCGGGTCAGTGGCGGTCGACTGATCAAACAGGTTCTCATGCTGCATGGCCAACAGCGCGTGCATGTCGGTTATACCTGGCTGCCATATGACGGCGCCAAAACTGCGAGCTTGGAACTTTCGGTTCTGCTTAGTTATCGCGATTTTCACAGTGAAACCAGGGGTTCGAACACCTGGCAGTTTGCCCAAAACATCGTTAGCGAAAAGCAAGTCAAAGTCGAAGCATTCAACGGTGCTCAGCCCCTCTGGCTCGAACTCGATCACGGCAGCTATTCGGCTCAGCCAGACTGGTACTGGAACTACAAATGGCCACGAGAATTCGAACGCGGCCTTGGCGATCGTGAAGACGCTTTCCGCTCTGGCATTGTGCGCGCCACTTTGGCTGCCGGTGAATCAATCACATTTACCGCCGGATTTGAGCCCTTCATCAACGACTCAAGCAGCAACAACAGCGAAAGTGACAAGAAGCCAAGCCTGCTTGAAGCGCTCGTGCGCCAGTGTGCGAGCGAGAAGCGAGCTCTTTTGAAGAAGACCAGCTCTGAGACAGTGCAGCGTTTGATATTGGCAGCAGACCAGTTCATCGCCCATCGTCAATCAACCGACGGCAGCACCATCATCGCTGGCTATCATTGGTTCTCTGACTGGGGCCGCGATTCTATGATCAGCCTTTTTGGCCTCTGCCTGGCCACTGGTCGCCTAGCCGAAGCACGCAGCATTCTCTCGACATTTGGCCGCTACCTGAGCGAAGGAATGCTTCCCAACTACTTCCCCGATGGCGGTCAAGAACCAGAGTACAACACCTCTGACGCGACACTATGGTGGGCCTGGGCGCTGCACGGCTATTACAAAACCACCGGCGATATTGACTTCGTCAAAGCACAGCTTCCGCTCTTGCAGGAGGTTGTAGACTGGCACAAGAAGGGAACCCGGCACGGCCTCAAACTTGACAGTGACGGCCTTATCACTGGTGGCGACGCTAGTGTGCAGCTCACCTGGATGGACGCCAAAGTGGGCAGTTATGTTGTCACTCCGCGCTCAGGTAAAGCAGTCGAGATAAACGCCCTTTGGTATAACTTCCTGCTAACCTTGAATTATTTGCGGAGCGAGGTTGCCACCAAGATTGGTGCCGCCAGCCTGACAGCTGCTACCGAAGACTATACAGCTCTAGCCGCTCAGTGTGCCATTGGATTCGAGAAATTCTGGATCGAGAAAGAAGGTTATCTTGTCGACGTAATTCGCCAAGATGGCAGCCTAGATCTAGCTATTCGGCCAAACCAATTATTGGCGGCTAGTCTTAGTTATCCCCTTCTCTCTCAGGAGAAAGCGAAGCGAATGTTGGCTGTGGTGGAAAGCAAATTGCTCACCCCCATGGGTCTGCGTACTCTCTCGCCGGACCACCCTGAGTATCAAGGGGTTTACGGAACGGGTCTGCTCCAAGCCGATCAGTATCATCGCGACATTACCTATCATCAAGGCACCGTTTGGCCCTGGCTATTGGGCCCATGGGTCAGTGCCAGACTGTATGTGAACGCCACTCAATCAACTGAGAGCATCGCCTTTATTCGCAATCACCTGCAACCAATAATTGCTCACATCATGAGCGAGGGCTGCCTTGGCTCAATCAACGAAATTTTCGACGGCGACGCTCCGCATACCCCACGTGGCTGCGTCTCGCAGGCATGGTCAGTGGCAGAGCTGCTGCGGGTTTTAAACGAGTACCCCGAATTGAATTAATCGCATTTGCTTTGATTTGCTTTGGTGTTCCGGGTATCAATGAAAGCGATGCCCTGAACATAAACCGGGCCTGTAGCGCTGATCACCTTCACGGTGTCAGTCTATAGGCTCGGCTTTTTCTTTGCTATTATCGCTGCTTTTTATGTTTTTCGAATTAATACTATACTCGATAATGTAACAAGATCAAACTCAACATAATCTATGAAGAAGCAAGCGCCTTCAGCTTCTCAATTAAAGCATCAGCCGAATTGGTGACCATAAACACTTCTTGCACAGAGGTCGACGACTTCGCCAGAAGTTTGATACCAGTCTGAGTTGGATACTTCACTTCAAGGCGAATACCAGAGCCTGAGCCGCGCACCGGTTTTATCACTCCCGGTATTATCGAGACAATTTCTTCGATATGCTCAATGCTCTCAAGCAAATCTCTCAAGCCATCAATCATGCCGTGCTCGTACTTGATCTTCGACTTGCCACTTCTACGATATTTCATTAGTTCCCTGCTTTAGGCAGATTCAATGATACGCGCTATGACAACGACTAACAACAGGCAGCCAAAGCTAGGCAAATTAGGGATACTGGAGACAATTGTTTAGCTGCCCTTACAAAACCGCCGGTTTTAAGAACGACTGACGATACTCTTGAGCGAGCTAGCCAAATTCTTGTATCCAGGCACTTTGTGAAACTGCACATTAAACGGATTATTGCTGCGAAACTTGCCCAGCACGCCAAACTCGGCTTCTTCAGTCTCGGCCTGATAGGTGCCAAATAAGCGGTCCCAGACCATGAGAATGCCACCAAAATTCTTATCTAAATAGATTTTGTTGCGGGCGTGATGAACGCGGTGAGCCGATGGCGTGTTGACTATCCCCTCTAACCAACCTAGCTTATCAACCAATTTAGTGTGCAAAAAGAATTGATAAATCAAATTGGCAATAAGAAATAAGACCACTTGATTGGCGGAAAATCCAAGCAAAATAAGCGGTGCAAATATCAAAGGCGCAACTAGCCTACCGAGCCAATGCAGGCGAAAGCTGGTGGTGAGATTATAGCTGCGACTTGAGTGGTGCACTTCATGGAAAAACCACAAGAATCGAGTAGTGTGGCTAAAACGGTGCTCCCAGTAATAAGCGAGATCAGTGAGAAGGACCGCAACAATGGTGGTTGCAAGAGTGTTTGGAATAGCCCAAAGCTGATTGCTTTCAAGAAATTTCAGACAATAAAAAGTGTAGCCAAGAAAGAGCGGCTGGCTGATACGAGCGCCAATGAAAATGCCCAGGTTGCAGAGCACGTCCTTGCCATCGTAGAGACTGACCCCCTTCGCCCTTGAGATAACGAACTCTAGGAGAATAAAAGTCGAAAAGACGAATAAGGTCGGTATCAACAAAGCCTGAGCATCTTCAAACATAATCTGTGTCACCCACAATCGCCACTGACAAAATTCAGTACGATGTAGGCTCTAAAAAGTTTCAGAAAATGTCGATGAGCGGACTAAATTTGCAGTTTAGTGTCCTTGACTGGCCTTGGCGGCTTCTTTTGCGGCCTTGGCTTCTTCTTTAGCAGCTTTTTCGTTGGCTCTTTCAGCTTTCTTTGCGGCCCGGCCAGCTCTGAAAGAATGGCCCTTAGCAGCTTGCTCTTGCGCTCTATTGTTGTCGGCAGCAGCTTTAGCTTGGTCGCGAGCGGCATCAGCAGCAGCATCGGCAAAAGCAGGCAAAGAGCTGTTGGCAAAACCACCAACTAGAACCAATGCACATACATTTAGAAACAGTTTCATTGTGAACTCCTTAGGGTGTGTCTATTCGGGTGAGTGGTATTCTGCTGGTTTAAAATTCATCTGACCCTCGCTCTGGTCTGTGGAGGCGGCCGAGTATATAGTATCGCTGCATAAGTTGCTTTAAAATCAGCAAAATCTGTACACAGGAGCGCGGGAATGACTGCAACGAGTTTCGCTAATCGTCAATGGATTTACGTTAAGCGCCCAACAGGTCGCGTTTCTAACGATCATTATGAACTAAGAGAGACTGAACTATGCGAACCACTTGCCAGCAATGAAGTGGTAGTCAAAGCTCTTTATATTAGTGTAGTTTCTTGACTGACAAACGGCGTCGATGTCTACTTTGACAATGTCGGCGGCATCATTACTGACGCGATAATTCCTAACATAAAGTTGCGCGCCCGCATCATAATTTGCGGACAGATAAGTCAATACGATGGCGGTCTAGACAAACCAAGTATGGGGCCGCGCTTCTTGCAACATATGCTTTTTCAAAGGGCCACAATTCAAGGCGTGTTAGCGCGTGACTATGCCCATCGCATGGACGAGATGCTGGCAATCGTCTCACCATGGGTGAAGAGCAAAGAGATTGTTTTCGAAGAAGAAACAATCGTAAATGGATTCGATAATTTACCCGAAGCGCTCGATAGCTTGTTCGAGGGTAAGAATGTGGGCAAGCTCTTGGTTAAAGCTTAAGAGGCACCAGCCAAAAGACAAAACTAATCTTTTGTGAGTTGCCCTTATCTTAAAATAGCTCGCCAGCTACGGCTTTTGCTGCCACTTTAGCCATCAGGGCTTCTCGTATTTCAATTTTTGCTTTCGAACCTTTTGTGAAAACGGCTATGTAAATCGTTTCGCCATGAGGGCCAACCGCAATTCCAACATCATTGGTAGCAGTGTTTTGCTCGCCCACGTCTCGGCCCGTACCGGTCTTGTGCCCTAACTTCCAACCGGCTGGCAAACCAGCTTTGAGCCTCGCCTGACCGGTCTCACAATTGAACAAGTCTTCAAGCAATACGGTGGTTGAAGCTTTAGATAGCAACTTTCCCTCATAAAGCTTTTGCAAAGCATCAACTATGCCTTCGGGAGTAGCGGTGTCGCGCGGGTCGATGAGATACTTAGCAATTTCTACGCTGTCTGGCTGTATTTGCCCTTCGGCTCTATCAATTCTAATTTTACTTGCGCCGGCTTTCTGGATTAAAGCAGTGACAGACTTAGTACCACCAGCACGAGCAATCAGAACATCACAGGCGGTATTATCACTGGTGCACACTGCTCGCGTCATAAGATCGCGAATAGTGAAATCTGATTGCTTGCCTTTGATCGCATCTTTAATTGGACTGTGATAGGGAACCACATCGGTTAAACGCACTGTGATTTTGTCTTGAATTGAAAGCTTTCCTTGATCGGCCAGTTTGAGTATGGCGATGGAAAGCGGAAACTTACAGACGCTCTGCATCGGAAATGGTTTGTCTTGATTGAGGAAGTATATTCTATGCCTTGACTGATCGACTACCGCAATGCCAACTTCTCCCTTAATCGAGGCTATGTCGCCATCGGTAATTCCCGAAGAAGTATTGTCTGTGGATGCCGAAAATGCAGGCAGAGAATGCCCGGAAGACATCAGAAGAAGGGCATTGATAGTTAGAAATAGTGCGTGCTTGCGAGTCAAAGTCATAGTTAGTCTATCAGTTCTCTTCGAAATTCAAATTTCTGGGTGTCCGGCTGCAGCAAATGCAGTCTGTAAGTGGCACGTCGTTAGCAACTTCTTCGAACGACAAGTCATCAATCCAGACCTTGCCATCGCCCGCAAGTAGCACACCGTATGACAGATTAGTGCTGTCTTGAGGAACAGAAAGTACAAGCTCATATGAGGTCCAATCAGTTGTGCCTTTAAGCGGCCTCTGACAGCAATTATCAAACGAAACAGTTTTCTCAGCTGGCCCACTGACACTGAACCATGGTGCCGCCCACGATGTCACATCAGATGCTTTCAACCAGGCAGTCATACGCACGCGCTTGCCAAGATAGGCATCTGGAGAGCAACTTTGCATTAGTGTGCCAAAGTCTTCTGCATTTTCTACTCTGTTCGTTAAAAGAGCCGAGCGTGTGCCGCTGTGAAAGGTCGAAGTATCAACAGAAGCAATATATTGTTCCGGATTACCGCCCGAAAGGCCCCAACCTTTGATTGTGGATGCGCTCTCGCCACATTTGTTTTCACTGGCGGATTTTTTACTACTATTCTTTTTTTCGCCAGCTTTGCGGCTAAAGCAGGCGCAATCGGTTAGTTTCGCGCCATCAGGTGCAGCTTCTAAGGTGAATTCGTCCATCCAAACTTTGCCAGTACCAGCAAGCAGCACACCATAAGCTATGCCGGTGCTGTTTTCTGGTACAGCCAAAACACTCTCATACAAAGTCCAATCGGTGTCGCTAGAAATACTTCTCTGACAAAAATTGTCGAAAGCCAGTATATTGCCTTTGTCAGGGCCATCTACACGCAGCCATGGTTGCACTCTGCCGCCAACTTCATCGGTTTTCAACCAAACACTCATGCGCACGCGACGTCCAAGAAACTCGCAGTCTCTGTTCATAGTCATCCAAGTGCCGAACCCCTCAGGGTCATCTTGCTTGTTTTTCAAACAAACAGTTGATGCACCGGCTCTAACAACATCGCTATCTACCAAGGCTTTATAATGCGCCGCCTTGGAGCCAGACATCAGCCAACCACTAGGGAGCGCTCCACCGGATGATGATTTTGCCATGGTTGCCCTCAAAACGTTGCTAACTAATCTTGTTAAGTATTCTATGCCCCAAAAAGCGGTAGATTGCCAAACTTGAAAAATCTAGCACTAAGTGCTAGATTTAGACATGTCAGAATTAACCAACAATGTCCTAGCTGAACGCTGCTTTAAGACTAAATTTTTCGCAAAGCTGCGCAAAGAAAGCTGATCTTGACGACAGCGTTCTTTGCGCAGCAATTCAAGAAGTCATAAAAGGACAAGCCGTCAATCTCGGCGGTGGGGTGTTTAAGAAACGCCTGAAGAAAAATTTGTACAGGAGCATCATCCTGGCAAACAGCTGCAACCACTGGATTTATGTCGATCTCTTTGCGAAGAAGAATAAGGCGAATCTGGAAGACGACGAACTACAGGGCTTTAAGAAACTAGCAAGAGCCTATGCTTCTATCAACGTAACGGTACTAGAGACAGCGCTAAAAAACGAAGATTTATTGGAGATTTGCAAATGACGACAGAGAAGACAAAACGAAAATTTAAGAGCAAATCATTTCAAGCCATCCACAGTGCCGCTGAAGGTCTTTTTAACACAGGTGGTATCACAAAGGAAACTATGCGAGACTTTGATGATACTTGTCTCACTGTGCCCAAGCCACTTGCGCCCACAGATATTAAGCGACTTCGAGAAAGTTATCAGGTAAGCCAACCCGTTTTTGCGAAATACCTAAACACAAGCCAGAGTACCATTGAGAAATGGGAAATAGGCGCAAAACATCCTCACGGTGCAGCATTGAAGCTTTTGAATGTTGTTCAAAAGCACGGTCTAGAAATTCTTAGATAGCACCATTCTATACACCAGGAATAATCTTTTCGGCGCGCAATTGGTCAAACAAGTCTGTAAACGACTCACTTGATTTTTTGAAGCCGTTATAGCCAAGTTTGCGGCTTTTAGACATGTCGGCGAAGGTTTCAAAAGTGCGGGACAAATCAGAATCAGTGTGCCACCACGAGGCCAATTTATTCAATTCTGTTTTCTGCAAACTGTGCTTCTTAACTATTTCGTCCCAGACCCCTTCTTTGCCTTTCATACGCTCTTCAAGAGAAACAACTTCTTCTGGATATTCAC
This sequence comes from Candidatus Obscuribacterales bacterium, assembly GCA_038231015.1. Classification (GTDB taxonomy): domain Bacteria; phylum Cyanobacteriota; class Vampirovibrionia; order Obscuribacterales; family Obscuribacteraceae. Next base: position 62,347 of record JBBRMD010000003.1, read on the forward strand.
CAACGGGGATGCAGAAATAATCAGCAATCTGCTGCCACATCCACTTCCAGCGAAAGACATCGCCATTGACGATGTTAAAAGCCTGATTGTGAGCACTTACTGTGGTTGCTGTCCAATATAAATGATCAGCCAACATGCGCGCATCAGTAAGATCGCAAACGCCGTGATAAATGGTCGGCGAGCCAGGGAAAACAAACGGTGTATTTGTCTCTTTGCAGATAGTGGCATAGGCAGCTAAATGAGCAGCCTAGCTAGGTTTTGCCCCGAAATACCGGTAACTCCGGCAATTAATGCTGTATTGCTCATGGTTTCCTCTGACTCCTCACTGAACTTGTACTACCACTTTACCTCTCGTATGCTCACCTTCGGCTTCTCGATGCGCTTCGGCAACTTCTTCAAGAGAAACAGTTTTGGAGATATACGGTACTAATTTAGATTCGGCTACGAGCCTTGCCAAATGATCAAGCTCAGTCGTTGTCTCATTTCCGGAGGTAGCGAGAACTACTTCAGCTTTCTGACCTGAAAATGGAAGGGTGATTGGCAATGCTAGAAAAAGGCTAGCACTGGGCACTGTGGTCACATACACACCTTTATTGGTCAAATGATTTTTGACTTTAAAGAAACTCGACTTAGCGCTAGCATCTAAAAATACCTGATATTTGTGGTTTGTATCACTGATGCTTTTCTCTTTGTAATTGAGCACTTCATCGGCACCAAGAGAGCGAACAAAATCAATATTGTTTGGCCCGCAGGCGGCAGTGACCAAGACACCTCTTTCTTTCGCTAATTGGACAGCAAAACTACCGACACCACCGGCGGCACCATTTATGAAAGCCCACTGACCAGCTTCAACGCCTCCGTGCTCAAAGAGACCTTTGTAAGCAGTCAATGCGGCCACAGGAAGAGAGGCTGCATCAGCAAAACTTACAGACTCAGGAAGCAGCGTTAACCACTTTGCGGGCGCCAGACAAAATTGAGCGTAGCTGCCGCTTGGGCTATGGAAATTATCGCAAAGGCCAAAGACCCTGTCTCCAACTTTAAACTTAGAGACTGCACCGCCAACCGCATTAACGATTCCAGCCACATCACTGCCAATTGTCTTCGGAAAATTGCGCGACAAAATAACACGCAAATCACCGCGCCTAATTTTCCAATCAAGCGGATTGATAGCTGCACAATGCACTTCTATCAATACTTCATCAGCAGCTGGTTGAGGCATGTTCAATTCTTGTAGTTGAAACTTATCAACGCCACCATATTCTCTTATTGTCAGGGCTTTCATTGACTATTGGCTCCTGGGAAGAACGAATGAACTTGATCGAGCCGCAAAGCGGTTCCCGACTCGGCCAACAAGGGTTGAATCTGAAGATGGCTAGCCAAAAGACAGCATAGCAAGACAGCAAATTTATATTGACGCAAACGCCCTAGCAAAAGTCGCACCTACTACCTCAACTGCCCACTTCAGTCTAGCAAAGATACACTTACGGCGAATAGGCATATTAGATTGCGCGCGACAAAACAAAAGCCTTAGCCTTGTCATGCGCGAAGCTAAGATTGGCTGCTAGCAGCTTTAAAGTCCATAAATGCTTCTTCTGAAGCCGGCAGAGTAAACCAAAAGACACTGCCAACAGGATGATTTGCTTCAACGGCAATTTCACCGAAATGACTTTCAACAATGGCTTTACATATGGCCAGCCCAAGCCCATAACCTTGATGCACAGAGGCATCTGTAGGCAATACCTGACGGCGCCGCTCAAACACTGACAGTGCCAATTCTTGCGGAATTCCTCGGCCCATGTCGGCAATTTTAATACGAACAAATTTGCCTTGAGGCTCACAGTCAATAGTGACGGTAGAACCCTTTGGCGAAAACTTAAGAGAGTTTGTCAACAAATTGACTATCACCTGAATTACTTTGTCGCGGTCGATATAGGCAGAAAGATTCTCTGGCACCGTTTGCACGATTGAAAACTTTTGCTGCCTGGCAATGCCGAGCACTGCATTGACAGCCTCGCCAATTAACTCTTTCAGGTTTGCATCTCTGAGCGAAAGGCCTAATGGCCCAAGTTCTAGGCGCTCCAGATCGAGGAGATTATTGACGAGAGCCATCAAACGACTAATGTTATTTTGGGCAATAGCCATAGTATCCGAAAAATCGGGAGACAAGTCAGAGCTAGCATCTTCTTCAAGCATCGACAACGCCATCTGAATAGAGGTCAACGGCGAGCGCAGATCGTGACCGACCATGGCTACAAATTCTTGCTTGAGCTGCTCAACACGCTTGCGCTCTGTCTCATCATGAATGACGCAGTATAAAGTGCTGTCAAAAGCAGCAGTAACAGCCCAGGACGTATCGGCAACAGACTGATCGAGGCGAACCATGCGAGCTGGGAAATTAGCTGTGGCTGATGAAGTAGCTGAAGAAACAGCATTCTCAGCCGCTTCCGCACCAGCCTGCAACTGCTTAAATGAAGCCAACACAGACCCTTGATCATCTAATGCTACTAAGTCGATTACACGACGACCCAATAAATACTCCTGACTAAATCCAAGCAATGTAGTTGCCGCTGGATTAACGTCAGTTAAACGCAAATCGGCATCAATAGAACAAATAATGTCAGCAGCGTTATCAATTGTGGCGCGCTCTTTTTGACGCAACTGGGTCAAGGCGCTGTACATGCGGTGATAGGTGCTGTCAATCGCCGCCAGCTCATCGTTGCCTTTGATAGTTGAGTCGGGAGCAAGGCCAGCAGAAAGCCTTGCCGTATTTTCCATCAAAGTTTTTAGTCGACGGGAGGTACCCTTGTTGAAGTAAAACGCCAAGCCGAGCGCAAGAAGAATACTCGACAGCAATGCCAGCTTTAAAATTAGCTGCTGTTCTTGCGAGCCGCGATCTAAAAATAATTGCTGCTCGGCACCCACAATTGTTTGCTGATCGCAAAGCTCTTTGGTGAGGCTCAAAATCTCATCCATACGCCTCTGCACAGATACATAGTGAAGCGCAGCAGCCTGCTTATGGTCTCCAGCAAACTCTTCGACGACACCATCTAAGTCTTGGCCATTAATAAAAATCAAATAGCGAATTCGCTTCCATTTCTCTTCTTCCACAGGATGGCCAACAACCAATCGATCAATCGCTTCGGCATGGCCACGAACGGTTTGATGATTAGCTTCTAGCTGTTTTAAGCGTTGATCGGGAAACTTGCCAAAGCGAGTCAATAGATAACCAATGCGCTCTATTTGCAATGCCTCAATATTATTGAGGTGGGTGGTCAACTCGCGACCGTGTGACTCAGCCTTTCTCGCTTCATCTAGCACTGTTGTCAATCGCAGCAGCACACCAACCAGCACTATTTCAAAGAGCAGCGGTACAGAAACTAAAATTAGCGCTTTGCGGTTGATAGAAAGGGTCACGAGCGTCGATCCAAAATCGAATTAGTTTTTTTAGTTTACTAGATTGAAAGACCCAATCAGTGTGTTTTCTGCATAAGTAAGGCCTTTTTAGTCGTGCCACAAAAAACCACCGAGCAGAAGTCGATGTTCTCTGTCGCTTCTTGTGAGTTCGCGCCTCCTACACTTTCCTTCAAAGCGGTGGGCTAATCACGTATTGCAAAGACTACTTAATTGACATACATTTGCAACCAGCTAATGCACTTTTACTAGTAAATAACAAAGAAATTTACCAATATGACCAAGCATTTTTTACTACTACTAAGCCTTACTCTTGTTTCTGCCCCTGTGGCATACGCAGCGAAAGAAATGGGTATTGACGCTATTTCAGGTCAAATGCGTCAAATTTCTAAAGGGGACAACGTTTTTGTAAGCACTAATGCAGTGACAACTGTCGAGATATCTATTCCACCAACCAAAACCCCAAGAGAGTGGTTCTCATCTGTCGATGATGTCGTAGGCAGAAAAACAAAATTTTCTATACCCGCTGGTAGTATCGTAACTGAAAAGTTTTTTGGCCCAAGGGGTACAACACTTCACCCTGAGGAAATAAAAGAATTTTGAAGCAGCATAAGCCGCTTGTCCAGCAAAGCCTTTAACACCGGTACCAGAAGAAGTGTTGACAATGGCACCGCCTTGCTTAAGTATCCAAGGGATTTCATGCTTCATGCAAAGAAAGATGCCGCTTAGATTGACGCGGATTATTCGATTCCACTCTTCTTCCGATAGATTGGCAACGGCTCTTTCGGCTCTTTCAAAGTTTTTGAGTTCTTGAAAAACTCTTTCAGTGTTTTGGTGCCTACAAACCAGGAGCCTACCTCGTACACAGATGCGGTGGAATCATAAAGATCGGAAACCGCCTCGGCCAGAGGTAGACGGTCCCAGCGTCGGGTCAAGATTTTCCCATCAATGGATGTCGTCATATGGCAAATAACATACGGTCTTTTCGGCATTGCTCAATTCCCTACGTGCTGTCGTTCGGACAGGGTGCTTAAGAAACAGTCATGCCACCATCTACGGTGAGTGCATGTCCAACGACATAGCTGGCTGCAGGACTGCAAAGCCAGAGGACCGCTGATGCAATCTCGTCGGGTCTTCCTGCCCTTCCTATCGGTACACCTTGGGCAATGCCGTCGTATGCGTCTTCATTTCCGGACACGACATCACGGGCAACTTGTGTGTCGATTAACCCGGGATTGACCGCATTTACGCGAATGCCATGTTTTATATATTCGAGCGCAGCAGTTCGAGTTAGGCCGATTACACCATGCTTGGAGGCAATGTAAGAGCCGATTCCCGGATTACCAGTTAAAGCGCCGACCGAAGCATTGTTGACGATTGCGCCACTGTTTTGTCGTTGCATTTGTTCCAGTTCGTACTTCATACAACTCCAGACGCCTCTCAAATTAATTCCGATCACACGGTCCCAGTCGTCGCGGCTACTGTCGGCAGTCGAAGCTATCTTGGCCATTACACCGGCATTATTAAACGCGGCATCAAGTCTCCCGAATTCCTTCACTGTACGCTCGATCATTGAGGATACTTGAGCGTCGTCACTAACATCACAGGTGATTGCGAGTGCTTTATGTCCCGCGCTTACGAGTCTATCGACTTCGCTCTGAACGATGTCACTGCGAAAATCAGCGAGCACGACTGATGCACCCGCCTCAGCGAAAGCCTGTGCCGTAGCCAGTCCCATGCCAGAAGCCGCACCTGTGATTAGTGCCACTTTGCCTGTGTAATCCAGTGGATTAGTCATAATCTCATGCCTCATTTTGTTGCCGAAAATCTATTCTTGAAAATCATTCCAGATCGAAGGACACGGTGACCTTAACCTTTCCGACTGCACTTGCGAGCTTTGAAGGGTCATTGATTCGCCCAAGGCGTGTATAGCTGTAGGAAGTTTTAAATGTCTTGTAAAAAAGCACTAAGCTGTTGTTTCCCCAGAGCATAAGATCGCCGCACTCGATTGTTTCTGGGCTTTCTGCATTAGTTGGAAGTTCAGACGGCAGATGAAAATACTTCTCATTGCCATTTAGTTCGCTCATTTCCAAAGTCAAAGGTAGTAATGACTTTAGCTTGGTCACAGTGACATTGTCGTTAAGTTTGGCCGCGAAAACTGCCGGTCCTATTTTGACTCTCATTTTGCTTCTTTTAAGATCCTTGCTTTGGATATTTCTACTCGTAGATTCAGAAGTTCGAATTTGTCGAGCATCGAGCGTTTCAGTATTAGAGAAAGAACTTGCGAGGGTGGCTGCCGAAAGTAGGGCAATAGAGTGTATTCTCCTCATATACTTAAGCCTTCTTTTGCACTTCAGCGCTGACCACCGAGAGTTAACTCATCGAGATGACAAAGCGATACCTGGCCTGTTTATCAATGACTTTTTTCCAGGCGTCGTCAATTCCATCCATCGAAATTTTTGTAATTTCAGGTCTGATCTTATGGCGTGCGCAAAAGTCGAGCATATTTTGTGTCTCGCGTATGCCGCCTGTGTTCGAGCCAGCTACTGCATTGCGATAGAGCACCAGGCTCATCTGACCGACTTCATTCGAGTCAGCAACTTTGCCTACGCCCACTCTGCAATAAGTTGCATCGGGCTTCAAAAGCGGAATAAACGGGTTCAGGTCGTGCTTATAGGGGACCGTGTCGAGTGCGAAATCAAATTTATACTTGAGGCTAGAGAAATCAGCTCCATCTTTGTTTATCACCACGTCCTTAGCACCGAATCGTTTGGCATCATCAGCCTTGGCTGGGGTTGTTGTAAACACAGTAACTTCCGCACCCAGCGCCGCAGCAAACTTAACTGCTAAATGCCCCAAGCCGCCCATGCCTATGATGGCAACTTTTTTGCCGGGAGAAACTTGCCACCGTTGCAGTGGTGACAAAACAGTAATACCAGCACAAAGCAGTGGAGCAGCGTCTGCCAGGTCGATTCCATCAGGAATATTCAGGACAAAATCTTCGTTTACAACAACAAATTTTGAGTATCCGCCTTGAGTGATTTTGCCGTCCTTGTCTTTCGAACCATATGCCTGAGTGCTTCCGTTGAGGCAATAATTTTCAGATCCGGCTTTGCATTCAGTGCAAGAACGACAGGAATCAACCATCGTCCCGACACCGACACGTGCACCAGGTTTGAATTTTGTGACATTCGGCCCAATTGCCACCACTTCGCCAGCCAGTTCGTGTCCTACAATCTGCGGATATTGAATTTTGCCCCAATCCCCATGGACTGTGTGTATGTCCGAATGACAGATGCCACAGTAGTGAAGCTTGATTGCAACATCTTTGGCACCCAGCGCACGACGTTCAAATTTCATTAGTTTGAGGGCACCGTCAGACGAGTAAGCGGCCATGCCCTCTGTTGGGTACGGGCCACTTCCAACCAATATTTGGGTGCTGGTTGTCTCGCCGGAGGCCTTTAGAGCTAGCATGTTTGCAGCACTGGCACTAGCGATAACTGTCACGGCCGATGTTAGAAATGAACGACGAGACTGCGTCAATGATTTTTCAATTTCTTCTTGTTCGTTCATGATTTTTCTCCGGCTAAAGATTCGATATCAATAACAAATCGATAGCGCACATCGCTCTTTAGCAGCCGTTCGTATGCTTCGTTTACTTTTTCTATTGGTATCACTTCTATGTCTGCAGCAAGATTATGTTGGCCGCAGAAATTAAGCATTTCCTGAGTTTCAGGCATACCGCCGATTGTCGACCCGGCAAGCGATCGACGCTTTGGAATTAAGCTAAACGGATGCACAGGAAGAAGATCGGCTGGTGCGCCAACTAAGACCATGACCCCGTCGAGTTTCAACATGTTTAGATAGCTATTCATGTCTGCTGCAGACGAGACGGTGTTGATGATCAGGTCTAAGCTGTTGACTGCTTTCTCGACGGCTGCCTGGTCGCTTGTAGCTACATAATCGATTGCACCCATTGCTTCGGCATCTTTTTTCTTGTTGAGACTGCGGCTTATCACCGTCACTTCGGCTCCCATAGCATGCGCAATCTTGACAGCAACATGGCCTAGTCCGCCCAGTCCGACGACACCCACTCTTTTACCGGGACCGGCATTCCAATGCTTGAGCGGAGAATATGTAGTGATTCCTGCGCACAGCAGTGGCGCTGCTTTATCAAGCGGAATATTATCGGGAATACGAACTACAAATCGCTCAAGTACAGTTATTTGCTCTGAGTAACCGCCAAGGTTCGGAGTTTTGCCGTCAAGCGAAAGGGAGTTGTATGTTTGGATGTTGCCTTTTTCACAATACTGTTCCAGCCCATCGTTGCACGGTTGGCAATTCTTACAGGAATCGACCATGCATCCGACACCCACCCGATCGCCAGGCTTGAAGTTACGCACCTGATCGCCGACTCTCTCAACGATGCCAGCAATTTCGTGTCCAGGCACCATCGGAAATATCGCTCCGCCCCACTCATCCTTTACCTGATGAACGTCAGAGTGACAAATTCCACAGAACTTAATTTTTATCAGAACATCGTGTGGTCCCGGCTCGCGGCGGTAAAATTCAAATCGACCCAAATCGCTACCTGCCGCGGCAGCCGCGTATGCCATCGTCTTAATGCCAGTCTCGTTCATTTGTTCTCCTGATTCGAACTTATTGATGTCGCGATTTCACATTGAGCGCAGCCTGAGGCATATTCAGAGTCGGTTACATGTTCCAGCCAATCAACACCTTTACCGTCCAAATTTTCTACTATGGATATGTGTGTCATTCCTGAGTACGCAACTGCACCATGCCAGTGTTTAACGCTAGGTGGAGTCCAAATTATATCTCCGGGACCAATAAATTGAGCTGGCTCACCAAAACATTGAATAACACCGCATCCAGCTGTGACAATTAAGATCTGCCCCAGCGGATGCGTATGCCAGGCTGAATGTGCACCAGGCTGAAAACAAACAGATGACGTTTGTACATGGGCTGGTTCCGTTGTCGATACAAAAGGTTCTACATGCACATCGCCAGTGAAATATTCCGCGGAGCCTTTGGTTATTGCACGAGTACCATTTTTTGAAATTAGCATTGAGCTTAGTTCCTACCTTTCCCTAAAACGAGTGTCGCCGTAATAGGACAATCCTGCTACGCTGTAAAAATTGTCTTAATTATGCTAGCTTTCAGACAAACCTGGCTGCTGTTCATAGATTAACCAAAATCAGATCGGCGATGGTATAACAAAGGAGTGAACAGATTAGACAATCCTACAAATTGCTGGTGATTTAATGAGCAGACATGTTCAACGCGCCCTGGACAATCAAGAAGAATTAGTCGAGATTTTGGCTGAGCGGTGCCGCCAGGATGGACCGACACCCATAGCCAACGGATTGAGTTTTTACAGATATTCACAACCAACAGAGCCAGTTTACGGACTCCACACACCGTCAATTTGTTTAATTGCTCAGGGCACTAAATCAATACAAGTTGGAGACGATGTTTACCAATACGACGCAGCCGATTTTTTACTTTGCTCAATGGACCTGCCTGTAGTAACCCAAGTCGTTAAGGCTAGTGCGGGCAAACCCTATTTGGGTGTGAAATTAGATCTAGATGCTCGTCTCATAACGAGTGTTATTGCCGAAACAGAAATGCCCGTCGCTAAAACGGAAGCTAGTTTGAAATCTTTAGGAGTCAGTAAATTAACAGGTGAAGTGCTGGATGCCTTTGTGCGCTTGCTTCGCTTAACTGGAAACGAGAGTGAATTTTCTGCTTTATCGCCGCTTGTGATGCGCGAATTGGTTTACCGCCTGCTGCTGAGCCAAGATGGGGCCAGGCTTACTCAGATGGCGATTTTTGGCGGCAATGGTCACAAAATTACCAAAGCGGTGAATATTTTTAAAACCCGACTGAGTGAATCTATAAGTATGGAAGATATAGCAAACGAACTTGATATGAGCGTTTCGAGCTTTCATCAGCATTTTAAAAGTGTAACTTCGATGAGTCCGCTTCAGTTTCAGAAATTTCTCAGGCTTCAAGAAGCAAGACAGATATTGCTTCTTGAAGATATTGATGCAATCGAAGTTGCTAATCGAGTTGGTTACCAAGATCCATCGCAATTCAACCGTGAGTACAAAAGACGCTTCGGTGAGCCGCCTAAACGAGATGCTTTACGTTACAAGCAAATTGCTGCGACTACAAAATGATCTAGGAATGGTCGTGTAAGTCAGAGCTCATCTAGTTTCTAGTCAAACCCTTAGCAAATGCTCTGGCATGCAAAATTGCAGCGCCCTGGCTATTTTCTCCATCATTGCTGACGATGTACAGATCATTGGTGCCGGCTCTAATGGCTAGACTAGTCGACTGTAGATTATGTCCCTGCTCCCGATCGGGCAGCAATATTTGCCCAATCGGTCTGCCATTTTTATTAAACACCAACATGCGATGATTGGTTACTTCGCAAAAAAGCAGATTACCATTACTGTCAAAGCTTGGTCCTTCCAGTATGCAGTCGTTATTAGAAACCTTGAAAAATGCTTCCGCCGTAACAGTTTGCAATGCTCTTTCCGTTGGTGGGACTAGTACAGCCCCCCGCGATTGGGCGTCACAAATGAGCCCAGAGTTAGTCCTGGCTGCGACTGAAGGCCCAAGATACGAGAAAGCGCACACCATTGAACTTGCAATAGCAATGTGTCTGTTCCAACAAATTTTGAGCATGTTCAGTTATGCGTATCCTTTGATAGGCCATCCCTCAAAGCAACAGAAAGATACCTGAAAATTCAGATGCGCTGCTCAACCGTACCAAAATCTGACGGCGGATAGAAATTGCCGTCAGACTTACAGTTATGTCGCACTGTACCTATATCGCTCCGTGTTGCTCTTCAAGACCATTCCAGAAAACTGCCACGGCATCAAGCATGGCCTTTCCACCAGCCAAAAATGCCTCTTCGTCAAAATCAGACTTAGCGAAGGCTGCGGCTAGTTCGTCATCGGTATGAGCAGCATGTTGATCTTCTATTTGGTCGTGGAAGACCCAGAAGCCCAGCGGCAAATCGGCGATTTGGCTCTCTTTGATGATTTTCAAGCCAGCGATTAACTCTTTCCAAAAGCCTGCAGCAGCCCAGTGTTCAATCGCATGGGATGCACCAGCAGCGGTAGACTCGTCTTCTGAGCTGTACCAAGTCATAAGAGAATCACAGAACGACAATGTAGAAGTGCTGCCATGTTTGCGTTTGCCAATTTGGCCAAACTCTAAACCGAGGTGGCTAGCGAACTCAGCGAGCCACTCGAAATGGGCAGCGGTAAAGCGAAAACGTCCGTTATCAATTGAGCCACCGGCTGTAAACATCACGCCTAGCTCGTTCATCAAAATTTCTTTGCTTGCTCTGTAGCTGGCCAAATCGACGGCATTAATGCACTTGCGCAAGTGCGCTTCGATGAATAAGTGGCTAAAGACAGAGAATTGCACGGTGAATTGGCGCAACTGTTCTGGGCTTGCGTCGCCTTGGCTAAACCATGAGGTAAACGCATTCGAATTGACGATTGGATGGCTGCCAATTAGTTCATCAACTCGAATTTTAAAGGCAGCCAGTGCTGCGTTCTCAGCGTCAGGTGAAGACTCTGGCACTAAGGTTAAAGCGGCGCCCTGCTTGCCTGAGGTGGCATGGCTCAGTTCAGCTTGGGCTAATGCCCCTTGGGTTAATAGTGATTGGTCTAATACAGTGCTGGACTCTAGTCCTTGAAGCATGATGATTGATCCTTTTAAGTTTGAAAATTTGATAAGTTGGATAAGTTCGATAATTTTGAAATTAAAGCAAAGAAAAAGCCCTCTCGATCGACGAGAAGGCTTTGTGTTCATAAGTTCTAGACTTTTATGACAACGCCAACTAGCCGACCCCGAGGGAGTAGGTATAGTAGTAATAGCTGTAGGCGTTTCTGGCTGTCATTTTTCTTCGATTGGTTTCTTCGATTGGTTTTTTCGACCAGCTACTTCGGCGAGTCAAATATCGGTTGGTCTACTTTCCAACCTTAACAGAAGCTCAGAGGAGTGGCAAGCAAAAGTTTCGCCTTGTTACCTGCCACTTCATTAAATCACTACGTTCTATATAGGCACTATTTACTTCGCAGCGATGCGCTTGGTGCGGCCATCAAGAATCTTCAAGAAGGATCTAGTTTGAATTTCTTCAAGTGTAAGACCAGTTGCTTTGATCTCTTCTAAAGTAATGGCACCGCAATTGATGGCACGCAAGAAGTAGTTAAGAAGGCCCTGACCGGTAGCAGCATCATCAAATACATCACCAACAAGAGTGGCCTGGGCTGCCTTTTCCATAAAGGCCTTCAGCCTGAGTGAGGCGGCCTCCAAACCCTCTAAGAAGAAAGCATAACAAGCGGCATAGCGCACAGGCAATTGAGCTGGGTGAAGATCCCAACCCTGATAATAGGCATGAACCAATGAATGGCGAGTATGGTCATAGGCTAGCTTCCAGGCGCGATGAACAACTTCAGCGTTCTCAGCCTTTTGCGCGGCGGTGAGTTGGCGACCCACTTCAGCACGGTGTGGACCTACGGGCATAACATTAGTAGCGCCATCAGAGAGCCAAATACCTGTTCCGGCAAAGGTCACTTTCATCATATGGCGGGCGAAATCACACGATGGGTGGTCCATGCGCTGTTCAGAAGCGGTGATGTTGCACGAAGCGGTGTAATCGTAGGTGCCAAAATGGGCAGCCACACAGCGGCCTTGAGCGGCGTCTGCCAGTAGTGGCATATTGCTTTCGCCTTTGCGATTGAAGAGAGCTTGGGTCTGCTCGATCATAATTTCCATTTTGAGACTGCCGGGCCGCAGCTCTGTCTTCGTTTCGAGCAAGGCAAGTAGATCAACCAAAGCACTAACTTGCTCAGGAATAGTGACCTTGGGCAAGGTAACGACAAAGTTATCTGGCAGCAAACCACCGGTTTGCTCTACCAAAGTAGTGATGAAAATATCGAGAGTACGAGCGCTCCGATGCTTTAGCTCTTCGTTAAAAGGCTTGATACGAATGCCAATAAAGGGCGGCAAGAGCTGCTCTTTCATGCCACGGGCAACTTCTTTAGCCGCTGCTTCAGCGTGGCCGTCTTCTTCAGAGTCTGGCCGATTGCCGTAGCCGTCTTCAAAGTCTATGCGGAAGTCTTCAACCGCTTCGCGTTTCAATTTTTCTTTAACACGGTCATAAATCTTGCTAGCCAAGCCTGTCTCTTTGCCGGGCAAATTAAGTGCTTTGGCCAAGATCTCGTAGTCAGCGGCATATTCATCAAGACTAGCAACAGCCATAGTACCCAACTTCTTCGCTGAATCAGCTTTAAATAATTGAGCGCCACCATATACAGTGTGAACTGGTTGCCGAGCAGAAGACTCGCCAGGATAGAACTGATTGAAGGCACCGTTAGCCTGAGCTAGTTTGGCGAATACATCTTTAGTGCTGGCCTCGGGCAAACTGACTTTCATCTTGTACTCCTAATTAACGCTAACCAATCTAAGTGATACCAAAATTCTCAAAGCATTTAAAAAAACGGGGAAACTTAAGAGCCCTCTAAAAGAATGGCCAGACCCGAAAAACTAACTGCCTCTATAGGTCGAATAACCAAACGGGCTCAATAGCAGCGGCACGTGGTGATGCTCTTCAGGGCCGACTATTTCAAAAATGATAGGCACAGTCGGATAGAAATTCTGACGACGTGTCGCTTCGAAATATCCACCTGTATTGAAAGTTAGTTGATATGTGCCAGCTTTGTTGACCCAATCAGCTGGGACAAGCTCGCTAAAGCGGCCATCGCTATTTGTAGTGCCGCGACCAATCTCTTCCCAATCATCAGGCCCTTTGTATTCAAGAACAACGTCAACACCAGCGGCAGGGCGGCCTAACGAAGTATCTAAAACATGGGTGGTGATTTTGCTCATGAAAAGGCTCTCCAAATAAATAGGTCTCTAGACATGCCTAGATTGCTAAAAGTTTTTCCAATCTCAAGTGAGTTATTTTATTCTGCTCAACCGCAGCCTTCTTAATCTCAACTTCCGGTGGGTTGTACAGTCGCTCTTGCAGTAAAGCGAGCATCTCACCAGCAGTCTTGCCGGTAGCACACACGATAAATATGTAACCGAACTTCTCTTCGTAAGCTTTGTTGCCCGCAGCCAAATCTTCAATTACTCGTTGGCTGGCTAAGGCCACACCACCCTGTTCTCCAGATGCCCAATCACTAGTGCTGGCGAACTTAGTCTTGAGACTTTCCAAATCACCAATTTTAGGATGGTGACTAAATGCCTCCAACCAATCTGTAGAGGTAAGACTCTGCCAGATGCGGTCGGAGGCATCGAATAGTTCAGCGGTGCTGGCGTAAGGACGGCCAACTAGCAGCTTCTCCACCCATCTAGCGCTACCACAGCAACGTATAAGTTCTGCTTGCAATTGCTCACTAGACGACTGATTTAACTGATCGAGATTCAACTAAGTTCCTACTTACTATGAGGTTAAGCTCAACGGCTGTGTTATAGAGCTATGGTCTAGGGTTGCGCTCTGCGGCAGTGAACCCGCATGCGAGCAACACCGCCATCTGGGTAGATGTTGAGTCGCACGTGGGTGACATTGCCGATATCAATTATCTCTTTTTCAAAGTGATGTTGCTTATCAGCAGAGAGCTTGAGCTGCGGCAAAAGTTGCTGCCAGTTTGCTTGCGGCCAAGTGAGGTTGTCCATCTCTAAATCAGGCGAATAGCAACCGTCGACTGAACAAGTATCAGGGTAATTACCAATGTGAAAAGCTGTATCGATTTCGAGCTTCTTCACTAAACCTGGTTGACCCAATTTTACTATTACCCAATCATTACCAGGACCACGCTTGCGTCTGGTTTCCCAGGCATCTCCCATGTTGCGGCCACGACCGGGCATGATCAAATTGTCCATGTTGCCGAAGAACATATCATTGCAAGCAACCACATGGCCACCGAACTCAACAGCTGCCAAATCGACCAAGCCATCAGCTTTTATCTTGGAGAAATCAGGAATAACATCACCAAAGATTTTCAATCTAGCGACGCCGCCATCAGGGAAAATATTGAGACGCACATGGGTGAAGCGCTCAGTGCTCGAGACAGCAAAGAGGTTCTGTGAGCCAGGCTTGAGAGATGAGCGCGGTACAATTTCAACCCACTTATCGGAAGCAGCTAGTTTATCTGGATGCTCATTTGGCTCAGCGATGCAAGCTTCAAGCGAGGCATAAGGCGGATGATTGCCTAAAAAGTGGTTAGTATCAATATCGACACCACGAATCACTCCCGGCAAACCTAATTTGACGATGCACCAATCGTGGCCAGGGCCGCGCTTTCTGCGTGATTCCCAACCGTCCATCCATTTGCCATTTTTAGTGTACTTATCTTCAATGAAAATGCCGCGACCAGGCATGAGCAAGTTTTCTTTCTCAGCAAAAAATTCATCACTACAGCTGAGTGCCTTTCCACCAAGTTTTTCAGTGGCAAGATCTATCAAGCCAGTGAAAGCAGAAGCCTCAAGAATGGACGTTTGCATCGACATACTCTCCCAATTTTGTACCCATCAAAGCCTTACCAGAAGGCTTGTCTGAGAAGTTTCCCTGATCGTATACTTTGATTCCGCGAACATAAGTTTGTTGTACTTGGCCAACAAAAATTCGACCTTCGTGAGGCGTTATTTTGTGGCGATGCTCAATCATTGATTGCTCAATTTTGAATGACTTATCACTATCGAAAATAACTATATCAGCGTCCATACCCTCTTCTAGCGAGCCTTTGCGTTTGCCCAATCCGAGAAATTGAGCCGGTCGCTTAGACATCCATTGGCTCACTTGCTCAAGAGTGTGCCCGCGTCTCTTTGCCTCGCTGTACACTGCCGACAAACCAAATTGCAGAGAAGAAATGCCGCCCCAGGCCTTGTCGAAATTGCCTTCTTTTAAGAGTTTTAGCTCTGGCGTGCATGGTGAGTGATCTGAAACAATAAAATCGATTGTGCCATCAGCAAGGCCCTGCCAAAGTTTTTCGCAATTTTCTCGTTCACGAATTGGCGGCGTGCATTTGAATCTGGTATCACCATCAGCGATGTCTTCAGCCACTAAAGTCAAATAGTGCGGACAAGTCTCAACAGTGAGCTTCAGCCCTTCGGCCTTAGCAGCAGCGATTAGCGGCAGAGCGTCAGATGAAGATAGATGCACGATGTGCACGCGACAATCAAATTGGCGACAGAGATCAATCATCAGTTTGATTGCTTCGTCTTCCCATGAGCGCGGCCGTGAATTGAGGAAATTGGAATACTTCTGAGGTGCTTCAGCACTTGTTTCTGAGTTTGCGTGATCGCCAGAATGTGTGCATTCAAGTTCAGCGTGTACCAACAGTGGCAAACCACGCTTGGCTAAAATCGGCATGGCAATCTCTAAATCGTGACGTTCAACATTAGGAAAATCGTCAATGCCAGAATGAATGAGAAAGCATTTGAAGCCCATTACACCTAGGTCTATCATTTTATTGAGTTCGCCGCTGTTACCAGGAACAACGCCACCCCAGAAACAAAGATCAACAGAAAGTCGGCCTTCAATGTGCTTGAGCTTCTCACGAAAAGCCTCAGCACTAGTAGTGACCGGAATACAATTAAGCGGCATGTCGGCCAAAGTAGTGATACCGCCAGCAGCGGCAGCACGAGTGGCAGTGGTGAAACCTTCCCACTCAGTACGACCGGGTTCGTTGATATGAACGTGGCTATCAACTACTCCTGGCATGACCACCAAATCGCCCACATCATCAAGGTCGTAACCTTCAGGCACTTGGTCAAAAGCGACAATTTTATTGATTTTTCCATCTTCAATTAAAAGAGCAGCAGCCTCAAAGCCATTGGCACGCAGCACGCGCCTGCTTCGAATCGCCCACTTACTTTTACTTGGCCAAGCAATAGACTCTGACAAATCAGGCACCTCTCTTGATTGTTCCTGAGATTAGGCCAAACGGTTCATCTATAGGCACGAAGATTTCGTTCTGATTTTTCTTACCAAATGGTTCTAAATTGAAAGCAATTCGATGCTGATTTGGCATCGTGATACTGATTTCGTCAACATCAGAAATGGCAGCCAGAACGGCTTCACCCATCTCATAGAGGGTTTGCTGCACAGCTAAGCTGTGCTGCGTGGCGAAGGTATCAAGAATAATTTTGCGAATAACTTCGTAGTGTTTGTTGAAATCAATTGCGTCAATTTCGGCTTTTGTCTCGGCCCGATACAACCACGAGGCCTCAATAGTAGTAGCCATGATGCGATCACGAGCTTCGGGCAAAGTAGTATATTGGTCGCGAATGAAACCCCAAAACTGCGAGTCTGTCGTCTTAGCCACCAACAAATTGTCGATGCCAGACTGTAGCGAGATCGACTCGCGGTCAACCACAGCCGAAGCGACACGCTTTTCATTTCCGGCTGAAACAAAAGCATGAGGGTGGGGTTTGCCATCAGTAGGGATGCGCGTCCAAAGGTCTTCAACCAAATGCACAGTGGCTTCACTTACGTGAGAATAAGTCTTCAAAAAATGGAGGGCGAGGTCTTGAGCAAAACTTTCAAGAGTTGTGAAAGGATGATCGGCGGCTAAAACATACACAGTATTTTTCATTGAATCGGTGGCAATGATTTGACTGTTGTCTCCATCTAAATAAGAACCAGCAAAATCGCCTTCTATTTGAATGTTGACCGTTAGCTCTTTGAGTTCTTGATAGCCCTCATGGCGAATAATCTTGCTGAGGCGCACAGCTGATTTGCCGTAGGCATTATGCAGAAGGACGCAAGAATTAGACTGAGCACTCGATGTAGCACTAGACTTTGAATCTGGCGAGCTCATAGCCACCCCTGCATTTGGAAAGTATCGCTAACGGGATTCCGTGAACTAGATTCTTGGGCTGGAATGATATATCCACCAAGCTAACATCAGGGGTGCAATTGTCGCACCCCGAGGCACCTCTTGGCTTTTCGCGATAATACTTGACTTCGGCTAAATTCTTCTCAGAATCTCAAAGTCATGGTGGGTTCTCAAAATATTTTTGTGCGGAGGTGAAACTATTTGCTCACTATTACCGTATCAGTTTTACAAGACAAATTTGGACCGTCTTTCGAAAGGGGACAAGTAGAGTGAATTCAAGCAAAACAGCCGCAAAGCAAAGTCTGGTTAGACTTTGTCTCTGTCTTCTAAGCCTTGGCTCAAATAACTCAATGCTGCCAGCCTTCGCTGAGACTTTGCAAACTCCGCAGCCTCTGCAAGGACAGGTGACCACCACCGATACTGCTCCGCTAGAACTAACAGAGGAGCAGCTAAATAGCTTTCTCGGTGTGTGGAAAGTCGAGATTCCCAAAATCAGACGCAAGCCCACAGTGACAATTACAAGCGTGAGCGCAAAGCAGGTAGCAGGAACGTACAAGGGCCTTTTGGGGACTTTTCCGCTTTGGGGCAGCTATCAAGCCGAGACTGGCGAGGTGAGACTTTTTGTCGACTTTTCGCGCTCAAGTCTGGCCCGTATGACGCGCAGAAGCGATAAGGCAATTGCCCAAATGACAGGAAAAGTAGATATTGCCGAACGTACAATCATTGGCTCAGCATCACTGCCAGAGTTCAGCAATCGAATTTATGCTTTCAATGGTAGAAAGACCAACTAATCAATTTATTTTTTTGCTTCAGCAGCGCTAACGGCTTCGGCAGGACGAATTACATCAGTAGGGTCAGCTGGTGTTGCACTCAAGTAAGCAGGTGGATCAACAGTAATTAAGCGCACACCACGATCGCTGCTGTAGTAGGTCCAGAGCCATTCGAAGAAGACAGCTAGGCGGTTGCGCAAACCAATTAGAGAAAGAATGTGAATAATAAGCCAACTGAGCCAGGCAATATAACCGCTCATGTGAGCTTGAATGGGCCAATGTAAGTTAGCCACGGCTCTACGTCTACCAATTGTGGCCATGTCACCTTTGTCAGAATAGTGAAACGGCTTACGTTCTTTACCAGCGATATCACAAGCGATTTCAGAAGCAACATGTTGTCCCATTTGCATAGCACAAGGCGCCACACCAGGCACTGGCTTGCCGTTCTGCTCGAAGTGGGCAACGTCGCCGCAGACAAAAATATGGGAGAATCCCGGCGGATTTAAAAACTGATCAACAATGACGCAACCACGGCGGTCAAGTTCGGCCCCCAGTAATTTACTAGCTGAAGAGGCTTGCACACCGGCTGCCCAAACCACAGCAGCAGCTGGAATTGAGCGAGTCTCTGTGGCAGCACCAGATTTGGTGCTAACCTTGTCAGCTTTAACATCAGTGACTGTAGTTGAAAGCAAGACTTCCACACCCATATCTCTAAGCTGCGCCAAGGCCTTAGCCGAAAGATCGTCAGGGTACGGCGCCAATATTTTTGGCAAGCCTTCGATCAAAATTGTGCGCGCCTTTGTAGGGTCGATAAAGCGATAATCACCACGCATCGAAATACGACAAATATCGGCGATCGCTCCGGCCATTTCCACACCAGTCGGACCGCCGCCAATCACAATAAAATTCAGTGGTTTGTGGCTGCCGGTCCTCGCCATTTCATTTTCAGCGTTTTCGAAAGCAGCAAGAATGCGGCTGCGAATCTCAATGGCATCCTCGATTGTCTTCAAGCCGGGTGCAAATTTTTCCCAGTGTTCATTGCCAAAATATGAGTGTTTTGCCCCAGTGGCCAAAATCAAATAATCAAAATCAAGAACACCAAGTTCTTTGAAATGAGCTTGCTTGGCTGCCATATCAATACTTGCGACTTCATCGAGCAACACTTTTATGTTTTTGTACTGGCTTAAAATGCGACGAATCGGTTGAGCGATGTTAGCGGGAGATAAGGTTGCAGTAGCAACTTGATAGAGCAGCGGTTGGAAAGTATGGTGGTTTCGGCGGTCAACCAGAGTAATCTCAACCGGGCTAGCGGCCAAGGCTTTAGCAGCATTAAGTCCAGCAAATCCGGCGCCGATGATAAGCACTTTGGGTATCTTGTTGCTCAGACTTTTTGCGGCCTGATTATTGCCGGCCTGATTTTTGATGGCCTGATCGCCTATTTCCTGACTCATAACTGCCTACTTTTCTTGGGTTTCCTAATTTTGCGGCGGACAGGCAAATTTGCTCTGCTCGGTGGTTCGCGATAGCCATACTAACCTGCCAAGAGAAAAGAACTGAAAAATTAAGTCAGGTAACTTTACGCATTGAGTCTCTATGGCTACTAGCAAAGGGCTTGGTTGAGTGCGGCCGTTAAGCCTGAAGGCGATTTCATATAAATAAGAAAAATTGCCTTTGGTTTTCTTATACACCTTGGCTAGGTTTAAAGCCATAACCATTACTTATTTACACGCGGAAAATTTCTTAGCTCTAACACCACAGCATTTCCCCAGTCGAATTTCTTCACAGCACCAGGTGCCGGGAAGTTCAACAGGGTTGTCGCGCTGCAGCTTTTTCAACGGCTCAGTTCACAACGAATAAGTTCACACCGAACATTCGACACGAACGATCTGAAGAAAGTCTGCCATCTCAAACCGAAGGGATCGTCATGAATATTTCAAAAACAGCCTCGACCCAGGGGCTTGAGCTTTATCACGCGATCTGGGAAACCATCGCTGTGACATTCTTCGACAAGATGAGATTGGCGAATTGGAGCTCATGGGAGCACAAGTTCGACGATGTCATCGACAGCGAAGAAACTGCCTTGCGCTATGCCGACGAAATGTTGACCTCGCTCAACGACACCTATACCGAGCGCTTGATTGCGCCTACTACCTTCGTCGCGCCTTCCAGCGCCGATGACCTGCCTGCTGCTGATTCTCCTGCTGCTCACCTGCCTGTTGCTGAAACGCCTGCCGACGTCATGTCAGCACTTTCACCCAGCGGAATCGGCTACCTGCGCGTTAGCAGCTTTGATCGCGAAGACGTTGTCGAACTTATCCAAGCAGCTGTTGAGAAAATCGCTACCTGCGAAGGTGTGATTCTCGACCTGCGCGGCAACAGCGGCGGCAGAATGCATCAAGCCATGGAAAGCTGCGGCTTCTTTCTTGACCAAGGCCTGCTTGCCACACTGAAGTTTCGCCATGAAACTGGCGAGAAAGTGCGGCAGTATTTCATCAACGAAGACCAGTTCTTCTTGACGGAAGAATTGCCTGACAGCGAGCCTCCGCTCAAACTTCCGACCGACATGTACAAACGCCGGGCGCCACTTTTGTTCGGCAAACCGCTGGTCATTCTTCTCAATCGCCGCACGGCAAGCGCCAGCGAGATGATGATCTGTGCACTCGTACAGAATGGCATCGTCGGCCAAGTGCACATGGTTGGCAGCGCAGCTTCAGCTGGCAAGGGCATCGGCCAAGCCACCTACGAACTGTGCGACGGCAAAGTCAGCCTGCGCGTTACTCGATGCCATTGGTTCGCCCCTGGCGGCGAATGGCTGGGAGACTGCGGTCAGACTGAACGAAGCCCGATTGAACCTGAGACTCTTGTCGAAGGTGATACCGGACCGGAAGCGCTGAAAGTGGCTGCCGACGAACTGCGCAAATTGCTCAATGCCATGAGTGCAGCCAAGTCGGCAGAGGCTGAAGTCTAAATACATCAACGGCAATACCTAAGAAGTTTGGCGTGGTATGAGGTTCTCCCCCTCATGCTGCGTCAGCTTCTTGGGGTATTGACTATCTTTAAATTTTCACCAACATTACTGCTTGCTATAGTATACACTGTGATTTTGAGGCGTAAATATGGCCGATTCTGGCGCTTGAAGAGGCCCAGTTCGGTGTATATAGGCAAAGGGCAAGTAAATTGAGAAGCTATGGTCGATAAGATTTCCGAAACGACTGAAAAGACCGAAAAGCCAAAGGGCACAGCTGAACACGACTCACTAGAGCCAAAGGGCAAGCAACAGACTTTAGGCGAGAGCGTCAAAGGCGAGCAGCAAGTAAACAGAGACCTAAAAGCCAAAATAGAAAAAGCCGATGTCACTAATCTCGGCTTCCCCGACGCCAAAATTGGCGAATCTGAACCCATCGAAGTTGAATCAACAATTGTTCCTGGCAAAGGCATTCGACCGGTTGGCGCTTTCCTTCATATTGACGCCGCTCCCCAGAGAGTGGCCACTGAAGGTGAAAAGATCGTCGACATTGCTCGCAAGCATCTAGGCGAGAAGGCCACGAACGAAGAAGTCGAAGCGCACGTGAGCGAAATCGCCAGACTCAACAGCGAGAAAGTAATACCGGGCCAGTCTCTGCAAGACCTAACCAGCAAGCCTGGCGAAACCTTACTGTTGCCGGGTCACACAAAAAACGGCGAAATCATTTATCAAAACCAAGACGGCAATAAATACGCCTACGAACAAGGAAACAAACTGACAGTCACCCGCAATGATGGCACCGGTTTTATTCGTACTCTTGGCGATGATGGCAATCAGGCACTGGTGAAAGAATCGCACTTTGGACCGAATGCCCAAGACAAGTTCGACAACGTTTATGCCTTTGACGGCAAACTATTGAGCACCACAAGACCAGAACGCATAGAAAGCACTCCTACCAAATCTGTAGAAGAAGAGCGGCGGGCCTTGAGCGATGCAGCCGATCGCCGAGTGGCGCTTCCTAACGAGCGGCAAAAGTTCTCACAAGACATGCAAGAATTTGAACAAAGGGCAAAAGAACAAGGCCTCAGCAAAGAAGAAGTAGCACGCACTTATCACGATATGAAAGACATACTCATGCTCAAAGGCGAAAGCCCGCTGACCGGCCGCGAACGAGTACGCCTCGTTACAGGAGCTCTAGATAGCGCATCTAGCCCTCGCTCAATTTCGCAAGGAGATTACGAGACCTGTCAAACGAATGTCATTGAAGCAAGAATGTTTAGCAAAGAGCCTTCCAAAGCTACAGACATGCTCGCTCAAATTGCTAAGACCGGTGAGTTTACCACCGTAGATGGTACCAAAGTAAAAATGGATGAGGTCAACCTACGCGCTCATGGTGAGTCAGCACTTAACCTAGAACGAGGCGCCTGGGCGCGCACATATACCAGTCAAGTTTTCCAAACGGCAGCTATTAATGCAGCTTTAAAGATGGAGAACGAAAGAGAAGTGCCACCAAAAGACATTCGCTATCTACAAACCGAGCACACAGACCTTGTTCCAGAGCCCAAAAGTGACCGCATCTTGCCGTCAGAGTCACAAGCACTGCCACCAAACGGCGAGAAGTTACTTGATTATAATGAGAACCCACCCAAATTAATTGGAGAACAGTCCACAACTGGCAATCCAGAACAGATGCGAAGTTTGTACCAACAGCTGACCGGTCATGACCGACCAGACCTCTTCCTCGTGCCAAAAGAAATGGCTGACCAATATCAAAATTATAAAGCCGGGTCGACTTTCGCCAATAAAGAAGAGCTAGGAGAAATGCTTTCAGCACTGCGAAAAAAAGAAACTGGTGACATTTATGCCCCTATTATTGTGCATGCTAATTCAGACACCTTGCTACCTACCCGCAGAAGACATCCGTTAATTGGTACCGCCAACCCCGCCAAAATCGACGGCGACCTGCACACAGTCAACGTAATAGACTATGACGAAAAAACAGGAATGGTCAAAGTTGATGCCTCTTGGGGAAATAAGCGAGACTTTATTGAGAAACCAATAACACTCGAACAACTCTACAATGCCACACAGTTCACACCAGGAGCCACCTGGATGGACCGGCTAGAACAACTCAAGCCAGAAATAAAACCAGAAGACTTCAATAAGCAACTAAGCTCAACCACTCAGGCATTGGTTATGCGCTGGATAGGCATGGCCCAATCAGACATTGAACCGCCCCAAGGGGACATCGACAAAACGATAAGACACTACAAAGAGATGAGGCAGGGCCTCGACAAGAACGACTTTGCCGACTCAGACATGCTGGTGATTCGTTTTGAAGCGGCAATCAGACAAATGCGCGCCCAACAGAAGAAACAGCAAGACCAGCAACAGCAGTAATACCAAAAATAGCAGAACTAGCAGCGTGAAAGAGCAAGCACAATAGCTCCCCTACTCTATTTTCACGCCTGGTAAGCCTTTTTTAAAATTGTCTCGCAGTGTAATCAGAGTCTTACCTGTGACAATCTTTATTGTCTTGAGCGCTTTAAATTGTCGCAAAACCGGAATAGCTTTCTCGTCTAAGCCGCAGTCCCAGAGCTCAAGAGTCTCTAACTTTGGCAGCCTAGTCAACAATTTCAACTCATTCAAAGTCATAAGATCCTCTTCGAATTTCAACTCACGCAAATTGGAAAGTTCAGAAATCGCCTTGTAATCTTGATACGTCAAATCGCTTTCGTGGACGTCTAGGTGAGTTAGATCTTTGCTCGCCTTGAGCTTCTCTAGCATTGGTGTAACGTTGTGGCAGTGACTTGCTCTGAACTCCGCAAGGTGCTGCCAGCAAGTTGCCCGAGCCAAAGCAATTCCATCTAAGCTGCTGTGGCTACAGTCAAATTTCTTTAGCTCCGTAAACTTGCTAAGTGACGAGATGCAAGTGCTAGTCAAATTCTTGCAATCGCGAATAATTACCTCATCTATGTTTGGCATGGCAGTACAAGCTTCAAAAATGGCATCACTGTTTGACTGCTCGACCAATTGCACAGCTGATATCTGTTTAGTACTAAACCGTTTTAGATACTGCGGATACCTACCAACAATGCGCGTCGGCCGAAACATAAGCCAGTCAGTCGGACCATAGTGAAGTGACCCTTGGGCCTTCACTTCTTTGTCTTTGTGACTTATCCAGTTCCAAGATTGTATTCGGCCAATATATACGTCAGTTGGAAAATCGAAATCGATCATTCGTCCATTTTTAACATCACGCGAAGTGCCATATGGTTTCGTAGAAGTGCGCGAAGAGCCTGGTTCTTTGTCTTCTTCGACATCTAACTTTGGCTTCGCCTTTGTATTACCGGAGGAGGAATGGAGCTTGCTGTTAGCCCCATCTTTCGCACCGTTGTTAGTACCGTTTTTAGCACTAGTGACTGCACCGACGCCAGCACCATTTTTGGTACTGTTTTTACTGTCGTCTTTGGCAGCAGAATCTTTATTTACACCAGCTTTAGGCGGCACAGCTCCAACAGCAACAGGCTTTACATAAGCTTGATTACCAGCCGATTTAATGGCCATATAGGCCAATGCCGAAGTAACTACAGCCGCCACTGACACTGCTAAAAAGATTACTTGACCTTTAGGCAGTCCGCCTCCAACATGAATAGTGGTTAGACCACGCACCTGCTTGCTTGGTATGAGATCTGACTCTGCAACAGATTGCTCTTCTAAAGGACCAGTAGAATCTGGCCCAGCAAGAGGCTCTAGATCATACTGCGAGTCTGCTTCTTCGCTACTTTCATCATCTTCTTCAGCTAAATCCTGCTCTAAAACCTCATCAGAATCTGATTCATTATCATCGACCCTAGCCGACCAAACATTACGGCCAACTGACTCAACTGACTGTTCACCATCAAAGTCAGCGTCAGATGGCAGTGGATTTCCTAACTGGATCGCCGCCAAATCTGCCACCACTTCTTGCATACTTTGGTAGCGTTTAGAAGGATCTTTCGCTATCATGCGCTCAACGACAACCTGCACCGCAGCGGGAAAGTCACCACCATCAACAACTTCATTAAGCTGCGGTATTGCCGCACTCTGATGCTTCAGCATGATATCGACAGCCGAGCTGGCAGAGAACGGCGCATCTCCAGTCAAACTCTCAAAAAACGTCACTCCGAGTGAGTAGATATCGCTACGGGCATCAACTGTCTGCCCCAGACCCTGCTCTGGGCTCATATAATAAGGGCTGCCAAAAACCTCTCCAGCGCTGGTTAAATGCTGCTGAGCCAGCTCACTGTCAGCAGTTAGTTTGGCAATACCAAAATCTACGATCTTGACCGTGGCACCGCTAGCATCGGGCCTATCGAGCAGCATGACATTGCCTGGCTTAACATCACGGTGAATAATACCCTTGCTGTGAGCATAACCGATGCCGCTAGCAGCCTGGATGAACACCGGCAAGGCTCTAGCCACAGTCAGCGGATCATTGTCTCGTAACTCTTCCATCAAGCTTCTACCAGTTAAAAGATCCATTACATAGAACGGCTGTTCAAGCCAATCTGATGCTTTATGCACAGCAAAATTATGAATAGTGATGATGTTTGGATGAAACATTTTGGCAATAGACTGGGCTTCAATCTGAAAGCGCAACCATGCCTTTTCGGTAATTTGCTCGGTACTGAGCGTCTTGAGGGCGTACTCTTTAGGAAGGCCAACGTGTCGCACATGATAGACATAGCCCATGGCGCCACGGCCTATGTAGCCGATAACCTCGTAAGTATTGCCGACGATGTCGCCGGGAGAAAAATCAGCACCGACCGGAGTTACCATAGGTTACTTCTGACATCCCCTTGGGTCTAAAGAAGTTTCGCATCTACCTTCAGTATACCGTTGCCCGAAATTTGATAGGTGAATTCGTCAAGAAGTGGCTTACCTGCAATTACTATTCGACTTCCACACCCGGCAAGCCCGCTTTGAACTTATCTCTCAGCTTAACAAGGGTTTTGGGAGTTCCCATTTTTAAGGTCTTTAGCGCTTTAAACTGACGCAGCAACGGAATCGCTTCCTCTACCAGTCCACAGTCTCTTAATTCAATTGTTTCGAGCTTGGGCAAATTTGACATCAGCTTAAGCTCGTTCAGAGTCATACGATTATTCTTAACTGTCAATTCACTCAAACTTGTGAGCGCTGAGATTGCTTTGTAGTCTTGATAGGTGAGGTTGCTTTCGTCAACAAACAATGTGTGAAGGTTCTTGCTGTCTTTCAGTTTCACAAGCATAGGTGTAAGGCTGCTAGTATCGCTAAAAGTCGCCTTCTCGATTTTGTCCCAACATTTAGCGCGCGCCAAAGCGATACCATCTACGGTGATATGGTAAGCATGAAACTCATCTAGTTTGGTTAGCCTACTGAGGGAGTCTATGCATTTGTTGGTCAAATTGCGAGCACTCTGTAGCTCGACATAATTGATGCCTGGAATTTTGGAACACGAATCTAATATTGCATCGCTATCTGAATTTTCATTCAAACGTATGCCAAGTAAAATGCCGGGAGGAAAGCGCTTCAGGTATTGCGGATACTTACCAATTAAGCGTGAGGGAATTAGACAAAGCCACTCGCCTTTATCATAAACGAGGCGGCCTTTAGCTGGCAGAGTGCGGTATTCTCCAGTGCTCCAATTGTACGAATAAATTTTGCCAATTAGCACATCAGTGGGAAAGTCAAAGGTGACAATTTTGCAGCCCTTTACTGTACGCACAGAAGAAAAAGGCTTAGTTTCATTTAGCGAAGAGCCAGGCTCTTTATCTTCTTCAGGATCAAGCTTTGGTTTAGTATCTGCAACCTTCGACTGAGATTTCGGTGCGACCTTAGGAATGGCAATAGCCGCGGCGCGAGGGATGGTTTCAGAGCGAGAGTTTTTTACAACCACAAAAGCGACCACTGAAGTAACAATGGCGGCAAGAGAAATAACTAAAAGAACAATTTGACTTTTTGAATTGCTACGATCAGAAGATGCGTGGGAATTACTGCTAGCGCTCGCACCGTCCTCTTCAGCAGAGCCAGCGATAGAGCTATCCTCGCCTGCAATATCAGATTGAGAATCTTCTTCTACAACCGCGTCGTCATGAGGTTTAAAGTCAATAGCACTTAAAGAGGGTAGGGGATTGCCGAAGTGAATAGCACTGAGATCTGCCACCACTGCTTGCATATCTTGATAGCGCTTAGCAGGTTCTTTTGCCAACATACGCTCTAAAACAATTTGCACTTCAGGGGCAAAATCTCCACCTTCAAGCACATCATTAAGCTGCGGCACTGGGGCATTTTGATGCAAAAGCATAATCTCAACGGGAGATCTAGCAGTAAAAGGGACATCGCCAGTCAAAGCCTCAAAGAATGTTACTCCGAGCGAATAAATATCACTGCGGCCGTCAACTGTTTGACCTAAACCTTGCTCTGGGCTCATGTAATAGGGGCTGCCGAAAACCTCTCCAGCACTAGTTAAATGCTGCTGAACAAGCTCACTATCTGCAGTCAATTTAGCAATACCAAAATCTACAATCTTGACAGTGGCACCACCGGCATCTGGCTTGTCGAGCAGCATGACATTGCCGGGCTTGAGGTCGCGGTGAATAATTCCTTTACTATGGGCATAACCAATGCCGCTAGCAGCCTGGATAAATACCAGCAGTGCCTTGGCTAAGGGCAGGGGATCATTGTCTCGCAACTCTTCCATCAAACTTTTGCCGGTCAAGAGATCCATGACATAGAACGGCTGTTCTGGACGACCTGTAGCCTTATGCACAGCGAAATTGTGAATGGTAATGATATTTGGATGAAACATTTTGGCAATGGACTGCGCCTCAATCTGAAAGCGCAACCAAGCTTTGTCTGTAATCTGATCAGTACTTAGAGTCTTAAGAGCATATTCTTTGGGTAGGCCGACATGCCGAACGTGGTAGACGTAGCCCATTGCCCCGCGGCCAATGTAGCCTACAACCTCGTAGGTATTTCCGACGATATCACCAGGAGAAAAATCAGCGCCAACCGGAGTTACCATAGGTTTACTTCTGACGTGCCTCTAGGTCTAACGGATGAGTAAATTTAGCCTTAGTATATCGTTATGGAGGGAAACAATAGTGCGGAACTGGCCAAGTAATGCTCAGGAAACGGTTCTTTCATAAGCATTTCAAAGTGATGTCGACCACAATTAGCGCCATATTTTACGCGCTTATATGAACAATTCGGTTGAGCGCAAGTCTCATCGGCGGTTTCCATGTTTAGCCAGGCTAAGGCAGACAGTTTGTTTTCTTCATGGTGCAAATTTGGAAGCGCTTGAACCCATTCTGAAGCCAGGAAGCGCTTGACGTAAGCTCCCTCTTTAACAATTAGCAGATGTTCAAACTGATAGCCTATTGCACCAGACTGCTGCAGCGCTTGCCAACTGGACTCTAGTTCTTCAACGTCAGCGGCGGGATAATATTTGTCAAATAGCACTGTTCGCACTAAAGCTATTTGCGATTGGTCGGGCTCGGCAGCAAACATCTCAGTGGCACTATCTTCATAGTCGGCTGAACTATTCCAAGCATTCTCCTTTAACTCAGGGCAAACCCAAACAAAGACAAAGGGAAAATCGCTGTGGTCGCAAAAAAGCCAGTGGTAATCAAGCTTTTTACCAGTTTTCAAAATCCACGGCCGGTTGCGCCCAGAAGATAGCTGATTCATAAGCGTGAGGGAACCGCCGCAATATACAGGGTCAAATTTACTTCGTAACACATTAACTATAGAAGCATTGGTTATTTTGTCCAAGCCTACGCAGACATTTTACAGTTACAACATATCCCCATACGAACTAAAATAGACCGGTCTACTAATTATTTCACAAAAAAGAAATAAAGAAAGGAAGAGTGCAGCTTTGGGCCACACTCTTCCTTCTAGTTTTTTAGTTCAGTCGAAGACCAAAACCAACCTAGACTTTCTTCATTTTCTTGATGCTGGCGACAATCTCAGCCGGGTCCAAAACACGAGTCTGCAGCTTAGCAGTGAGATGCAGCGCTTCGAAGACACCATGATCGATACCATAGTTGAGCGACTGCTTGGTAGCAGCAGAAGCCTTTGTAGACTTGCTCGCCATCAACTGCGCAGTCTGCATAACAAACTTGAGCAGCTCGTCTTTGCTCGGATAAACAGCATTGACCAAACCCGAAGAAAGGGCACGGTCGCTGGTGATGCGCATGCCAGTGAAGGCCATTTCACGCACCAGCCCAGCAGGCATAATCAGCGGCAAGCGTTGCAGACTGCCCAGGTCTGCCATAATACCGAGATTGATTTCTTCGATTGCGAAAGTCGCCAAACTGGTGGCATAGCGGAAATCGCAAGCAGCAGCCAGGTCCAAACCGGCGCCCAGACAGACACCATGGATGGCGGCAATGACCGGGAATGGTGCTTTCTCGATAGCAGTGAAAGCATCCTGCATGCGGGTGATCACCTGAAGCATGTGGTCTTTGCCTTCAGCAGTGTGCAAGTTGGCAAATGCCGGAGCCATTGTCGGGCTCTGGAACATGGCCAAATCGATACCAGCTGAAAAGTTGTCGCCTTCACCGTAAATCACCAGCGCTTTGGTGTTACCTTCGGTGGCAAGTTCTTTGATAGCCTGCGGGAATTCACTCCAGAAGGCTTCTCCCATAGCATTGGAGCGCTTGGGATTGCTGAAAACTAGCGAAGCCACATGGTCGACCACGTTGACGCTGAAAGACGAATACTTCGGTTTAACTGGAGCGGCAACAACACCTGCAACAGCCGGAGTTTCCCCAGCACCGGCAACAGCCGTTTCAGCCTTAACTGCAGCAGCAGCCGGTTCCGTCGCCTTCACCTTCGGCAAAATTTTGGGCGGCTTGCCGAGAAAGAAGTCAGGCAACAGCGTCGCCGTCGGATCGACAGCATACTTGGTCAGGTCAGTTTCGCCTGCAGCAGTAAGTACAGCCGAGTCGATGAAGAAATTGCCGCTGCAAGTGGCTGCCGGCTGATTGAAAATCCAGTAGGCAGCGTCAGCGACAATCTCAGGCTTGCGTGAGGCCTGCACCGACTGATCGCCACCAAGCAGGTTACGAATTGCCGACGTATCGATGGCAGTTTCGGGCCAGAGCGAGTTGACGGCGATGCCAAACTTCTTCAGCTCAGCGGCCTGGCCCAAGGTGCAAAGGCTCATGCCATACTTCGACAGAGTGTAGGCCAGATGCGGCGCCAACCAATCGGCATCGAGATTGAGCGGCGGCGAGAGGTTGAGCACATGCGCGTTGGTGCTCTTTTTCAAATGCGGCAGCGCATGTTTGACCACCATGAAAACAGCACGAGCGTTGACCGACTGCATGAGGTCGAAGCGCTTCATTTCGGTCTGTTCGGTGTTGGTGAGCTGGATGGCGCCGGCGTTGTTGACGACGATATCGATGCCACCAAAGGTTTCTACTGCTTTGGCAATGGCCGCTTTGATCTGCTCTTCATCGCGCACATCGCACTGAATAGCAAGGGCTTCGCCACCAGAAGCTTTGATTTCGGCAGCGGCACTGTAGATGGTGCCAGGAAGTTTATCATTGGCAGCAGCAGTCTTTGCGGCAATGACAATACGTGCGCCATCTTTGGCGGCTTTGAGAGCGATGGCCAAACCAATGCCACGCGAGGCACCGGTGATGAACATTACTTTGCTCTTGAGAGTCATATGGGTTTCCATTTATGGTTATCTGAGACAAGCGTTAGATAAACTCAGCGCATAATCAATCACGTGCACGCAACACATCAAGTGCAACGAATGATCGATCTGACAGCGACGGGCTTATCTAATTGGTTTGTTTAGTTGTGGAAGAAGGTTTTATTTGCGTGAGTAATTTAGAGGTAACGCGCTGATATTCCACGATCAGACTAGTGAATAGATATCTTGATTACCTCTTCAAGCTCTGTTAGTGCGCTAATTAATTGCAACAAGGTTGCCAGGTGGTGCGCAAGCTTGCGTCAATTGTGGAGCTTCACAGAAATAATATAGAACTCACTACATAGAGAAGTCTCTTGATTAAGAGCTACTGGTTCATTTAGGTTCTCAAGGCAAATTAAAACTTCTCTCTTATTTCAGGCCATAAGCCCAAACCATTCTATTCACCAACATCTAAGCAATTCTTCTGAGCCTTATGGTCAGCTGAGTTTAGCAATTCACCTTTACCTGGATCCGAACCCGGACTCACTGTTATGACTACCAATGTTTCCAGAACTAAAAGTTCAGCAATCGCGAAGACGGTGAAGACCGCACGACGCTATAAATTTACGGTTAAGAGAAGCTGGTTGACGATGACGGACGGTGTCCGACTGGCAGCCACTTCTTACATTCCCACGGCACGTCATCGTGGCGAGACCTTTCCGGTTTTGCTCGAATACCTGCCTTATCGCAAAGACGACACCTTCTATGTCGTTGATCACCCGTTTTTCAGCTTCCAGGCCCAACTCGGATTTATCACCGTCAAGGTAGACATCCGCGGCACTGGTGCTTCCGAAGGAGATATCCCCGAGCGCGAATACTCTGATACAGAGATGAACGATTGCGAAGAAATCATCAAGCAATTGGCTGCCACCGCCTCTTCGAACGGCAATGTCGGCATGCTTGGTGTTTCTTGGAGCGGCTTCAACGCCATTCAAATGGCCATGCGCCGTCCAGCCGCACTGAAAGCCATTCACGCTGTTCATGCCTCAGATGATTTGTACCAGGACGACCTGCACTACATCGACGGCAATCTGCACCTCGACCCGTACCACCTCTACATCTGCCATGAGCTTGGTCTGCCACGCACGCCTGACTACAAGCTCGATGACGACTACTTCGCCCAACGCTTTAATCATCGACCTTGGCTGTTCAGTTACTTGAACAATCAACTCGATGGTGAGTTCTGGCGCAAGAAGTCGTTGCGTGAAGACCATAGCCAGATTGACATACCTGTCTACCTCGTTGGTGGATTGCTAGATGGCTATCGCTCGGCCACCGCACGTATGTATCAAAAACTCGATGTCCCCGTGCGCTGCGACATTGGCCCCTGGGAGCATTCTTGCCCAGATGAAGGTCAGCCAGGCCCCAATTATGAGTGGCAAATCGTTCTCTCAGACTGGTTCAATCGTTACCTGCGGCCAGACTCTGCCAACAAGAAAAGCAATGGTGGCGACCAGAGTAGAAGCAAGGGCCTGGGCAAGAAGAAAGAGTTGATGGTGTTCATTCGTCATGGCCACAAGCCAGACCTCGACATCGAGACTGTGCCCGGCTATTGGCGCAAAGACACTTTGCCGGCCCAAGGCGGCAAGGACGTCAAACTGTTCCTCACCAGCAATGGAAAATTGAGGCGCAGTCGCCTTCGCTCTACGGCAAGCACTGCTCGGCAATCAGCTCTCAAGCTAGCCTACCAACCTTTCGCCGGCACCGCTGCGGGCACTTGGTGGGGCAATAAGACTGGCGACATGGCGGCCGATGATGCGCACTCGCTGGTGTTTGATAGCGAGGTGGCCAAAGAGCCTTTGCAAGTCATGGGTACCCCCAAAGTGAAGCTCTCAGTGAGTACTAGCTCTCCACGCGCAAAATGGAGCGTTCGCCTCGAAGACGTTGCCCCCGATGGCAGCGTCACTCTGATTACTGGTGCTTTGAGCAACCCGGCTCACCGCATCAGTTCTTTGGCTCCAAGCCTGCCTGCCGCAAACGAGGTATACCAACTCGAAGTCGATTTGCAATTCACCACCTGGACTTTTGCCAAAGGTCACAAGGTGCGTCTGGCCATTGCCAATGCTCAGTTTCCGATGGCTTGGCCTTCAGCTGACGTCATGGAAGCAACAGTATTTGCCGATGGCAAGAACGCCACACTGACACTACCTTCGGTGCCAGTGAACGTGCGAGCAGTGCGTCACTTGCCGAATTTGGCAAAGAAGCAAGACTCGCCAGACAGCTGGAGTATCGACTACCCGCAAACTCACGGCAAAGATAGCAAACCTGATAGTGAGACTTACACTCGCGTCAACAAACGCACCGGTGAGCAGTCGTACACAATCAAAGCTCGCAGCGCTTATGTAATCGACAAGAGCAAAGGCCGCGCCAAACAAGGTTTCAACCGCGTTAAGCGCACCTTTCTGGTTGACACCAACAACACCTGGAGTACTAATGCAGCCAATCCGGCTTGCTCGAAATACCTCGGTGTAGCGCAGACGTCAATGATTTCGCAAGGAAAGCATCTGCGCTTGCGTACACGCATTCTCGTGCAATCAGACGAGCACAATTTCTACATCAGTGTCACTCGCACCATGTTCAGTGAGAACGGGCGCGTAGTCAGACAGCGTCGTTTCGTTGAGACCGTCGCCAGACAGTTTCAATAACGCAAAAAAACACGAAAAATACAAAAAGGAAACCATCATGACTGAGAACAAGAGTCTCGCAGCTCCTCGTGCTGCGGGCGATTACTATCCTGAAGTCGAGCCCTTCTGCACCGGCATGCTCGCTGTTTCGGATGGACACAAGATCTACTTTGAAGAGTCGGGCAACCCCACAGGTAAGCCTGTGGTGCTGTTGCACGGCGGCCCCGGCGGCGGTACGCAACCGAGCTATCGCCGGCTCTTCAACCCCGATGTCTATCGCATCATCATGTTCGACCAACGCGGCTGCGGCAAGAGTTTGCCTTTCGCTTCGCTCGAGAACAACACCACCTGGGATCTGGTGAGCGACATCGAAGCCCTGCGCGAACACTTCGGCATTGCCCGTTGGACGGTCTTTGGCGGCTCGTGGGGCAGCACGCTTGCTATCACCTATGCCGAGAGCCATCCTGAGCGCGTCAGCGAGCTTGTGCTGCGTGGTATCTTCCTTGGCCGCAAGAAGGAGCTGGACTGGCTTTATCAGTTCGGCGCCAGTGAAATCTTTCCGGACTACTGGCAGCAGTATCTGGAGCAGATTCCGGCCAAGGAGAGGCGCAACATGGTCAAGGCGTACTACAAGCGCTTGACCAGCAAGAACATCGCCGTTCGCACCGCCGCTGCTCAGGCCTGGAGCAAGTGGGAAGGCTGCTCTTCGAAGTTGCACATCGATCACGATCTGATCGCGCGCAACGGCGACGAGACCTTTGCCACGGCCTTCGCCCGCATCGAGTGTCACTACTTCATCAACGGCTGCTTCCTCCGTTCTGATTCGCAGTTGCTCGATGACATCGGACACATCCGTCACATTCCGACGACGATCGTGCAAGGTCGCTACGACATGGTTTGCCCGATTACCACCGCTTACGAGCTGCATCAGGCTTTCCCTGAAGCCAAGTTCGTAGTCGTTGGCGACGCTGGTCACTCGATGTCTGAGCCTGGCATTCGCAGCGCTCTCATTGCTGCCTGCGACGAGTTCGGCGCCAACTGAAACAGCTCTCATCGCCTGCAACCGCAAGCAGTGAGGCCATTTAAACAATAGGGAGATCAGGCCTTCGGGTCTGGTTTCTCTATTGTTTTTTTCTCAGCACCAACTTCATGAAATAGTAGAAAGCTGGAAAACTCGTTGAAAGAAGGAATGTCAAAGAATGTCGCAGTAGCGGGTATAGACTCTATCAGGCACGGAGGATCCATGACCAGGAAACCACCACACCATTTGCGTTCATTATCAGATAGAGTCAAGAAGATAGCCGCAAAAGCAGCGATCACAATGATCTTGGCTGAAATTTTCTTATGCGCAACCGTTGCTGCGAAAGAAACTGTGCCAACGAGCATAAGCGAAACAGCTATTGTCTATGAGCAGCAAAGCAAAGTACTGGGCCGTTGCCAAATCATAGTTTCTAAAGCGGGCACAAGATTAGACTGGCTCAGTAAGAATGTCTCGCTGATTACACACCCGCCAGAGTGGCGCATGACCATGTTGAACACAGCTGAGCACAAATATTTCACAGCTGCACCTGGTCGCTTTCGTGCATCCTCGTCAATAACAGTAAGCCTCTGTCGCACAAGTGATACAAGCATTCTGAAACCAGTTCGGACAGTCAAAGCTTTACTATGCGGCCGTGCGGTTAACAAAATTTCGATGACCGGCGAACCACCACTGAAATCGGGCTACCGCCATTGGCAAAAGCTGCTCTTACATTCTGCTGAATATTGGGTTGAGCCAACGACAATCATTCCACCACCAGTGGTGCGCAGCTTGCAGGAGATGTACTGTACTCCTACAGCCGACGGTATTCCGCTGCAGCTAACTACGGTAAGCAACAAAGGCAAAGTCGAGAAAGAACTGATTTTACTGAGTGCCAAAACCCGGACAGTAAGCGACAAAGAGTTTGCAATTCCAGAAAAATATAAAGCAGTAGAAGCTCAAGAAAAGTTGCTGACAGACGGTAACAGTGTCGACTTTCTGCAGCTAATGCCCCAACGATAAGATCGAAATATCACCGAAAGAACATTGTTTCTAGTGCTTCTTAGGGGCGTTCTCAGATCGCAGAGAGGGGGTACGGACATCCCATAGCTCTTCTAAGGCACCTTCATTCGATTTATCTAGCAACATCATGGTTTCAGAACCAGTGCGGGTATAGCCAGCGGGAACAGTCAGCTTTGCGCTCTCCAGAGCGGTTGTTTCTATGGAAAGTGTGTTGAGTCGGTTATAAATGCCCTGAGAATTATCGATATAAATGAATTTCAAAGGAATACCTTGAGCTGGAGCCACTGGTGGTAATTTGAAAAACCAGACCAAAAAGTCACTGCACTGACTGGGAAGTTTAAAATCGTCGCAGATAAAGTAAGAGCCATACTCATTTTCATGAGTAACAGTCGAGTCGCGCAGATGCGACTCAAAATCTTGTTTCATACGCAAAACCGCAACATTATGCTTTAAGAGCTGCTGCTGTTGAACCTTTTGCACTTTCATGCCCGACATACGAGCGGCGAGCAAATCCATCACATTAATCTGACTACTATTCTTCCAAGTGGCTGCAGACTCTTCGTAAAAGCGTTTTGACTTGGGAGAGTACATAGTTACTTTCCAGTCTGGCGCTTTGCAGACGACGCAATAGCCGCGCGCAAGGGAATCAATGAAAACTGCCTTTGGTGACAGGTAGACAATCATCTTGCCCCTAGTACAGCTCTGCTGGGTGAGCTTGACGAATTGTTCTGCTGACACGGGCAATGCCACGAACAGCGTCAAACAACTAGCAATGATAAACGTCAAGACAATTGACAAACTTTTAGCGCTTTGCAACCTAGTATTTCCCGAGGGTGGATACCCCAATAATCGATGGCATAGTAGCAGCTAGCGGCATCCAATACCTTCCAAGTAACTAGCAACTAATAGCGCATCAGTTGTCAGTCGTCTGCCTTTCAGCGAAACGTTGCCAAGAAAGCGCAACTCACGTAACCAGTAAACCAGGTTTACAAGAAGATCGCTAATCTCATCTGTTCGACGTCGCTAGCACTAGAACGAGCTAAGAGATTTTAGTTAGTGTGAGATCTCACTTTTCTTAGCTTTCTAAAAAACAAACACTTAACTCTTTCATTCTGACATCACTACTGCATTACACACCTTGAACTTACTTGCCTCCGCAAGTTGTATCAGCTCAAGCTGCACAGCCTTTCTACTCTTTTGAAAATCTAACTCTCATCCGCGGATGAAGAACTAGGACTCTCCATGAACAAAAATAACCCTCCGTCTGTAGACCAGAAGGCCATCAACAGTCAGCTGCGCGCCAACTGGTTCCGCACTTTCCTTGGTCTGGCAACTCTGGCTGCACTTGGCGGCACCACTTTCGTTTTGCTCGGCCTCAACATCACCGTAGCAACAGTGATCGTCGGTCTCTTCACAGTTGTTCTGCCGCTCTTCAGCTGGTACAACAGCGCCAAGTTGGTGAAGCGTCTGATGAAGTGCGAAGCGCCAAACACACTCAACCCTGACCACCGGCGCCTGGTGCGTTTGGTCAAAGAAATCTATCCCAAGACCGGCCTGAAGAAGATGCCCGAGGTGCTGGTTTCGCCGATTCCGATGCCGAACGCTTTCGCCACAGGACGCAATCCCAACAACTCGTTCATCGCCTGCACCGAAGGCCTGTTTTCTGTTGACCTCAGCGACGAAGAACTGAAAGCCGTGCTGGCTCACGAGCTGGCTCACGTCAAGAGTCGCGATGTCGCCATCACCTCACTCACGGCCACCATGGGTTCGCTCTTCTCCATTCTGTTGGCCGGCGGCATGCCCTGGATTTTCAGCGCTGCTTTCGTCAAGAACAATGACGACCTCTTGGTCGACAAGCTCTCGGACAAGGTGAAGAAAGGCAAGAAAAACTTCGCAGCTCCCGCTGTCGGCATCGCTGGTTTCTTCTTCACTCTGATCGTCTTTGCTGTGGTGAGCTTCTTCACGAAGTTCGTTACCTTCTTCGTCAGCCGTAGCCGCGAAAGCGCTGCTGATGCCCTGGCCGCTCAGTGGACCGGCAACCCTTGTGCGTTGGCTACTGCTCTGCAGAAGATCAACGACTGGGTGAGCCGCAATCGCCTGCTGTTGCAGCTCAAGATCATGATGGGTGGCCTTGCCCCTATGCTGTTCTTCGGCCTGCACGAAGACGAGGATCATGACCCGCAAACCGTTGGTGGCAAGATCGGCCGCTGGTGGAGGGAAATTGGCGAGAATCACCCGCCCATTCCAACCCGCATCAAAGAACTCGAAGCTATGGCTGGCGCCAGCTGCCCGACCATGGATGATATTCGGAAACAGCGAAGCGCTGCCATCAATCGGTTGTTTCGCAACGGCCGTCGTACTAACGAAGAATAAGAAGCTGTAGCAAAACTTTAGTCAAAGCCTAGATGGGGAGATGGTGAACACCAGCTTCCTGTCTAGGCTTTTTCTTTTCGCTCATTTTTAAAGGCCGATTATAACTATATGCCCTCATAGAACAATCTGAGCGAGTTCGCTTTCAATCGAGGAGAAAGACGCCTAGACAAATGCCTCTTAAATGCCAATAAAACGCCAATAACATCGGCATATACTGCGACTGGGTGATAACTGCCCAGGAAGCTCTCCTCACTGACATATGCGACTCTTAATTCGTTGGCAAAAACGACAAACGAGAGAGCGGAAGGTTTTTTACCTAGTATCGCCAATGGTGGTACTAGGGTAACTTGCATTTTTAGCTTTAGTAAATTTATTTTGCAACACAGAAGAAAACTAAACAGCTAGCCAACACCGCCCAGATAGGTGTTAATTAGCGCACCTTGAGCTAGCAATAAAATAGTTAGCACGAACTAAGCTACTTACACTTAACTTCCATTTACAGCTTTTATTAGCTATATAACTAAAACAAAAGTTTTAGTGTGCTATCGCTAGCGAAGCTAATTATGTAGAGGGCAAAAGCTCGTATAAACCCCATGAATAGCAGCTGCGCGAATCAAAGACAAGTACGACTTTCTTGCCTTTAAGCACACACAGAACCTAGGCTCAAAATCTCTTTTCAACTCCATTCAAACAGCAGATATAAACCACACCACCCCCATCCCTTCGGCTACTACTGCAAACACCCCTGATCTGAAAGGATCTATCCTGAACACGACCACCAATTCCGCCCGCTCTTCGCGTCCTTCCCGCAACGCACGCAAGCAGCTCTCCGCCAAGGCATCCGCTCGCCCGCTCGCAATCACCATCGTCGCCGGCAGCATCATCAACTGCACTGTCGCCAAGATCGCCAATCAACCCGAGTCGGGTCTGGTCGTCACGATCGAAGGCAACCCCAACGGCTTCATCCCCAATCGTCTCTTGGCCGGCAAGAACCCAGCCGCCAAAGAAGAGCGTCGCAACCACCTCCTGGCCAACCCCGGCACCGTTCTGGAAGCGTTCGTCGAGACTGCTGCCATGGCCGCGCCCAAAGTGAGCAAGAGTTGCACCGAGGCCACCGACAACAACGAAAGGGACAGCACGCCCTCGGCAGCCAAGCTGCGCCCGCGCATCATCCTCAACGAAGACAAGATCGTCGTGGGCAAGATCATCAGCGCGCGAAAAGAAAGCGTTGCTCGCCTGCAAGAACAAGTCGCTGCTCTCGCCATCGGCTCGACCATGACGGCAAAGGTGCTGCGCTTTGCCACGAAGAAGAACGACAACAACGACAGCACGCACGTCATCGGTGCTTTCGTCGAACTCGCCAACGGCTTGCCGGCACTGCTGCACAAGTCGCAGATGCTCGACATCAACCACATCAGCGTCGGCATCACCATCTACGTGGCCATCAACTCGGCAGAGATGGACGGCAAACGCGTCATGGTTAAGGTCAAGCAGCTCAGCCCGCAAGCGGAGATCAGGCCACAAGCGGACACGCCTGCACCCACTGGCCGCTCGGCCTCGCAGTCGATGTGGGACCAAGTGGCAGACACGTTCAATCAATCGGGCAGCGGCCCCAAGTTCGTGATCGACCCGAGCGTCTGAAAGCAAGGCTATCCACGAACAGCTGCGGCGGCAAGCCACGGTTGAATGTAACCATTTTTCAGGAGAAATCATGAATTACTCTATCCAAACTGGCATCGTGCCGCAGTCTTCGCTAGTGCTTGTCCCCCTGAGCGAACTGCGCCAAGCCTATCGTCACATGCGAGTTGCAGCCAAGCCGATTCGTCGGCTCGTCGACAACCCCGACGAAGTGAGCAGCGCAGTACCGCCGGCGGTGCAAGCCTACTTGCCTGTGGTGAGCGAGCTGATCGCGGCGCTGAGCAACATCGACCAGATGACCAGCAGCGCCAACCAAAGCAGCGTAGTTGGCGATTACATCACCCGCCTGACGGCACAGCAGATGGCGGCCGTAGCAACGGTCAATGCTGCCATCACTGAGCAAGAAACTGGCAGCTCGACTGGCAGCAAGGGCCACAAGCTCGACCTGCCCAGCGACAGCTACCAGGCCTACGCAACGTTGTTCAACACCTGCGTCGATGCCTACCACGAAGTGGTGGATGGTCGTCGCAGCCAGCACGGCATGCATCAGTAGCCGCTCGCACGCCACTGGCAACGTCAATCACAATCGCAATTTTCAACTGTCAATTTCACAGGAGCTCAAAATGACTGGTAGCAACATGGGTGGTCTTTTCGTCGGTTTCGCCAAGTACATCTGCATCTTCTTCGGCGTCGTCTTCGGCATCGCCGCCTTCTTCACCACTGGCTGGGTGCTCGTGGCTCTGGCAATGGCCGCCTTGGTGCTGCTCGGCCTAGGCTGGAAGTTCCATGTCGACATCCGCCAGGCCGAAGAAGCTTATTACGCCAGCCGGCGTGAAAGCGAAGCTTCGATGCGCCGCAACAACCCGTTCTACAACGCCATGCATGAGCTGATGGAAGAATTGAACGCCCGCGATCTGCGCAGCTTCACCATCGGCCAGCGCGAAGGTAGCGCACCAGACGGCTCGGGCACTTGGTCGCAGTACTTCCTCGTGCAAGTGATGATGGCAGACAAAGCCGGCACGAGCCAACTCACCAGAGACGGTCTGTCGTTTGCCGAATGGCAAGCCAAGGCCCCAAGCGCGATCGGCAAGTACCCCGTGGTCGTGCAGATTCGCTGATTTAACAACCTAACAGAGAGCTTTATGAAAACCCTAATCACTCCCGAAGCACATGCGCGCGCGCTCGTCGTCGCAGAAAATCTCAAGAACCTGCTGGAAGCGCGATTGATCGGCAAGACTTCGCACGGCTTCAGCTGCAGCTGCGGCGCTTGCAGTGCGGGACCATCACGGGTGGTGGCAATCAACATCCCGATGCAGTTCCCCTATCAGATCGCCATGTGTCTGCTTTGGACCTGCGAGATGAAAGACGACACGGGCAAGCGCTGGACTCAGGGCATCAGCACATACATCCCGTGGAGCGAACTCTTCCCGCTGTTCCGTCAGGCTTTCGCTGGCATCGACGTACGTGTCGAGCACGCTTACGCCCAGTCGTACCATGGCAGCCCGGGGCCCTTCCAAGCCTCTGGCCGTACGGTGGAGATCAGCACCAAGCAGCAAGTCTTTGTGCGACCGGCAGGCGACCTCAGCCAGACGGTCTGGGTCAATGCCGAGTTGCGCATCGACAGCCATCTGAAGCAGTACGCCAGCGATGAAGCCTTCATTGCCTGCAACATCGACGCTCTCGAATTCGGCCAAGAACACGGACGCCACGGCCGGCACTACAGCCTGACAGGCGGCCAGCAAGCTTTCTTCATCTACATTTCCGGCGCTGGCCATGGCAAAGATATCTACTTGCCGATAGCGCGGGTGGTGACGGCGAACAAGAGAGCTGGCAAAGCCACCCTCGAACTGGATCAGTCGGTGGAGGTCTTCACTCCCCCGGTCATGCCAGTTTGACCACTCCGGTCTGAGCACCAAAACAGCCTGAGTGAAGCACTGCTAAGAACCAGCGTGGGCTGGTCTTAGTAGTGCATTTTCTTTTTCTTCTATGCCTCATAACACCACTCCCTTTTCTTTTTTGCCGCATATTAGTTGACCGGTCTATTATTTGCTGTACAATAGTCCAAGTCTTAAGATTGGAGAAGGTAGTTTCAATGGGTAAAAATTCAACCATGCTTGAAGTACAAAAAATAGCCGCATTTTCTGACGGTGCCAGTGGTGGCAATCCGGCCGGTGTGGTGATTGTCGAGCAACTGCCAGAGGCTGCCGAAATGCAAAGAATTGCAGCAGAAGTTGGCTTCTCCGAGACCGCCTTTGTAGAGGCAGCTGGCGACAGTTGGCGGGTGCGCTATTTTTCTCCAGAATCAGAAGTGCCATTTTGTGGACATGCCACAATTGCCCTAGGAGCAGCTTTGGCACTGCGTTATGGCGATGGAGTTTTCAACCTAATTTTGAACCAAGCCGAAATTACAGTGGAGGGAAACGTCAAGGCGGGTGCTAGCAAAAGCGGTATTGCCTCTGCACCGCAGTCGATTAGCGCCGCCCTACAATCTCCGCCGACCAAGAGCAAAGAAGCTCCAGTAGCTCTTGTGCACAATGCCTTAAAACTATTTGGATACACTGAAAACGATTTAGACATGCGCATTCCACCAGCGTTAGTTCACGGGGGTGCAGATCACCTAGCGCTCACGCTCAATTCAAGAAAGGCGCTAGCGGCAATGCACTACGATTTGGCGCAGGGGCGCACTTTAATGACAGAGGCAGGTTTAGTAACGATTATTTTGGCTTATAGTGAAACGGCAAACCTCTTCTACACCCGCAACCCTTTTGCCTCTGGTGGCGTCTATGAAGACCCAGCGACAGGCGCTTCAACAGCCGCTTTTGCTGGCTACTTACGTGACCTGAATTGGCCTCATGGTGGCGCTATTGATATCATCCAAGGTGAAGATATGCACATGCGGTCACTGCTACACGCCGATATCCCTGAAGCTCAGGGTAGCTCAATTCGCATATCAGGTAACGCTCGCATTATGAGCGAATAGCTACTGCGGCTGATCGCGCTCAGTTAGATTGAAGACCAAACCCTTACTGGCCAACTGCAAATTTTGCGGTGTGATCATGATCTCTTCGCCCCATTGACCGGTGCCTACACCCAATTCAGGCTCTTTCATCAAAGCATTATCGATGATTGTGCGGAAGCCGATTGGCTGCCAAGAAAAGGGCGGAATAGAGCCGATTACATAACCAGTTACCTGCACTACTTTTTCAGGGCTGGCCATTTTGATGTTGCGCGATCCGAGAGCTTTTTTCAGCTGACCAGATATTGCATTTTGATCACCGCCGACCATAATCAAGGCGCACTCGCCTTTATCGATTTCAAATATCAAAGTTTTTACCATGGCACGCTCTGCAAAACCCAGTGCTTTAGCGACGTTGGCTGCACCTTTTTCAGTATCTGGAGAGAATTGCAAACGGCGGTGTTCAATGCCATTTTTATCTAAATACGCGAAAACCGGTAATTCAGTCATATCAAAAATCATCTTGTCTGGGGGTAACGCCGCGTTCAAAAGGAGTGGTCAAAACAACGCTCGTGATTGTTTTCTTGACACCTTTAATACCACGAATATTGTCGAGGAAAGTAGAGAGTGCAGCAGTGTCAGCGGTTCGCACCTTAAGCAGAACACATTCTTCACCAGCGACAATATAGTATTCCTCAACTTCAGGAAAGGCCATCAAACTTTGGGCCAGACCAGTAGCCGAAATCGATTCAATAGTGACGCGAACAAAAGCGCAGAGCCTAAGACCTAAAAGTTGTGGGTCAATATCAATTGTGTAACCGCGGATGACACCAATTTGTTCAAGTTTTTTAACACGGGCATGCACAGACGGCGGAGAAAGATTTAGCATTTCGGCCAAATCAGAGTACTTTTTCTTGGCGTCTTTTTTGAGCAAACCTAATAGTTTTTCGTCAATGTCATCCATGCAACTAACCTTTTGACCAATAGTAACTAATTCTATTCAGACTCTTACTGAATTAGTCATTTAGACTT
Source organism: Candidatus Obscuribacterales bacterium (assembly GCA_038231015.1). GTDB lineage: Bacteria > Cyanobacteriota > Vampirovibrionia > Obscuribacterales > Obscuribacteraceae. The sequence goes on from JBBRMD010000003.1 coordinate 105,774, forward strand.
TATCATTGTACCTAGTTAGGGCAACTTCATCAAACACCAAATTTGATTAGGCTGCCAAAGACTAATGAGTTGCTGCTCAGAAAAGCCAGAAATGCAGTCAGGGCAGCACAACGCCATGGAAACCGAGGTGCTAAATGTTCAATATAGATTTTAAGTCAGACAGTTCTAAGCTTGTTGCCGCTTTTCTAGCGGTTTACTTGATTTGGGGTTCAACCTACCTAGCCATTCGCTTTGGCCTAGAAAGCTTGCCGCCATTTCTCATGTCTGGCACCCGCTATCTAATTGCTGGCGCCCTCATCTATTTATATGCCTGGAAAAAGGGAGCTGGCCATCCCAACCGTGGCCAATGGTTGAGAGCAACCATAATCGGCATTTTGCTTTTCGTGCTCGGCAATGGCGGCATTGTCTTAGCTGCTCAATCAATACCTTCAGGCTTGGTATCACTTATGGTGGCGACCGTGCCAATTTATATCGTTTTACTTGATTGGTGGAAAGGGGGCAAAACTCCTAGCCACTTCACCGGTGCCGGCCTTGTTGTTGGTGTCTTGGGTATGGTTCTCTTACTCGGACCTAGCAAAATCGGTGGCTCAACTAGTGTCGATCCTATGGGAATTGTCTGGGCCATGCTCGCGTCTTTGGCCTGGGCTGTTGGTTCGCTCTATGCTCGCCATGCCGATTTGCCTAAATCGCAATTACAAGCAGCAAGCATGGAAACAGTTACAGCGGGCGCCATCATGATACTGATATCGGCCTGCATTGGCGAAACCAGTAGTTTCAACATTGCTGAAGTGTCAGCCAAATCGTGGTTCTCTCTGGGTTATCTAATTGTCTTCGGCTCAATCGTTGGCTTCACGGCCTACGTTTATATGCTCAAAGCAGCCAGCCCAACTCGTGTTTCAACTTACGCCTACGTTAATCCGGTGGTGGCAGTCTTTTTGGGATGGGCACTAGCTGGAGAAGCCGTCACCTCACAAACTATCACGGCCTCAGCTGTCATACTTTGTGCGGTTTGGCTGATTACGAGACCGAGCAAAACCAAGCTACTTGTCTAAAAACTCATTGGCAAGGGCTGCCCCAATCTTCTCGTGAGCTTGACGGTCAGCCTTTGCCAGTGCGGCTTTACCAAGGTGGTCATAGCTTTTTGCTCGACAAATATAGCCGTCAGACAGATGGGTCATTCGCATATCACCACTGTAACTAGTGTTCAAAACATTGATGGCAGCGGTGCAGTCTTTTGCCGCCGCATCCCACTTATTTGTTTCTTGGTAGCAGAGGGCCCGACCCAAAAGAGCGAGCACTAGAAAATTGTCTTCTGTATTTTTCATAGCATCGCTGTATGTGGCGATGGCTTCGCTATAGCGCTTCTCCACTCGCATAATATTGGCAGCTCGACTGAGAAATACCGGGCGGTATTTGTGGCTCAATTTGGCAGCCATAAAGAAGTCAGCAATGGCTTCTTTGTACTTCTTTATAGCGACATAGCAATTGGCGCGGCAAGAATAGCAATCGCGCGCTGGATGCTTAGCAATGGCGAGTGATACAGCCTTAATCGCTTTGTCGCACTCTTCCAACTTAAAATAAGTCGTACCAATTATGTATAAGCGCCGAAGGGCGGCGTCGTCGAAATTTGTACAGAGATCAAACTGCTCACCTGCTTCTTCATAGCGCTGGTGGCCCCAGTAAGCCAATCCGCGCCAAAGGTGAAGAGCATTAGCGTTTACCTTGGTCTCTCTGACACGGGCAAGCAAAGCATCAACTTGGTCATATTTTAAAGCTTCTAGAGCAGCATCAAGCTGTTTAATAGGTAGGGTTTTATTAGCCGCGGTTGGCGGAGCGCTGATGTAAGCGGGGTTGCTCAAGTTTGCCATTTCTTGAGCTAGAGTGAGGGGGGGCAAATCTGCAGCACAGGCCTGGTAAAGAATAGTCGCGGACGGCGCCGATGTGCAAAGCCAAGCGCAAAGCAATGCACGAGAAAGCAATTGAGAAAACTGCTTAAACTTCTCTATCATTTCACACCACCACTGGTGGCGCCACTATTCCTAGCAGTACTCCGTAAATACTTAACTAGAGAATCAATCTGCTCTTTAGACAATGGCCCACCGGCTGATTCTAAAAAGCCTGGCATAGAGGGGCTTGTCTTACTACCATGAGCTATTACATCTGCGGCATAAGCACTCACAACTGCATCAGAATAGTCTGCCGATTCTATCAACGGCCCAGAGAGAATTCCGCTTTCTTGTTTGCGATGACACATGGCACAATCAGCTTCGAATAGTTCTTTCCCGAATTGTCCGACCCCTTCGTCAACGTGGCAACGCTTGCAGCGCTCAGCTGTGAATATTTTAGTGCGCTCTTTTAAAGACATAGTGCCATGAGCATTTTTGACATCCATAGTAATGAAAAGTCTGCTGATTGGCCGTTCGGGATCATCCGAGTAGACAACCATATCTTTAGTGACAGGACCTTGCTTCATGGTCGTGTCGACCAAAACATCTAACTTCACTGAAGCTCCAGGCTTTAGCAAAGCACCCTTAAAATTGGTCGCCGTACAGCCACATTCAGACTTAGCTTCTGTGACATTGAGGGGCACAGCTCCAGCGTTTCTAATGGTGAAAGAGCAAGGCAGCTCAGCAGCGGCTTCTACTTTGCCGAGATCTACCTTTTCACGATCAAACTGAATTTGCTGCTTGCTTGAAACTTGCTGCGCGTCTGGCTGTGCAGGCGATGAAGAACATCCTGTCATTGAAAGAACAAGACAAATGAGCAAAACGCCCCGCTGCTTCAGACAGAATCCATCCATTTCTCTGGCACCGGTTTTCCTTCACGGGCACGATATTCGGGGTTCCACAGTTGAGCATAAACAGAAATATCAGCCTGGCTTATTCCAGCTGCTGCTTCGCGCCCAGCACCGCCAGAATCTTCATGGGCTTCGCAAATAGCATCATATCGAAAGGCTAGCTCGGCCAAAATATTGGCCGCTTCAAAGTCACCACGGGCAATGGCACGGTCACGAGCAGACCCTAACTCATCTTTGGTCAAACGACCGTCTGCTTCGCCAGATGCGGTCTCTGCCAAATCGATTTCATCCCAACTCTTGCGCAAAAAAGGCATGATAATTTCGGTGAGAAACTGATATTCGTCCAAGAACATTTAAGTGACCTCGCACCTTCAACAACAACATTCACTAAGGACGCCAATTAGATTTTACCCAATCACAGATAGTTGCAAAACCTAGCTTGACAAGAGATGGCCGTTTGAAAAACCATTTTAAAAAAAGGAAAAAATTGGCCACTGAGAGGATGTAGCGAAGCTGAATTTCTGCTAAACTTTCTTCACTGTTAAAAACTTATCTCCCTCAGGTGCGTGCAATGGACTCCAAAGCCATACATTGCCGGGAACCCTTATCTTTCACTATAGTCTGTGACGAGCGTTGTTTTGTCGTCAATCGCCTGGCGGCCCTGCTTAAACTCTGGGATCGCTCACAGCTTTTCACCTTTGTCGACCGCGAATCGGTTAGTGAAACAGCACGCCAACTTATTCAAGATCTTGATGCTTCGCCTTGGAGCCTCTTCCTCATTGACGACAATAACGAGCGCTGGTATGGCCCAGAAGCTATTCCGATGATCATGAAAAACCTCCGTTTTGGCAGATTTGCTGCGGTTCTATACATTTTGCCTGGCACAATGTGGTTGACTCGCCAAATTTATCAACTGATATCGCGCACCCGTCTGATAATTTCTAACCAAACTGCTTAGGCCACTATTTTCTGCCAAAGCAAGCGGTTGTCTAACTGTTTCTTCTCCCGCCAAACTGGTGATTCAAAACGCTCTAATAAGAGGGTAATCACCAAGGAGATAGAGATGACTAACGACAATTGCACGAGTTCGGAGCTGCACGAAAACAACAAGGCAGGCAAACTGGCCGGAACCGGCGCAGGGGTCTTGGCCGGTGCTCAGATTGGCACGATACTATTACCAATCCCTATAGTCGGTACCTTCACTGGCGCCCTAGTCGGCGGCCTCCTCGGCAACAAGATAGGCAAACGCTTTGGCGCCGCCCTTCTCAACAAAATGGATATCGCTTCTGAACCGACAAGCAGCGGCAAAGGCAACCTGGGCAGCGAACTGCAGCGCTTGAAAGAGTTGCATGAGGCAGGCGTGCTCAGCGATGAAGAATTTAAGGCCGCCAAGGCCAAGTTATTAGGACTCTAAAGCAGCTGGCCCTATCCCTAAATATCTAAAATAGCTAAATTCCTAATTGCTGCAAGACAGGCTGATAACTTGTTGTTTTATCGCCTCCCTCGCTGGTAGCGCTCACATAAGTAAGACTCAAACGTTCTGCCAGAGATTCACTATCTGTGAAAACTTTACCTTTGCAGCGGTTCATCGCCTCGACCATTTGTTCTTGTAGAAGATGCAGTTCTGGTGCGCCTTTCGACATGCGCGCATAAGCAAAACTATCTTCAGCAAGCAAGAGGGCATTGGGCGACAAAGCCTCAATCAACCAAACCGCCCGTTCTAAAGGAAGAGGCGAAAAGTCAGCGACTAAGTACTCCACTTCATCAGGCAAATTGAGAAAGCGCCCAAGAATATCAGAGGCAGAGAGCTTCCAGTTCGACAAAATCGACTGCACAGTCTCCTCGCCGCAGAACAAGGGGTCAGACGGTGGGAAAGCCGCAGCAGGATCAAGAGAAAACTGAGTAGAAAAATGTGGTCCACGAGCTGGTGCTTCAGTTGAAGTAGGCGCCGAGAAGTCGTTAGAGGGGCTAACGGTGGCGGCAGTCTGCAAAAGGGACCGGTCTAACGCCTCATACATCGATTGAGCTAGGGGCGAAACAATATCGAGGTCGGTAGCAGCAACCAAAACCAGCTTCTTGCGAGTGCGACGGCGCCAATTGCGAGCAAGAACGGCCAAAGCTTCTTCGGTGTCGTCAACCGCCAAAAGAGGAAAAGACGTCGCAGCAATGGGGTAACTTGGCCGATCGGCAACAATACAGCCAAGGGCGCCAGCCGAGAAGGCGTCGCCTATGAAATCGTGACCATCGAAGGTTTTGCCAACCAAGGCGACGAACCACGAGCCCGAAAGTTCACTGCGAGTGTCAGTAGCAATCTCGCCGGCTTCGTCCGGAACCATACCGACGGCCACTCTGGCCCCGGTAAGCTCTATTATTTCTTCAGCTGAGTAGACTGCTGCCAACGATTTCGGTCTATTCTCCAACCTACCAATTAAACGCATTTAAATATAGCATTGCCATGTATTTGACAGGGGCCCGCCAGCCTTCCATAATTCTTGCATGCTGACAAAAATAAATTCCTCCGTTTCCAAGCTGGTGGAAGCCCTCGACGGCGTCGCCGAAGCTCAAGCCTGGCGTGAGCGCCGTCATCTTGTAGACACACGCCAGTTAACACTTGACGAAGTTAGTGCTTGCCTGGCTTTGGCTCACTACTACAAGCAAAACCTCCTACACAAGAAGCCACCGCTGACGATACTATCAGCCCACACAATTGCCACAGTCTTCTACGAAAACTCTACCCGCACTCGCACAAGCTTTGACCTGGCCGCCCGCAAGTTGGGCGCAACGGTGGTCAACCTTGATGTCAACACCTCATCGGCAGCCAAGGGTGAAACCTTAGAAGACACAGCCCTGAATCTGTGGGCTCTTGGTGTGAACGGCATCATCATGCGGCACAGCCAATCTGGTGCACCCGATGATTTAGTGCGCCAAGTGGGCGACAAAATGCACATCGTCAATGCTGGTGACGGCTGGCATGCTCATCCATCTCAGGGCTTGCTCGACTTATACACAATGCTAGAAAGCCTTGGCCAACTGCCATCTTTCGGACCTAGCGGCAAAATAGAACAGCGCTTAAATGAGTCTACTTTGGCCGGCAAAAAAGTGGCTATCGTGGGAGACATCATTCACTCACGTGTGGCCCGCTCTAATTTATGGCTACTTAAAAAACTTGGCGCAGAAGTGCACTTGGCCGGGCCTCCAGCTCTCTTGCCTCAGACCTTTGCCGACGACGAATTTGGCGCCGTAGTGCATCACCGCCTAGAGCCGGCTATTAAAAATGCCGATTTCATCATCTGCTTAAGGCTTCAATTAGAACGCCAAGCCCAAGGCTTAATTGCCAGCATCGATGAATATCGCAAGCAATATCGCCTCGATCACGATCGCATCCGCTTAGCCCAGAGCCATGTTCGAGTGCTGCATCCAGGGCCAATTAATCGTGGTGTAGAAATCACCAACGAACTAGTCGAAGATCCAATAATTTCTTGCGTACTTACCCAAGTTGAAAATGGATTACTTTGTCGTATGGCCATTCTTACTCTACTTTTCTCTACTGCAAAACCTCAGGCCTAACTAATGCTGATCAAAAACTGTCAACTGATAGACTCAGTCAAACCGAAAGTGAAAACTGATTTGCGCATAGACAATGGCAAGATCGTTGAGATTAGCACCGATGGCAAAGAACTCGCTGCCGACAAGTCTGAAACAGTATTCGATGCTGATGGCCTCTGGCTTCTTCCCGGATTTGTCGACATTCACACCCACTTGCGTGATCTTGGCCAGAGCGCTAAAGAAGATGTGGCAACTGGTACCAAATCTGCCGCTGCCGGTGGCTACACCACAGTTGTCGCTATGGCCAATACTGTTCCACCAATAGACAATGCCAGAATTTTTTCGCAACTGCTGCAAATAATCAAAGAAAAAGCAGTTATTAAAGTCTTGCCAATCGCTTGCGTCACCAAAGGGATGGCTGGTATCGAACTGACTGAGATGGCCATTCTCAGTGAACTAGGCGCAATTGGTTTTTCTGACGATGGTTTGCCCGTCACGAACTTAGCAGTGATGCGCCGAGCGCTAGAACAAGCTAAGGCACTGGGTTCTTTCATTGTCAGCCATCCAGAAGACAAAGATCTCTCCGGCACTGGCGCCATGAACGAATCAGCTTATGCCACAGCCAAAGGCCTTCCTGGTGTGCCGACTGCCTCTGAAGCAGCTTGCATCGCCCGTGAAATCGAAGTAGTAAGAATGACAGGCGCATCCCTGCACTTCGCACATGTGTCGGCGGCGGCCTCAATTAAGTTGATTGAGCGAGCAAAAGCTGATGGACTGCCAGTTACGGCAGATACAACACCGCACCATTTAACCCTGACTGACAGCGACATTCCTGAATATAATACAAACTTCAAAATGAACCCGCCGCTGCGCTCGAAGAAAGACCAAAGTTTACTTGTAGAAGCGCTCAAGAACGGCACACTCGATTGCATTGCCACAGATCACGCCCCTCATACCGAGGGCGAAAAAGGCATGGGATTTCTGGCAGCACCATGCGGCATCATCGGCCTAGAGACTGCTTTTGCATTATGCTTAGAGCGGCTCACAGACAAGAATCTTCCCGCATCATCATTGATGACAGCAAGCGAAGTTGTGCGCAAATTCACCAGTGATCCGGCCCGCATTATCGGCATAGCCGAACCCAAAATAGAAGTGGGAGCCGCAGCTGACCTAACTTTGTTCGATCCCAAAATGAACTGGACTTATGTCGTAAATAAAGCTACATCGAAAAGCAACAACTCACCATTCGATGGGCGCGAAATTAAAGGACGCATAGTTCTCACGCTCTGCGACGGTAGAGTAGCTCACCAATTCGAATCTGCCACTGAGAGGTGGCTTGCAATTGAAGGGCTAGCACTAAAATGACAGGACCAGAAACCACTACTACTCAGACTTCTGAGCGAAAGCCTAGTTCTATCGCCATTCTCTGGCACAAGGCCCAGCGCTATTGCATGATTGGAATATTTAGCGCCATCGCCACCGGTGTCTATTTAACACCACTTCAAAAATATATCACCATGGGTCGCTATCAGCATTACGGCATCACCATTAGCATCTTTGGTCTCGGCTATTTATTGCAGACCATTTGGTCGTGGCGCAACTTCACTAAATGGGCAAGAATCAGCTACCTCTCGACTGGCCTATTTTTCAGCACCGTGGGCATGACTTTCTACACCAACCCTTGGCTAGACAGCCGCATGTCAATGCAGACAGCTGAAAAAGAATTTTGGAAAAACATCTTCATCGCTGTCTACGTTCTCATCACAATAGCGATAGTTTCTATTTGGCTCAAATGGATCAAGGAAGAAAAGGGAGCTTAGAATGGCCAAGCTGATAATGCTTGTGGGTGTGCCGGGTTCGGGCAAAACTACCCTATCTAAGCGCATTGTCGCTAAGGGCTTTCACTATATGAACGCCGACTCTATTCGCCTTGAACTATACGGTGACGAGAAGACACAAGGTGATCCGGCTGCTGTATTTGAGGTTTTCTTTGAAAGACTAGAATCAGCCATGACAGAGAAGCTCAGCATCATCATTGACAACACCAATCTCAATCCCAAACACCGCAAACAGATTCTAGATCGGGCGGCAACTTTTGCCTACGAGGACGTTCAACTCTGGCTCTTAGACGTACCATTAGCGACCTGTCTTGAACGTAATCGCAATAGAGATCGAGCGGTTGAAGAAGATATCGTAACCAATATGTATCACGAGCTTTATAAGAACGGCCGACCCAAACGCACTGAAGGTAAGGTTGTTGTCATTCGCCCTTCGGCTGATGGCAAGGATTATTTGTTCTTCCCCCAATCTTAAAACACAACAGAGCAGAGCAAGTGATAAAGTAATAGCTCAATTCTATGAGATAGAAAATTGGGCTCTCCTAATACTCCCGCGAAGTCAACCGGTGTCCTGCCTCCAATCCGCTCACCAAGGCTGATTATGCGGCCGTTTCTGCCATCAGATTTTGAGCAAGTTCATGCCTACTCGAGCGACCCAGAAGTCGTCAAGTTCATGCAGTGGGGACCAAACACTGAAGAGCAAAGCCACCAATTTATGGAAACTTGCTTTGCCAACCAAAAGGCAGAGCCACGTATAACTTACGACTTTGCTGTGGTGATGGCCGATACGGCCGATTTTCTAGGCTCTGTCACCTTACGCATACTTAAGAAAGACTCACTGATTGGCGACATTGGTTACTGCTATAGCCGCCAAGCTTGGGGCAAGGGTTACGCTTCAGAGGCTGCTGAAGCAGTTATTCGCTTTGGTTTTGACCACCTCGGACTGCAAAAAGTCGGAGCTACTTGTGATCCTTTCAACTTCGGCTCTGCCAAAGTTTTGCAAAAAGCTGGCATGAAGCTAGAAGGCTATTTGCGCAAACACATCAACATGAAAGGGCAGTGGAGAGACACTTTACTCTTCGGCTGCGCCAAACAAGACCTTGAACAAAACTTAGCCGAGCTCAACTTACGCCAACGTCGCCTATCACCAGGTGAACCAAAGGCTCAACCTTTGAAAGAGTTCGAAGAAGTGACTTTAACTCACTTAACAGATCTCTTTGCCAATGGCAGCTTAGCCAAAATTTCGATGAAAGCTGGAGCTCTTATTTCAGCCCACACTCATGTGCTTGAAGAAAGCGCCTTTGTGATTTCAGGAACACTGCAATCGGGCGAAGGCGACAATCAGAAAATCTACGAACAAGGCAGCATCGTTTTCACACCAGGCGCAGTCAGACAAGGACCGCATTTAGCCTTGACCGATGTGGAGCTTTTGATCATGCGCAATGGTCCGATTGGCGAGTTCGAATAAGCTATTACTTTGGCAGTTCTGATTTAGGAAGTTCTGATTTAGGAAGTTCTGATTTAGGAATTACGACCCCACCAACATCTAAGTTGGCGTGAGGCTTTTCGGCAAGCTCTTTGATATGGGCTAAACGTTGGGCGATTTTCTTCTTGGCCATGGCATTTACTAATTTCATCGGCGCTAAGCCGCGCAGCTCTATGTGGGTGGTCAGCTCAAGCTCTGTCACGGCGCTGGCAGACTCATTAGCGAAAGCTCCCGTAGCCGCTTCGCTACCAGAATTGCTTTTCACTGGCGTAAAGATCCAAGCCCCTTCCATAGCTTTGAACTGATTTGATTTGAGAACTTTGTAGTCGATACGACTGTATGGAGTTTCTTTCTCACTAATTACACAGGTAGCAGCAGCAACAAAAGGGACAATGGTCCATTTCTGCTCAAGAACTAAAAGATTGGTATCTTCCTTATGCAATTTGCTATACACCAGATTCGGTGCCATTTCGCGCTCTTCATGCACCATCTTCCAAACAACTTCAACCGGAGCATTGATCAAAATATGACTCGAAACATAATCGCTTGATCTCCGAAAGCTAGCTGAGGGGCTAGCATTTTTCAATTTTGCGTTAGTCTTGGCCTGATCTTTCTCGTCAACTCGATCTACAATTTCTGGCTTCTTCTTCGAACGAGCAAAAACAGCATTTGTTAGTTGGCAAGGAACAACACTAAGCACCGTCAACGACACTGCCAAAGAAAAAGACAAAACCCAATTGCCAAATGGCCTTTTTTGCATCTTGCTCATACTGCTCTAGCCTTTCATAGAGCCGACTTTGATTAGATGCTTGGCCCCTTCGTTGAAGCTCAGAGCTGAGAGTTTGCCTTTATTTTCAGCAAGAAATTGCTTCACTTTTTCAGGCTCGCTCTTACTGTATTCACGCAGAGCCCAACCAATTGCCTTACGAATAAAAAACTCTTTTTCTGGTGCCAATTTGCGACAATAAGAAAACAAATGCTTGTGGGATGTATTCTTCTTATGACCTAGATGGCTTAATAGACCTGTTCTACGAATCCAAAAATCTTCATCGTAGATATAGCGATCAATAATTGGACGCACTTCTGATTCGTTGGCTAAAAGTACTGGTCCGCTGAGGTGACTAGCAATCGAATCTGTATAATCCCACCAAGCGCCCTCTCTCACCATCTGCTCATAAAGAGACAGTGAGTCAATTGTGATAAATTGCGGAAAGAGTTCAGCATAATTGATTGCCAAATATTTCTCTTCGCGAAAGGGCAGCTGCCACAGACTCAAAATGTTTGCTTTATATTCAGCCAATGATGCCGGTTGAAAATCGCGCTTTAATTCTTGAATAATTGGCAATCGATCGGGCTTTTGCACACCATAGAAGGACATCTTAGTTTTCATGTAGGCGGCCATTTCCACAGCCTTCTCAGCGTTAGCTAAAGCCTTCAAACGCTCTTGTACATGTTGAACAAGCTGATCGTTCAATTTAGTTATCCTCTAGTCAATGCTGTGATCATTGCAGTAATTGCTGCAGGGCAATCGGCATACTTAGCGATTAATTCGCTGCGGTCACCTTTGCGGAAATCGGCAAAATCAAAACCAGGAGCAACAGTGGTGCCCATTAGCGCGTAGCTGCCCCCGGCAACCAAGCGTGATCCAAACCAGACACCAGCCGGCAGCACCACTTGCAACTGTTCACCAGCAGCCAAATTATGACCTAGTTTTACTATCTTAGTTTGACCGTCTTCAAATAGTTGTAGCATCTCTACTGTATCTCCCAAATAGAAATGGAAGATCTCATCGGCCGTGAGACTGTGCAATTCGGAAAAAGTATCGGGCACAAGCATATAGTAAATGGCAGTAGAGACTGCCCGGGCAGGGCTTCCTATTACTTCAGATGAGCGATAGGTTTCGCGGTAGTAGCCACCTTCAGGGTGAGGGGCAAGATCAAGAGATTTAATTAATTGATTTATGGGAATTTTAGTCATTGCGGAAATCCGGCTTCTTGTCAGAGTCTTTGTCGTAAGTGCCGCGCAGAGTGACGGCATTACCGCAGAAGTAAGAATCATCTCCATCAATGGTGGCCTTTGCACCAGCGAATTTGATTTGAATTTTGCTACTCTCTTGCTTGTAAGCCCCGCAATTATTCACTAGCTTTATAGTGCCTTCAGCTTGACCGCTATTGCCACCATTGTACGCAACAACACGAAATCTAATTTGACCGCCAGGTAATTCTTCAACATTCAATCTTGCACTGTTGAAGCGGCCGCCAGCTCGCTCGTATGTACCAGTCAAATTGGTAAGATTTAGTGGCTTTGAACTCTTCGTTGCAGTGCTATCTTTCTTCAATGGAGTATGGTCAGCCACAGCAAAACGAATGCTCTTCTCAGGCAAAGTTTTACTGAGATATTCTTGAAGCACTGCGGGAATTTCGCTTTTATCTTTAATTCCATAAAGGTAGACGAAAGAGCCATCATTGTAGCCAGCAACAAGACGTCCAGAAGCGCGGTTTATATAAAGAAGCGAGACGAGCGAACCACCTAAACCACGCACGTCACCGGCAATTAGTATCTCGTCACCACGTGAACCACTATCATCTAAAAGCTGTGAGCGGTTCCAATATTCTTCTTCTCGATTGCCCATCACTCGGCGAATGCCAGCTTTGACTTGAGAGTCTCGCAATATGTCCCAAGCCTGAGTAAGCTTACTCAGATGCTCATAGCGCTGCTTTGGGTTTTGCGCCATTGCCTTGTGTGGTTTTGCTTTGGCTGTCGCTAGGCTTGGAATAAGAGCAACCTGCACAACCAAAGAGAGAGCAAGGGAAAGCGGTAATAGTGTTTTTTGATATTGCGTCATGCAGGACATCGCCATTGTTCCTCAACAAATAAAGAATACTCTAGAGTTAGCAATTCGAAACACGAACTATACTCATTTGAGAGCAGAGAGAGTTCAGAAGTGGTTGGCAAACTCCAGTAACAACGAATAGTCTCCTAGATCGGCTGCTCTTAAAGCCGCCAAATAACTATTCCTAGTCTCGCCCTCAACGTCTATTGATTTACCGCCCCACGTGAACGGTGCTTGGCCGGTGAAAATCATCAAAAGATCAGCAGTCATTCTTGAATGTCGACCATTGCCATTTGGAAACGGATGAATACTCACCAAACGATGGTGAAATCTAATTGCACTAACTCCAATTGGATAAGTATTGTTCTCGAGCCAATAAGTGCCATCTCCGCATAATTGACTCAGCAATGTCTGCATTAAATATGGCTCAGCGCCGATGTTCTTTCCTGTGGTCCTAAAAGTTCCGGCCCAACGCCATGTATCATCGAACATGCGGCGATGTAGCAACTTAAGAGAATCAATACTCAATAGATTCTTCTTTAGCTTTCGGCTATTTCTCGCCCAAATAAATCCTTGAGCAATGTTCGCTTGCTCAAATTCATTGAGCTCTTCCCAGGTAGCAAGACCTGGTCTCAATCCTTCGGCTTCATCAGGATCAAGTGCAGTCGACCCATCATAATGAGTGCCATTATGACTTGTCATGCTTCCAAAGCTCTCGCGTTCCTTTTCGCAGTAACTCGTGAGCAAGTTCTTCAACTAGCTCATCATGCTCTTTGCCAGAGGTTCCTTGCTTTTCTAACGCCATCGTGCGAAAGACTGTTTCAGATAGTTCTCTTGCTCGTCGATGAGCTTGCTGGTTGATTGTTTCTTCTAATGAAGCCTCGGGCACAAGAGCATAGACAACCCTACACCCCATCGCGCTTGCAGCCTTTTCCAAAGTATTGATTGTTACTGTTCCACGACACTCACTGTTTTCTAAATCCATAACAGAAGATTGACTGACACCCATTCGTTCAGCCAATTGCCTGCTACTCATTTCAAGCGCCTCGCGAATCTCTCTGACATAGCCACGCGCTGGACGGCTTATCGATTTAAAAGCGACAAGTGAGTGATCTAGTTGCCGGCGCCTAAGTCGAATTGTTATTTTGGACATATTTCAAACCTATGAACGGTTTTAGCCTTATATACAAATCTAACATGAACGGTCCAAACAGTTCAACTATATCTTAATTGAACGGTTACAGCCAATCGTTTAAGTCTTAAACAAACTCAAAATACAGTATATTTAAGGGTTAACAAGGATTCCAATGCCAATGATAAAATCTACAAATTTTTACTACGCAGTACAGTACTTTTGGCAAAAAAAAGCAAGGAACTGCAATCACCGAAGTGACTGCAGAACCTTGCTTAAAAGTAGCGAGCAAATAAGGTCGCCCTTTTGACTTACTGGGGGTCAACCTTGAAGAGCTTGAGCTTGGTTTTCACCGGCTTGTTCTTCAGCTCTTTGACGAGCACCTTGCACAGCGCCTTGATTGCCGCACTCTGCTTCTCGCGCATGACCACATTGGCACGGACACGCTCCATGGTGCGGTTGATGGCAGCTTCGCCAATGTGCGACTTGAAGCGGCGGAAGCAGCGCTTCAGCTTGGCTTCAAGATCAGCATTGTCAGCCTTAACGATGCCGCTGTACAACACCTTGTGCACCACTTGGATGGGCGGCGTCTCGGGCGAAATAGTCTCAGGCCATTCCTCCAAGAAGCGCTGCACGTTGCTTTCAGCTGAACGACCGGGGCTGAGGATGATATTGGCCAACACCACGAGGATGTTAGCAACCTCACCATGCCCAAGCTTCTTGTGGCGCTCGCCCAATTGCAGCAGATACTGCTGAATGTGGAGCGGCGTGGCATGCATCGCTTGACGCTGCAGACCAGAGAACTCAGCCGAGATTCTGGCCCGGCCGAAGTAAAGCACCATGGCCGCCTGAGCCGCTCTGAACGAGTCGACCGAATCGGCATTCTTGCGCCAATCGCGGTAGAGCACGCCACTGAGCTTCTGCACCAGCGGGTTGATGTTGAGATGGTACGGCTTGAAGTCGCTGAAGATGGGCAGCATCTTCTCGCTGGTAGGCGAGAGATCCCAACCCTGGCTGTCAGCGAGGTCCTGCAAGAGACCGACGACTACCTTGTTCAAAGCCCGACGATCGCGGTCGTCGCAAAGACGACTGACCAGATCGAGCCCATCCATGACGTGGTACCAGCTGAACTGATCGTTGCGTTCGGCGATCTTGAAGAGGAAGCTGACATACTCGCCAGCATCCATCAAGCAAGCAGTGAAGAACGCCTTGGCATCGGCCACCAGATTGGCCAGTTCGACACCAGACAGGTTCTTCAAGTTAGCCGTGAGCATGGCCAGCAGCGGCGCTGCGTAGCGCACGCGGTAGAAGCCGAAGCCGCCCGAGTTGACCTTGATCAACTTGTAGCCAACACCGACGTTGATACGCTTGGTACGTTCGAAGAGCACAAACTTGCTTTCGCTTACCGTGCCATCAGCAGTGGTGACTGCCATGGTAATCGGAACGGGCCAACGCTTGTGAGCCTTGCGGCCTTTCTCCAAAAGCAGGAAGGGGCGCTGAGTGAGCACCACTTCACCCGGCTTCTTGCCCAGAGTGACTATCACCTCAGGATGACCAACCTGAAAAATCCAGGCTTCCATGATCGAGCGGATGGGCAGCGCGATCTGATTGGCCTTGCAAGCCGCTTCCAGGCTGTCCCAGAGGTCGCTCGACTCGGTGTTGCCGAAAGCATGCGCCTTGAGATATTGAGCGATTCCTTGGCGCAACACTTCAGCTCCGATCAGATTTTCGGTCTGATAGAGCACCGAGCATCCTTTCTC
This sequence comes from Candidatus Obscuribacterales bacterium, assembly GCA_038231015.1. GTDB lineage: Bacteria > Cyanobacteriota > Vampirovibrionia > Obscuribacterales > Obscuribacteraceae. The sequence goes on from JBBRMD010000003.1 coordinate 121,166, forward strand.
ATACGAAATGGCATCCACCAAGAGAATGGCGTCGCTAGGACGTTCGACGGTTTCTTCGATGGGGTGCGAACTGCGCACCGAGTCGGTCCAATAGGCCTTGTCACGCTTGTAGCAGAAGCTATCCCAGCAACGCCACTCGCTGTTGAAAGCATCAGCGGCCTTGAACTGCATGAAGGTGGCGAAACTTTCGTTCAGCCACAAACCGTTCCACCAGCGCATAGTGACCAGGTCACCAAACCACTGATGGGCAATCTCATGCATGATGATCTGGCAGACTTCGTTCTTGTTGTCGTCGCTCGAATTCTTGTCGACGAGCAAGAGGCGCGGCTGGAAAACAATCAGGCCGACGTTCTCCATGCCACCCCAAGCGAAATCGGGAATAGCTACCAGATCAATTTTGTCACCGAAGGGGTAGGGCACTTCGAAATAGTTCTCGAAGTATTCGATGCCGAAAGCCGCTGCCTGCTTGGCGAAAGCATGCTGGTCTTGGGTGCCCGGGATAGACCAGATCTGCATGCGTTTGCTTTTGACATAGAACGGCGCGCTACAGGCGAGCCGTCCGACGACGAAGCAAACCACATAAGTGCTGATCTTGAGCGTCTCGGCGAACTCGACCACTTTCTTGGCCGGGTTGTCGGCACTCGGGCTCACGCTAACGACATCGCCGTTGGAGAGCGCCACCAGTTCGTTGGCAACCACCAGACGCACCTTAAAGGTGGCCTTGAACTCGGGCTCATCGAAGCAGGGAAACGCTGAGCGAGCATCAGCCGATTCGAACTGGGTACAGAGAACGGTGTGCTCGTTTTTCTCTGCATCTTCGTAAGTATTGGCGAAGAAACCCTGACCGTTGTTGCCGTGTTGACCAGCGAATTCAAGATTGAGCACCCAGGCTGAAGCAGCCAGTGTGCCGTCGAAAGTAATCTCGGCCATCTCTTTATCGGCATCGATGGTGACCGTGCCGTTGAGCACCGTGCCACTGGCATGCTTGGCCGAAGCAGCGGTAATCACCAAATTTTTGACGTTGATTTTGACAACGCTGAGAGGCTTGAGCACATCCACGCTGATGGCGACATCGCCGTGGAAAGTGCGCGACTCGGGGCCAGGAGTGATGGTCAAGTCGTAGTGCGACGGAACCACCGTACGCGGTAAGCGAAAGACATTGTTTTCGGGGGCGGCAGCAGCAGCCTTGGTGAGGGCCTTTGCATGAGCGCCGCTGCTGCCACAGCACTGTGTGTGGTGGCAGCCCGATGATACGAGCTTGAGTTGTGACATAGTTTTATCCTTAACCGGTTAAGTGCTCTGCCACCGCAAGGTGACAGAGCGACAGAAATTGAGGTTAGATAGTGCTGAGGCCCTACTCTTCAGAGCAGAGCTTCTCTACGAAGTCGGGCTCTTTAATGGCGCGCCCGATGATTTTGTCCTTGTCTATGGCTCGACTGGCGCCTGCTGCAATCAACTCTTCGTTGAGTGTGAACAGGCCACTGGAGGCGATCACCTTGAGCTTGGCCGCAGCGAGCTTGCGCGTCACTTCGATACCAGTCATGGTGCTGATCTTCAGTCGATAGTCGACAAAGGCAATGTCAAAACCGCCAAAAACGGCCTCCGCAGTGAAGACCTCCTCTCGACCATCGGCTGACATCAAGACTAGGTCTTTACTGTCAGCCGACAAACGTGCGCGCACAAACCACGAAACAGCAACAGTGCTCTTCCGGGTCAGACAAAGAACCAGCAGTTCACCCAGTGAGAGGTCGTCCTCAATCAAGAGAACTCGTCTACCGGCCATCATTAAGCTTGCGCCTGACGATGTTTGAACTTGCGCCAATTGAAAATGTTGGGATCCATATATGGCTCCTTTCTAGTTTTGTAGCAGGAAAGCCTAAGACTTGGGCGGCTTTCCATCAGGACCAATGACGAATGTGCGGTCGATGCCACCGAAGAATGTATCGACGGTGACTACCAGCACGGTATTACCAGCGGTATCAAGCGAAATGTCGACTTGACTGACTGTCATCCAGCCTAGAATCCAGGTAGCCTTTACCTCGACACCTTTGATCTTGCTAAAGACCAGGTGGGCTCCTGTTGGGCTATTAACCTTCTGATAACGGAAGGTCACTTTTTGCGCCACTTTCAAATCAGCTTGACCATTGAGGTTGGTGGTCGTAGCCTTGCTGAGAGCAATATTGAGCTGATCGCCATTGACCTGAAGGCTGCTCACATTAGCTGTGCGCAGATAGTTGCCAGCATCGCTGCCGAGAACTTGGTCAAATCGCGAAGGGTCTAGATTGGTCGGCGACGGCAGCTTGCTCAGCATGCCATCAAGAAAGGGATACAAATCAGTTTTACTTACGCGGTTTTTCACTGCGTGGTTAGCGCCTCCTTGTGCTACAGATGCCTCGGCTTGGTGGGCAAATCCAAACCAATCCTGGCGATACAACTGCTGATAGGTGATACCACCAACAGTTGCAGCCAGAACTAGCAACAGCACGAGAAACCGCATGATTTTATGCGGGTGCATGTTGTTTTCCTCTTATGCGCGCTAGGCGTCCTGTTCGGGCTTTTTCATACGCGGAGCGGGAATGGTGACCTCGACGGGCACCAACTTTTCGTCGACTGCCGGAACTGCAGGAACAGTGGCAGCAGGAACAGTGGCAGCAGGAACAGTGGCCGAAGGAGGAGTGACCGCAGTTGCACTGCCCTTGACCGGCGCCGCAGCCGTTGCCGGCTCCAGCGGGTCGGTGGCACCGAAGAGCGAATCGAGATCCGCTCCCGACTGACCAACCTTGGGCAGATGCGGCTGCTTACGAGCTTCCTCGCGGCGGGCCTCTTCTGCCTTCTGGTCGATGATCTTGCTGCGCTTGCTCAGCACATAGGCGCCCGGAGGAGTCGCCTTGAGTGCTTCGAACAGCCGGTGGCAGACCTTTTCGGCCGCCAGCTGGTGAGCAACAAGCGGGGTACGCTTGCGCGCCCAGACCTTGTCAGTGCGATCGAGCATCGGCAGCGACACCACGTTGATGTCGATGCGGGTCTCGTAGTCGCCGATGTCAGCGAAGAACCAGGTGACGATGCTGACCTCGATGTAGGTCGACTTGGTGCGATCGAACTTGGCCTTTTCGCCCCAGACCCACCAGCGGCCGGGCTCGGTCACCTGCCAGTACTGCTTGAACACCCGCGTCAAACCAGCAGCTCCCGGATAGAAACCGGCTGGCGTGTTGGTACGCGAGTAGGGAGGCGAGAAGCGGCTCCAGTCGCTGATCTGGGTGTCGGTCAGATCGACCGGGTTGAAGTTGGCCACTGTGTTGCAGATTCGCAGCATGCCAGCGGCAAGAGCGGCGTTGCGAAACACTGCCGGCACTTCGATGAAGCCATGACCGACGATGTGAGCACCGTAGTAACGGCGCTCCGGGTCGGTCTTAGCCTTTTCCACCGCCGACAGCATACGCTTGATGCGCTGGGCCTTGGCCGGGTCGATGCCTTCGCCGTGGCTCCATCCACCGATGTGCCCGTGGCTGAGGTCGCCCATATTGACGTCATTGCCGAAGTGGCCGACCATGCCGTCGTGACTGTGACAATGGCTGTGAGCCACCATCATCGCTTCGGCAGTGACGTGACCGGCATGGTTGCCGTCGTGGTCAAAGCCGTGAGAAATTCCACCATCATGGCTACCAAAGCCAAGATCGACGCCGTGACCATGGCCTACGCCAAGATCGCCGCCGCCATGTCCACCATCATGTCCGTCCATAAGATTATCTCCTTAGAGTTGTGGTTCGTGCCCGTGGGCGCGAAACCGGTTTAGTGCAGAAATGAGAAGTTAGAGGTCTAGCGCTTAAGCAAGACCTTGTCACGAGAGTAAAATGGAGCCAAGAGTACCCAGCAGCCAAGTGTCAAATGTCAGAGCAAACGCCAGAACCACCAGCAAAGCCAACGCCAGAACCCATACCAGAAGCCAAGCTTGAAGCTGGGCCGGCAGGGTCCGCGCTGACAGAAGCAGCAGAAGACGAGTCACTCGACTTGCTCACACCGGTCGGTGAAGACAGGCTGATGAGCTGGCTGAAAGAGTTCTACGGCAAAGAAGTATCAGTCAAAGGTCGCGAATTGCTTCGCCACCGAGACCTCTCTTATGTCGAGCGCATTGAGCTCGAAGACGCTTTGCCGCAGTCTCTTATTTACAAGCTGGTATTGCCGCCCTGGGACGTCGAGCAAGATTTGCATGAGCGCATCTTGATTCCCTCGATTTCCAATTCTCCTCAACTGTTCATGGCCGCGCACCAAGGTCAGGTGACAGCTATGTTCATGGAAGACTTGGGCCGGGATGCTCTCGACAAGAGCGGTGGCACTCCGGAGATTGCCAGTCGCATCGGCGAAGAGCTAGCAAAGATGCACCGCTCATATTCGTATCGCACAGACGAGCTGATGCAACTGGGAATTTTGCGCTGCCTCTCTCCAATTGACTACGAAACCTTTGTCTCCACTTTTACTGAAAAGCTTGCCAACTGGCAGCTCGTCGGTGACGAAGAAAGAACCCTCCTACTCAAGCTCGCCAATACTTTGGCTAAGCCACTTGCAGGAGAGACGATATCGCTTGTTCACGGCGATCTTTATGCAGAAAACATCATCCTGCGCGGACAACGTTTGTTTATCATCGACTGGTCTTGGTTTACCGCTCTCGGTGTGCCGCTTATGGATATCGCCACGTTGACCATGACGCACCATAAAAACGGCGGCTTCGAGCGCTACCGCAACGAGCTGATTGAATCATACTGCTTTGAGTCAGGCCGCAAAGAACAAGACGTTATCGCCACCTTGCCTTACGCCGAGTCGCTCAGTCGGTTACTTTTCCTCGATTGGCTGGTGGAGCGCAAGAGTCGCGGCATTGAAGGAACCACAGTGGGTCCCGTCGACAACCTGATTAAGGCCGTCGTCAAAGAGCTAATCTCACGCCTCCACCAGCTCGGCTAAGCTTTTGGCTCTACCTCGTTAGACTTTCAGCGACTGCGGGCTCTGGGCAGCGAGGCGGGTAGCCAACTCCACCAGAGTACGCACACCGTAGCCCGTAGCACCGCGCGGGTCAGGACCCAGCTCGCGGTCACGGAAGGCAACGCCGGCGATGTCCATGTGGCACCACTTGATCTCTTCGCCCGCGAAGGCGCGGAGGAAGTAAGCCGCCGTGGTCGAACCAGGAGCCCCACCCGAGTTCTTCAGGTCAGCCATCTCGGAGTTGTTCGAGGCCTTCAGCTCTTCCCACATGGGAACGGGCAACAGGCGCTCGTTCTGAGCGGTGGCGGCGCCGAAGACCTGGTTGGTGAAGTCATCGTTGTTGCCGAAGATGCAGGCACCGACGTCACCGGTCATCATCTTGACGGCACCGGTGAGGGTGGCCAAGTCGACGATGGTAGTGTCGCCCTGACGCTTGGCGTACTCGATGGCATCGGCCAAAGTGAGACGGCCTTCGGCGTCGGTGTTGTCGACCTCGACGGTGAGGCCCTTCATGGTCTGCAGAACATCACCGGGCTCGTAGGCACGGCCGTTGATCATGTTCTCGGTGGCAGCCATGACGCAGCGCACCTTGATGTTGAGGCCAAGGGCCGCGATCGCCTGGATGGCGCCGAGAGTGACACCGCCGCCGGACATATCGCGCTTCATGTTGCGCATGCCGTCGGCAGCCTTGATGTCGAGACCGCCGCTGTCGAAGGTGACCGACTTGCCGATCAGAGTGAGACCCACCGGGTCGCTCTCTTTGCTGCCAGCCGGGCTGTAGACGATGTCGATCAGCCGCGGCTTCTCGGCCGAGCCTTGGGCCACAGCGAGCAGAGCGTGAGCGCCCATCTTCTTGAGCTGCTTGTGGTCGAAGACCTTGATAGACAGCTTGTCGTTGCCAGCCGCCACAGACTTCGCCACAGCGGCGAGCTTCTTGGGAGTGAGCGTGCCAGCCGGTTCGTTGGCCAGGTCACGAGCAAGCACGACACCAGAGGCCACATGGAAGCCAGCCTTGAGACCACGCGCCAGCTCGTTGAACGAGTCGACGGAGGCCACCAGGTGCAACTTCTTGAAGCGCTTCTCGGGCTTGTGGCCGGCCAGAGCGGTTTTCTGGTGGTTGATGACGTAGTCGATCATGCCAGCATAGCTCGCCAGCGCTTCACCAACGGTATAGGCATCGCTGCCAGCCACCGCCGCAGGGTCGAGGGCCGAGAAGGCGACGTGTTCGGCGCCCAGGCTCTTGGCTTTCTTCAACGCAGCGGTGATCGCCTTGCGGAAAGAAGCGAGGCTGGTCTTGCCGCGAGCGCCAAGGCCGAAGAGCACCACTTTGTTGGCACCCATGGTGGCGCCGGCGAAGTGCACGACGGTCTCGCCGACGGCTCCCTTGAAGCCTTCAGCTGCGGCCTGCGCTGCAGCAGAATCGCTGGTGGCTTCGGCCACCTGCTTGAGCGACGAATCGCTGCCGGTAAGCGAGTTGACGACTTCACCCTCGAAGCAGCCAACCAAGAGTACGTCAGCCTTGACGGCGACGAGCGTGTCGACGCTGATAACTTTGAGTTTCATTTTGTTCTCCATATTTGGAATTATTTCTGGCTCGTGCCAGCAGTAGGACCGCTACTTAAAGCGGCTGGTTTGGCCTTCGCGCGACGGGTCGTAGCCAGGCGGAAGGATGATTTGCGAAACCGGTTTTGCTTCAGCAACAACCTTGACTGGCTTGCTCCACAAATCTTTGTTGGGAATGGTGACCTCACCATCAGCCAGTTTGACGATGGTGGAAAGATATCCAATATCGACAACCTTGCCTTTGATTTTGTCCATGCCGATGACCTCTATGTTGTCGCCAGGCTGAAAGCGCTTGGTGACATTGAGGAATATTCCGCTGAGCAAATCACCGGCTGCGCCCTGAAGCGACAAGACAATGGCTGCAGAGAGAATACTGGCGCCGAGAAAGAGCTTGCTCAAAATATCGGGCGCCACCACACTTGCCACCACAAATACAACAACCAGCCAGTAGCTGACTTGCATTGTGCGGAGCAGCATAGTCTTGCCTCTGGGGCTTGCACCAGCACGTTCGAGAGTGGTCTGGAGGGCAAGGCGCAGAGGGCGATAGAAGAGATACGAGATAGAGAGAAAGAGCAGACCGATCAGCAAATTGACGCCGATGGGCATGAGCTTGTCTTTGAGACCTGCGAGGTCAGAAGTCTGGAAACGAGTGAATAACTCATTTGCCAAACCGCCACCCTGTGAAAGCAGGCCAAGACATACAAACGCGACGATGATAGCCACCGTACGGAGGCTTGTCTTGAATCTGGTAAACATATGGGCTCCTGAAAGAAGTTTTCAATGGACTGGCCGTAGGGCTCTGTCCGCGAGTGATTACTTACTCATACAGTCACTTCAAACTAGTGCACGACAGAGTCTCCAACCTAAATTTCCAGCTTTACGCTCCAAGGCATGGCTCTACCCTGAAGTGGTTACTTCAGAGAACAAGTTCGCGCTGGGAGGCTAGATTAAGAGTTCGGGATTTCTGTAGTGAAAGAAAGAGTGAAATATGACTTCTTGAGCCTATAGAAACAAGAGAGCGTAAATACAGTGTTCTTGGAAACTATGGCTAAACTCTAATAAGCTCTTGATTATCACTGTTTAAAAGAGAGAAGAAACTGCCATTTTTGGCGGTTAGCGCAACTATCAGAGCTGATGAGCAAAAAGGGCATGCGCAGCCGCGCCACCTTGACATCCGCACTCTGAAAACGGCAGGTGTAGCGCTTTTTATCTCCATTACACAGTTCTTTACTTCTAAGTCGTGTATTTCGACCACTGCCTAGGTTAGATTCTGCGCGTACCTTTTACTTTCTCCTCGACTTAAGAACCAATAAATACCTGACCTAGACACACACCCACAGCCAGTCATTCTCTTACCCTGCGCCACCAAGCACAGGAAGAGTTGATACCAGGCTGATGTCACAGTGTTTCGAAGCCAGATTTATTGGCAAGCAGTCACAGGTGCAAGATTTCTTCTCTGCGCATGTCTGGCTCTTCTCGACCGCGAGTGAACCTGCATGCATCATCAACCTTGTCTCAGCTTAGACCACAAAACGGTCAAGCAGACAACAAGCTATCGATAGGTAAATTATGACTACTACTCAGCCATCGGCACCCCAACCCACATCGAAACTGGCAGAGCAAGCCGATCAGGCCCGCGCTCATCGCGAACTCGATGTCGCTCTCGTCTGGATCAACACCGCCGCTCAGCTCGATTCTCCCGAGCAAAAGCGCGATACCGTCTCGGCCGTCAACGCCCGCCTGCTCGGCGTCATTTTCGATGCCGCTACCTACAGTGAAGACCTCGCCATCAAGTGCGGCAACTTCACCGAAGTACACCGCAAGTGGCTCGGCCAGATGCGCGAAGCCGCCTCGGCTCTGCTCGCTCGCCTGAACTCTGGCACCAGCCCTGACACCAAACTGGCCGCGGCCATCGACAGCGTCGCGCTCATCTCTGGTCATCTTGAAGCTCTGCATAAAAGCTTCGTCACCCACAGCTACGACGGGCTCTACCTGCCGACGCCGGTGAAAGAGATCAAGATTCTGGTTGAGACCCTCGGTGTCATTCGCAGCGAAGCGGCTGAACTGGCGCCCGAGGGCATCTGCACCGATCGCACTGTGCTGCAGCGCCTGGTCTCCCTCAACCACGCCACCGGCAACGCCCGCGCTCACGTCACCTGCCGCGCTCTGAGCTTCCTCACCGAATGGGACTCTGCGCTGTTCTACACCGAGCAAGCTCTGCGCTTCGCCGGCGAACTCTCGACCAGCCCTGACGGTGTCTACGGCACCACTGCCGACCGCACGCAGCTGCAGACCATTCTGGGCCAAGCTCAGACGGCAGTGACTGCGCACAACACCCACGACACCAAGCGCTATCTGGGCGAGGCCACGGCTCTGCTGACGCGCATCGGCGGCTTCCGCAACTGACACTGCCATTGCCTTGAAACAGAGCGGATCTCAAATGAGGTCCGCTCTGTTTGTCAGTTTTTTTGTCAGGCCGACTGACAGCAAGTGCTAGCAGCATTCTTCCTCTTCTCAAACCAGGAATTTAAATTTACGGATATCCACATGGTTTACACAGCTCTGTTAGCACTGACGGCAATAGCCGCCCTGCTGACGTTCTACAAGACTTACATGGCTTCTCAACGCCGGCGCCATAAAGAAGAAATCGAAAAGGTGACCACTTGCGGCTATGTCGCTCCACCTGCCGGACCGGTCGCCACAGCTCGTTTGCTGAAATTGGCCCGCACTCTGACCAACATTCAAGTTGGTGCTATTAAATTTGTCGGCCGAGAGAATCTCGATAACCTAGTCGGACCTCGCATAATTTCGGCAAACCACCCTCACTGGGCCGATGCCGTCATCATGCCCCAGCTCATTTTGGGCCCTGCGCGTTACATGGCCACCGACCGTGTGATGACCGCTTTTGGGGGACTGCTCGGCGTTCTAGCTTCGCGTGGTGGCATTTTCACTGCCACTGACAAAATCAAAGATGGTGGTGCGCGCACACGAGCAGCTGCTATTGAGATGGTCGTCAACAAAGAAACGCTGGTCGTTCTGCCGGAAGGTCTGACCAACTTTTCACCGACGATGGGCCACTTCAGAAATGGCGTGGCCATCATCGCTCGCACCGCTGCAGAGCGTTTGGGCGAAGAAGTCTACGTAGTGCCCAACTACATTCGCTATGGCCGTTACCCCGGACCATGGCTGTCGAAATTTGATCGAGCCAAACAGTTCTTGATGGTCTTTCTGGCCTTTCCGCTGTTCAGGAAAAAGGCTGTAGTAGTGACCGGAAAGCCGATCAGCACTACCGAGCTTTTCACCAAAGCAGACGGAAGCAAGAGAACTGACGACGAAGCATCAGCCTTTCTGCGCGAACGCATCGCCGCCCTGGACACGGTTTCAGTAAGCGACGCTTTTAGCAGAAAGTCAAAGGCGAGATAAGACAAATTCAGCATTGATTGCAGAGAGGAGACGAACAGTGCATTTCAGACAATGGTCTGGATGCTACTGCTCGACTCCTCTTTTTTTTGATCGGGAACTAGTAGACCGGTCTATTAACCAACTTAGCCGTCTCGCTCAGGGCAAAGATACAACCTTACTTACATTGCTTCAGAGGACTCATAGCCATATTTATTGGCTTTCTCTAGATCGCGTTTAGCTTGCGCCTTGGATTCAATTTGAGTGATTTATTGCAATCAGCAATAGCTCGCTCATATTGATGATTACTTACTAGGGCAGAGCCTTTTTCTAATTGAGGGTAATCCATTTTGTCATTCCTTGAAATTCATGAATAACTTGATATTTTAAAATTTTAGCGTTTCTCAAGTCAGCACCAGTGGTTTTATCAAACTGAAATCGAAGCTCAAAGAAACCAGCTCAAGGGCTTAGTAGTTCGACTTGGCCATAAACATGATCGGGATGCAAGCATGGCCCCCACAAATGATTTACGTCTGAAAGAGTCATATCCTTAAGTTTTAGTGACCGGGCTACGGGAATTAACTCGACAGGGCCGTGGCCTTCTGTTTTTAGTATTGCAACAAGGCGCTCGTCATCATTTTTTGCCGTTTTATCCTCTATTCTGAACAATGGATATCCAGATGGTTGACTTATGTGGTGTCCTCGCGCTTTGGAAATCTCCCATACCAATGATCCAGTAAATCTGAAAGTTTGAATTTAACACTCTCTATGTCGAAGCACGAAATTTGCTTTAAGTGAACCAAATTTCTGAGAATTTCCAAGCTGAAAATTCTCATTGAAGAGCCGTTAACGCCGAGCGCATGACGCAACATACCTCAATCACACTAAACTGTCTAAAAGCATTAGCTCATCGAGGTTTTCTATAGATTCAGGTTTTCAACCTTTTCTAGCTACCATTCAACCTAGGTCATCATCATCAGTGCAAAGCACACCATCTGTGATCACTTCGATTCGAGCCATTTGCTCGGCAGAAACTGCCGACAAGTTTGAAGGATTGACACAGGCGTCTTTTTCAATAAAAGACAAAAAAGCACTAACGGTCTGCTCTTCGCCAGATTCGCCATCTGTGCTTTGACTAGATTTTTCATCCACCATACTCACCATAAACCAAATTAGCACCACAATAGCTATTAAATCAAACTTCAACAAACAATCGGGCCACCACAGCCACCATGATGGGCCCGCCAAATCTCTTCCAAAATAGCGTCGTCTTCAAATGTCTTTATGCCGTGTTCACTATTTTTGTAAAAGTAATGGTCATGCTCCGGGCATTTCAGCCACGCTCGGGCAATGTCGTATGGATCTGCATATTCATCTTTAGCAGTAAGAGTTGGCTGATTGCACGCCACTAGAAGAGCGTCAACTTCGGTGAACGGCTCACCGTCCGCCTTTGAAGGCCAAACTTGTAATAATCCAGAATTATCTAGCAGGGGTAATTCGTCGTGAGCATGTTTGATTTTGAATTGCTCTGGGTCGCTTTTGGCCGTATCAAGCCATTTCGTCATAATTTCATCAGAACACTTAAAACCATCTCTAATCTTAAGAGCAATACAACCCCAGGTGTCAGATAGCGCAGAGACGCTTAAATTTTGCGATTCGGCCTGCCATAAATGCACAGCTTCTTCTAATAAGCCAACGCCGTCATGAACCGGCTTGGCACATGGAAATACTTTAGCGCGACCATTCTCTGCCTTCATAGAAAGCACCATTGTGTAAGTGCCACCACGACTGACAGATTTTCGGCCATAGCGAATTGGCGCCGCAACAGTAATTGCATGATCGACAAGAAGACGCTCTTCTCTCCATCTTTTGCGAATATTGTCTTTACCGTCATCCCACAGCAAAGAGCCCATTATTAATATTCCTACTCTCAGACGCCTGCCCCTCTCAAAAATGACCATGCACAACAAATTTATCTCACCAGCCAAAGAATCATACAGATGATTGACCTATCTGAACAAATTAAAGCCAAGCTGATAGTCTATGCAGGTCAGCCTAAACGACTGAATGCCAAAGGAAGCCTCAGCTAAAGCTATGGACGCCAGCCCTACCTCAGTAGACACTAACTCAGCAAACACCACATCAGCAGACAAAGTGGCGCTGATCACAGCCGTTCTTATCCTTGCAACCGGGTTACTCATCTATCTTCCGGCCTTAGGCAGCTACGGCCCGCTAGACCCCACTGACAGCTTCTTCATAGAGTCTGGCCGCGAAATATTTGAAACTAACCAATACCTGCTGCCCCTGCAAAACTACAAACCTTGGCTAGATAAGCCCATTCTCTACTTTTGGTCGGTGGCCGGCACCTACCAGCTGCTCGGGGTAAATCCGTTTGCTGGAAGGCTTGTGAGCGCCCTTAGCGGCGTCTTACTAGGCCTCTCTACCTATTTCTTTTCTCTGCCTTACATCGGCCGCAAACAGTCGATAGTGGCGGCCTTAGTCTTTATGGCCTTCCCCTTAGCCAGTGCTATCGGCCATGTCTCGCTTACAGATATGCCTCTTTCAATGCTAATGGCCACCGCTCTATTTGCCCTTTTTCACTTCGAAAAATCAAAGAAACTATCAGCCTGTTTGATTGCTTACTGCTCGCTGGCACTGGCTTTTCTCTGCAAAGGCCCTATTGCAGTAATAATTGTCGGAGCAATCTTTGGCCTATATTTATTGCTTACCAACAAACCATCAACCATTCTGCGGAAGGTCTTAGATTGTCGACCATTTTTAGGCTTGAGCCTAATCGCCGTGGTCAATTTGCCTTGGTATACGATGGCCACAATTGGCACCGATGGCGCCTTTTTTAGAGAATTTTTCATCACTCAAAATTTTGGCAGAATGGTGGGCACAGTCAATCACCAACAGCCGTTTTGGTTCTACATACCAGTGGCCCTAGGCGGGCTATTTCCCTGGAGCTTGGTAGCCATACTGGCTGCCATTGCTGCTCTTACCAAGCTGAGTAAACACAAGACCAACTTTGCCAACCTGATCAAAAATCGCGAGCACCTTAACGAACGCACAGCCTATCTATTTTTCATGGCCATCTGGGCAGTTTTTGTACTAGTGCTTTTCAGTGCCATTAAAACAAAACTTCCCACATATATTTTGCCTGGCTTACCAGCAGTAGCTGTACTTGTGGCAGCAGTGTTGGCATTTTTGGGAAACAAAGAACAAGCAGGCGCAGACAAGTCCAGCAAAGTATTGATCAGCAGTGCGGCCATTGTTAGCGCCACTACAATTGGTGCATTTATCGCTGGCAATTCTGGCCACGGCTGGGTCAAGCTCTTCCTTAATGATGCAAGACCAGTCTTAATTGGAGCACTTATAGCCTCACTGTACTTTCTATTTTTAGCAGTACGCAATCAGCGCCAGCAAGCCCTAGCGGTGTTCACCGGGCTGACTGTAGGCTTAACCGCCATACTTGTTCCACTAGCCAATATCGCCTTCTACAACGAACGACAAAAGCCCTTTGAAGAGCTTATTCAACGCATTCAAGGCGCACAAGCCGATATTGCTACAGTTGTAGTTGAAGCGCCATCGCTTTCTTATTTCTTACACCGTCGAGTCGAAGCATTGCATGATTCAAATGAAGCAAAACACTATTTAGAGGCTGGCACAAAACCACATTGGCTACTTGTACCGCGCGAAGTAATGGAAAGCCTAAAGTGGTTCGACAACGAACCCAAGCTAATTGCAAAGACAAAGAATGGCAAGTGGAGCCTTTACAGTCTTGAGTAAATTCACTTTTCGCTATTCACTGCTTACCAAGAAGATTTTTCAGCGATTTGTTTTCGCTGGGGGTACAATCAAATAGTTGAGGTAGAGGTTCAAGTGAAATTATCGCTTAGACAGAAAAACCTATATCTATTATTTTTGGCCTTTGTTCTCACGGTCATTGCACCGCTGCGCGCTCTGGCTCTTCCTGCTAGCGAAGTTATGGCCGCCGCTGGCGCTGGTAACACCTGCAGCATGGCCGCTAGCGAAACGATGGATTGCTGCAAAGTAGAAAAAGAATGCTGCTGCAGCGCGGCTCCCATTGAGCCAAGCGATCTAGAAAGTGGCGTTCAGTCTAACCAAAATGCCAAGTTTATCCCAATCAAAGGTACTGCTAGACCAGTTATTTCTGACTGGCTCAGCTGCAGCCCAGCGTTGATGCAAGGCTTAGGCCAATCATCACTTTCCCAACAAGCTTTGGCCACTCAACGGCCGCTCTATATTCTTAAGCGATCTCTACTGATTTAAAAAGCATCGAGGCCGTTCTATCTACAAACGGCATACCTAGTGCTTTTACATATCAAATAAAGGATCATTGTCATGAAAAAACTATTTATGATGCTATTTGCTGCTGCTTTTCTCTTTGCCCTAGCACCACTGATGATGTCACCAGCTTTAGCTGGCGACAAGACAGCCAAAGGCGCTGTTAAGGCTAGCGCCGAAGACTGTTGCGCTACGAAGATGAACTGTAGCGAGTGCCAAAAAGAGTGCGAGAAAACCCTCTCTTATTTCAAGAAACAAGGTGGCAAATATGCCCAAGCAAAGAACATCCAGATACTCGAAGATTGCATAGCATCGTGCAAAGCGTCCGCAGAATTTCAATCGCGCAAATCGTCCAATAGTTCAAAAATAATGGCCGTATGCAGCGATATTTGTAAGCAATGTGCACAAATGTGCAAAGACATGAACGACCCCAAACTTGCCGACTGCATCAAGTCTTGCCTCGAATGTGCAACTTGCTGCGAAATGGGTGATAAGGGCAAATAAACGAGGTTGAGGCGATAAAGGCAAACAGCTCAGTAGCTATTGCTTATTCCAGAACAAAACGAAAGGGCCCCAAACGGGGCCCTTTTAAATACACATATATTTGATCTCAGTACTTAATTGACACCTTCAAGACTTATAGGTGCGGCAGTAGCCGGATTAAAAGCACTATCTTTCTCTTGCCTAAACAGCTTAACTTGCGTTTCAAAAGCAGTTGGCAGCACCATTACATCTCCAGAAAATGGATCGTCAAATGTAGCCAACAAGAAGATGTTCAAACAAATAACTAAGCTAACAATGGCCACCATGACCATTTGCACATAGATATTGGGCGCGTTAAAGAAATAAGTAAAGATGATAGTGGCGATACCACCAACGGCCAGAATGCTCCATAAGACAGGCGACATGCCATTGTGCATAGCGTCAACCCTCAAGCGTCGGCAATCTCCCAAACTGCTCATACACGGAAGAATGGCCGCCTGAGCGTTTGTCTGACGGGCGGTGACGGGTTCATAACCAGTGCACTCTTTCCACAAAACTCGGTAAGTGTTCCAGGTTTGTGCGGCAGTTTTTTTCTTAGCTAAGAGGGGCCAGGCCTTTATAACTTCTTCTGCATACTCCAAACAAAGACCCTGAACCTTTCTGCGATTGCTTTCAGGAAGACCGTCGGCCAAACGATAAACATTGGCCAGAGATGAAGCTTCTTGCTCTACAGTCTGTCTTGCTAAAGCAAACCGTTGCATGGCATCTGCCACCATAAATCCAAGCAGCACAGCAAACAACATGCCGACAAACTGCGAGTACGGATCAGTAATCTCGTGCTGAACTTTTAAGTCTTCGTTGATTGCTAGCCTCCTAAATAAGAGCAATCCAGCAATCGATATAAGCACTGTCAATAAAGTGCAAGCAAGACTCAAGCCTAAAGTCACAGCCATTCTTCCCCCATTCTAACGGCACCAATTCAAACTAAGTAGAATTAGTGACGTCAAGACAATAGCAGATTAGTTAGACGATACAGAGTCATCGCTTTTAGAAAAAGCGTCGGCTGGCATAACGTCTGCCGGCAGCGCATCCGGCAGTGATGATTCTATACTGGATGAAGCTGTCGTTGAAGGCTTGCTTAAGAGATTTTTTTGCTCAAATTGCTCCTGCTCACGGTCAAGCCAGTTGTCAATTGCCTTGCCAACCTCGGCATCAATGTTCTTACATTCCAAAAGCATGTGGCCTTTGTCCGGAAAAATCATAAGAGAAGTATGCTTCGAGCCCATCTCCGCTACCATCAACTCAAGAGTATCGGTTTTCTGAATGCGGTCTTTCTCGCCAGCAATTAGCAAAATCGGCATCGACTGCGGAATATTGGCAATTTCTTTGACCGAATTTTTATTGGTCACCGCCGCCTTAATCAGATTAGTAATACTCATCTCTTTAGAAGTCTCTGTATTGTTCATCAGTTCTAAAGCGACATTTTTGTCTTCTGACAGAATCGGCTGCATGTAAGGTTTGATATCAATGCTGTTATCGGGGTTGTGTATGCCCTGAAAGAAGGTCTTAACCCAAAGGGGCCGCGGATGCACGCGGGTTCTGAAGACCGCTCCCGAGGCAATGAAACCATCCATTAACGACGGTTCGGTCGACGCTTCCCAGATGGCCATATTGGCCCCAAAGCTTTCACCCACGCAGAATATTGGCTTGTCAGGATACTTCTTGCGCAAGGCTTTGAGGATGCTGGTCAAATCCTCTTTACTCTGGCCAAAGTGCACGGCACCATCACCAGCAAAGCCATGGTTCTCAGAGCGCCAATCGCCGAACCCACGCATATCGTTGGCGTAGACGATATAGCCTTTCTCAGTAAAGTGGGTGGCCAAGTTGCCAAACATTTTTCCACTGAAAATTAGCCCCTGCAAAGCAACTATCACACCCTTGACAGGCAAATCTGGATTAGCCCACGAATGCACAGGAATCATCAGGCGTTGGCCGACATCACACTGATTGGTGTAAACAGAACCTGCCAACGACGGGGCAGCAAAGCTTAAAGAGAGATTGAGCGAAAATGCCAAAGACAGAGCTACGGGCAGCACTGCTGCTGCGAAAACTCTTCTCTTGCGGTAACCGAGCTTCACTCTTGACTATACCCTGGTCTATTTTCTGACTCTTACTTTGAGGCCTTAGATGCCCGCACTAGCGGCACGACAGGCAAGAAGAGATTGAGCACAACAGCCAAAGCAACAGTAACAATGTACAAAACTAGAGCTTCAACAACGGCCTGCTGTAACGTTCCCTGCCTGACCAAACTAAGCATAACAGCACTCATTAAACCCGTACCTATCGTTCCGCCAAGAGATCGGAAAAATTGAGTCATCGATGTGGCTATCCCCATACTTTCAGGGGGAGCAACATTCTGTATCAAGATCGTATGCACGGGCAAAAGCAACCCCAGGCCTACTCCACCTATGGCAGCATCGAGTAATAAATCAGCCACCTTAATAGTTCCAGCCTGCATGTGCCAAGCAAGCAGTGAGGTTCCACCCGCGAGCAGCAGCAGCGAAAATAGACAAAGAAGCTTGTAGCGCTTGGTTTTTGCCACAATCAAGCCACCGGCAATACTGGCAAGCGCCACCACTACCATTAATGGAGTAAGAGTTAAACCAGAGTCGATGCCTGTCATTTGAAGCATTTGCTGCAAAATCATAGCCAATAAAAGCATTGAACCAAACAAACCAATACCGGTGACAAAGACTGTCACTAGAGATATGGCGATCAGTTTGTCTTTGAAGAGAGATAGAGGAATAAGCGGCTCTGTGGCTTTATTCTCGCGCCAGAGAAAAGCGAGCAACATCGCCAGAGAGCAAGCAAGTTCTATTGAAGGAGTGGGGCCAATGGTACCAAGCTTGCCAATCTCTGAGGCAGCTAAAATCATTGGCGTGATAAAGAGCACAAAAAAGAAAATGCCAAGATAGTCAATAACAGCTTTAGCTCTCGGTCTTAATGACAGAGGGAAAGAGACTTTAAACAAGAGACAACCAAGTAGGCTTAATGGAATATTCAAATAGAAAATCAAGCGCCAACTATTTTTGTCGGTGAGCCAGCCACCTAAAGCTGGGCCGACTAAAGCAGCAACAATGAATGCTGCAGCGAGAAAGCCTTGATATTTCCCCCTTTCAGCGACCGGAAACAGATCTCCAATCGAAATAAAGCAGAGGCCAATCATGGCACCGCCAGCGATACCTTGAAAGGCACGCGCCAATATCAATTGGTCAATTGCATCTAAACCCAAAAGCGGATCTATTAAACCAGCGCTACCGCAGAGGCCTGATGCCAGGCCAAAAAGAAAGGTGGCAACTATGAGCACCGACTTGGCACCATAAATATCAGCTAGCTTGCCAGAGACCGGCGTAGCAATAGTTGAAGAAAGCAAATAAGCAGTGATAATCCAAGCTGACTTATCAAAGCCATGCAGAGCCTGTGCCATTTTAGGAATAGCGACATTGAGAACAGTTTGATCTAAAGCTGAGAGAAAAATGGCAATTTGCAAACCAACTAAAATTGCCAGATAGTTCTTAGTTAACAACTGAGATTGAACCTTACAGAGCTGACGTACAAGCCTTGCATTTTGTCGCAGCAACTAAGACAGTCTCTAGACATTGCGGGCACTGCTTGGTTTCTGGAGCGGGCGGCTCTTTAGGCATAAGCATTTTGGTAATCAGATAAACGACAAAGGCGATGATCACAAAGTCTATTAAGGCACCAACAATGTGACCATACTTAAGAGCGTTGATAGTAATTTTTCCAGCCGCATCAGGCGCCGACTGCGACAAAACAATTTGGGCATCACGCCAGTCACCGGCTGGCATAACCAGACCAATTACAGGCATAAGAAGATCGTCAACGATAGCTGTCACTACTTTTTGGGTAGCGGCACCGATAATTACACCAATGGCAAGAGCTAAAGCATTTGTTTTTGTGAGAAAGGCAACAAAATCTTTGACCATTTCAACTCCGGCTAAATAGGCGTATCACCAGCGCCTATGCTAGCACGGACAAAACTTTTAGTCTGCGCCAGGCAAAACTGTCAAGTCAATCGAGCGAATCAATCAAGTTGAGAAGCGCCAATGGCAATGCGCGACCGATTGCTATTAACAGTACGTCTTACCATCTGTTGGAACTGCCTCACTAACGATTCTTCGCTAAATCGTTTATTGACGCTATCTTTGAGCTGCTGCACATGACCTTCAATAGTGGTGGCATTGTCTTTGAGCCAAGTGAGCCGCTTGGTCAAATTACCATCTTCACTGAGGTCGGTCATCCAGAATTCATCGGCAATGACAAACTGAGCGCCATCATGAGGATGAGTGACAACCGGTAAGCCGCATATAGCCGCTTCAAGCAGAACATTACCAAACGATTCACGCAAACTTGGCAGAACAAAAACGTCCGATGCTTGCAATATAGATGCAACTTTTTCAGGCTCAACTGTGAGCCACTGTACACGATCACCGAGCAGTTCTTTGCCCTGCTCTTGCAGTTCTTTAGTATCTACTTCAGAAGCTCCACAAAGCAAAAGTTTGATATTTGGATCTTTCAAATTAGCTACTTCATTGAGCAAATAGTCTATGCGTTTGTGATATTTATTCCAGGCCGCCACACAAACAATGACATAGTCAGACTCTTTAAGCCCGAGCGACTGCCGCACTTGAGCTCTCTCTCCGGCCAACACCACGGCAGGAGCCGGGACACAATTGCCCAGAATTTCCATTTTCTCAGCCGGTATGCCATATTCGATTGCTTCATCAAAAGCTTGGTGCTGCAGCTGCTGGGTGAGGTCAAAGCACTCATAGGTTTTGGGCTTGAACATGCCACCATTAGCCAAAATGATTTTGAACTTAAGATTGAAAGCAACTCGCGAAGCCAAAAGCATATGGGCCAGAGGTACATCCTTGACCCAGACAGCATCAGGCTTCCAATTAATTAGTTCGAAGTTTAACGCTGACCAGAAGCTCACCTGTTCAACACCGTAGGTAAATTCCCAGCGGTGCTGCTCTGACATAAAAGGAATGTATTGGATCGGCTTGGTCCACGCACTAGAGCGGGGGAAATTCCAGAGAGCCTTAGCACCGGGGTGCTCACCGCCGCTAAACAAACGAACATCGAGACTAGAATGTCGCTTTAAGGCATCGAACCAACGAGCGGTGGAAATTTCAAAACCCCGATTGATATGGCCTAAACCTGAGCTAATCAAGGCAAGCTTCAGGGGAGCCTTAGAGCTAGCTGCTGACTGGTTAATTGGTAGTGTCAATTCGCTGCGATTTTCCATTAGTGTCCACTCAGCGCTTGCTTAGCGCCCTCAACTTCAACTTGAGTGACCAATCTCGACTCAAAGTATTGGCGAGCCTCGGCCTTGGGGTTAAGATGGCTCACCTTAATTTGAGCGTCTCCGACTCCAACACTCGTCAGATATTTGCGGAAACTCTCGTATGAGCCACTAGAAAGCAAACGGGCTTCAATCTTCTCAAGCCTTAGAGAGTCGCGCTTGGTTTTATACTCAACGTTTTCAATAGCAAGCTCAGCGTCAAGAGCATCGGCGAGTTGAGCCAACTGCTGCTCGACGCGTTCAGGGTCAAAGTCATGACTGATGTCTGGTTCTACCCACACTTCATAGTGCGGCTCTGGTCTAAATTGTGGAATCACTGTAAAAAATCTCAAATTGCGACCGATACTCTTGGCCGCTCTTACGACGGAAGCCGTGACTTGTAGTTCCGTAATTTTTTCACCAGTAAAGGAAGAAACATTGCCTCCCTTATATTGAAACTCGAGCATAGGGGTACGGTTGTAAAAACCAGTGACAACCACTACATCATTTATGTTGTAGCGATAGAGCCCACCAGATGTACTAAATAAGATGAAGTAATTCTGACCCACCTCTAACTGATCGGCAAGTAAAACGGTGGGGTTCTCGCTGCCCATTTCGGCTTCGGGAACGAATTCAAAGAAGTGCGACTGCAAAGCGAGCATCTGCTTACCTGGAGCCATGAAGACGGTGCCGCGCCCTTCACTTGCACCATAGGTGATATCACACACCGGAATGTTGCCAAACTGTTCAGGGAAATCAGCCAAGTAAAACGCCGCCGCAGCCTTTGTCCAACAAGTAACCAATTCAAGAGTGGGCCATATTTTATGAGCGACAAACTGCCCTTCTTTTAGCAAATTGTAGAGGAAGGCAGCTCGCTTATGGTCAGCAGACAAGAACTTAGAAATAGCCGAGTGGGCCGCTGCTGGCAGTTCACCAGGAGGCGAAATAGTGCCTTTACGCACGTCTTCAATCAAAGCTGGAGCATACTGCTTGAGCCTTCGAAGCAGCAAACTGATGGTACTAGGATTGAGCGTATAGAAGCACGAAAGCGGCAACACTAGCGCCAAACGCAGAAGAGTGTAATAGCGAACCTCATAATCGCGAATCAAAAAGACTTGATAAGGAATGGGCGAGATGTACTTCTTAACCCAATATGGTTCGTTTTGAAAGAGTTGGCCAGAGATAGCACCATAAGGTATGCCCCCTTCTGTGTGGCCTTCGACTGCCGGTGAAACTACCGAAAGGGCCACTCCCTGCTCTACTTTAGGGAAGGCGCGATAGACATTGTAGCCAGAGGCGATCGAGGCCAAGCGAAATTCTTGCATGTAGCCTTGAGTGACAGGGATGTACTTAGGCTGGGCCGTAGTGCCGCTAGTTGTGGCAAACATCAAAGGATTCTCTACGGTGAGAATTTTCTTGTGACCGGCTGTCGCTTTCTCGATATACGGCCGAAAGTCTTCATAGTCGCGAATGGGCACAGCGCGCTGGTATTCAGCTACAGATTTAATAGACGAAAAATTATGATCGCGGCCAAATTGACTGTCGGCATTCTTTTGCAAAAGCTTGAAGAGCTTTGCTTCTTGTGTCTCGCGAGGGCTCTCACTGGCGGCATTAAGCGCACGAATCTTCCTTTCGGCCAGCGCCACAAAAGCCCGATACATAGCCTGCCGAATCATAAAGAGAAGTTCGCCTCCACGGCATCACTAACAAGAAGCACTAATAAGGAGCACTAACGAGCACGAAACAAGAAACGAGAAACAATAAACAGTAAATTAGCTTAGGCATTATACTCTGTAGCTTGTCGACGATTTTTCGACCAGCAATCAAAGTTAAAACCAACAATAGATATATTGGTTGGCACTTTTGCTGGTAATGCGAGTATACAAATGCTTGTGACGGCCTTTTTATTGACGATAACGGTGCTCACCTGTGCCGTACAAACACTGGCGTTCAGCCGCTTACTTCGTTACGTCAATAAAGAAATGGACCGTCCCCGTAAGCCCTATCATCCATTCGCCACAGTAATTTTGCCTTGCAAGGGCCTTGACCCTGGCTTCAACGAGAATGTGCAGAAACTTCTGAGCCAGGACTATCCTAACTTCGAAGTAATTTTTGCAGTAGCAAGCAGCGAAGACCCAGCCTACCCAGCGCTTGTTGAGTTATCGAAGAGCGCCAAAATAGAAACAAAAATAGTCGTGGCAGGCATCAATCAAAGCCGAGCGCAGAAAATTAACAATCAACTAAAAGCCCTAACGGAACTTTCGCCTCAAAGCCTGGTCTTGGTCTTCGTCGATTCGGACGTTATTGCAAGAGAGGATTTCTTGCGCCGTCTAGTCGAGCCCTTACAAGAAGATGGAGTGGGAGTGACAACAGGTTACCGTTTTTACATCTCCTCAATCTCTAACTGGCCGTCCCAACTTCGCTCCCTCTGGAATCGCGTGACGGCTTGGGAAATGGCCAATCCAGCCTATGCATTTGCCTGGGGCGGGGCCATGGCCACTAAACGCGCCGTATTTGAACAAGCCAAAGTGACCGAAGCCTGGGATCGCGCAGCAGACGACGACCTTTCCCTCACCACCGCAATCAAAGCGATTGGTCAATCGGTGCACTTTGTCCCCCAATGCTTGGTTGCCAGCGACGGCGACGCCTCGATTGGCGAAATCTTAGAGTGGACCAACCGCCAACTTATTCTCACCAAGGTCTACTATCCAAAGCTCTGGGGAAGGGCTATTGCCAGAGCGGCAGTGATGGCTCTGTGGCTGCTAGCCATGATCAGTGCCGCTATAGGCTATCTGGTCTGGAAAGACCAATCGATGGCAATGGCTCTAGCTGCAGGTTTAACCATTTTCCCCTTAGAATTATTCTTCTTGGTCAAGGCAAGAACCTTATGGAAACGGGTTTTAACTGACAACCATCAGTATATTGAAGAGTCGTTCCTTACCTCCTGCGCCGCCATTCCACTAGCTCACCTGGTCTTACCCTGGATGACTCTTTACTCAGTTCTCACGAACCGAATTCAATGGCGAGGGGTGACCTACGAGCTTGTCAGCCCGACCGAAACTTCAATAATCTCATCTTAATGTAGCGCCGAAGCGCAACGCTGGCGCAACTGGAAGTTATTTAAAACCTTTCAAGTGGAAAATCAGTCAGGAGGTCATATACTTTTGTTATCAAAGACAATATTTCCCAGCGAGAGCGCATGCTTGACTGGCATTCCGCGTAAACTCTTAAAAGTATGCGAAAGCAAAGTTCTGGCTCTATGAGAACAAACTAACTGTGCCGGCACTTTCAATCATCGCTATTGCCCCATCCGCTCCTCGCGAAGCTTTCCGAGAGCCTGCTTTGGCCATCGCTGCTGCAAGAGCTGGTGCCAGCGGGGTCTTAGACCTCGAATACGTGGCAGCCGAGGCCTGGCTTGAAGCTTTCGACAAGCTGGAAAAGCATGCCAAGAACGGCCAGATTGGCATTCGCTGCCGCTCCGGGCAGGCTGGGTTGAGCCAATTGGCCGACCATGTATCTAAGTCGATTCAATCTGATAAGTCGAATCAATTTGAAAAATCTACCAGCTCTGCAAGAACTAACCCTCTTTTGATATTGACTGCTTCGGCTGGGCGTTTTGATCAAGCAACTTTAAGCAACGATATCGCCACAGCGCAGACCGCTGGCTTCATAGCAGTAGTCGAAGCGATTGACCTGAAAGAAGCTAAGTTAGCCCAAGAATGCGGCGCCC
Source organism: Candidatus Obscuribacterales bacterium (assembly GCA_038231015.1). GTDB lineage: Bacteria > Cyanobacteriota > Vampirovibrionia > Obscuribacterales > Obscuribacteraceae. The sequence goes on from JBBRMD010000003.1 coordinate 144,988, forward strand.
AGGCAGTAATTGCCAAGGGACACGAGGGAGCCGGGCGGGTTGGTGACGGTACGACTTTTGTATTGGTTCAGCAATTTGTCCGCGAGCTTTCACTGCCCGTCTGGGCCCAAGGTGGAATTGGTTTGCATTCAGCGGCTGCTGTCGTGGCAGCAGGAGCGAGCGGCATTGTCCTCGACTCGCAACTTTATCTTTGCCGTGATTCGCTCTTCAGTGCTCAAGCGCGCCAGCGACTAGAAAAATTTGATGGTAGCGAAACGACGGTGCTTCATGGTCCTGATGGACTATTCAGAATCTATGCCGAAAATGGCTCTGCCCGCCTCGCCCAACTACAGACAGCTTTGCAAAGCCAAAATAGCTACGCTCTCGTGGCCGCGCTGCAAGCCAATGTAACAAGTGCGGCCGATGATAGCGATCCACTTTGGCCATTGGGTCAAGACTCTTGCTTTGCTGCTCATTTCGCCAAAGTAGGCGGAACGGTGGCTGGTGCAATCGATGCTATCCGCCAACAAATTGAGTTGCAAATTGAGATTGCCGCCAAGTCGTCAGCGCTGGCTGAAAATTCAGACCTCGCTAAGTCGCACGGCACCCGCTATCCAATTATTCAAGGTGCGATGACTCGCGTTAGCGACTGCAGCGATTTTGCCTTTGATGTGGCTAAAGCCGGCGGCCTGCCGTTCTTAGCTCTGTCGCTAATGCGAGCAGCTGACATCGAGCAATTGCTAGTTGAAACCAGCGAAAAGCTAGGTGCAATGCCTTGGGGCGTTGGCTTACTTGGTTTCGTTCCTCCAGCTTTGCGCCAAGAGCAAATGGCTGTAGTGGATAAATTCAAACCACCATTCGCGCTCATAGCTGGCGGTCGACCAGACCAAGCTAAAGCCATGGAAGATGCTGGTACAAAAACCTACTTACACGTGCCGTCTCCGCTGCTGCTCAGATCGTTTATCGAAATGGGCTCGCGCCGCTTTATATTTGAAGGCAAAGAATGCGGTGGCCACGTTGGCCCGCGCTCAAGCTTTGTGCTCTGGCAGTCAATGATTGAAGTGATGCTTGATGCTATTGGGCCGCGCGAGAATGCCTCAGCCTTCCATGTATGGTTTGCTGGCGGCATTCACGACGATGTTTCGGCAGCAATGGTGGCCACCCTCACGGCGCCACTAACAGCTCGCGGTATAAAAGTTGGCTTCTTAGTAGGAACTGCTTATCTCTTCACCGAAGAAGCAGTTACCAGTGGCGCAATCGTCAACAAATTCCAACAAGCTGCCTTGAAGTGCGACCAAACAGTCTTGCTTGAAACTGGCCCTGGGCATTCGATACGTTGTATCGAATCTCCGTACAAAGAAATTTTTGACAATCGCCGCGTCGAGCTGCAAGGCCAGAACAAAAGTCGCGATGAGATTCGCGAAGAACTCGAATTGATGAATCTTGGCCGTTTGCGTATAGCAAGCAAAGGTCTAAGCCGCGGCAATTCAAATCAACTTGCCACCATACCTGATGAGCAGCAATGGCAAGAAGGCATGTATATGATCGGCCAGGTGGCCGCCATGCACGACAAAGTAATGACCATCGCTGAATTGCATCACAATATTTCAGCAGAAGGCAACCAACTACTCACGAGCTCAGCACAGAAGCAAAAACAACGACAAATACTTAACGCTGCTGAGTTAAGCAACCTCAATCACAGGCAAGAAGATATCGCCATCGTCGGCATGTCCTGCCAGTTCCCTCAAAGTAATGACGTTGAAACTTATTGGTCTAACATTCTCAATAAAGTTGATTCGATTACTGAAATTCCTAAATCACATTTCGATTGGCAAAATTATTTTGATGCCAATCCCCTGGCCCGCGACAAGATCATTTCTAAATGGGGCGGCTTCCTTAGTGATGTAGTCTTCGATCCGGCTCCTTATGGTATTCCGCCAAGCAGCCTTGATTCTATTGATCCGATGCAAGTGCTCATTCTCGAGGCAGCTCGCAGCGCTCTGCTTGACGCTGGCTATAACGAACGCAAATTCCCCCGAGACAAAACCTCGGTTATTTTAGCCAATGCAGGCCACGGGCCCATTACAGCCCTATATTCGCTGCGCTCGATGCTCGGTTGGAAATTAGACGGTCTTGATGAAGAAACCACAGATCAAATTAAGGCAGTCTTGCCAGAGTGGACAGAAGACTCGTTCGCTGGCTATCTCGGTAACGTAGCTGCTGGCCGCGTCGCCAATCGCTTTGACCTAAAAGGAATCAACTTCTCTATTGATGCGGCTTGCGCCAGCTCACTAGCGGCCCTTTATGTTGGTGTAAGTGACTTGCGCTCGCGCGCTAGTGATGTCGTTTTACTTGGTGCAACAGATACACACAACCAGCCTGGAGACTACCTCAGCTTCAGCAAAACCCATGCCCTTTCACCAAATGGCCGCTGCAAAACATTTGACGCCAAAGCCGACGGCATCGCTATCAGCGAAGGCATCGCCATTCTTGTGCTCAAGCGCCTTAGTGACGCCGAGCGCGATGGTGACCGCATTTATGCCGTTATCAAAGGCATCGCTGGCTCTAGTGATGGTCGCGATTTGAGTTTGACTGCACCGCGTCCTGCTGGCCAAATGCTTGCTCTCGACAGAGCTTACGCAGATGCTGGCGTTTCACCATCTACCGTCCAGATCGTTGAAGCTCACGGTACCGGCACCGTGGCTGGTGACAAAGCCGAAGTAGAAGCTTTATCGAATGTCTTTAAAAACTCAGGCGCAGAGATAGGCAGTTGTGCTATTGGCTCAGTAAAGACCAACATCGGCCACAGTAAAGCTGCTGCCGGTTTAGCTTCAATCATCAAAATTGCCAAGGCTTTACATCACAAAGTATTGCCACCTACTATTAACGTCACCGACCCAAGCCCTGCTTGTAAGTTCAGCGAGGGGCCGTTCTACGTAAACACAGAAAGCCGTCCTTGGATTAATGCCCAAGCCGAAATTCCACGTCGTGGCGGCGTCAGCGCCTTCGGATTTGGTGGCACAAACTTCCATGCTGTTTTAGAAGAATATGTTGCTCCATGCAAGGCCGAAACGGCGCCAATTGTAGAAGCCTGGCCGGCCGAATTGTTTGTCTGGAAAGCACCTACTAGCGATGATCTGCTCAAGGCGATTGCCCAAACGGAAGCGGCCGTTAAGAAAATGCGCCTCGACTTTGCTATTGAAAGTAAAGACACCAGCCAAGCTCGTCGCAGACTGTTTGAACTAGCAAGTAATCTCAATCAGAAAACCAATCTCAAACGCAGCGCTAAAGCTAATTCGCAAAGCGAACTAACAACATCAGCTAGCTTGGCGATTGTTGCTACATCTATTGGTGATCTCGAAGAAAAAATTGCTCTAGTAAAAACTAAAGTCGCAAATAAAGAACAACAATTTAGTTTGCCGACCGGAGTTCACTTCAAGATTAACAGCGCCTCTACTAATAACGTCACAGCCAATGCTGCCAACAAAATAGCTTTCCTCTTCCCGGGTCAGGGCTCTCAGAAAGTTAACATGCTCAAAGAGCTTTCAATTTACTTCCCTGAAATTCTAGAAACAGTAGAGCAAGCAGATCGTTATATCTCTGAGAACTCAGAAAAACTAGCCTTCAACAAATTCTCTGCGAAAAATCCCCTCTCTCGCTATATCTTCCCGGCCGCCACACAGTCAGAAGCTAAAAAAGTTGAGCAGCAAGAACAACTAACTAGCACCGATGTGGCTCAACCAGCCTTAGGTGTGTGCGATCTCGCAATGCTAAAACTACTCGGTGGCTTCGGTTTAAAAGCCGACATGGTTGCCGGTCACAGTTACGGCGAATATGTGGCCTTGCACGCCGGCGGAGTATTCAGTGCGGAAGACTTAATCAAGCTATCTATTGCTAGAGGCCTGATTTTAGGCCAATGTGCAGCGCAAAATCCTGGAGCGATGGCAGCGATCTCAGCCACAGCTGAAGTAGTAACAGCGGCTCTCAAGCAAATGCCTGGTGTTTACCTAGCTAATATCAATACTCCTAACCAATCAATTATTTCAGGCTCAGCTGAAGCAATCGAAGCAGCAATTTCAGTCTTCAAAGCTAAACAGATTGCCGCTAAAGCCATTGCTGTGTCAGCCGCTTTCCATAGCCCACTTATGACCGGCGCTGATAAGCAATTAGCTGAAGTATTGCAATCAGTGCAGTGCCAGAGCCCTAAGGTTGCAGTTTACTCAAACAGCACCAGCAAGCCTTATGCCAGCGAAAGCGGTGCCATTGCTCAACAACTGAGTGAGCATGCTCTTAAGCCAGTTCTCTTTGTCGACCAGCTTGTCGCCATGCACGATGCCGGTGCTCGCTTATTTGTAGAAGTAGGACCAGGAGCTGTTTTGACTGGCTTAACCGAAGCCTCACTAGTTGGCCGTGATTTTGTTGCAGTGAACTGCGAGCGCAGTGGCAAGAACGGCTTAGAGCATTTCTTATCGATGATTGGTCGCTTAGCCGTAAACGGCGCCGACATAGACTTGGGCAAACTATTCTGGAATCGCTTATTTAGCCATAAGAGCAAAATTCGCGCCCACTTTGCCCCTTCGGGCAAGCAACTTCTATATACAGTAAACAGCGTCAGCATCGGCCGTATTAAAGATGGCCAACCCACGCTCAATGCTTACGCTAAGCCAATGTCTTCAGTAAAAACCATGGCCGCAGACAAAGCCTTATCTAAGCCAGTGGCTCAAGTAGCAACTAATGCAATACCGATTAACGCCAATCAGCCTAACCTGAATAGGCCGAACGCCATGAAGCCAAACGCCCATGAGCAGCCACAAGTTATCGCCCCTATGAGCGGCAACGCTAATAAGGCGCCCCAAACAGCGGTTAGGCCGTTGCATGATGCCAGCAGACAAATTCAAACTGATGGAAAAGCCAGACAAACCAACGGACAGCTAGCAATGGACACAAACAACAAAAAGAACGGGACTCAGCCAGGTGGTCGCCCCGATCAAAATGTCGATAAGGTAATGCTCGAGTTCCAGCAAAGCATGCTGGAAATGACGAACCGTTTCCTTGAAACACAGCAAAATGTCATGCTCGCTTACCTGCAAGCCAATGGCCGTGGAGCTGGTGTTCAGCCTCAATTAGGCCAATCAGGCCAAGCGGTGATGCCTCTGCCCCAAGTGCAAGCAAATCAAATTTCTACTTTGCCCTACATTGAGCAAGGGCAAGTTGCTTATGATGCCGGTAGCAATGGCAATGGCGCTTACGGTAATAATGGTAGCAATGGTAGCAATGGCTCTAATGGCAATGGTGCCTATTCAGGCAGCCTTCCCAACGCCGCTTACACTAGTAACAACGGTGCCAATGGCAGCTCAACTAACAACGGCAGCGGCCTTAATGACTATCAAACTCAAAGTGAAACTATTGTTTCGGCCGAAGCTGAAGCCCCAGTGGCCGAGTCTAACTTAATCGATCCAGATGCATTGGCAGAAAGCCTTTTTGAAATCGTCAGCGAACGAACTGGCTATCCTCGTTCAATGCTAGATCCAACTTTAGATCTTGAAGCCGACCTTGGTATCGACTCGATCAAACGTGTCGAAATTCTCAACAACTTCAGAAAGCTATTGCCAGAGTCTACCCAAACGAAGCTAGAAAGCGGAATTGAGAAGCTCGCTGGCACCAAGACTTTGCAAGGAATTATTGATTGGATCAATACCCTCAATGATGTCGATGACGAAGATGCATCGACAACGGCTGAAACTAGTGAGAACCTGGCGGGTTCTTCAGGCCAAGCCACAGTTAAAAAGGTTGGCAACATTGCCAAAATCTCCCGTGGTTTGGTAACCTCAATTGAGCTACCAGCTGCCAAAGCAACCACCAAAGCCTTAGCCCCAGTCACTCTAATCATTGCCGATCAGCAAGAACCAGCAAAACAAATTGCAGCACTGCTTGATGGACTAGACAAAAGCCTTGGGGCAAAAAACAACATCTTGATCAACCGCAAAAGCCTCGTTGACGAGCAAGCGGTAAAGCAAGTAATCGGTCAAATCAGAGATAATTTCGGCCCCATCGGTGCCGTTATAAATATCTGCAATGTCAGCCCTAATCAAGCTTCGCAACCAGCTCCGGCTCAGCTATCACAATTGTCGAGCACCTTCTTGTTAGCCAAAGCAATTGAAGCAGATCTGAAGGGACACGCTGCCGCTGGCAGACATGCCTCGTTTGTGAACGTCACCTACTTAGGTGGAAACTTCAGCGGCAATGCAAATACCCATGCTACCGGGCAAGCAATCAACCTCTCACAACTAGCCTATCAAGGTGGCGTAGTGGGCCTGACCAAGACTATCGCTCAAGAATTGCCAACCGTTCACACTAAAGTAGTTGACCTCAATCTAGACACAACTGCTGAAGATGCAGCGAAGTCAATTTTGTCTGAGCTATTTGCCGACGACAGCATTGTCGAAGTGGGCTTCATATTGGGCAAGCGTCTTGGCCTAACCGTTAAAGAAGGCGCCTATGACTCAGTTCCGACCTTAGCCAAGCCTGCTATCAACTCATCATCGGTAGTTTTAGTAACTGGTGGAGCACGTGGTATCACGGCCAAGATAACTCTAGAGCTAGCCAAAAAATACAAACCTACCTTTGTCATTGTTGGTCGCCTGCCTCGCCCTAAAGACAGCGAATCAGCTAGCACAGCCGGTTTGAGCTCAGCCAAAGAAATCAAAGCTGCTCTAATTGAAGAACGCAAAGCTCTTGGCCAAACAGTCAATGTGCGCGAAATAGAACAGACCTATCAACACTTACTGAGAGAGCGCGAAGTGCGTTCTTCGCTTGAAACCTTGAAAGCAGTGGGTGCCACAGCTAAGTATTATTCAGTTGATATTTCAGATGCAGTTGCTTTCGGTGAATTGATTGACTCAATTTATGAGACCTCCAACATCGATGGTGTTATCCACGGTGCCGGAATTATCGAAGATGCCCTGATCAAAGACAAGAGCCTCGAATCGTTCGAGCGCGTTTACAACACGAAGATCAAAGGTGCCATCACACTTTCTGAGAAAGTTCGTTTCGACACCCTTCAGTTTATGTACTTCTTCTCTTCTGTTGTAGGTAGAACCGGTAACCCCGGTCAAGCTGACTATGTCTCAGCAAACGAAGCTTTGAACAAATTAGCTCTCACACTAAAGTCGCGCACAAATGCTCGCGTGGCCTCCCTCATGTGGGGCCCATGGCAAGCTGGCATGGCGCCACCTGAACTAGAGGCAGTATTTGCTAGCCACGGCTGGTCAATGATCCAGCCAGAAGACGGCAGCCTCTGCTTCTTAGAAGAGATCACCAAAGACTGCCCAGAGCAAGTTGAAGTGATGCTGGTGGGTACTCTCGCAAGTAAAACCGAACCAACCTCATCTACTCAAATTAGCGACCCCAAAGTTCAGCCAGCAAGCGTTCAGGGCTCACTAGCTCCCGCCCCGATTGTGCGTGCCCAGCTAGCAGCCAAGAACATGCCAACAACATTGTTAGCGCCACCAACTCCTCTGATACCAGCTGGGGTTCTCCTCAATACAGCTGAAGTAGCGGCAAATAACTCATCGTTCTTGCTAAAAATAGACACTAAAAAACATGTCTATTTGCAAGATCATAAGTTTGACGGCATTCCGGTATTGCCCATGGCTGTGGCACTTGAACTAATGATAGAAGCAGCCAAAGCAGTCTATCCTAATCGTCACCTAGTTCAAGTTTCAGATCTAGACATTCCCTCAGGAATCGTCTTCCATAGCAGCGAAAAAGACTTCGTAATCGAAGTCGGAATTGACGGCGACGATGAAAACACAGTTGCTGTGCAGTTACTCTCAGCCAATCCAAGAAAAGCGCACTTCCGCTGCAAAGCTAAATTTGCTCAACAAGCGGCTCTCTGCCCTGAGATTTGGAACACTGAACTGGCCGCTCCCATTCAATCGAAGTTCAATTTGCGCGATTTGCCAGCCTCAACCTCAGAGCTACCGCAACCCAAAGACCTCTACGGCACTTGGCTCTTCCACGGTCCTGCTTTCCAAGGTTTGGCATCAATAATTTGTCTAGCCGATAACGACATTGCCGGTGAAATTACTGGCAGTGCTCCTCGTGATTTTGTCACAACAGCAGATGCAAGTGCCTGGCTAGTGGACCCACTGTTGGTCGATAGCGCCATGCAGTTAGCTGGCGTGTGGGCCAGACATCATCAAGATGTCACCGTACTGCCAAACGGCTTCCGCAACTTGTATCTCTTCCGCCCAATCACCGTTGGCACAGTAAAAGCAAGAGTGTTCTTAGGCACCTCCTCAGCCACAGACTTGCTCTGTGATCTCGCCATCTACAATGAGAATGGTGAATTAGCGTTGGTGGTTGAAGGTCTTGGTGGCATCGCCAGCAAAACATTCAATAGATTTGCTTCGTCACCGCCGGTGCAAGAATTGGCACGATGAAGCCGTCGAAAAGCGAAAAGCCAGAGCACGAAGCAAAGAAAGGTAAGATTGCCATAATCGGCATGGCCTGCCTTTTTCCTGGTGCTCCCGATTTAGCTACTTATTGGTCTAACATTGTTCGCTCGGTCGATGCCACTCGCGAAGTAACAGACAAAGAGTGGAGTCTGGCTGACTATTACGACAAAGACGCCAGCGGCATTGGCCTCAGCTATGCCAAGCGAGGCGGCTTCGTAACTGAGTTTGCCCAGTTCGACCCTCTAAAGTATGGCGTCATGCCAAGCTCTGTACTGGGCAGCGACCCTGATCAAATGCTGACCCTTAAAGTAGCGCAAGATGCTATGGCCGACGCAGGTTACCTCACAAAACCATTCGACCGCGATCGTGCTGAAATTATCATCGGCCGTATTGGCGCCCCTGGTGCCGGCTGCTTAAACCTAGTACAGCAATGCAAAACCGTTAATGAGATTGCGGGAATTTTGCGAGCGGTGCTACCAGAGCACAACGAAGAGCTTTTGGAACAACTGGCAGCGCAAATTCAAGGCAATCTCCAACCAGTCAATTCAGATACAATTCCGGGCACGATGCCCAGCGTTGCTGCTGGAAGACTGGCTGCGAAGCTTGGTTTCCGTGGACGTAACATGCTTATAGATGCCGCCTGCGCATCGTCTATGATTGCAGTTGAAACTGCCGTTAACGACCTGCTAGACAAACGTTGTGATTTCGCCTTAGCCGGTGGAGTACACATCAACACATCAGCAGTGTTTTTCCAAATGTTCTGCGGCCTTGGAGCCCTCTCTCACAGCGACTGTATTAAACCCTTCGATCAGGCCGCCGACGGCACGATGTTAGGCGAAGGAGTCGGCATGATCTGCCTAAAGCGCTTAGAAGATGCCGAAGCCGACGGCGACAAAATTTATGCCACAATTTGCGGTGTTGCCTCATCAAGTGATGGACACGGCGGCAGCGTTATTGCCCCTTCAGCTGAGGGCGAAGCTCTAGCCATGCGCAATGCCTATGCCATGGCCGGCATTTCACCTACTACAATCGAACTGCTAGAAGCTCACGGTACAGGCACACCAGCAGGCGACGTGGTCGAGCTGCAGGCTGTAGCAAAAGTGTTCACTAGAGAAAATGAACCTGGGGAAGCAGACCCAAAAGGGCTAGAGGCTTGGTGCGCCCTCGGATCGGTTAAATCGATGATCGGCCACTTACAATCGGCTAGCGCCATTGCCGGTATTATCAAAACTACTTTGGCTTTGCACCACAAGATTTTGCCGCCGACATTGAATGTCACCACTCCTAACAGCAAAATCGACTGGGCCAAACACCCTTGCTATGTCAACTCACAAACCCGTCCTTGGCTAAGAACCAACGATCGCAAACATCCTCGCCGGGCGGCAGTCAGTGCTTTTGGCTTTGGTGGCATCAATGCTCACATGATTTTAGAAGAGAGCGATTCTACCAATACAGCAAACACAATTAACTCGAGCAGTTTAAACGAAAGCAATACTATTTCTCTCATGCATGAATGGGAAAACGAAGTATTCTTTCTTTCGAGCCCTACTAGAGACGGTCTTCTTGCCAGCGTCAACAAACTGGCAGCAACCCTTAGTCACGAAAAAATTGTCTTAAAAGACTTAGCCTATACTCTCAACTGTCAGTCAGGGCAAGCCCCCAAGAACGGCTATAGACTTGGCTTAGTAGCGGGCTCATCTGAAGAGTTAAGTCAACGGTTAGCGATTGCAGCCGAGCGAATTAGCGATAGCTCTGCCACAAAATTTAGTGAAACAAAAAAAGGAATCTACTTCAGCGCTCCCGAAGCTTTACTGGGCGGTCTAACAGCCTTTCTCTATCCTGGTCTAGGCTCAGCCTATACCAACATGCTGGCCGACCTATGCGTTCTCTTCCCTGAGATTCGCGAAGTGTTTGAAATTGTCGACAACATTGCTCTCGCTGCTGGTGCAATAGAACCGCCGAGCAAGTCAATTTTCCCACCTCCATTTATAGCTGGTGAGAAAACTGGCTCACCGTCTCTAGCGGCGGCAGACTTTGCCGTTGTAGCAGTCTTACTGGCTGAATACGCGCTCCATGAGTTTCTTGCTCATTTAGAAATTAAGCCCGATGCAATAATGGGTTGCAGCACTGGCGAATTTGCCGCCATCACTACTGGTGGCTCGGTCGATGTTCTCTCCGTTGCTCAAACATTCTACGAAACAAGCACAGAAGTGGCTCGGGCACTACCAGCTGAGAGCTTGGCTGATTTGCGCTCATTGCGTATTTTAGCGCCGGCAGCCACGGTAATGAGCCTAGTCAGCCTGGCGGACCGTGCAGAAGTTCACCTCAGCGCCGATCTCGGTGAAGAACATACAATCGTCACCGGCAGCGCTAAAGCAATCGACAACCTCAATAATGCTCTGCGCGACAAACGCCTTCCCTGCCATCTTCTACCCATAGCTATTCCGTATCACACACCTCTAGTAGAAGCAGTAATGGTCGGCAGAGAAGCCGCCGTGCGCGCTGTCGACATCAGCCCTTTAGCCATCCCAGGCTGGTCATGCTCAACAGCCCAACGCTACCCTGATGATATAGAAAGTATCAGAAGCTTCTTCACAGAACTGTTCACTAAACCTGTGGCCATGCGCCAAACCGTGCAATCGATGTACGACTTCGGTGTACGCAAATTTATCGAAGTAGGACCTAGTGGCATCTTAAGCTCGCTTATTCCTGGCATTTTAACCAAGCAAGATCACTTGGCTGTGGCGACCAACCTGGCCTCAAAATCTGGCCTTACGCAAATACATCATCTCTTAGCCTCTCTCTTTGTCCAAGAAGTACCAGCCAAACTAGATTATCTCTATCAGCGCCGCGAACCCAAAACAGTCAACTGGCAAACCATAACAGCTGAAGCTCCGGCACGCTCTACGCCCCTTCTGCTCGTCTACGCCGACCTCAAAGTTGACATTACTCAACTGTCCGAAGTGCAACTGCCCTCGGACAGACAAGACTATTCTCCAAGTCGAGCTGGCCGCCATCGTCTAAAAAAAGAGCAATACGAAGACTCGCCTGCACTAGCCGACTCAGAAGATGACCTTGAGCCAGAAATGGCTGAAGAAACGGTCGTGCAAAGTTTCCTCAGTACTAATGCCTCGTTCTACAGTCGCATCAGCGCTGTATCAGAGCAAGTAATGCGTTCATACATTGAGAACTCTGAAATAAGTAATAACGATCAATATCGGGAAGAAAACTTAGAAGAAGACAATAATTCTGACTGGCTAAGACAATTCGATAAAGGTCATGAGCCAGAAGAGTTGCCCTTTCTAAAACGCTGTCAAGTTTTTCCTAATGCCGAAAGCACCGAACTCTTCCTCACTCTGAACCTAGCCACAGACCTTTATTTGCTCGATCATGCCATCGGCGGCGTGGTGAGCGTGGCAGAAAAAACAAAAGTACACTTGGTACCACTAATGGTATCGCTGGAAATAATGGCAGAGGCCGCCATGGCCCACCACAATAGAGAAACAAGTAGAGTCGGCAAAGGTGTCATTGTCAGACTTGAGCAAGTAAAAGCGTTTAGACGGTTAGTGGTAGACCACAACGAACTGTCGCTCAAAATGACAGTAACAGGCAGCAATTCTAAACTTCATGTTGAAATGACTGAAGCCGCTAGCTCAACTACTCTAATGATGGCCGACTTTATTTTCGCCGCCGATTATTCTGGATCTAATCCCAGTTCTCAAACTAGTGCTCAAGCTGGGCCGGCAGCAAAAAGAGGCAAGCTGGTCGTATCGGGGCCGGCAGCAAGCAATCTCAAAGAGAAAGCTCAGCTCTATGGGCCAAAAGCAATGTTTCATGGCCCATCTATGCAAGCAGTTCAATCGCTAGACAAAGTCGGCAACAAAGCCATTGCCGGAAGAGCTGAAGCTACCGCAGCAGCCAATTGGATGCCAAATTTAGCCCAAGCTAACTTTCTCATCAACCCGCTCTTGCTAGATAACTCAAGCCAATTTGTGCTTTTCTATCTCTACGAAAAAGGGCTGTCTGCCACGGCTTTACTACCATTCTTTATTGAGTCAATTGACTTTTATTTGAACCCAGCAACCTTAGCAGCCCAAGTTGAAGTAGCGGCAACACTGCCAGCTCTATCAGAAAGAGCTACAGAGGCTGAAGTTGAAGTAATGAGCGCTGGACAGCTAGCTCTGCGCATTAACAGCATAAACAGCCGCAGAGTGGTCTTAAATGAGGCTTGGCAAAACTTTGTTGCTAATCCGTATTCGTCATTTTTGAGTACCAGCATTCTTACGACCGAGCAACTGAGCAATCAAGTGCGCGAACGCTGCGCCATTATGCAAGTGTCACAAGACCTCCTAAGTGAGGACGAAGTGATCTTAGAGTGGTGCCTAGACTATCTTTTGACCAAAAATGAACTAAATCAATGGCGCAGCCTTGGCCAATCGAAGAAACGGAAAATTGACTGGTTGCTCGGTCGCATAGCTGCCAAAGACGCCATAAGAACCCTTGTGCGCAGTGGCATCGGTCGAATTTTAGGGCCCCATGATGTAGAAATATACAATCATGCTGACCGCTCGCCTTACGCTGTTATCAAAGACGTTGCAGTAGCACCAGTAGCTGTTTCAATTACCCATTCAAACGGCAAAGGTATTGCCCTGGCTAGCTTTATTGACGTAGGCCATCCTGGCATTGACGCTGAAACGATTAGCTCACGCGATAGTGATTTTGCATCATCATTCATGCAACCATCCGAATTGAAGCAGCTAGAATCGTGCCCCACTGCCTCTCTCAATGCTGAAATAACCCGTATTTGGACAGCAAAAGAATCGATGTACAAAGCACATCTTGGTAAATTTGAAGCAAGCAAGTTTGAAATTTTAGAATCAAACCCAAGCAGCGACTTAATTGTAATTAGCGGTGGCAATGGAGCTGGAAAATACAAAGCCTACTCGCAAACGAAGAACAATTTGGTCTTAACCTACACTTTGTCTGAGCCGACAAAAACGGTGTAATAGATGGCTTTTAATAAGCAGCCAAATAGAAGACATGCCGAAAATAGATTGGCTACCGTCGAACTTGCACTGGCGCAGCTGACAGACAACTTCAAAGCGACCACTTATAGGCAAAACGAACTAATCGTCAACTGCATAAAAAATGCAAACTGCGAGCTACAGGCGGCCTTCGATAGTCTATTTGCCGAAAATGTCCAAGAATGTTTTGATCTTGCTGGCATCGCCTGGCTATACACCGATTTCGGTCGGCAAATTTTAGAAGCAGAGGCAATTGAGCACATACTAGGCGAAAGTGACTACCTAGAGCTGAGCGAGATCTCTATTCCGTGGCAAGGAAAAGCTGGAGATCTGCTGTACCAGCTTGAAGAAAAAATTGTCCAGCTTAGCGCTGAAATAAACAGGGTTTCTGCTGACTTGAGCGAGCAATAAAGATGCCATTCAATTTACCACCGAAACTTCTTGAGTGGCTCAAAAAGCGAAGTCCTGAGGCCAAAATTGATCAGTTAGTAAGAACAATTGGCCAACTAGATGAACTAATTCGCGATCGCGAAGATGCACTGAGCGCTCTTGTTAGAAAACACATTTTCATGGCAGAGGAAGACTGCAATGCTGCAATGGTTAACAGTAAATTCGATAGTAAAGCTAATAATGCCGAATGCTTACGACGCATTGAATTTGGACTTTTCAGACTAGAACTAGCAAAACAACAATTGACCAATGAAAACCTTGACAATTGTCGGCCGAATTTTGTTCAAGACACCCCAGAGTACAGGGCATTAGAAATATCTGGTGCCATCACAAAAATGAAAATGGCAATAGAATTCAGCAACTGTGTGGTTAGCGAAGATCATAATTTGCAACTCGTTAGGGTTGTAAAACTATTCAATGAGTCAATCGAACTCTTAAAATCAAACAAGCAAGAGCAATCAAAACGCACAGCAGAAGTAGCATTACTGCTTCTCTATCAAGTTAAAAGAGAAATTGAACTCGACAATTATGAGTCGATCGTCGATCTAGATTATCTCTGGGAAAACACAAGCAGACGACCACTGTCAATCAAAAAAGGCTTTGAAGATCTCTACAATCTCAAGGCAACATGCTACGGCACTCCCAGCCAAGCATCTATTAAAGTTATCAACCGCATCGAGGCCGCATTAGAGAAAATGAACGCCTCAGTTGAGGCCTATGCAAAGGCAGATGATGCAGTGGTCGGAGAGCTCGTGACAGCAAGCGTTTTTCAAATCAAACTTGCTAGTGAATCTTTTCAACATGCTGATATAAAAGAAGAAAATTGCCTAGCCAATTCTAAACAAGAAAATGAGAGTGGCGACAAAATCAGGGAATTTAAGACCACCGTTTTAGTGCTGCAAAAACTTGTAACAGGCAGGGCAGAACAAGCGGTATTAGCCAATCGCCGATTAGATGCATCGCTCAAATATTATGAAGCGGCAGCCTCAAAGCTTGGCAAGATTTTAGCAGCAAACGACAATAGAAAAGAAGAACATAACCATAAGCAGCAAGCGCACTTGGTGGATCAAGCAAAAACACTGATCCGCTCAGCTCATTTAGATCTAGAGTTCGCGCGCAATTTGCTTTTAACACCAAAAGAAGCGCCCTATCACGAGATTATAAAGAGAATCGCTAAAGAATCGGAAAGTGAATAGAGCATGCGGATCACTGATCAAATCGTTGAATAGCGCGGGCCTGAGCGTAATATTTAGCCGCTTCCATTTCACGTTTTACTGACCGCAGAAGTACAGCATAATCTTTGTAAATAGCGGCCAGCCTGCGTTTCGTTAGCCCCTCACTAGACTTACTGTCGCTCGCTATCATCAATTCACAAGCTCGCAAAAACTGTTTCTCGGCTTGAACAAAGAGCCCCATTCGACAATAAACAAGCCCTAAACGGTGATGACAGAGGCCCACAACCCGCTCGCTAAACTTCGGCAAAGATTCAAATGTTGCTAGACAGAGTTTGATGAGACGCTCAGACTGCCAGGTTTTACCCTGTTGCAAATATAATCCAGCCAAAAACATTTGGTCTTCAGCTTGCCTCTCGCCAAGCTCTTGCCGCATGGAAATATCGATAGCCACTGCCAGTAATTCTTCGGCTACAAGAAATTGCCGGTGCTTCAGTAAAACTCTAGCCAGGCGAGAATATGTGGAACGTTGATTCTCATACAGTAGAGAGCGATCAGCTGAGACATAGACATATCTGACAGCATTGGTATCGCTCTTAGGTAGAGCATCGCGGCTACTTTTGTTTTGAGAAATAACAAAGGCCTCAAGTAGCTCGTCTAACTCTGTAGAGTCAAATTTTTCTTCTACTTTTTCTGCTTCAGGTATAACAGTATTTTCTTGAACATCAGATATTTCGCCAACGACAGCGCTTCCTTCATTACTATTATCGGGGCGCAAGAAATCGAAATTGATACCAGCCCATTTTCCACCAGCCTTCGGCCGAGTGTTTGCTTTCGTCGGCCTGCCCAGGGCGGCAGCAGTGCCTTCATTGCTAGAAGACTTAGAAGCCTTGACCGGCGGTTCTCCTAATAGGTTAAGGCGCAGCAAACATTCTGAAACAGG
This sequence comes from Candidatus Obscuribacterales bacterium, assembly GCA_038231015.1. Taxonomy (GTDB): domain Bacteria; phylum Cyanobacteriota; class Vampirovibrionia; order Obscuribacterales; family Obscuribacteraceae. The sequence continues at coordinate 161,015 of JBBRMD010000003.1, forward strand.
TTTGTCTGTGCTAAATACCTGCACTAGGCAAGCGGTAGCATTCTCTAACGATAGTTGACCAGCGCCAACCATCTTTTGCAGCGAGAGCGATGCATCGAGCAACGATCTAGTGATAAATCCACGAGCCAGTAGCATCTCACCAATAGGATGACGGTGCGTGCGAGAAAACTCAAGCGCCTGATGAACATCCCCTTCGCTGACAATTTCAGCTCTAACAAGAAGCTCGCCAATGCGAACGCTTTCACTTTGTAGAGCTATATTGTCAGCACTTTCAGCAGCTGGAGCTAGCATCTCAAGAAAGCGCGCCGGATTTTGCTTGAGAGCTTCAATTGCTTGCTCACGAGAGAAGAGACCATCACGTACCCGCATCTGTAACTCTAATGCAGCATCAAGATAAGACTCAGTAAGCAATCCATCAGCAAGCAATACCTTACCCAGAGGCTCATGGTTTTCTAAGCTCTTGGTGTTTGCAGCCTCAAGAGTGGCGAGGTCGAGAATTTCGGCCGACAGCAACAGTTCGCCTAACTTACACGTGCTAGAAATACTTGGTGGAGCTGCATTGGGAAGGACCTCGCTCAAGGCCTCAGCAAAAGACTTATCAAAATTGCAGGCGATAGATAAGGCCCGCATAGCGCTGTAAGAATCGACCATACCATCGCGCAAAAATGACTGAGCTTCTAGACCAGCTCGCAGTTGATTTGATGTCAACCAACCACGCTCAACCAAAGTTCTACCAAGCAACCGTTGACGCGTACCAGACTCTTTAACGGCCTCATCTATGTGAGTTTGTGAAACCACGCCAGCTTTAACCAGAATTTCGCCAATCGAGAAATTAGCTACATATGTGTTCAAATGCCGTTTAAAACCTATCTAGACGAGACTAAATCGGCGGATTGCCGGAAACACCAAAGCAGCCGCAAATTGAAACTGGGTTCAAATCTAACCACTACTAAATCGTACCCAAAAACGACCAAATCATCGTCGAAATTTGCAGCCATTGCTTACAAAGCTAAAATTTCATTTTCGATTAAACCATGCCAACGCAAATTTAGTAGGTGCCTGACTAGTAAGCCCGAGTCAGCGCTGGAAACAGAAGGAGCCTATTTTGCCGCACCAAATTCTTTCTCAATCAAATTGGCTTGAGCCATATTCTTCTGTTGACGCAACAATTTGGCATATTCTTTAACCACAGTCATTTCAAATTTCTGGTCATACTTACCTCTGTTGTCCCGAAAAGCTTTGATTGCCCGTTCGTAAGACAGAGCGGCTTCAGTAAAGCGCTTAGCGAAACAATGAGACTGAGCGGCACGAAATGCATCGATTGCGGTTGTGTCAGCCCGCTGCTCAATGTCATTTTTCCAGAGTTTGGCTGGCTCACCCGACAAAAAGGGAACTCCAGCACCTTCTCGAACTCCAGCCTTGGCTTGCGGGATACCGCTATTACTAGAGACACTACTCTTCGGCCACGTGGGGGCAGTGCCACCCCATGGAACACCCGCCCTCGGTCTGGCAGAGTTTATGAAGCTATCTGGCACTTTCAATTTACTATCTTGGCCAAATACGGCAGAAGCATTGAGCATGGCCACCAAGGCGACTACAGCAGCTCTCACTCTGCATTTTACCGCATCGGCCAAGCGCCGACCAACAGGACAATCTTTGGTAATCAAAGTGCCGTCAGTTCGACGAAACAAACGAATACAGACCCCATCAATGTTTTCGGAGAGAAATGCTTCAGCATCCTTGCGCTTCATCTCAGAGATATTGTAGACATGCAACGAGCATAGAGAGCAGAAGCGTTTGCGCTCATCACCGTCCATCTCCTCCCACTTAACAGGGCAGGGAGCAGCTATGCTAACTTCATCTAGACTGACATCTCTGTTAAACATAGCCACTCTCCATTTACCTCACTCAAGATCTCATACCCAGCAAGTTGCCAGATTGATAGCGCCGCAGACCCAACTCAAACGATGCAGCTCCGGAAGCCAGCACGAAAAGCGCACCTAGCCAGGTAAAGGCAGCCGCACCTATATCGAAATCACGCAGAGCCTCAACCGGCAGGCCGCTGACAAGGCCAGCTGGAATCAAGGTATAGAGCACTACCTTTAACCAGCCGTCAAAGAGACAATTGGGGTAGGTAGAGAAAGTAATCATGGCGAAAAACCATTGTTCAGACAGTACTTCTGCCTGACCAAAGTAAAAAGCCAAACTACCGCGCCATAAGTTGAACCCGATAAAGACGAGGGCAACAGCAACAACAAGAGCATTGAAGAGCAAGAAATGATGCAGATCGGGTCGCACCATAACGATATAGATGAAATAGCCGAAAGCCAAGTCACCAATAGCGGTGGCACTCATCTTACCGAGAGCGAGATGGGGAAGCAAAGCTCGGGGATAAAGCATCCAAACATCAAGTTCTCCGCGCGAAATCATAGCCGCTAAATTATGCAAATTCCAGCAAAAAGCATTGCCTAAGCCAAATCCAGCAGCACTGATAGCCCAAAGCGTCACTACATCTGATTGCTCCCAGCCTTTAATGACAGGAAACCTGTTGAAAAAAAGCAACCAGAAAGCAAGCCAGGTACCGTTGTTGAGAAACATCGCTAGGGCCTGAGAAAGGAAGGCCCCGCGATATTCCATTTGCATTGACCAGTTAAGCTTAATGTAAGCCCTAGCCAGCCTGAGGTAGCTCAGTATTTTCGAGAACCACATAGTTAACCTCCATGGGCTGAAATGCGCTCTAGTGCCCAGCCATAAATGACCTTTACGATAGCGAGCAAAAGCAAGATGTAGAGAAACTGGCAACCCAGCAATTGAGCAAACTGCAACCAGTTAGAATGAACAAAGAGATGAGCTGGACCCCAGACCAGATAAGGGAAAGGAAGAAAGAGCACGAAGCTTTTCAACCAATCTGGAAAGAGCTCCATCGGAATAAGCATGCCTCCTAGAATCATGCTCAGCCTCGTATAGATGAGCAAAAGGCCTGAAGTATCTTCTAACCAGAATGCCCACAAACCGATAATCAGATGGCCAAGGCCGTCTAAAACGAAAGCCAATAGCACCGTCACAAGCAGCATGAGGGGCGCAGCTGGACTGCAGTCAAATGGCCCCACAAGACAAAAAGTAACGGCAGCACCGGTAGCGAAATTAGCTAAGAATCTGACAATTCGCTCTCCCAGCGCGCTGCTCAAGCAATAAAGCGGGTAGCTAATTGGTTTGAGCAAACGCACAGCAAGAGCACCAGAACGCACGTCTTCATCAATTTGCTGAGCTAGCCTCGGCGCCGACATGTAGATAGCTTCAGTCACAGTCAAATACCAGAGCATTTGCTTGAGCGTTAAACCACCTAGAACAGAGCTAGCCGACTCACGATAAGTAGCCTGCCATAACTTCAAAAAGATGAAGAGGATGACGGCCAAGAAGAAGGTGCGACTGGCAACTTCGCCAATATAAGCCAGGTTAGAGCGGGCCGCTACTTTTGCAACGGCCCAGATTTGGCGTATTGAGTTTTTCATTATGCCTCCTGGCCAATTAGCTTGGCGAAATGCAGTTTTGCATCGACAAATTAGTTGCACCGCTGAACAAGTGAGCAATTATTTCTTCCAGACCAGCCGGTTTGCCTTCAATGAGAGTGTTTTCACTGACACTGGAAAGCGAGTCATCAAGAACGATTCGACCATGATTGATGACAACAACTCGATCGGCCACCGATTCAATATCACCGGTGTCATGGCTGGTGAGAAATACAGTTACGCCTTCTTCCCTATTCCACTGACAGACAAGATCGCGCAAATTTTGGCGCGCTATAACGTCTACACCGATTGTTGGTTCATCAAGCAAAAGCAGCTGTGGCCGGTGCAATAAACTGGCGGCTATTTCTGCTCGCATACGCTCACCCAGAGAGAGTTTGCGTACGGGAGTAGAGAGGAAGCGACCAAGATCAAAGCGCTCAACGAGTAGCGCCTTGCGCTTTCTATAGTCATTCTTGGGAATGCCATAGATTTCAGCCAGCAAATCAAAACTGTCTGAAGGCGGCAAGTGCAGCCAAAGTTGCGATCGTTGGCCGAAAACAGCACCAATTTGACGCACTAATTTAGAACGCTGTTTCCAGGGATCTAAACCCAACACCGAAGCAGTGCCAGAGCTAGGTTTAAGAATGCCAGTTAGCATCTTAATTGTGGTCGATTTACCAGCTCCGTTTGGCCCGATGAACGCCACCGACTGACCAGCTGGAACAGTAAGCGAAATCGCTTCAACAGCCACGACAGTCTTGCTGTCACGGCCTAAGAGACCTTTCTTGATTTCAAATACTTTTCTCAAATTGTCAGTTTCAACAGCGTTCATTAGTGCACTTCTTATCTCCATGTTGTTTGTATTTCGACTCAAAACAAAATCTGCCAAGCAGAAAATTCAGCAAAAAAAATGGCCCCCTTTGATTGGGAGCCATCGAGAAAGCTGAACTACAGTCTAAATTATAGATTCTGTCTGTGCATACTTCGCGACGTGCTCCTCTGCTTGGCGCCTTCGGCGACAATTTGTTGGGTGGGGAGCATGTAGCAATTCTTGTTCATCAACCCATTATGCTCGAACAAAAAAATAGTTCAATAGATTGTTAAGGAAAAAGAAAGGCAAACTCTATTCGCCGATAAGATTCAGCGTACAATTTGCCCACTGCTATCGGCAAAGGAGCTGTATATGGGTTGGAAAGCGGCTTGCATTATCACTGGCGACTGCCCCGACGCCTATTTAGGTGAGTCATTGCAGCACCACCCGGAAAAAGCCACTGAAATATTAGAACGAATTGGCTACAACAAGCCGATTAGCAGAGAAGACAGCACTTTTGAACCGTATCCAAAAAGCGGTACGTATATGGTTGGCGCTTACGACAAAGCCATTTTCTTGGCAGACCAAGAGATTATTTTCGACTGCTTTGAGAATCGCGACCATCCATATTTCAAAAAAGTTCTCGATCTATACCCTCAAGGCAAACTGTTGATGTTTGTTCTACAAAGCGTAATCAATTATTTTGGCTATGCCTACTACGAAAACGGTAAACTGGTGCGAGAATTCTCGGGCAACAGCGACGATGGCGTCATAAGCGACTTTGGCGAATTGCAGCCAGAAGAGAAAGAGATATTCGCCAACTCAAAGCTGGTTGATGGGAAGCGAATTTTTTCGTACGACATCGCCGGAACAATCGAAGAATTTGAAGTTGATGGCATGGGCGATTCGCTCGTATTTCTTATGGTGGGGCGCTATTTCGGCCAGCCTCTCGATCAAACTCTTGAAGGACATCGTAACAATTTTGAATTGCCAACGGAGTTATTTACGGGAGTACATCCAAGTAAAAAAGCCGCAAAGCCACACCCAGGGAGTGAGCGTATTGAAACAGTGATCAAGTCAATAGCCAACTCTATATTGTCGAAACTGAAGAAGTAGAAGCAAAATAAGTAGAGGCAAAAGAAGTAGCAGCAAGATACGTAGCAGCAACATAAGCAGAGCCGTTATAGATAATTTGCTAATCGCTAGCGAGGCTACTAATCAACTACGTATTATAGAATGTAGTAGAAAATTGGAAAAAGCAAATTTTGCGGGTCTTAAAATTGGCATAGGGGAAGTCCTCGCGGACTTCTCCCTGCCACACCACCGTACGTGCGGGTCCGCATACGGCGATTCGGTGGATTAAGCCGTTCCTGTGCATCGGAGTTCTGGTAGACCAAGAGACCTGAAGTAGGCATTGGAGAGAGCAATTTGCATTGGTGGGCTTGCACCCATTCGCCAAGGCCCGCGGGAGCCATTTCCGGCCCCTAGCTGAGCTTGTCGCTCGCTTAGGCCC